>DKQG01000053.1:0-71364 GCA_002471575.1 Alphaproteobacteria bacterium UBA7314 | reverse complement strand
GACTAATATTAATAGCGTTACCCATCAATATTCAGCGAAGACACGATTACCACCATCTCGAAAAAGAAAAACTTGGTAAGACTCTCTTCGGACACCCTGTTCCATACCAGGGGACCCAATGGGCATGCCTGGCACTGCAATTCCTGTAGCCTTCGGTTTTTCATCGAGTAACCTCTTTATCTCACGGACGGGCACATGCCCTTCGACCACATAATTACCTATTATCGCCGTGTGACAGGATTGTAACGCTGCTGGAACCTGTAACATTTTTTTTATCTTTGAGAGCGACTCGACGTCCTTAACCTCGAGGTTGATACCCGCGCGCCTCAGGACCTTAACCCACTCAGTGCAACAGCCACAGGAGGGCGATTTGAACACTACTCCCCGTGTTGCCGCCGCTGCAGGCGACCCAACCCCAAGCCAAGTGTTGGCTGAGATAAAGCCGGCGAAAATCAGACCGGTTGCTTGTCGGCGGGAAGTGTTTTTCATGGCAAGAAAATCCAAATTAATCGGAGCGGCGTCTCGTAGCCTTATTCGCGTTACCGCTACCTCTTCACGCGAAATGCTTTATGGCAGTCAGAGCACGTTTTACCTATGTCTCTAAAAGACGATGTAAATTTTTTTAAATCTCTTGCCTGTGCAATTTTTGGAATCGTAGAAGCGGCCTCTCCTAATCTTGCGGCTATTCGCTCAAAACGCGCTCGTTCACTATCTATCTTTGGGCTGGCTTCACTGGGGAAGGAATATGTTCCCGCTGGAAATTGTTCAGGGATCAATTTGCTCAGCTCAATGATCTTCTCACTGATTTTTGACGAGGCGGCAATCGGCATTTTGCCGCTCTTTACCTGACTTAGAGCCTTCATGGAGGAGGCTAGAGCTTTCATTGCTACCATTCGCTCTTTCACCACTCCCTTTGCATCTGGGTGCGCAACCGAACTGACTGATAGCAAGCAGGAAACGACTATCAGAGCGGTGGAGAGAATTTTTAGCTTTGTGGGTTTTGAGCCAACCAAACCAGATCTCCATTACAGGTAAAATAGTTCGCTGGGCTTTAGACCGCCCGCTTCAAAGGCCATCGCATGCTCTTTCGGGATCTATGTATGTCGTCGTTGTTTGAAGGGAAGACAAGGCACATCAACCATCTCCCAAACTAGTTAAAAGCTGAAACTTATTTTTCCAATGCCCAAGATATAGCGCTTTAGTTATCTCTATAGATCCTTCCGCGGTCCAATTTTTCGAGAATTCGAAAACCGTCTATCAAAACCATATGCGGCATCGTGAGAGATGCTAGAACGATAAATGTAGACTGAATAAGACCCTTGTAGAGGCCTCCGTTATTAAACCAAGTGAGCCCGACTAGTACGAGTAACGCGCTCAAAATTGTAAGACCCCAGACAACGATCCAGTCGTTTTTGCTTACCGTTGAAATCGAATTTTTCACATTCCGAACGTGTCGGAAACTGTGAATAGCGCAGAAATAAAATGCGAATCCCCAAAGGGGAGGTAAAATAAGCAGCACGCAACTCACTGCCGATATTTCAAATAATTGCCCCCACGAAAAGACCTTCCTTACAGTCGCTAGCCAAACAATTAGAGCAGCCCAAGCCATGGTCATTACTTCGAGCGCACCGACCAAAAAGCCAACGTCTCGATTTGTTATAATCTGAAATAAATACTCCACTTCGGTCTGATGGATCTGTGAAATCACCACAACGGGAAGCGCACCCAACGCTAATCCTCTCAACGTTCTGAGGGGCAGTTCCAATGAACTGACCGTATCCAACCGACCGAAATGGTACACGGAAAGCGCTATAAGCAGGAGCAAGCCAATAACCGGCTCTGATATCCAAATACCAGCGGTTCCAAGCCCAACGAACAAATAACCGGCAAAAAGTGCTACTGCACGCCGCCAACTTCGGCCCGCCGCCAGCAAAATCAAAACTCCGTCTACTGCACCATGTGGAAAGCCGACGAAAACAATAATAGCTATCGGTATTAAATATTCGAGGATCAAGGAGCGCTTCTCTTGAATATGGCAGAGAAAAATAAGCGAGTCGGAAGGCTTCTCATCAGATTGAAACGCCCCCGTAGGTCACCGTACCCACGCATAAACCTAGCAAAAGCATCACCATCGATTCCTGATGCTATATTTAGAAACAACTTCGGTGCTTGCTCCGGTCTACCCTGCAAAACCTCTAAAAAAACACGGTCCATCCAGCTTTCAACATGACTACATCCGGGTTTGGCCGGCAAAAGTCCGTCAAAGCCAATCTTTTCGGAGTTTGATAAGTTAAACATCTGAAAAATCTGTCTTTGTATCTGTGAAAAGGCGTAACCACTCGACGCTCTTAAAGCTCCTGCCCTAACTCCAATTGGCTCCCCCAAGGCATCCAAACGCGAGTATCGAACGAGAGGAATTATGCCTTTTTCTTTTTTTGTGATCCTTGTTTTGGCTTGGGGAAATCTCACAGATAAGTAATCAGTAATCTGTCTCTCATACCAATTATCGGATAATGGCTCACAAGATAAAACCGTAGACTCCACGAGGGCTTCACGAGAGTTGAACGGTAGGAGGTAGATGAAGTGGATCCCTTGGTCTTGAGAAACACGAAAATCCATCAGAGTTGCCGTCTCCTCATCAAATGTTGGTGCGTCGGCACGAACCTGCCAGCCCAAAAAGTGCTGGAGAAAGTCACCCTCACAAATTGGCGGCGAACGGCTGTCGAGCAAATTTTTGGCGTAAATTATGCGTCCACTATCTAATGAAATCTCAAAACATTCGCGCAACTTATCCGCTGAAATAACCTTTTCTCTGATTTGTTTAACATCTCGTAAATTTTCTCTGACGAAGTTCTCAAAGGAGGACGAAGAAACCGCCCGGTAAACAAACCTGTCGCCGTGGAGACGGACGGCGTCACTATCAGTTATGAAATCCCAGTTTTTCCAATGCCCAGTTGCGAGGTGCCTTGCGGGCAGTAAGTCTGCTCCGCCATCATCCCAATAGGCCCAGATGTGGTCATGTCTCGACTCATTTGGTTCCAGAATCGCTAGATCCTTGGCGCCTCCCTGTTCGAGACGATATGCTGCTGTCAGGCCAGCACATCCACCACCTACAATTGCTGCGAATAGAATGCTTTTCTCAACGCTTATCATCTTGGCGCTCGAGAGATTTTAGGGGGGCGTGAAGCCTTTCATCGTGTGAATGGTGTGGGCGTGACAGAGACGTGAGGCGGTGTAAACTTCGGATCGATGCCGTCAACTTCCCCCCAGGGCCCACAATTTCTCGCCCGCGCCACCAAACTCCTTCTTTTTTGACCAAACTTCGGCCAATCGCCCTGTAAATAAATGCCGCGACCCCTATAGCGAGATTACTTTGCAGTGGCAAATACCTTAGCCCTGAGATCCCAGAATGGTAATAAACCTCTGCGAGATCGAGGGTTTTAAGCACGGCCTTCGAAATTTCATGCCTGGAATCGGGATCAAACCCATCTATATTTCCTGAAATTTCCTGCGCCGAGATATTGTTACACCAAACCGCGGGAAGGTAGCGGCGGCCCAATTTGGCATCTTCTGCTACGTCCCGGGCGATATTCGTAAGCTGCATCCCAATGCCCAAATCGACGGCAAAAACATTCGCGCGCCTATCCAAGCAGCCCAATATTGGCGCCATCATGAGCCCGACAGTCCCGGCTACCTGGTAGGCGTAAACGATCAATTGATCTTGATCATCGATCGCAACCTTCCCCTGATCAAATATTAAGCCATCGATCAAATCGAGTGCAGCAGTTACAGGGACACCCACCTCCCGGGTCAAAGCTAAGAATATTTGCACTTGTGGGATACATTCGGAGGCTTCACCCTGATCGCCTGTCTCCACTTGTGACCTTATAGTGCGAAGTAAATCTACACCACCAGGCAAATCACCATCGGCAATATCATCGATAAAACGGCAGAACGAATAAAGGAGGGTTGACCGGCGTGCTGTTTCCCTTCCAAGAAGGTGGCGCGCCCAATAAAAAGAGCGTCCATGATTTCGGAGCATTTCATCAGCGACTTTCTCGGCAGACGAGAAAGCTTTTTTTTTAGCGAACGCTTGCATCGGAAATTATAGTGTTAAGAAAAAATATTTTCAGGGCTTTCTTTCAACATTCTTTCGACCACCTTCGCCGAGCTCACCACGCCCGGTAATCCTGCGCCGGGATGGGTGCCAGCACCGGCGAAATACAAATTTTTAATTCTCGGGTCTCGGTTCCGATATCGGAACCATGCCGATTGCCGAAATATGGGGGCTATCGAGAAGCCTGCTCCATGACGGGATCGGTAATCGTTTCGAAAATCCGTGGGATCCATCCAAAAGTCGGCGGTGATATGTTCCTCGAGGTCCGGAAGGATAGTCCTTGAAAGAGCTGACACAATGTCGTCTCTCAATTTTTTGCCTTCAATTTCCCAGTTCAATTCCGATTTTAAATTAGGGACCGGACATAAAACATAAAAACTATCACAACCCTCTGGGGCAAAGCTTTGGTCGGTTGCCGTGGGCCTGTGAACGTATAAAGAAAAATCTTCAGCAAGTTCACCTCGGTCAAAAATATCTCTTAAAAGACCTTTAAAGCGTTTTCCTAACCAAATCGTATGATGGGCAATATTTGGGTATTGTCGGGTGGTCCCGAAATAGAGGACATACAGACCCATCGAATATTTTGTCATCTTTTCGGGTAAAGGCCTTCGCAGACGCCTCTCAAAGACGTTTCCCCTATCCAACATTTCTTTATAGACTGTCGGTGGGTCGGCATTACAAACCACATACTGGCTCGAAATATTTTCACCATTATCAAGAGAAACTCCACAGACTTCTCCCCGGTCAACATTTATCCGCGAGACGTCTCTGCCAGTTACGATGTCAACGCCCTGCCGAACGAGTAGATCACAGAGAGCATCAACAAGCGCTCCCGTGCCACCCATGCAGAAATGTACTCCCCACTTTCTCTCCAGATATTGTATCAGGGAGTAAATTGAGGTTGTCGTAAAGGGATTACCGCCAACCAACAAAGGTTGAATAGAAAACGCCCTGCGTAACATTGGATCTTTGATATGCCGGTTTACTAATTGGCTAACCGTTCGATCAGCTCGCAACGCGAGCAAAGACGGAATTTGGGCCACCATAGTGCCAAATTTAGTGAAAGGCTGATGACTTAATTTAGTGAAACCTATATCAAAAATACGCTTCGATGCAGAAACGAGACGGTTATAACCTTCAACATCATCAGGATTGAACGAGGAAATTTCTTTTTCCATCGCATCCATATCCTGCCCGTAATCAAATGTACGGCCGTCGTGAAAATAAAAACGATACCAGGGGTTAAGTGGGACGAATTTTAGATGATCGTTAATATTTTCATCGAATAACTCGAATAATTCCTCAAATAGAAATGGTGCTGTAATTACAGTTGGCCCGGCATCGTGCTTAAATCCATCGATTTGAAAAACCTGCGCCCTTCCGCCAAGGCGATCTAACCTTTCGATGAGAGTTACACGCGCGCCCATGGCTCTGCACCGGAGCGCAGATGCAATACCGCCGAAACCACCACCTACCACGATGACATGCGGGCGGGCCGGCGCGTCAGATGAACTCAATTTAGGTCGAATGGGGCACTAGTTGGCGAAGCATAAACCGACGTCAAAGCGTTAAGATAGACAAGGATGGGATCGAGTGCCTCAAGAATATAATCTGGCAACTTGTTATAGCTACTCGTGAAGTCATCAAGCTTTGCGTTCAGCCTTTGCGAACAGATGTCCAAGGACACGCTTGAGTGAATTTGCGCGATCCACTCCTCAATAGTCGGGCCAGATAAATTTCCCCACCAGGCATCGTACTCATCTCGGACTTTCCCGCTGAGTTGCTCCCTGAAAGAGAGCAAAACGGCATTAGGTGAACGTTTTCGCAAGTCGTTGAAAGGACCGGGTTTCCCATCCCGGTCTAATATGTCAGCCATATCGTTGGAGATCTGATAAGCGATGCCCAGAGCATTAATTGCAGATCTGATATCAGCTGTGTTTGCCTCGCGATCAGACAGGAGCAGAGGACCCTCAATCGAGGCAGATATCAATGGCACGGTCTTATGAAGGACGATTTCCTCATAGTCCGCCCATTCCAAGAGCTTAGGGCTCGAAAATTCGGCAGCTTCACCCGCAGATAAACGCCGCATTGCCGAGGCCAAGATTTCTATAACGCGAGTACCTGGACCATCTTGAGCGGCTCTAACTCCAAGTTCAAAGCTTCGCGCCACCAGCCAATCACCCAAACAGACCGCAATTGGGGTTCCAAAGCTAGAAACTACTGAAAATTGATCTCGCCGAAATTGGTCTTCATCGCAGATATCGTCATGCACGAGCGACGCATTGTGCATCAATTCGACAGCAACCGCCCAATCGATGGCCCTGCGCCAATCAAGTCCTATGCCTTTAGATAATCTTAGAGAGGTTATGCCCCTGAGCAGCTTACCGGGGTTTTGAAAATGGAGCCGGGCGGCTGCAGATAAAGAAGAACGCTCGTCGGGTAAAATCGAATTAATAGCTTCCGTTAAATTCGAAGCTACAGAGAGCGCTGAAAGATCTGGATATTCGGTGCAAGCCGCAAGCGATTTCTCTATATCGATAATTTCAAGCACCCTCATCTCCTAAACGCGAAAAAAATGGCGGTGAGCCATCGTTGGATGGACACACCGCCATTTTAAAAGTAGTTGTTTAGGAAGCGGACTTACTTGCGCTATCCGACGTGGCAGCGGCCCAGATCACAACACCAAAGGCGATCTTGTTAACGAAGTCCGCCAAGTTGTAGATGATGTTGAGCGCTGCAGCATCTCCACCGCCAGCATATCCCCAGAGATATCCAAGCGGATAGATAGCCCAGCCCACGGTTACGATCATCCGGAGAGCATTAAAAGCCCTTTGTCCGGCTTCCGTTCCTTGGCTGGCATTAATCTTACTGGCTTCGCCAGCAAAGATTTCATAGAGGATGTAAAGCCAACCAGCCATTCCGATTACGAAGCAGATCCAGAGAGTAGAGGAATTTTCTGCATTTACCTCGCCTAGGTATCCTGCGATGAGCATAACCAGAGAAGCGACTAGCAGACGCCAGAACAATCCGGTAGCTACCGCCGTCATCGCGGCAAGAATAAGATAGAATTCGACAATCTGTAGCGGAACAGTCAGCAACCAATCCACGTAGCGGAACACAGTCGGGCTCGCGTTTGTTCCAACCCAGACTTCACGCATATAGAAGTAATGGATTGCCGCGATGCCGGTAACCATGGCTGCTACGGTGAGTGATGTCTTCCACTTTCCGACAGCGCGATCGCGCTCCACCCAAAAGAAGAATGTTGCGGCAACCATTGCTGCCGAGATGATCCAGAATGTGACGCCCACATAATCTGAAGGGTTTAGTAGTAGAGTTTTGTCCATAATAAAAACCTAATTTCCTCCTCAACACATAGCCCTTATAACAGATCTAAGAATCAAAACACAGAAAAATGGAAAATTTGTCCATACCCATTTGGTACCTAAAAATTACGGCCCTGTGTAAGGGGTAGGACAATAAGTACACGTGCCATAAGTTTGCGCTTCGATCATGAAAATGGTCTATCCATCCACCCTACCCCGGCTCCTGCGCCGGTTTGGGGGGCAAGTCGGGGATTTCCGCCTTATAGAACTGGTCCATGTCGGGCGCCAGGTCATTTTCGGCCAGCGCGTCTTGGAAACGCGCGCGCACGCCGGCGCTCTCGTCGGCATAGTCGATCTGATCGCCGCCGATCCGTGCCGAGATCCAGGCCTTGGGCACGCCCTGCGCGTTACGAACTGCTACGCCTTCGTACTTGAAAGCGAGATAGCGGGACGGCGTGGTACCAGTATTGAAATGCTGGTGCCACCACATGTTGGGCGGCACGATCATGGTGCCGACTTCCCATGGGTAATAGTTCGGTTCTTCCCCGTCGGGCCACATCAGAGAATAGCCCTCGCCCGACAGTATGATGACATGCGCGCCCGGCCCATGGCGGTGGCCCTTTTTGTAGGTGCCGATCGGGAACTGCGAGATATGCGCGTTCATCGAGCTTTTGGCGAAGTTGAAGCGGATGTGCCCTCCGCCGGCGCCGCGTTCCTTGGCCTCGATCAGCGGCAGGTTGACCGCGTCGGGCACGAAATTGGTGACCAGCTTGAAGCCGTCGGTTTCCGACTTAGCGGCGAAATAGTCGGGTTCGCCGTTGAAGCGGCCCTTGAAATCGTAGGGCGTGTTGAAGATGAATTCTGGGTCTTCGTAGATGTTCATAGTCGGCGGCATGTTGGTCACCGCGACGAAGCGCGCGGGTTCCAAGCCGGAGGCGTTGAAATGCTGGTGCCAGCAGTTGAGCGGGATGGCGAACAGCGCGCCGGGGCCCCATTCGAAGGTAATGCGTTCGCCCGCGTCGTTCCACACGCTGGTCGAGCCGCGGCCCGACAGGATCATAATCATTTCCTCGAATAGCATGCGCTGCGGCGCCAGCTTCTTGCCGGGATCGATCTCGCAGACGTAGCAGTCGTTCGAAGTGCGTGAGGCATCGTGGTTGAGGAAAACGCCGTGACCTTCGCGCCGCGCCCAGGGCTTGAGCTCCAGCGTGTAGAGGTTGCGGACGTAGATGGAAGAGATGATGTCTAGCCCCTCGTCTTTCACCCAGCTGGTGTAGGGGGTCTCTTTCTCGGAGGCGAATTTCTTCGCCATAGAATCGGAAACGATCGCGTTCTTGCTACCGTCGTCGGTCATGTGTCTGCTCCGCGTAATCCTACTTTACGTTTGCGGCTCAAGCTCTGTCACCGCCAACAATATTACTTCGATTGCTAACTGTTTTTATACGTCGCCGACGTCAGTCGTTCAATCGTGGCTGTGGTCGTGATCGGCGTTGTGATCGTGATGATGGCCATGCCCATAATTGTGCGTGTGGGAATGGGAGTGACCAGGAGAATACTCATGGCCATGACCGTGAGACTCACCATGTTCGTGGTCGAGCCGCTGGCCGGAGCGCGGATCGTCGGAGAACACCAGCGACTTGATGGTCACCGGCACAGTGCGCGACGGCAGGCGGATCTTGCCGAGATCGATATAGTCGAAATCCCACAGCACCACGCCGTCTATCACAAGCACGCCGACTGGTATTTCCAGCTCGTCCTTAAGGATATGGCCAAGCGACTGCGCGACATCGCCGTCGAGCACGATGAACAGCGGCTTTCTCGCGGCGATCATGTCGTCGAGGCCCAGCACCAACCCTTCAGCGAAGGCGTACATGCGCTCATACGCCGGCATACCCTTCCAGTGAAACGACAGGGCAATTTCACTGTCGGCACCGTCGACCTCGAACGCCGCCCGATGGGCTTTTATCGCCCCGGCCACGTCGTCGGCGACGATCTCGTCGGGGCAGTCGTAGGGCGGCTGGATGACCTGCAGGTTGCGCCGCGGCAGGAGTTCTGCGTAATCCGACACAAAAGTGGTGTTGCCTGACAGCTGAACCGAATATTCCGACGCGCCCAGCGCGGTGGCGCGGATGCATTCGCCCGCCTCAAGCAATGGCCACGGCAGGGCCTTCTGTTTCAGCCGGCGCGCCAGCGCGGTGCCGAGACGCTTGCCCATATCGCCGAAATCACGCTCTTCGCGGCCGTAGACGTATTCCGCCACGCCGCCGGAGAACATCACGCCGTCGATATGCCCCCAGTCGACGATGGGGTCAGTCAGATAGAAATTGGCGATGTCATCGGGGATCGGGCGTACCACCAGGGCGTCGATCATGGTCTGCGCCATGCCATCGGCCACCGCATCCAACTGCTCCGACGTCACGGTATCGCCGATATTCCAGTCGAAGCCTGCACGAGCCGCGTGAGTCCGCCCGGCGGGGTCGAGGCGTTCTATCACGCCGTTCCCGTCCACCACCTGGAGCCGGCCGCCGACATGGACCGCCGCCGTCACCTTGACCTGGCCTTCTTCAAGAATGGCGAGTTTCGCCGTGCCACCACCGATATCAACATTCAGGATGCGCTTATCGCCGTCATGCGATGCGGCGGCGGCACCCGATCCGAACGCCGCCAGCATGCTTTCCATGTGGTGGCCCGCGGTGGCGCAGACGAAATCGCCACCCTTGTCGGACAGGGTGGCGGCGATGACCTGAGAGTTTTCGCGGCGCAGCGCCTCGCCCGTCAGGATGACTGCGCCGGCGTCTATGTCGCCAGGGCTGAGGCCCGCCGCGGCATAGGCATCGTCGAGGATTTTTCCCAGTTCGGAGTCTGAAATGCGGGTTTCGCTCTCATAGGGCGTCAGCATCACCGGCGACTGGAACAGGGTTTCGCGTTTGACTACGAAATAGCGGCTGGTCATGTCTTCGGCCAGGCGGCGCAGATGGATACGCGAAAAAATCACCTGGGTGCCGGACGAGCCAACATCGATGCCAACGCTGTTCAGCACGACGTTATCGGCAATCCACAGCGGGTTTTCCTCGATCGGGCCGTTGAAGAACTCGTCGTCGTGATCGTGATCGGCATCGGGGCCGTGTTCGTGAAAGAACACGTCGCCGTATTCGTGATCGGCGAGGGTGTGGCCTTGAGGCGGTCCCTTGGGGGCGTCTTTGTCGGGATCGGCTTCGTTGTCTTTTTCGTCTGCACTCATGGATTGTCGGTCCGTGTGTTTCCGTTAAGCCCTTCGTTGAGAAAGCGTCGGATAGTTAGAACACTGGGCGTCCAATGTCGATTCCGGGTCTGTCTAGCCAGTTCAGGTAGCGCACGGTCAGCCGCATTGGGCGGGGCCAATAGGTCCTGCGCTAGCGCCGCAGGCAGAAAATGAGATGGGAAGTCCGCGCTAACGGAAACGGAATCAAGAGAACACCAGTCTGGGCAAACTTAGATTAGACGATATCGCTGTCGAACGGACTCATGATGTATTCGCTCCCCCCGGCGGCAATGCCTTCCTAGATTTAGGCGGTATTGTCTCTGCGGTGCAGAACACCGCGACCGGTTTGTTGCATTCTTCGGTAAAGCGTCTCGCAATCAGGTATTAGATTTCGAACATCATCGGCATTTTCCAATCCAGCAGCACAACATTGGGCATACAGTCCACGCTCTTGTCGAGCGTAACCTAATCGTATTCGGCCTCGACGACCAAAAAGCATAGCTCCTCAAGACATTTTCGGTTGACCAACCGAACAACTTTGGAAGCGTCTAAAACAAGACAGTTATTTATGTTGCGCATCCAGCATTCTGCAAGACTACACATAGTTTGCGGTCTTTAGGACAGTCAGTATCGTATCCGGAAAATTCTAACAGAATGTTGAGCCGAAACGCCTGTCAGACGGGTTTCTGCAGTGCCGTCAGATACCCCTCTACTGGCTCACCGTATTCCATGCGCAGCGTACCATTCCGGGCCAGTATTTCGCAGAAGCCCGCGGCTTTAGCGGCCTTCCCCACATAAGCTGGTTTATGGGCGTACCGTCCAGAACCGGTCAGCGAAAACCCTCGCTTGGACTGGGCCTCGACTGAAAACAGCAGATGCCCGCCGGGCTTGAGCGCAATAAATGCCGCGTCGAAGGTTTCAGAAAGGTCCCCAATATAGCAGAACACGTCCGCCGCAACGATCAGCTCGAAAGCAGCCGGACGCCCTCGCATAAAGTCGGCAAGCTCAAGCTCAAGCAGTTCGTCGTAGATTTTCCGTTCTTTCGCCCGTTTAAGCATTTCAGGAGACAGATCGACACCCGTCAGGGTTGCCGCGTGCGGTTTGAAGTCTATCCCGGACAGGCCTGTGCCGCACCCCGCATCGAGAATATCGAGTTTTTCGGTCGTCGCCCCCGGAATTTCACCGAAAAGTGCGTGAATCAGCTTTGGCACCCGGTATTCAAGATCCTCCAGAAGCTGGCGGTCGAAATCCCCTGCGAAATTATCGAAAGTCTCGCGCACGTAATCGTCGCTGGCGCGCGACGGCTTCGGCCCGTCTCCCAAAGCTGCCACCATATGCTTGGATTCCGGATCGTCGGGGTAAATCTCGCTATAGCTCTGGTACCACCGCAGCGCCTCAGCGACCTGGTCATTGGCGTAGCATGCTTCGGCAAGACCCCAGACGGCATCGCCGTGTTCAGGATCGAAATCGAGGATTTTCTTGTAACAGCGGATGGCGACATCGAACCGGCCGTGTTTCTGCGCCGTCTTGGCGACGCTGTAGGTGCTTTCGGTTTCAATATCGACCGCGGCCTTGCGCGCGGCTGCCGCTTCGCCCCGCGCCGCACCAGACTCCACTAGATCGGCCAGCGCCTTAGCAGCGGCTAGATGCTTTGGCTGTTCCGCCAAAATGCCGCGATAAAGTGCTGCCGCCTCGTCCGATTTGCCCTCACGGGCCAGTTCCGTGGCGCGCACAAACGTTTCGGTGTTATCGCTCATTCAGTCTGATTTCCGTGAGAAAGTGTCTAACAAGGGCTTTTATCTCTAGCCCCGTCCTTCGCTCTTTCCTTTTCACCCTCCGCCTTTGCCCTCGCGTTTTTGCAACACGGGTTGCTCTCGCCTTTTTTTATGCAGGGCGGCGTCACAGCCTTACCTAGCGATCAAGGCGCAGAATCGTTGGAGCGATATAGGCTACCGCCACAACCAATCCCAAGCGGGCAAGGGCATTAAGGCGTATCATGCGGGTATTCAATTTTGCGGTCGGCTCAGCCATATCGCTCTTGTTCCGGCGGAGTCACTCCCTCAGAAACAGGATGGTATAAGTTGGGCTGAAATACAAACAAATCCCGACAGGTCGACAAGCGGCCCACTTACGGCCTTTGTTGCAGAAACGGTCCCCCTTTCCTGCCCTGCCGATTCAGGACGGCGTCACAACCTTGCCATGCGATCGAGATGAAGCACTGTGGGGGAGGCATAGACCACGTTGGCGGTCAGCCCAAATTTACATGGTGCCGCCCAGCGTTTTATGCCGCCGACGTGCCGCGTATCGCCCAAAAACATTAACTCACCCACTCCGCTCTACGACAGGGTTAATTCCTTTTTTACCATCTAAAAGTGGGGCACCCGCGCCGACTCCAAGAAATTTTTATTGCCGAGATATTCTCTTTTTGTTTATTTTCTGTTCGCTATGAGTTCTTTTATACCCTCCCTCGAAATGCCGGAAACGACCCAACTAGTGACCCGCGGCGTGTGCCGCCTGTTCCAGAGCCTGGGTTTCGGCACGCTGACCGAATTCAAGCTGTCGAACGGACGGCGGGTTGATGTGATGGCAATTGACCGCAATGGCGATTTCGTCATCGTCGAGGTCAAAAGTTCCGTCGCGGACTATCGTTCGGACCGGAAATGGCACGAATACTTGGTATTCAGCGAACGTTTCTATTTTGCTGTGCCGGCTGGTTTCCCGGTCGAGATGATGCCAGACGATTGCGGGCTTATCGTCGCGGATCCCTACGATGCTGCCGTACGCCGCGAAAGCAAAGCCAAGAAACTGAACGCCAACCGCAAACGGCGCCAGCTTATCCGTTTTGCCCTGGCCGCAAGCGACCGTTTGCGCCAGATGGGCTAAGCCGCCGTTTAACGCTCTCCGCTGCAAGCGCGGAATGGATCACACCGAACGACACCCAGCCACGCGCGTAGAAAAGATTTTCCAAAATGATCGCAACTTCCCTGTCAGGGTGCATTCATGCGGGCGATCGTTGCCGTGGTGCTGAACCCAGGAACGATCTCAGCCAGCACAACCTCGCCGCCATAGCCCCGTACGAAATCGGCACCGACGACGGTTTCGATGGTGTAGTCCGCGCCTTTGACAAGCACGTCGGGTTTGATTTCGTGGAGCAGCCGTTCCGGTGTATCTTCCTCGAAGATAATCACCAGGTCGACGGTCTCCAGCGACGAGAGCACCGCAGCGCGGGCTTCTTCGGTCTGGGTGGGCCGGCTTTCACCCTTCAGCCGTTTGACCGAGGCATCGGAATTCAGGCCAACCACCAACCGGTCGCAGGCTCCGCGCGCCTGCGACAACAGTGAGACATGTCCAGGGTGCAGCAGATCGAAACAGCCATTGGTAAAGCCGACTTTTTCGCCCCGATCTCTCCAGGTAAGAATTCGGCCGAGGGCGGCATCGATCGCAGCGGATGGCTGGAGACCGGTCGCCTCATTAAGAGTGTCGAGTTCCGCCTGAATATCTTCGGCATAGGCCACCGCGGTTCCGGTTTTGCCCACCACGATTCCGGCCGCAACGTTAGCAAGCTGCGCCGCGTCGACCGGCGGCAGGCCCGCCGCGATACCGGCAGCTAGGGTTGCTATCACGGTATCGCCGGCGCCTGACACGTCGAACACTTCGCGCGCACGCGACGGAAAGTGATCTGCACCATCCGCCGAGACTAGAGACATGCCCTGCGCGCCCCGCGTCACCAGCATGGTATCGATATCCGCGTCGGCCAGCAGAGCCTTCGCTGCGGCAACGATGTCGTCTTCGGTCGATGGTTCGCCACCGGCAGCATCCGACATCTCCTTGAAGTTGGGCGTTATCAGGGTTGCGCCCGCATAGCGCGTGAAATCACGTGACTTGGGATCGACGATCGCGGGTTTTCCCGCTTTTTGCGCAAGTCCGATCACCTGGGCGGCGAGCCGGTCGGTCACCACGCCCTTGCCGTAATCCGAGATCACGACCAGTGCGGCATCCTGTAATGCGTCTTCGACACCCGCCACCAATTCGTCGACAATACTGTCTTGCACCGGGGCCCTGATTTCCCGATCGGAACGCAGCAATTGCTGACCGCCAGCGACGTAGCGAGTCTTGCTAGTGGTGGGCCGGTCCTTTTCGATGGTCAGGCGATGCGAGACGCCGCCGAGATCGCGCAGCAGAAGATCAACATCGCCGGCAATATCGTCCTCGCCAACGACACTAACGAAATCCACGCCGGCGCCGAGCGCCACCAGGTTACGGACAACGTTGCCGGCACCGCCGAGCATCGCGGTTTCATTCTGCACCAGGCAGACCGGGATCGGTGCTTCGGGCGATACGCGGGTAACGTGGCCATACACGAAACGGTCAAGCATCACGTCGCCAACGCAAACCACCCGGGCGGATGCCAGGAGCGAAACCTGATCGGGTATAGAGGCATTCATGTCAGGCGCACCTCTGTTCGAGAACGTCGCACAGCATCTGTCCCAGTGTGATATGCATTTCCTGGATCCGCGCGGTCGTATTCGATGGGACGATCAGCATCGGATCGGCAAGACCCACAAGTTGTCCCCCGTCCTTGCCGGTGAGTGCGGCGGGCACCACGTCCATATCGCGCGCGGTTTCCAGCGCAAGAATAACATTTAGGCTCTGGCCCGACGTAGTGATCCCGATGGCGACGTCGCCAGGTTTGCAAAGGGCCTCGACCTGGCGGGCAAACACCGTGTCATAGCCGAAATCGTTTGCCGCCGCTGTAAGCAGCGACGTGTCGGTGGTAAACGCGATCGCAGGCAGCGCTTTGCGTTTAACCTTGTAACGGCAAACCAATTCGGTCGCGAGGTGCTGAGCGTCACCGGCGCTGCCACCATTACCGAAAAACACCAGCTTGTTACCGGCATTTATCGCGGCCTCGCTCACCTCAGCGAGGCGGACAAAATCCGCCTTCAAAGCGCGCGTCGCCTCGACGACAGTTTCATGTTCGTCCAGTTCCGCGTCAAAATAAGCGTTGAGGTCCATGGATTATTCTCCGTCCCCACTGGATAGCGCATTTTGGGAAGCCGCGGTATCCTCCAACGAATCGATCATGTAGGCCTCTAGCTTCAGGCAATGAGCTTACCACGTCCAGTATTTAAGGACATGGCGCCGTGCCGCTTCCGCGAGGGATGCCAGGCGCGCCAGATCACCCAGCAGCAACGGTGCCGCGTTAACGAACGCACGGGCATAATCGGCGATAACAAGGCAATCACTCGGCGTCGCATGAATCCCGTCATTAGTAATCGATGTCGCGATATCTGCGTCGTCGAGATGGCGCCCACATCCGTGTTAACGCTGAGACGCCTGTCCTTGCCCCGCCGCCAGAAGTTCTCCCAGACCCGGTTCGGATAAGGGCGACTGGCCGGCTTCGATCTTGGCCGCCTTGACCGGATTGACATCGACGCCGACCACGCTAAGGCCGTCCTTCAGAAGACAAGCCGTTGCCTTGACGCCGACATACCCCAGTCTACAAAACGATTTTCATACGCGATACTCCCGTTCCGCCCGGACGGGTGGGTGCGATCCGGCGCAATCGGTTTTGGTTTTAATCTATATTCGCCACGGCAGGTGTCGCCGTGTTTAGTTGGTCAAACAGGCTTTGCAGTGCTTTGCCGTTGGGGAACTCAAAGGAAGCGTCCCAGACGAAAAGCGTCGCGCAGCGCGCACCGGGATCGATCGTCTCAGGCCGTATATCGATCCGGTAAGCCGCTTCTTCAACCCCGAAGCGGTACCAGTGGCTCGAAACCGCGGGGCCGTCCATCGATCCGACGAGGGGTCGAACGTTCAACTTTGTGCCTGCCGACACGAAATCGCCGGTGTCATTTACGCCCCAGCCGCCGGGGATCAGGAACCGCGTAGCCGCGTCGTCTGTCCTCCCCTGCCACAGATCGACCACCAGCAACCCTCGGCCGGGCCATAACGCGATATATCGCCGAAGGTTTGCACCAAGATGTATATAGCCACTTTGCCAGCCTGCCGCTTGGAGCGGCGCGGCATCGCCGAACCCTGACAGGTCGAGCAGACCAGCGTAACCACGCCTACCAACCCGGAAAGATTTCCAGAACTCGATAGGTTCTTTCCTGTCGAGACGCGGCCCGTTATGCGCGGTAGCCGACCGAGAAATATTCCGGGCGTCACCGGCCGTGTATGTCGGAACACCCGTATCAACCAGGAAACGTTTGCCCTGCACCGTCGCCTCGATTGACAGGAAATCCGCGTGGGCATGGCCGGGGTTATCGTCGGGGCCGCAGGGTCCGCAATCAAAGACGACGGAATCGCCACCCTCCGAAAGCGCAACATAACCCGTCAGTGGCAACTCGATGACCGGCTGCCGAGCGGTAACCGGCAGGACAGAATCGGCGCGGGGAGCTTCGCCGAGCCAAGAATCATTCATCAGCGCGATCTCGCCGTCGGCCAGTGTCATCGCCTGAAGCGCCGCCGTCATCCGGCCGACGGTATCGTTCAGCATCGGCTGCCACGTGCCGGCATAGAGGCCGCTGGCCGCGAGCACCTGCACGTCGAGCAGCGACAGGATGTGATACATCGGACAGCGTTCGGCGTGGCCTCCGTCGGCCAGGATATTTTGAGAGATGGATTTCGGCACCGCACGCTCGAGCATCCGAAGTTCTTGCGGCACTTCCCCGCACATCGCCGCAAAGGCGGAAAGCGCGACGTAGTTCTTCATCAGATGATTGAACTGTAAGTCACGTTCAAGATTGGCGCGGATAAAGGCGGCGCAGAAGCGGGCGTGCTCAAGAACCTCCCGCTCGGCGTCGGCATCGACCGGGCCGCCGGTCTTGCGGTACAGCGCAAGTCCCGACAGCAGATTGATCATCCGGTGGCTGGCTGTATAGGTGTTCCACACGTCGCGAAAGACACCCGGTTCGGACCAAGCATTCTGCGCGACCAGCGAAGACAGAATTTTACGCACGGCCTGCAGGCTGGCCGGATCGCCGCCGGCAAGTAACGGCACCGCGTAACCCATATAGGCGAGGTTCATGCGGCGTAGCGGATTGTTACCTTCGTGAAATTCGCCGCGCCATGAAATGCCGTCGATGCTACCGAAATCATAGTCACGGCTCAGCAGAGTGAATTTTCCCTGCGGCGCGGCTTCGAAGGTTTCGCCATGCACAGCCGTCTGAAGCTGTAGGACGGTATCGCCGATGGCAGCCGCTGTCCGCGTCGAAATATCAGGCATCGGCAGGCAATCGGCCACCCGCCCTATACGCCAGTGGCTGAAACCTGGCAGCCGGCGCATGACGACGCGCCGACCGCGACACACAAACAGGTAGACCCATTGTTCCGCCGTTAAATGGCGAACAGTCCGCCACAGGCGGCCGATCGACACGTTATTTACTCGTTTCCGAGATCATGAAAGATCAACCGGCCCGCCCCGTTGCAGGGATTCGAGCACAGCGATGGTGGCGAAACTGGATTCCACGATCTCGGCCTCGTCCGCAGGTGCAGGCCCGCCCGATGCCACCGCCTTGGCAAAGGCCTCGAGCTCCGCAGCATGACCCTTGTCCTGTTCTATGGATCGGCCCTGTTTCGACTCCTTACCTGCAGCAGTGACGGTCATGCCGCGGAAGTCGTCGATGTTGACCACCGTGCCGCCGGCAAAGGCTTCGACCAGCTCCTTGGAATAGGCCGTATCGCCGAGCGCCGTGTAAGCGATCGTCGCGAGGCTACCATCGGCGAAGTTGAGCGACACCGTCAGATCGTCGCACACCCCCTGCGACACCGACGCGGCAGCCGCCTGCACGGTCTTAATGTCGTTGCCGATCAGAAAGCGTGCCAGATCGACGAAGTGGCAGACCTCACCCAAAATCCGGCCATTGCCCTCTTCCGCGGTATTCTGCCAAGAGTCTTCCGGCAGCTGCCCGGCATTGACGCGCAGCAACACGTATTTATTGCCGCCCGCCTGCGCGAGACGGTCGCGCGCCCGCATCGACAGGGGAGCGAATCGACGGTTGAACCCGACCGACAGAAACGCATCCGACTTGATGCGCGCGCGGATGACAGTGTTGAGCTGTTCGCGATCCAGCGCCATCGGTTTTTCCACGAGCACGTTCTTGTCGGCCTCAAGCGCACGGGTAGTCAATGCTGCGTGACTGGAGTGGGGTGTGCTGATCAACACCGCGTTGATTTCGGGGTTTTCGAATATCGCGGCATCGTCGGTCCCGGAATGGGCGAATCCGAACGTGTCTTCCGAATGATCCGCCGAGATACCGCGCCGTGTAACCAAGGTGTGCAGCTCGACTTCGTTGATTTTCTTAAGTCGGGGCAACAGCACGGCGCGCGCGAAATTACCGGCGCCGATCACACCCAGAACGCACTTCCCGGTTGCCGGCTTGCCGGTCGACACCGAAACCGGAGTGCGCAACTTCGGCGTTTTCTCCTTCGCTTCGCCGGGGTATTCGAGGATCACACCGAGATGCGGCTCAGTATTTTTAATGACCATGTCGTAGGCGCGCTCGGCGTCGGAAAACGGAAATTTGTGCGTGATCATTTGTTCGACCTGCAGGCGGTGATCGCGCCGACGCGACATTAGCCGCACGGCTTCCTCCAGGTTGCGGGTTTCTGTCCAGCGTACGAATCCTATGGGATATTTGACGTGCTGGTTTTCGTAATCGGGGTCGTAGCGGCCCGGCCCGTAGGATCGGGATACCACCACCGACAGTTCCTTTTTCATAAATGCACGGTAGTCGAACTCGGTCCCGGTGACGCCGATAAGGCTGACTTTACCTTTATCCCGGGAGATGGCCGCCGCGGTATCGAACGGTTCGCTGCTGTCGGTCGCCGCCGCAATGATAACGCCGTCGCAGCCGCGACCGCCAGACAGGTTCATGATCGCGGCCATCGGATCGCCGTCGCCGAGGTTGCAGGTCAGTTCCGCACCGCCGTATTCGGAGAGCTTCAGCCGTTCAGCGTTGTAATCCAGCGCCACCACCCGGCATCCCGCCAAATCGGCAAGCTGCGCGGCAAGCTGACCCACCAGCCCAGCGCCAATTACCGCAATCACGTCGCCGAGCTGCGGTTCGAGCAGGCGCACACCGTTCATTGCGATGGCACCCAGCGTACCGAAACAAGCTTCTTCGTCATTCACATCATCGGGCACCGGTGCGCATAGGTTTTCCGGTACGGCATTCAGTTCGGCATGATTAGCGAGGCCTGCGCCCGCGATGGCGACGCGCTGGCCGACCCGGAATTTACCTTCCAGCCCGGCGCCGACCTCGACCACGTCGCCGACGGCCGAATAGCCGAGCGGGAGCGGCTCGTCGAGACGCGACATCACAGCCCGCATGGTCGACCCGATTCCGTCGCGTTTCGCCTTTTCCAGCACCTTCTTTACCAGGTCTGGCCGCGCCTTGGCCTTGGCGATCATGGATTTTTTGGCAAACTGCACAACCATGCGTTCAGTCCCCGCCGAGATCAGCGACGCATGCGTCCGCACCAGCAGATATCCGCCGCGAACCCGCGCCTCCGGCACTTCCTTTAACGTCAACTTGCCCGACCTGGCGCTCTGTACAACCTGTCTCATTTATACAACCAAACTGTTCGAACTATCTGCAATCTATGCTGCAGCATGAGCCGCGTGCAACTATGCCCGCACATAGACCGAGTCCTCCTGTCGGATGCGACCGGTTTTTTCGAATTCATTTGCCCGAGGGGCCTTCGTAGCGGAAACACTTCGCGGTAAAGAATCAATAGACATCGTTGAACCCGGCGGTGCCGTCATAGGCTCGTTCGTTCGGACATTCGATGACGATCACGGATACATCGTCGAGCTGGTCACCGGCACCTTTGAGAACTGCAAGCTCCGAGACCTGCACGTCTGCTTGCAGAAGTATCGGTCCATCGCATCCAGCGAGTAGCCCGTCGAGGCACTTCAACTGTAACTTTTCGGTCCGTTCGACGCCGTCATGATGCAGGTCGTCATGAACTGAATCGCTCGGCGCATGGATCGACGTATTCTGAGCGTTGGTGGTTATGGAAAACTCGATCTCGCCGTCCTCCGCGCCGACGGCGCAGCTTTTGACCGCCACCGTGTCTTCGCCCGCGTGAATTCTAGCAGCCTTGGCGGCAAGGACGGTATTGGGTTCGACACCGACAAATTTGGCGTTCGGCCAGCTGCCCATGACCCGCGAGAAACGCCAGACGGAGCGCAGCATCAGAGAGATCCTCTGGATCTTTCGAATGCTTTCCGTCGGGTAGGATGTCAGGCGTATTCTCATGCGGGGACAGTCTCCGCACTGTCCAGTGCTCGGCACCATAACTCTACTGCCATCATCGGGAACAAGGTGAAGGCGGCATCGACGCGGCTCGCCTGGAAGTCGGATTTAAGCGCGACGACCGCATCCGGATCAAACAGGCCGCGGGCCGAGATCGTGGCGGGCGAAACCAAATCTTCCATAAGGTCGCGCGCGGGGCCCCGCAGCCAACTTCGGACCGGTACGCCGAAACCCTGTTTGGGCCGATTTAGGATGTCGGACGGCAACCGATTTTTCTGCGACGCACGCAGGATGCGCTTGGTTTCACGCAGTGAAAGCTTGGCCGACAGCGGCAGCTGCATCGCACTGGCCACCAGCCTGGGGTCGACCAACGGCACGCGCACTTCAACCCCCACCTTCATCGCCATCTTGTCGGTGTAATTCAAATTGTGATCCGGCATAAAGCCGTTGAGCTCAAGATCAAGGAATCTCTCCACCGGATGATGTCCACGGGTTGCATCCAACGAATGACGCACCCCGTCGGCAATTCCGTCCGCCGGCATCGCGTCGCGCACGCCCGGTGCCAACAATGCGCGGCGGCGGTCCGTCCCGACGGCCGAATAGCTCATACCGTCGGCGAGCATCGCGTCCTCGTTCATCGCCAGTAGCATCCCGATCCGCTGCAGCCGGCGCCCCAGAATACTTGACGGCGGAAACAGGCCGAGCACGCCGGCGCCCAGCGATCGCATCCCCGGAATTCCGTTGGCCATGGCCCAGATCAGGCCAGCTGTATGGCGTCCGTAACCGGTGAACAGATCGTCACCACCGACGCCGGACAGCAGCACCTTGATGCCGTTGTCACGCGCCGCTTCGGCCAGCATGAGTGTCTGAACGGCGGCGAAATCGGCTGTTGGCTCGTCTAGCTGCCACACCGTGCCGGGCAACGCCTCAATCAGGTCGGCGTCCGTCGGCACCTCGACCAGTCTGACGCCAAGATGACCGGCGACGATGCGGGCGTGGGTCTGGTCGTCGCCGAAATTGTCGGTACCGGCATCAAGCTTGGTAACGGCGGCGCAGAATGTCATGATTTTCGAAGGGTCGGTGGCTCGGCACATTGCGGCAACGATGGCACTGGAGTCTACCCCACCGGACAGCAGCGCGCCGACCTCCACATCCGCGACCATCTGGTCGGCAACGATGCCATCGATTTGTGATTGCATCGCGCGGGGGTCGGGATCCGATGGCGGCACATCAGGATCGAATTGCGGCGTGCGGTAGAACCGGTCTTTCAGAATAACCCCGTTGGCCGAGACCGTCAGCGTGCAGCCGGGCCTTAGCTTCTTCACGCATTTCAGCATCGTGTTTTCGCCCGCCGTCCACAGATATCCGAGATGATCGCCGACCGTTGCAGGATCGAGGTCGCGCGGCAGATCGGTACACAGGGTCAGCGCCTTCAGCTCAGACGCGAATAGCAACCCTCTAGGCAGCGCCGCGTAATATAGCGGCTTCACGCCCAAATGATCGCGTGCCAACGACAGGGTACGGGCCTCCCTGTCCCAGATTGCAAAGGCAAAAATGCCGTTCAGTTTGTCGACGCAGGCTAGGCCATCGCGCGCAAAAAGGTGCAGCAGCACTTCCGTATCCGACCCGGTGCGGAATACGATGCCACCCTGTTCCAGCTCGGCGCGCAGATCGCGGTAGTTGTAGATTTCGCCATTGTAGATTATCGCGAAGCGGCCATCCGGCGTATGCATCGGCTGAGCAGCAGCGTCCGTCAGGTCGATAATCGACAACCGCCGATGGCCGAGCGCAACGCCATCATCGGACCACATCCCGCTGCCATCGGGCCCTCTATGGGCGATAGCCTCCGTCATGGCTTCCACCAGCGCTGGAGCCCAGGGACCCACGTAGCCCGCTATGCCGCACATATCGCTTTGCCTGCCTTTGCCACGGTACCTCTAACCGGCACTCCGAGCGGAACATCGAGATCGGACGCACCGTCGAAATTAGTGGTATAAATCGCCCCGTCGTATCCCCAGTGCGCTATTGCACGCGCCATACCCATCCCGGCCTTCGGCGGGCCGCCAGCCTGAGGCGAAAGGTTTGAAACTGCCTGAAGAAAGCGCATGTTGATGCGGACAACGCGTGAACGATCATTTGTGTATGGTGTCGCCCAGTGGCGGCGTCAAGTAAATCCGGTAGCCCGTCATCGGACTGGTAAGATCATTTTGACCCCTGTTATTATATATTCCGGAATACCAGATGCCTCCGTGCCCCCTAGCCAGAAGGTCCCGTAATGTGCGGGATTGCCGGACTTTTCGGGTATTTGAAGACAGCGCCGCCGGTCGACCGCAACAGCCTCGACCGGATGACCAGGGCCATGATCTCGCGCGGTCCGGACGGCGACGGAACATGGATTTCCAGGGAAAATGGGGTCGGGTTAGGTCACCGGCGGCTGTCGATTATCGATCTGAGCGAAGGCGGCGCGCAGCCGATGGTGTTGGACGGTAACCGGCTATCCATTACCTATAACGGCGAAATATATAATTTCCGTGCGCTGCGCGAAGAATTGGAATGTGAGGGCGCCAAGTTCGTATCCGGTTCCGATACCGAGGTACTGCTGCACCTTTACGATCGCCACGGCACGTCCATGGTGGAGAAACTGCGCGGAATGTTCTCCTTCGCGATATTTGACCGCAACAAGCGGGGCCTTTTCCTGGCCCGCGACGGGTTTGGAATCAAACCGCTTTATTACACCGACGATGGCGCCACATTCCGGTTCGCTTCTCAGGTAAAAGCTCTGTTAGCGGGCGGCGGTATCGATAACGCGCCGTCGGCCACCGGGCAGGCCGGCTTCTACGTCTGGGGATACGTGCCCGAACCTTGGACGATGTTCGAAAACATCCGCGCCCTACCCGCCGGTTGCACCCTGTGGATCGACGGCAACGGCGTGCGGACACCGAGGCGCTATTTCGACGTGACGGATGTACTACAAGCTGCTGCCGACAGCCCGTCAGACTGGGCCCAAACAGAACTGCGTGACGCCTTGCTCGATACGCTGAAGCACCACCTAGTCGCGGATGTGCCTGTCGGTACTTTCCTCTCAGCGGGGCTCGATTCGGCGACCATCGTCGGGCTGACCTCTGAAATCCAGGACGACGCGTTGAGATCGGTCACCCTCGCCTTCGACGAGTTCGACGGCACCCAATTCGATGAGGCCGCGCTGGCTGAAAAAATCGCCGCCCACTACGATACAGCTCACAACACGCAACGTGTAAAGGGTGCGGATTTTCGGGACGAATACGACCGGCTACGGGCAGCCATGGACCAACCGTCCATCGACGGTGTGAATACCTATTTCGTCAGCAAAGTGACGGCGGAGACTGGCTTGAAGGTCGCAATGTCTGGCCTCGGCGGCGACGAACTGTTTGGTGGCTATCAGAGCTTTCGCGAGATACCAAAGATGACAAGCCTGTTGGGCGCAATCCCAGGCATGCGCGGCGCCGGAACATTGCTCCGCAAGCTAGGGGCGCCGGTCGTCAGCGCCGTGACATCGCCCAAATATGCCAGCCTTTTAGAATATGGCACCACGTACCCGGATGCTTATCTGCTGCGCCGCGCGCTATTCATGCCGTGGGAACTGCCCAAGTTGATGGATCCCGATATGGCGAGAACAGGCTGGGCCGAACTGGAGGAGGGATCGTTCCGGCGCGGGCAAGTCGATCGACTGAAAACGCCGCGGGCGAAAATCTCGGCGCTAGAATCCACCTGGTACATGCGCAGCCAGTTGCTGCGCGATTCCGACTGGGCGGGTATGGCACATTCGCTGGAAATCCGCGTGCCGCTGGTCGATACGTTTTTCTTCCGGGAACTGGCGCCGATGCTGGCATCGAGTACCCCACCCGGCAAGCTGGATATGGCAGCTAGTCTGGCAAAACCATTACCGGATGAAGTCCTCAACCGGCCCAAGACCGGCTTCGCAGTTCCCATGCGCAACTGGCTGCTGAAAGACGACCCAACCGCGACCGAACGTGGTTTCCGCGGCTGGGCCCGCAAGATTGCCGAAGATTGTTACGCCTGACCCAGGAACCGATCTCCATAAAAGGCTTTGAACCAACGGCGCGATAGCCTCGATTTTACAACTTTGCGGTATTTAACCTGTCTGGGGAAACGCCCGTCGTTCTCGGTGTAGAGTTTCCCTGAGAGGGGTTTTTTTGAGTCTAAATGTCGGCGAGGCATCGAGATTCTCCCGGCTTGGGCCCACTGTGAAGTGACAGCCGACATAAATGTAATTACCGACCACGCGCTCCAATCAACCGGTTATTGAGACAGGAGCTTGTCAAAGTACGAGATCGTCCGCTCCAGGCCCTGGTCGAGGTCGATCGTCGGTTCCCAGCCGAGTTTTTCTTGAGCCAGAGAAATATCCGGTCGCCGTCGTGCGGGATCGTCATTGGGCAACGGCATATTGACGATCTTGCTGTCGTTGCCGATCGCAGCGATAACCTTTTCCGCTAGTTCAAGGATGGTGAATTCGCCGGGATTGCCGATATTCACCGGTCCTGTGAAATCGTCGTCGGTATCCATGCTGCGCACGAACGCCTCGACCAAGTCTTCCACATAGCAGAAAGACCGGGTTTGAGAGCCATCACCATAGATCGTGATGTCCTCGCCGCGCAGGGCCTGGACGATGAAATTCGAAACCACCCGCCCGTCATTGGGATGCATACGGGGTCCGTAGGTATTGAAAATCCGAGCAACCTTGATGCGTAATCCGTGCTGGCGCCAGTAGTCGAAGAACAAAGTTTCGGCGCAGCGCTTGCCCTCGTCGTAGCACGCGCGCTGTCCGATCGGATTGGTGTTTCCCCAATAGGACTCGTGCTGGGGGTGAACTTCCGGGTCGCCATAGACTTCACTGGTCGACGCCTGAAAAATTTTTGCCCGCAAACGTTTTGCAAGCCCCAGCAGATTGATCGCGCCATGTACACTGGTCTTGGTTGTCTGGACGGGGTCGTGCTGATAGTGCACCGGAGAGGCTGGGCAGGCCAAATTGTAGATTTCGTCCACTTCTACATAGAGCGGAAAAGTCACGTCGTGGCGCATGACCTCGAAGCGCGGATTGTCCATCAAATGGGCGATATTGTCTTTGATGCCCGTGAAGTAATTGTCCACGCATATCACGTCATTGCCGTCGCTCAACAGCCGTTCGCACAGGTGGGAGCCAATAAATCCGGCACCGCCGGTGATCAGGATCTTCTTCGGAACCGAAATGGCTCTCTCACTCATACTGTTCTACTTCGCGCGCTTTTCCCAAGGTATGCTATCACCGAACCCATACCAAAAGAACCCTGATCAGGACGGTGCATATCTTGACAGCAATCCATCCCTTTTCTGGATCAGACCCTCAGGTCTAAGCATCGTGTTTTGAAAATCGACACTCGGCTCCGTGCAGCGGGTCAGCTCACGTCCCAGCGGCCGCATTGGTGTCGGTTAGGCGCGGAAAAACAGCGAATAATCCGTGACCAGGCGGTCGAACGGCCTTTGCAGCAACCTCACGCGGCTTCCGGACGAGGTCCATGGGTGTTCCAATGACCGGGGCGCCGAGTTCATGCAGCAGGACGAATACCACTCCGGCCAGCTATAGAAATCGGCGGGCAACCGTTAGGTCGCGAACCAGGTCTGGGTCTATGTCCGCTTCGCTGCGCAACAAGGCGATAACATCCATCAACTTGCGCACGCTGAACGCGCCGAGCTCGTCCTCGGCGGCCGCCGCCGCTACCGACGCAGCTATTTCCGGATCGTTCGACGAGCAACATCTCTTTGTCTATCTCCGTCGCCGCGGTCGCCGATTTTCAAATTTATGTACGATCCGATACCGTCATGGGACTGTTCGGGAGTTGCGAAATTCGCTGGACAGAAGGCCCGCAGCTTCGCGGCTGCTTGAACACCGTAGATGGTAGGACCGGTTGCCGGCTGCAAGCTGGGTAAGCCCAGCCAGAAGATCTGCGGACGCGACATGCGGCGCGAACGCGGTCGACATCATGGTTTTTACCAGGTCCGACTGCGATGCGGGTTCGAGCACGGCTTCGCCATCTTCGACAAGATCGAGGAAGACCAATGCGCTGATCGGCACGGTTTCGCCGAAAGCCCCGGCCTCGGCCTCCCATAGCTTCAGGTAAGCCATCTCGTCGCTCTGCATGGAGGAATATCCCTCGACGAATTCGCGGAAGGCGTCGCCGCAATCGTTCGGAAGTGGTAGGCGCACTTTAGGCGTCAAACCAAGACAGGTAGCGACCGGTTCGAGGCCCATCGTCACTGCGATCTGATCGTCTCCAAAAAACCGGTGGCCCAAAACCGCAAGATGCAACGCTACGCTTGATTGCCCGGCTAACGAATTCCCGATGACGATTACCAGGCCGTTATCGATTTTTGCAGCGCCCGCATTCAGGCAGATCGACCGCGGTTCCCGCGCGATATGAACGCTGATCAGGCCGCCGGCCAGCCCGTTGGCGACATCGTAAGGATTGTCGAAGGAAAAGTCGGCGCCACCAGGACCGGTGCTGATTACCCGGAATGTGCCGTCGGCATGTTCTTCCACACGGACATCTGCGTCGCCGACGACCGTCTTACCGGCCCAGCGAATGTCCCACCCTACGAGAAAGTAAGGCAGGTAAGGCAGCACAACTGCGGCATTTTCCACGATCACAGGCGCGTCTACGGGGCCAATCTTCCAATAGTCGGGCGCGGCCTTTTCGGTTGTCCGGGCGGTTTCAGATTTCATCGGGCGGCGCTTCTCGGGGAGCGCGTTTAGAAAGAATACGTTGCAGCGTCCGCCGGTGCATGTTCAGCCGACGGGCAGTTTCGGAAACGTTACGGTCGCATTGCTCGTAAACCCGTTGAATATGTTCCCAGCGAACCCGGTCGGCAGACATCGGATTTTCCGGCGGCGGGGGCAGACCATCACCGTTAGACAACAGGGCCGCTTCGACCGCATCGGCGTCTGCAGGCTTGGCGAGATAGTCTAGGGCGCCGGCCTTTACTGCCGCAACCGCCGTTGCGATGTTGCCATATCCGGTTAGCATCACAATCCGAGACCCCGGGTGGCCTTCTTGGACAGCCGAAACGATGTCGAGACCGCTGCCATCAGCGAGACGCAAGTCGAGAACGGCGAAGGCGGGCGGCATCGATTTTGCTGCAGCGACGCCGTCGCGCACCGACCCTGCGGTCACGACATCGAAACCCCGCGTTTCCATCGCCCGTGCAAGCCGGCCGAGGAACGGTTCGTCGTCGTCAACGATAAGCAGTGTGCGGTCTTCGAATTGTTCTAGTGCATCCATCTTTATCCTCCGGACTCCACATCCGGGTTTTCGAGTGTGTCACGGCGCCAGACAATATCAACCGCCGCTCCGCCCTCCGAGTCGTTGCGAAAAGCGATAGCTCCCCCGGACCGTTGCAGTAAGGTTCGAGCGATAAATATTCCAAGACCCATGTGGCCTGTGGATCGCTTGCGAGAGGAGATATAGGGCTCACCGAGCCGTTCGAGTAGCCCTGCCGCAAAACCGGGACCATCATCCCGAATGTGCACCCGAATGAATTCCCGATCCCATTGCGTATTGATTTCGACCCGGTCACGAGCGAACTGGGCAGCATTCTGGATAATCGTCCCCAGACCGTGGATAATCTCAGGGCTTCGCGCGACGACCGGCTCTGCGGCGGGGTCCTCCGACGGTCCGGCGGTAGCGGAAAGATCGAAGGCGACGTTTTCCGCCTCGTGACGTACGGCCGCCGCCTGAACGAGCGCATGAACGGGCAGCAATACAAATGGAGAGACAGTGTCGTCACCGTCTTCCGACCGGTCGGATAGTTCCGCGAGGATATCCCGGCACCGACTTGTTTCGCTGATCAGGAGCTGCACGTCATCATACATTGGGCTATCGGGGCTCAGTTCGCGGGCAATTTCCCCCGATGCTACCGCAATCGTTCCCAAAGGACTTCCCAGTTCATGCGCAGCCGCGGCAGCGAGGCCGCCGAGGGCAGCCAGCTGTTGTTCCCGGGCGAGCGCGAGCTGGCTGGCGGCAAGCGCGCTGGACATCCGGCGGGCTTCTTCTGCCACCCGCCAAGTGTAAATTGCGAAAAACAGGATACCGATCGCCAGCGCGATCCAAATTCCCAGAACATATACCTGAGGTACGGAAAAACCCCCGGCGGTCCAAGGCAATGGAAAATGCCAAATGGCTAGGATTGTGATGCATGCTATCGACAGGACGCATAGGGCGATGGTGCTGCGGATCGTCAGTATCGTTGCGGACACTGCCACGGGCGCGAGCAAGAGAAACGAAAACGGATTCTCCAGTCCGCCGGTAAGATACAAAAGCGCCGCGAGCTGCAGAATATCGAACGCCAGAAACGCGGCGGCGCTTCGGACGCCCAGCCGTACCGGCGTGGGGTGCCCAGTCAGAACAATCAAATTCAGTAAAAGCGACGCAGCGACGACGGCGAAGGCTGGACCCAACGGTACGTCAAAGCCAAACCCGTAATGAACTGCCAGCAGGGCAAGCGCCTGGCCGGCGATGGCCACCCATCTGATAAGTGTCAGCGTGCGTAGCCGCACCGGATCATTCACGGCAGGCGCGTAGGCATAGTCCGAAAGGGGCACGTGCGCCATTTCGGGAAAAGGCGCGTTGCCGAAGGACGTCATGACATACCTCCCAATGTGTATGCACCACGTCTATCGCGAAGGCCCGCCCGAGTGAAGCGCGGAATTCAGACGGCCGAATTTCTCACTATCGGTCTGGCCCTTCTGCAACGGGAGTTCCATATTCTGGTGCATGGCTGATATGGCGATCAAGGTCGAAAAACTCGTTAAACGGTTTGGCGAGATCGTGGCGGTGAACGAACTGAGCTTCGATGTTCGCCGGGGTGAGATATGCGCGTTGTTGGGTGGTAACGGCGCCGGAAAGACCACTACAATATCGATGCTGCTGGGTCTCCTGATCCCGAGCACGGGCAAAATCGAAATCCTCGGCGCGGACATGCTGCGTGATCGCTATCGCGTCCTTTCAATGATCAATTTCTCCTCGCCCTATGTCGATCTGCCCAAGCGCCTGACATCGCGGGAAAATCTTATGGTTTATTCTAGGCTCTACGGTATCCGGAATCCGAAAGAACGGGTGGCAGGTTTAGCCAAGGATCTCGATATCGATAGACTTCTCGATCGCCCCTTAGGTGAACTGTCTTCCGGACAGAAAACCCGCGTTTCACTGGCGAAATCGTTGCTGAACGAGCCCGATCTGCTGCTGCTGGACGAGCCAACGGCATCCCTCGATCCGGAAACGGCGGACTGGGTCCGAACCTATCTGAAGAACTTCCAGCAGGATCGCGGCGCAACGATACTGCTGGCATCGCATAACATGTCGGAAGTTGAACGCCTGTGCGACGACGTGGTGATGATGAAGGAAGGATCGATCGTCGATCGGGCCAGCCCCGCCGACCTGCTGACCAAATACGGCCGCGCCAATCTGGAAGACGTATTTCTCGACATCGCCCGGGGCCGACAGAATGCCGAGGACTCTGAAGTCGGGATAACAGCATGACCGTCGCCGACCACCCCTCGTATTTTTCGACGCGCCGGATCGGCGCAATGGTCTTGCGCTACTTTTTTCTTCTGCGCGGTTCGATACCCCGGATAATCGAACTAGCCTACTGGCCGACCATGCAGATGCTAATCTGGGGGTTCATGTCACAATTTCTGTACGAACATTCCGAGTGGTTCGTCCGAGCCGGCGGCATTCTAATAGCCGCGGTACTGCTGTGGGACGTCATGTTCCGGTCGAACATCGGCGTATCCATTTCCTTTCTAGAAGAGATGTGGTCGCGTAATCTCGGCCAGCTCTTTGCTAGTCCGTTACGGCCGTACGAATGGGCGATGTCGCTGCTGGCGATCAGCGCCATTCGTACCCTCATCGGCATCGTACCGGCGGCGTTGCTGGCGATACCGCTATATCACTATTCAGTATTCGAAATGGGACTGCCGCTGATCGCGTTTTTTGTGAATTTGCTGATCTTCGGGGCTGCGGTGGGTCTTGCCGTGTCGGGACTGGTCTTGCGCTGCGGGCTTGGCGCAGAGAGCCTTGCCTGGGCAGTCATTTTCGCAGTCGCCCCGCTGAGCGGTATTTACTATCCGATCGCAACTCTTCCGGACTGGCTGCAGCCGGTTGCCTATGCGCTGCCGTCGGCGCATGTGTTTGAAGGCATGCGGGCAGCCGCCATGGAAGGTGTTTTCCTAGTGGACCGATTCGTGTGGTCCGTGGGCCTAAATGTAGTTTACCTGCTTCTGGGGTTGAGCGCTTTCCTGTTCGCGTTTCGCGTTGCCCGCCATCGCGGTCAGTTGCTTCAGATGGGTGAATAGATCCCCTAACCCATTATGCTATCTTCGCGCCCAACGATGCGGTCAAGACGCAGGGGCCAGACAGCGACAGGCCAACCGCTCCTGCGACCGCACCCCGGGTTCAGCCGTCACCAGGCAGGCGACCCGCGCCGTCGGCGCAGATAACGTTCCGACCACGATCAACAAGGTCGCTTCCGGCGCGGGAATAAAAACCATCAGAGGGCCCATGGCCTCGGCACGGCACCAAACACCGCGTGTTTTTCATTGGGATGGGCCAGTTCATTGGCCATCGCCGTCACGACACCGCAAACGAAAAGCCGGGCAGGCTCGCCACCACATACCAGAATACCGTATCGCCCGGGCCATCGCAGCGGTTTGGTATTTGACTACACGCCCCAGTTGGGAACGCACCTTGCCGACGCTTTTTCGAGCCGTGGCGCGGTGCAGCGCGCCCGCGGTAAACACCTGTCGCTGCGAACCGACACAGGTTGCGATCAAAAAAGCCCCGATGATCCAGCCATCGGCCACCGACCGCTAGAATTCAACGCCGTACATTCCGGCAACAGCCGCCAGAAGCACCAGAAACACCAGGAACAGCGCACCCCAAATTTTGCAGCTTCATCTCGATCTTTTGAGCCGATTAAGTCTGCGGTCGGCGCGGGCCACAACATGCACCGTAACTGCGCGGGAAAGGCCAAGAACTTGCTGGAACCCAGGCAGACCAACGAAAAGGAGTTCGATCGCGAAACCCGCAAAAAGCATAGCGAACAGACTATCGCTGCCCTAGAGCCATTCTGGGGCAAGCGACATAATTCTTTCCCGAAATCATGGACAACAGGGCGACTAAATAGCGTTTTGGTGAACTAAAGATTAACGATGGATACCGGCCGATTTCAGATAACGCAGCACATGACTGCGATTGCTGCGCTGCGCCCACTCCCAGGCGGTGCGGCCGGTAAAATCCGTCAAGCTTGGGTCGGCCTTGGCATCGATCAATGCCTGAACGGTCGCGAGGTGCCCATCGGACGCCGCCATCATCAGAGGGGTCATCCCCCGCCGATTCTGCAGGTTAACGTTCGCACCGCCTTCTAGCAGGATCTCGACAACACCAACATGATCGCCGATTGCAGCGTAATATATCGGCGAGTTTCCAAAGTTATCGACAGCGTCGATTTTCGCCTCGTGCCGGATCAGCAGCTCTACAAAATCCTCCAACCCCCGGGCGGCGGCAAAAAAAAGCGGCGTGCGTCCGTCCTGCTCGCGAACATCGACATTGTGTTTCTGGATTAGAAGCGATTCTCCGGCTGTCAGATCGTCTGCCTTGACTGCTTCGATCAGCCGGTCGTTTTTTTGCAAATCGAGCTCCGCGCGCACGGGCACGGGCACTGAAGTAAGCACCGTTCCTATGGCCGCGGCTATGATCAGGCTCGCTGCGAGGCGAACATACATGGGCAAGACATGTTCACATGTTGTCGCAGGGTCAAGACCTAGTCTGGTCAATTTCTTCATCCGACATTATACCTCGAACAAACTCACAAGTCGCCGGAAAACAAAAATGCGCCCCTATCAGGCCGTCCTTATCGCAACCACCGGGCTGATCGTCGCCGCGATTGCAGCATTCGTGCTCTATGGCGGAGGCGGATCGGGCGGACGGGGGATTGCCGCCATCGGCGGCCCGTTTACGCTGACAGACCAGACCGGCAAAACCCGGACCGAACGGGACTTTCACGGATCGTACAATCTTATCTATTTCGGATACACGTTCTGCCCCGATGTGTGCCCTACCGCACTGCAGGTGATGACCAGCGCCATGGATCGTCTCGACAAGGGTATGCAGGCGAAGATCACGCCGATTTTCATCACGATCGATCCGGCGCGCGATACCGTCGAACAACTGGCAGCCTATGTCGAAAACTTTCACCCGCGAATGATCGGTTTGACCGGCACAGAAGAACAGGTTGTCCAGGCGGCCCGCGCCTACCGGGTGTACTATGCGGCGGCGAAGGAAAGTGCGGGGGATACGACGGACTACCTGATGGATCATAGTTCGTTCGTTTTTCTGATGGACCCCGCTGGGCTCTATGTCACCCATTTCACACACGCGACCAAACCCGACCGAATGGCTGAAACGCTGCAGGCAAAAATAGGAAACTGACCATGGCCGGTGCCGAAGTGCCGAGACCGTTCTGGGAAATGAAATCTCTCGACGAAATGGATTCGGATGAATGGGAATCGCTTTGCGACGGCTGCGCGAAATGCTGTCTGATTAAACTAGAAGACGTGGATACGGGCGAACTAGCGTTCACGGAAGTGGCGTGCCGGCTTCTCGATATCGGCACCTGTGCCTGCACCGACTATCCCATGCGTTCGATCCGGGTGCCCGATTGCCTGCAGGTCACCCCGGAGCTCGCAAACACCGCGAACTGGCTGCCAACAACCTGCGCATACCGCCTGCTGGCGGAGGGCAAAAAGCTGCGATGGTGGCATCCGCTGGTTTCTGGCGATCCCAAGACCGTTCATACAGCTGGTATTTCCGTTCGGCACCGGGTCATCCACGAATCCCAGCGGATCGATCCGGAAGACCACATCGTGACATGGTCCGAGTAACGCGCGCGAAATCTAGAGCAGACTAAGGGAGCATACCAATGACGACCACGGCCTCGATCGATGGCGGTGTCATGGCGGCCGTTCTGACTCCTTTGAACGCCGATATGGCGCCGGATCATGGGCGTTGGCTGGATCATTGCCGGAACCTGCTGGAGCAGGGATGTACCGGGCTTGCCGTCCTCGGGACCACCAGCGAGGCAAATTCCTTCAGCGTGTCGGAACGGTTAGACATGCTCGATGCCCTTGGAAGTAGCGATATCGACGCAGGACTCAGCGTTCCGGGCGTCGGATGCTGCGCGATCCCGGACACCGTGGCCCTTTGTCAAATGGCGCTCGATATCGGAGCAGCAGGGGTACTGATGCTGCCGCCTTTCTATTACAAACCGGTCGACGACGACGGGCTATTCGCGGCTTATGCCGAAATAATCGAGCGCGTCGGAAACAGCAGCCTTAAGATTCTGCTCTATCACATCCCGCAGAACACCGGCGTGCCGATCACGCTGGACCTGATCGACCGGCTTACCGGCGCGTATCCCAGCACCGTTGTCGGAATCAAGGATTCGGCGGGCGATTTCGGGAACATGAAAGCCACGGTCGAGGGCTTCCCGGGATTTCGCGTCTTCTCGGGGTCGGATGCCTATCTGCTCGACGTCTTGCGCATCGGGGGCGCCGGTTCGATCACCGCTTGTAACAACATTGCCGCGCGGCAATCGGCTGCCGTGCTGACGAACTGGCGGAAAGACGATGCGGATACGTACCAGGCAGCACTCAGCGCCATTCGCCTTGCCACCCAAAAATTTCCGCTCGTAGAAGCACTGAAAGAAGCGATGGCGCGTCTCACCGGCGACGCTGCATGGCGCGCGCTGCGGCCGCCGCTGCAACCTCTGGATAACGCAACAGCGACTGCACTGTGGGCCGTATTAAACGAGGCAGGCCTCGACGGGTAAAAAATGAATGAAACTTTCGAGGGCGGATAGGAAAGCGCGGCACGGCAAGGCAAGGCATGATGGCGCAATGTCGCGCAACGTCTTAATCGCCCTGATTTCTGCCCTGGTCATGTTGGGGCCCTTTACTAATAACATCATGGTGCCGTCTCTCCCGTCGGTAGCATCGGGACTCCAAGCAACTTTCAGCGGCGCTCAGTTGATCCTGAGCGTTTTCATGGTCGGCTTTGCCGCCGGTCAGGTGTTTGTCTTTCCCAACGGCCGGGTTGGCAGTATCACGCCATACCCCAAGATGGCAGGCGCCGCAGCGTCGATGCTGAGCTATCTGCAAATGTCCTTCGCCGCGATTCTGGGAGCTGTCGCCGCGGGTTTCTTAAACGGGACGGTCATGCCGCTGGCCTGGACGGTGTTCTGGATAGGGCCAGTGATGCTGTTTCTATTTTACCAGCTGGTTCTTCGGAGGCCGAAGGCGGTAAGGCGGGATTAAGCCGTTTGAGCGGGAAACGATCTATTCACTGTTAATCGGATCCTCGGAATCTTCCGCGGACGTTTCGACATTTCGTTTTAGCCAGTTTAAGAAAGACGACGCCGACTCTGAAGACATCGCGGCAGAAGGCGGCGGCGGCAACGGTTTTACCAGCCGGCCCTGCAACGCCGCGCGCGTATAGGCGCGCCACAGTTGAGCAGGGTATCCACCGCCGGTAACGCGTTTCATAGGCGAGCTATCGTCGTTGCCCATCCACACACCTGTGACCAGATCGCCGGTATAGCCAATGAACCAGGCGTCACGGAAATCCTGGCTGGTGCCGGTTTTTCCCGCCGCCGGACGGCCGGGATTGGCACCCCGACCGGTGCCGCCGGCCACTACCGCGCGCAACATATCGTTTACGCCTCGGACCGCTTGGGGGTCGACCACCTGAGTTGTCGCACCTTCGCGGCGGTGATAGAGAATCTTACCATTCCGCGTCCGTATCTCCGTGATTGCATGTGGCCACACAGCGACCCCGCCATTGGCGATGACACCATAAGCAGAAGTCAGTTCGACGAGCGATACTTCACTGGCACCTAGCGCCAGGCTGGGATGGGACCTGAGAGGCGACGTGATTCCGAGGCGCCGAGCGGTGTCTATCACCCTCTGGCGACCGATCCGTTCGGACACTTGCACAGCAACGGTGTTGATCGACCGCGCCATGGCATCTTTCAGCGTAACGGCGCCATCGTAGCCGCCGCCGTAGTTCCGCGGTTGCCATTTGCCAATTTTCAAAGGCCCGTCGATCAACTGATCCTGTGGGTGCATGCCGTTTTCAAGTGCCGCGAGATAAACAAACAGTTTGAACGCCGATCCCGGCTGCCGCCGGGCCTGAAAAGCCCGGTTGTACTGGCTGGACGCGTAGTCACGCCCCCCGACAAGTGCACGAACCGCACCGGTCGGCGACATTGATACCAGCGCCGCCTGGCGGATGTTTCGTTTTGCCCCATCGCGTTTCAACACCGCGCGCAACCGCGATTCTGCCAGAGTCTGAAGCCGAGCATCCATGGTGGTGCGGACGATTAGGTCACTCTCCACTCGGCCAACAAAGCCGCTCACCCGGTCCAGCGCCCAGTCAGTAAAATAGCGCGCTGTCCGGCGATGCCCGGAACGACCGACAACGCGCAGCCGTTGGGAACCGATCTTCTGGGCGGTTCTGTCGTCCAAGAACTTCGCAGCAACCATGGTCTTCAGAACGATCCGAGCACGTTTCTCCGCTGCCGTGCGGCTGCGCAAGGGCGAATAGCGTGACGGTGCTTTCAGCAATCCGGCAATAACCGCCGCTTCATGCAAGGTTATGGATTTTACCGATTTCCCGAAATATCGGCGGGCAGCAGCATCTACACCATAGGCGCCGGACCCGAGATAGACCCGATTTATATAAAGCGTGAAGATCTGTTCCTTAGAGAAATTCGCTTCCAGCCAGAAGGCCAGTAACAGCTCCTGAACTTTCCGCCGCAATGTCCGGTCCGGTTTAAGGAAGATGTTCTTGGCCAGTTGCTGCGTCAGCGTACTGCCGCCCTGCCTTACCCGGCCGGCCCGAACGTTGGCGACCACCGCGCGCGCCAGAGCCAGGGGATCGAACCCGCCATGATCGAAGAACCGCCGATCCTCGGTCGCCACGATCGCCTGTACTAGGTATGGCGGTACGTCGGCGAGGCGCAGGGCTTCTCCATAAAGATCGCCGTATGTTGCTATCTCCCGCCCCCCGGAGTCGGTTAGAGTGATACTGGTACGGCGTGTGGGCGTCTCCAAGTTAGAGATATCGGGTAGATCCCAAGCATACCAAGCGACAAGGCCGCCCAGTGCCACACCGCCCCAAATAGTGCAGATCAGCGACCATTTGAACAGACGTAACGTCAACCGCCCTAGGCCGGAAGACTCACCCGTCGCCATGGATTCGCTGCCGGATGATTTCGTAACCGACATACGCGGCTTTGCCGATTTCCTGCCCGGCGGTGCTTTACTAGCCCCTTTGCGGAGCTTTTTCGGCGTAGTGCGTTTTCCCTCGGCCATAGAGTTATATGTAGTAGATTAGAAGCCGCATCAATCGACTTCATCATTATGGCGACAACAAGGCATCTGCAATCGCGCATGGAAGAGACAACAACAGCCATTGAAATTCGCCCGGCGCGGCGCGAAGACGCCGACGACATTGCCGCAATGGCGCGCGCGCTCAGCGTCTCGGACGGCGACCGCATATCGCGGTTTTCGGCGGAGGCGTTTCTGCGAGACGGTTTCGGCGATATCCCCGCCTTTGACACCATGGTGGCGACGAAGGGTAACGTCCCCGCAGGATACGCCGTCTACTACTGGGGTTACGATACCGACAGCGCAACCCGGGGCGTATACTTGGCCGATCTCTACGTCGACGAATGCTATCGGCGCAATGGCGTTGGAACCGCCCTGGTCACCGGGGTCGCGCGCCATAGCCGAGATGCCGGCGGGCGCTGGATATTCTGGTCGGTGCTCAAACGCAACAAGGCCGCGCGGCGGTTCTATCGTCATATCGCACCCGAACTTAGAGATGTGCTGGTATGCGCCGCATTCGGCGCCAGTTTTGACCGGATCGCGGGCAACTCTCAGTAATCAAACGTCGAGATTGACGACTTTCAGTGCGTTGTCTTGGATGAAATCGCGGCGCGGTTCTACTACGTCGCCCATAAGCGTGGAGAACACGTCCTCCGCACGGTCGCCATGCTCGATGCGTACTTTCAGCAACGTCCGTACATTAGGATCGAGGGTAGTTTCCCATAGCTGTTCGGGGTTCATCTCGCCCAGCCCCTTATATCGCTGAACGCTGATACCTCTCCGGCCGAGCCCGAGCACGGCGTCGAAAAGTTCGGCCGGTCCCGTGATGCGCCGTTCGAAATCCCGCGCGGTCAGCGTAGCGGGACGGGCATAGAGAAGCTGAAAATCGGACGCCATCTCGTCCAAACGGCGGGCCTCGCTCGACCGCAGCAACGCACCGTCGATAACCTGGCGTTCAGTGACACCCCGCCGGGTCCTCAGAAACGCGATACCGCCGCCATCCATCATCTCCGCCGTCCAGCCACGATCCGCAGGCTCGGCCAGCCCATCCAGCCGCCGTGCCAGGGCGTCAGCGACCAGTTGCGACTGTTCTTCAGAGTCGAGAAGGACCTGGTTGAACGCGCCCAGCACTGCCGCCTGTTCGGCCACCTCGGCATTGGTAAGCTTGGATGACATCGGCTGTAGCAGTTGCTTCGCGCGCTGTGCCTGCTTGACCCGGTCGTAAAGGTCGTCGCCAGCGATCTGAGCCCCGTCGCTGACCGTCAGCACCGCTTCCCGCAACCCGGCGCGGATCAGGTATTCCTCCATCTCCGGGTCGTCTTTCAGATACGTTTCGCTGTCGCCCTTCTTGGCCCGATAAAGCGGCGGTTGCGCAATGTACAAATAACCTCGCTCGATGATTTCCGGCATCTGCCGATAAAAGAAGGTGAGCAACAGCGTCCGGATGTGGCTGCCGTCGACATCGGCGTCCGTCATGATGATGATCTTGTGATACCGGGCTTTTTCAATATCGAATTCTTCGGCCCCGATACCCGCCCCTAGAGCAGTTATCAGCGTGCCAAGCTCGGCAGACGATAGGACCTTGTCGAACCGTGCGCGTTCAACGTTCAGGATTTTTCCACGTAGCGGCAGCACCGCCTGGTTTTTCCGGTTGCGCGCCTGTTTCGCGGAACCACCCGCGGAGTCGCCCTCGACGATAAAAAGTTCGGAATTGGCAGGATCCCTTTCCTGACAGTCGGCCAGCTTGCCGGGCAAAGACGAAATATCAAGCGCCCCTTTACGTCGGGTCAGGTCACGGGCTTTACGCGCGGCATCACGCGCTATGGCAGCCTCGATCACCTTGCCGACGACCCGCTTGGCATCGTTGGGATGTTCTTCGAACCATTGTCCGATTTTTTCCGCCGCGATGCTCTCGACGATCGGGCGCACCTCGGACGACACCAGCTTGTCTTTTGTCTGGGACGAAAACTTGGGATCAGGCACCTTCACCGAAACCACGCAGGTCAACCCCTCGCGGGCATCGTCGCCCGATAGCGACACCTTCGCCTTCTTAGCGAGTCCGCTTTCATTGGCGTAACCGTTCACGGTGCGCGTCAGCGCGGCGCGGAAACCTGCAAGATGCGTCCCGCCGTCGGATTGCGGGATCGTGTTTGTGAAGCAAAGTGTGGTTTCATGGTAGCTGTCCGCCCATTCCAGCGCCATGTCGACACTGACGCCGTCCTGTTCACCAGCGATAACGATGGGGGATTCGATCAACGGGGTCTTGCCACGGTCAAGGTGCTGAACGAATGCCTCGATCCCGCCTTCGTATTCCAGCACGACCGTCGTGGGTTCGACGCCTCGGGCATCGGTCAGCACCAGCCTGACCCCCGAGTTCAGGAAAGCCAGTTCGCGCAATCTGTGTTCAAGGGTCGACAGGTTGAATTCGGTCATCGTGAATGTTTCGGCCGACGGCATAAAGGTCACCGCAGTGCCTTTTTTGCCATTGGCGTCGCCGACGACCTCAAGCGGGCCGTCTGACTCGCCGTGGCTGAAACGCATCACGTGTTCCTTGCCATCACGCCAGATACGTAGTTTCAGCCATTCCGACAGCGCGTTTACCACAGACACGCCGACCCCGTGCAGACCGCCCGAGACCTTGTATGAGTTCTGGTCGAATTTTCCGCCAGCGTGCAACTGGGTCATGATGACCTCGGCCGCCGAGACGCCCTCCTCTTCGTGGATTTCCACCGGGATGCCCCGGCCGTCGTCAGTGATTGTTGCGGATCCGTCACCATTGAGCGTCACCGTCACCTCGGAACAGTACCCGGCCAGCGCCTCGTCGATGGCGTTGTCGACGACCTCGTACACCATGTGGTGCAGCCCGGAACCGTCGTCGGTGTCGCCGATATACATGCCCGGCCGTTTTCGAACCGCTTCCAGTCCGCGCAAAACCTGAATAGAATCGGCGCCGTATTCGGCGCCTTCACTATCAGCATCGCTGTTTTCAGGGGGTGGCGTATCTTCGGGTGACGTCATTCGATCCTCAAACTGTTTGCACGTTGGCGTTATCGACACGGAAATACTGGGCCCGGTCGCCGAATTGCTCGAATAGTTCCTGATCGGTACCAGTCATCCAGGCCTGTGCGCCGATAGCGCAGATTTCGTCAAACAGTGCAGCGCGGCGTTCCGCGTCGAGATGCGCGACGATCTCATCCATCAGCAGTAGCGGTGAAGCACCTCGGTCGAGGGCGACCAGCCGGGCATGCGCCAACACGATGCTGATGAGCAGCGCTTTTTGCTCACCTGTCGAACAAACGGCAGCGGGACAGTTCTTAGCAAGGTGGACCACCTGAATATCTGAACGATGCGGCCCGGTCAGCGCGCGGCCAATTTCGCGATCGGCGGTGCGTGAGTCCGCAAGCGCCGCACGGAAACGATCTTCGGCCTCAAGCGCTGCCCCATGGTCGAGCCAGCCTTCCGCGTCGCCGACCAGCGTTATACCGGCCGCCGGAAACGGCCCGGCGGTAAGCTTGCAGGCGGCACCAAGACGGTTGACGAAATCGCGCCGCGCCGCCGCCACCGCGATGCCGCTTTCCGCCATACGTTGTTCCAGTGCGGCAATCCACCCAGCGTCCGCGGCCCGGAAGCCAGCGCGATCGTCACGCAGCAGCCGTGTACGTTCCCGCATGGCCTGTTCGTATTCGTTTAGACGCGTCGTATGCGCCGGATCAAAGCCCGCCACCAAGCGGTCAAGAAACCGTCGTCGTCGTCCTGCACTATCCATAAAAAGGCGATCCATATCTGGCACCAGCCAGACCACTGCCAGTATCTCGCTCAGGGCCGACTGGCTGCGGGTATTCATACCGTTGATCCGGACGACCCGGCGGCCGCCGTCGTCCCCGTCCCCGACGCTTGCGAACCCAGTGCCGACCTCAACGGCTCCACCGGCTGCTTCCAACGTAGATGCCACTCCCCAGCGTAACGCACCAGGGGACTCGTCGACCGGTGCGTCGCTTCGGGTCACATCCTGCATCCGTGCACGGCGCAGGCCACGCCCGGGCGCGAGGAACGATATCGCTTCCAGCAGATTGGTCTTGCCGGCACCGTTCGCGCCGGTGAGCACCGCCGGGCGTGCATCGGCATCCAGACGCAGGTGCGCGTAGCACCGGAAATCGGTCAGCGCCAGCCTAACGACCGCGCAGCGTTCCTGAGAAGCGGTTTCGTCGGGAAAATTTACCAGGGCATTCTGCAAAAGCTGAACCGATGCGTCAGACCCGCATGGGCATCAGGACATAGAGCGCGCTTGTATCGCCCATGTCTTGAACCAGCGTCGGCGACGCGCCATCGGAAAGCACGAATTTCGCGTCATCGCCTTCGATCTGCTGGGTGATATCCAGCAGGTATTTGGAATTGAACCCAATTTCCAGCGGATCGTCGTTATAGTCTACGTCCAGTTCTTCTCGGGCACTGCCCGCTTCGGGGCTGGTCGCGGTGAGGACGAGGTTGCCGTCCTCGAGCGCCAGCTTGATAGCCCGCGATTTCTCAGTCGAAATCGTGGAGACCAGATCGACGGCCTTGACGAATTCGGTGCGCTTTACCTCTAGCGTCTTGTCATTGCCGAAAGGAATAACCCGATCGTAATCCGGGAACGTGCCGTCGATAAGCTTCGATGTCAGCACTGCGTCGCCGAAGGCAAAGCGGATTTTCGTCTCCGATAGAGCGATTTCGATATCATCCTCGACTTCTTCGATCAGCTTATAGATTTCACCCACGGCCTTGCGCGGAACGATAACACCTGGCATGCCCGCCGCCCCGTCGGGAATCGGCACTTCGACGCGAGCCAGACGATGTCCGTCGGTTGCCACGATGCGCAGCACTTCGACACCGTCAGAATCGGCGGCATGAAAATACAAACCGTTGAGATAGTAGCGCGTTTCCTCGGTCGACATGGCAAAGCGGGTGCGGTCGATCAGACGTCGGAGTACACGGGCCGGCACGGTAAAGCTGTGCGGCAGGTCGCCATCCGACATTACGGGAAAATCTTCGCTGGGCAGCGTTGTCAGACTCAGCTTGGAGCGGCCAGAACGGATTTCAAGCTGACCCTGCTCACCGCCAGCGCCGACCTCCACCTGCGAGCCCTCGGGCAGCTTGCGCACGATGTCGTACAGCGTGTGCGCCGGCACCGTGGTTGATCCATCCTGTGACACATCGGCAGCCACCCCCTCGATGATGGCGAGATCCATGTCGGTTGCCGTCAGGCCAAACTTCCCCCCATTTGCCTGCAGAAGCACGTTCGACAGGATCGGAATGGTCGTCCGGCGCTCTACGACGCCCTGAACGTGTGTGAGAGACCTCAGGAGAGTGCTGCGTTCGATGGTGAATTGCATGGCTTAAAATCAGCTTTCGCGCTTGTTGGGGCCATCAGGTGGCTATTACTGACGCATTATCCGTAGCGGCTGTGAACCGCACATGCCCAGGAAACCCTGAGAATCAAACGAAATTATACCAAAAGCCCTTGAAATCCCAAGAAAACTCGCAGGATCACCATCCCGGCACTCGCCTCAAAAGGCCAACATTATCAGAGGCTTACAAAACCGCCCGACAAAGGAGAAACAGCAGGCGAATCAATAACCGGATCTAAGGCCTAAAGCTGCCGAATTCTGGTCGTTTCAGAGAAGCTGACCCCGCCGCTTGGCGTAGTGTATCAGCCCTCCAGCATCCGCCGGAGCAGATCCACGTCTTCAGCGAAAGTGGTATCGCTCGTCCGCAGCTCCTCGACCTTCTTAACCGCATGCATCACGGTCGTGTGGTCGCGGCCGCCGAATTTCCGCCCAATTTCAGGCAACGACCGGGAGGTCAGCTGTTTCGCGAGATACATCGCCACCTGGCGCGGTCGGGCCACCGCCCGCGACCGTCGGGCCGAATGCATGTCGGCAAGCCGAATATTAAAATGTTCAGCGACCCGTTTTTGGATTTCCTCAATCGAAATCCGACGGTCGCTGGCGCGCAATAAATCGTGCAGGACTTCTTGACAAGTCTCCAGCGTGATCTCGCGACCGATCAGCGAGGCATGCGCCGCCACCCGGTTTAACGCGCCCTCTAGCTCGCGGACACTGGACGTGATCTTGTGAGCGAGGAATTCAAGAACCTTGTCCGGCACTACAGCACCGATCTCGTCCTTCTTGGACTGAAGGATACCGAGGCGGAGTTCATAGGTTGTCGCATGTATGTCGGCGACCAGCCCCCAGCCCAGCCGGGACCGGAGCCGTTCCTCCATGCCCTCAAGATCCGACGGAGACTTGTCGGCGGATACGACAACTTGGCGATTATTGTCAACCAGGTCATTGAAAGTGTGAAAAAATTCTTCCTGCGTCGATTCCTTGCCGTTGATGAACTGCACGTCATCGATCATCAGCACGTCCACCGAACGGAAACGTTCCTTGAACGCCATCGTGTCTTGGAAGCGCAGGGCACGGATGAAGTAGTACATAAACTTCTCAGCCGACAGGTAGACGACTTTGCGCCCTGGCTGATGTTCGCGGATATGCCAAGCTATCGCGTGCATCAGATGGGTCTTGCCCAACCCGACCCCGCCATAGAGGAACAACGGATTGTAGGTCGCAGTTTCTGCATCCGCCACACGGCGCGCCGCCGCATAGGCAAGCTCGTTCGGTTTGCCAACAACAAAATTGTCGAACTTAAAGCGCTGGTCGAGCGCCGCACTGACGTCGCCTTCAACACGATCCGGCGACACGCGGGCGCCTACAGTTGCACTGACGGCGATTTCCGACGGCGCCTTTGGCGGCGTTTGCGTCCGGGCATCTTCGGCATCAGAGAGGACGAAAATCTCGACCTCCGTGACTGGCGAATTCCCGTCGCGCCAGAGCTCTGTGATCCGGTTGCCATAGTGGTTGGCGATCCAGTCGCGCATAAATCGGGTAGGTACGGAAAGGCGCACAACGCCGCCGGAAAATTCGACCAAGCCGAGAGGCTTCAGCCAGCTCTTGTATGCGGAGTCACCAACCTCGGCGCGCAGTACCCCTCGAACGCGTGTCCAGCGGGCATTGATTTCCTGCGTAAGTCCATTTCCAGCCATGCGCTACCCCTGCACCCAAGGTAGGCCGCGCGCCTTCCAGCCATCGGTCGAGCCGCGATGCTGCTCGGCATCGTGGCGGCCCTCGAAGCCTTGGCTGATATTGTAGCATTCCGCGTATCCAGCCTGCGTCAAGGCAATCGCGGCAGATTTCGACCGCGCGCCCGAGCGGCACAAAAGATAGATAGGCGCCGATTTGTCCGGCGCGGCCGCGGTAACGGCATCCACAAACGAGCCGTTCACGTCCATCGTCGGAAATACCTGCCACTCGATAAAGACCGGCTTTTTATCTACCGAAGAAAGATCGGGGATCCCGACAAAATTCCATTCTGCCTGCGTGCGAACATCAACCAGTAATGCATTCGCCGAGCTCTTCACGCCTTCCCAGGCGGTGGCGACGTCCACATCCCCAGCGTAACCTGCACCACCTGCCTGTCCTAAAGCGGTGTTTTCAGGTGCGGAAGTTTCGCTCATTGACTGCCCCCTTGGCCACAATTGCCCCCTCAAAACACATATTTCTATTCACCAACAATACTTCGGCATTATTTTTCAGTTACTTGGCACCTTTGCGGCCACCAAAGAAAGACCCCGTATATTTAGAGATTTTACTGATTAAGTTCGAATAACGCGCCAGTGGATTACTTTTTTACGCCTCACCCTGCTGAACCGGAAATCCAATGTACCCCCGACCGCCGGAGGGCGCAACGGGTTGAACACGGGATGGGCGCAAAAAAATTGCGATTCTTGAAAATTTATAGGGTTGACAGAATGGAAACGTTAATAACCTGTGGAAGACCGCAAACCGGCCTTCAGCGCCGGTTTGCGAGTCTTTACGCACATGCGAAAGGCCGGCGCAGGGCCGGCCTTTTGAAAGATTTTTCCGTCGGCTGGGACGGAAGCGATTGACTCTAAAGACTTATCAAAATACCGCGCGCGATCAGATCGCCTTGATGCGCTGAGACAGGCGAGAAATTTTTCGCGCCGCCGTATTCTTCTTGAACACGCCACGGGTCACGCCACGCATCAGTTCGGGCTGCGCCTCCTTAAGCGCGGCATTCGCGGCGTCCTTGTCTCCACCTTCAATCGCGGCTTCAACTTTCTTGATGTAAGTCCGAATGCGGCTGCGACGGCTGATGTTGGTCGCAGTTTTGCGCTCATCACGCCGGACCCGCTTCTTTGCGGAAGATGTATTCGCCATAGTTTTTTCCCTTGAAATCGGCGCTGTTTTTACGAGGGAAGCACCGCTTCGTCAAGCATTTAGCGGGCGTTACCGGCCTTTTTCTGGCCCCTGGGGAACAATCCGCACGCGCAACTCGATACGCCCGCCGCGCTGCACGAATTCAAGAAGAAGCGCCTCGCCGTCCCTCTGATATCCGCCGGCCGCCGCCTTCCACCCCAGCGCCGGCAGCGCTTTTTCATAGAACCGGCGATAAGCATCCAGACTGCCGCCGCCGGCTGCGACGGCTGTCACGATCCGTCCGCCAGGACTGTCAAAACGCATACCGCTGTCTGCGTCCTCTTTCAGTCCGGGAGCGATCGGCAGATCCTCTATGTCTTTGAAGAATGTCTGCGACAACGCTGCCGGCGACGAGAGCAGTATGGCGGCGACGGCAACCGGACGGACCCAGCGGAGCAGTTCTGGAAGCACGGTCATGGTTCACCTTTGCCGTTTCGCACACAGGAACGTCGATCGGCCCGACTGCGTTATGCGTTGAACCGATTTACCACAGTCGCAGCCCGGACAGGGCTCGCCTTCCCGACCGTAGACGCTGAAGCTGTGCTGGAAATATCCGAGTTCGCCGGTCGGCGCAACGTGGTCGCGGAGCGAAGACCCGCCGGCGTCAATTGCCCGCGCCAGTACAGCACGCACCGCATCCGCCAAACGCACAGCACGTCCGCCCTGAACGGTCGCCGCGCTTCGTCGCGGTGATATCCCGGCCGCAAAGAGCGCTTCGCAAGCGTAGATATTACCGATGCCGGCGACGACCCGCTGGTTGAGCAGGGCCGATTTGATAGGGGTTTTCTTGCCTTTCAGCCGGGCGGCGAGCACCGGGCCAGTGAAATCTTCCCCGGTGGGTTCGGGCCCGAGATGCCGGATCAGACGATGGGAAGGATAGGCGCTCTTGTCCGTCAGCAGCATCATTCCGAACCGCCGCGGATCGGAAAACCTTATGATCGTGCCGTTGCCAACCCGAAAAACGATATGCTCGTGAGCATCGTGCGCCGCGGTGCCGTGTTCGAACCGGCCCGGCATGTTCAGGTCCTCTGCGGTTTCGATCACCATTCGCCCCGACATACCCAGATGCGCGAGGAGCACCGTATCGTCGTCGAAAGTGCCGACGAGGTACTTGGCCCGGCGCGACAGCGACAGAAGCGTCTGGCCACGCAGCCGATCCGCGAAGTCTGCTGGTACCGGGAAGCGCAGATCGCGGCGCCTGACTTCGATTTCCTCGATACGTCGGCCTTCCATCGCCTGGGCCAGGCCTCGACGCACGGTTTCAACTTCCGGAAGCTCGGGCATACCGAGAAGGTAGCGGTTAGCGCGCCCGCACGCTATCTTCAAACGTATGGAGTCAAACGAAAATAATCCGTCCGGCGGCTCAGCCGGGGATATCGACTTCGGTTTCCGGAAAGTCAGCGAAATCGATCATACGTCGATGGTGCGGGATGTATTTTCTTCCGTCGCCGGGCGCTACGACCTGATGAACGATCTTATGTCGGGCGGCCTGCATCGTTTGTGGAAAGCGGCATTGCTGGACCGGCTGAACCCGCGGGCAGACGACCTGCTGCTCGATGTTGCCGGCGGAACCGGCGATATCGCTGATGGGTTCCTGAAGCGGGGCGGCAGGGCAGCGCTCATATGCGACATCAACACGGATATGTTGTCTGCAGGATCTGACAGGTCGCTGGACCGGGGCGCGGTGCAGGGTCCGTCACGGGTTTGCGGCGACGCTGCAGCATTGCCGGTCCCGGACGCAGTCGCTGATTCCTGTACCATCGTTTTCGGTCTCAGAAACGTGACCCGGCGCCAACAGGCGCTTACCGAAATGCGCCGTGTTCTCAAACCTGGCGGGCACTTCATCTGCATGGAGTTCAGTCCGGCAGTGCTGCCGCAACTGAAGCCTCTCTACGACGCCTATTCGTTCCGCGTTTTACCCTGGCTGGGCGAGCGTATTGCCGGGGACGGTGACTCTTACGGGTATCTGGCAGAGAGCATTCGACGATTCCCGGACCCCGAAACACTCTCTACCGAGATGGCGGATGCCGGCTTCGGAAATATCAATATCACGCCGCTGACCGGCGGAATCGTCTGGCAGCATTCCGGCTGGCGTATCTGAGCCATGTTTACCGGTCTGCGCCATTTTCGCCGGATCCTGTCGGTCGCGCGTACGCTCGCCCGGCATGACGCCCTGTTCCCGCTGAAACGCGCGGGGCTGCCGCGCGCAGCGCCGTTTCTCATCCGTCTTTTCCTGTTTGCACCGCGGATTTCCGGCGCGGCCTCCAGGCGGCCGGGCGAGCGCATCACCGCCGCATTGACGGATCTGGGGCCGGCATTCGTCAAACTCGGGCAGGCGCTGTCGGTGCGCCCGGACATCGTCGGTGATGCGCTGGCAGAGGATCTCCGCTCGTTGCAGGATCAGCTGCCGCCCTTCGACGGCCACCTGGCGCGGCAGGCTGTCGAGGCGGAACTGGGCCGGCCCGTGGAAGAGATATTTGCGGCGTTTGATACCAATCCGATTGCCGCGGCGTCCATCTCACAGGTTCACCGCGCCAAACTGGGCGACGGGCGGGATGTCGCCGTCAAAGTTCTGCGCCCTGGGATCGAATCCGCCTTCGCCCGCGATCTCGATCTGGCCCGCTGGGCGGCCCGACAGATCGAGTCGGTCCGGCCCGACCTGCGGCGGCTGAAACCCGTCGAGGCCATCGACACGATCATCCGGTCGGTCGAAATCGAGATGGACCTTCGCTTCGAAGCGGCGGCGGCGGACGAACTGCGCGAAAATTTCTCAGACGAGCCGCGGTTCTCGGTTCCAGACGTCGACTGGGCCCATACCGGCCGACGCGTGTTGACGACCGAATGGATCGACGCAGCACCGGTCAACGAGCTGGATCTGGAGAAATTGGCGCCCGGCGACGCTGAAGATATCGTCGCAAACTTTGCCAAGATCTTTTTCCTGCAGGTCTTTCGAGACGGCTTTTTCCATGCCGATCTTCATCCGGGCAATATGTTCATCGATGATGACGGCGTCTTTCACGCCATCGATTTCGGCATTATGGGACGGCTGGACAAACGCACACGCCAGTATCTGGCAGAAATGCTGCACGGGTTCCTGACCGGCAACTATCAGCAGGTCGCTGCGGTGCACATACGCGCCGGCTACGTGCCGGCAAACCAGTCTGTCGACGAATTCGCCCAGGCGGCACGCTCTATCGCGGAACCCATTCTGGGCCTGCCGCTGGGAGAGATTTCCCTGGCACGTCTGCTGGCCCAGCTTTTCGGCATCACGGAAAAGTTTCAGATGGAAGCGCAGCCGCAGCTCCTGTTGCTGCAGAAAACGATGCTCGTCGCCGAAGGGGTTGGGCGGAGGCTATGTCCTGATGTGAACATGTGGGAACTGGCACGCCCGCTGATCGAGGGCTGGATGATGGAGAATATGGGACCGGAGGCCCGTATCCGCGAAGCCGCCAATTCCATGCTGGATGTATTGGAACGCCTGCCCTATCTGATTTCGGAGATGGAAGGGTCTCTGGGACATGCCTCCCGCCACGGTATCCGGCTCGATCCGGCGTCTCTTGGCGCATTGGCGGGGGGTAATGGACGCCGCGGCAACTGGCGCATCTGGGCGATGGCAGCCGCAGCTGTGGTCGTCATCGCCGTTATTCTGGATTGAAGGCAATTTGTTGCAGAAAAGCATTGGAATCATTAGGTTACCAGCTTTCCAGCTACGGTGGAGGCGCTGAATGCTCCACGGGAAACGCATACTTCTGATCATTTCCGGCGGTATCGCGGCCTATAAGAGCCTCGATCTAATACGCCGGCTGCGCGAACGCGGGGCATCGGTGCGGTGCGTGCTGACGGACTCGGCAACCCAGTTTGTCACTCCTCTGTCTGTTTCAGCGCTGAGCGAGGACAAAGTCTACGGTGATCTGTTCTCGCTGACCGACGAAGCGGAAATGGGTCACATACAGCTTTCGCGCGATGCCGATCTGCTGGTTGTCGCACCCGCGACGACGAATATTCTGGCCAAGATGGCGCAGGGTATCGGCGATGATCTGGCAACCACGGTCCTGCTAGCGACCGACAAGGATGTGCTTGTTGCTCCGGCGATGAATGTCCGGATGTGGGAACATCCCGCCACGCGGGACAATATCTCGGTGCTGAAGTCACGCGGCATACTTTTTGCGGGCCCGACAGAAGGTAACATGGCCTGCGGCGAATTCGGCGAGGGCCGGATGGTCGAACCGTTGGAGATCGTTGCCGAAATCGATGATTATTTCAGTACGTCAGCACCGCTTGCGGGACGTCACGCGGTTGTCACCAGCGGGCCGACCCACGAAGCCATCGATCCGGTGCGATATATCGCCAACCGGTCCTCAGGCAAACAGGGCCATGCGATCGCCGCGGCGCTGGCCGGGATGGGCGCGCGCACGACGCTGATTACGGGCCCAACCCACGAAGCCGACCCTGCCGGCGTCGAGATTGTTCGAATAGAATCGGCGCGGGATATGCACGATGCGGCGATGGGGGCGCTGCCCGCGGATATTGCCGTTTGCGCCGCCGCCGTGGCGGATTGGCGCCCGGCCGCGACAGGCGAACGGAAAATCAAGAAGCGCGACGAAGGCACGCCCCCGGCGCTGGATATGGTCGAGAACCCTGACATCCTGCGTTCTCTGTCCGCCGCCGGAAACCAGCGGCCCGCGCTGGTGGTCGGCTTCGCTGCGGAAACGGATGACGTGGTCGATAACGCAGTGTCAAAGCGCGACCGGAAGGGCTGCGACTGGATAGTGGCGAACGACGTATCACCGGCGACCGGCACGTTCGGCGGCGACGACAACACGGTGCATCTCGTTACCGCCGAAGGCGTGGACGACTGGCCCGCGCTGGCAAAGACCGATGTTGCTGCCCGTCTGGCGGAGCGTATCGCCCAGCATTTTCAGTCTCTGCCGGAGGCCGCGGAATGAGCAATGTCGAAATCGCGGTAACGCGGTTGCCTCACAATGCGGATCTCCCGCTGCCGGCATACGAAACAGCGCAATCGGCGGGAATGGACCTCGCCGCGGCGATCGATAGCCCCCTCACGCTGGCGCCGGGCGCCCGGGATATGATACCGACGGGACTGGCGATTGCCCTGCCTGCGGGATATGAAGCCCAGGTCCGGCCGCGGTCCGGACTCGCGGCAAAGAACGGTGTGACGGTCCTCAATACGCCAGGCACCGTGGATGCCGACTATCGCGGCGAAGTGAAGGTCATCCTGATCAACCTCGGCGACGAGGATTTTGTGATCGAACGCGGCATGCGGATCGCGCAGATGGTGATCGCCCCGGTAACCCAGGCGGCGTTTTCAGAAGTCAGGTCTCTTTCGGAAACAGACCGGGGCGCCGGCGGATTCGGTTCGACCGGAACCTGATCGGCAAGCCCGGTGGATTTTTCCGAAGATCAGATACAGCGTTACGCCCGGCATATCGTGCTGCCCGAAGTCGGCGGTGCCGGGCAGCAGAAACTGCTGGAAGCCAGGGTCCTGGTGATCGGTGCGGGGGGCTTGGGCGCACCGCTTCTGATGTATCTCGCCGCCGCAGGGATTGGCACGCTGGGGGTCGTGGATGACGACGCGGTGGACCTGTCGAATCTGCAACGCCAGGTGATCCACACCACGAAACGCATCGGCGACCCCAAGGTCGACAGCGCGGGCGAAACGGTTACCGGTATCAATCCTGATGTGTCCTTCGTGCCGCATCATACCCGACTGACTTCTGAGAACGTGGACGAGCTGATCGGTGCCTACAATATCGTCGCGGACGGCAGCGACAACTTCGAGACCAGGTTTCTGGTCAACGACGCCTGCCATCTGGCCGGAAAAACGCTGGTGTCGGCGGCGATTCTGCGCTTCGAGGGTCAGATCGCCACGTTCCGGTCCGGTCTTGGGGGCGGGGAACCCTGTTACCGCTGTCTGTATCGAGAGCCGCCCGCACCCGGGCTGGTGCCCAGCTGCGCCGAAGGGGGCGTCCTGGGCGCGCTGGCCGGGACGGTGGGATCGCTTCAGGCGGTAGAGGTGTTGAAGGAAGTTATGCAAATCGGCGAAACGTTGGCAGGCTCTCTGCTGATCTACGACGCGCTGTCAGCTGATATGCGTAAGATGAGGCTGCCGCGCGAGGTCGACTGCCCGCTATGCGGCGACACCCCGTCGATCACCGATCTGTCGGCATACGCGGCATGACACGATCGCCTGACAAGCTGTCGCTGATCGTCCAGTCGGGCGATTTCGACCGCGTTCACTATGCGCTTGTCATAGCAAGCGCGGCCCTCGCAACTGGAAAGAAAGTGACGCTGTTCTTCGCTATGGAAGGTACGCGGGCCATTGTTCCGGGGTTCGCCGATGTGCAGCAGGAGAAGATTCTGGCGCGGAAAAACCTGGCAACGTTTGAAGAACTGATCGTCGCCTGCGCCGAGATGAATGCGAACTTCATGGTGTGCGAGATGGGATTGTGCGCAACGGCAATCGATCGAACCCAGCTTCGTACCGATATATCTATTACCGCGGGAAGTGCGGTCAGTTTCCTGGCCGATGCAACTTCTGACGGGGCAATCCTATACGTCTAGCGGGTTCTAAACTTCGTAAACCCGGTCCGGCGGCCTGTGGTCGTCGACAAAGCTTTTGATATTGACGATCACCTTTTCCCCCATCGCGATCCGTCCCTCGTGGGTCGCGGAACCCAGGTGTGGCGCGAGCACGACATTATCCAGATCCAGCAGCGCCGGTTCGATTTCTGGTTCGCGTTCGTAGACGTCAAGACCAGCACCGGCGATTTCCCCGTTGGCGAGCATCTGCGCCATTGCCGCTTCGTCGATAATCTCGCCGCGGGCGGTATTGACGACAAACGCGTGCGGCTTCAGCAGCGCAAGACGGTTCGCGTTCAGCAGATGGTGGGTTTCCTTGGTATGCGGACAGTTGATCGAGATGAAATCCATGTGAGCGAGCATCTGATCAAGATCTTCCCAATAGGTCGCTTCTAGATCTCGCTCTACTTCTTCATGCAGCCGGCGGCGGTTGTGATAATGCACCGTCATGCCGAAACCCTTAACCCGCCGAGCGACCGCCTGACCGATCCGCCCCATACCGATGATTCCCAACCGTTTACCAGAAATCCGGTGGCCGATCATGAATGTCGGTGCCCAGCCGTCCCACTTGCCAGACCGGATGAGCCTTTCGCCTTCGACAAGGCGGCGCGGTGCCGCAAGCAGCAGACAGGCGGTCATATCCGCCGTATCGTCGGTAAGCACGCCCGGGGTATTGGTCACGACAATCTTCTGGGCCGTTGCCGCCTCGAGATCGATGTGGTTAACGCCGACGCCGAAATTAGCAATCAGTTCGACGGAATCCGGCAAATTATTGATCAGATCTGCATCGATCCGGTCAGTTACAGTTGGAACCAGAACGTCTGCGCCATCGCACGCATCGATAATCTGCTGTGCGGACATCCGATTATCGGGCGCGTTGAGGCGCGCCTCGAAGAGTTCCATCATGCGCGTTTCAACTTCGCGCGGAAGCTGGCGCGTGACAACGACGACTGGTTTGCCCTTGGCCATATTATGGCCGTCCCCCTTTTGGTTGGTTCTGGCGTATCAGGGCGACCGCCCGTTGTCCAGAGATGTTGACCTATGGAGGTATCTGGCGACGCCGTTTATAATGCAGCGATGTCGCGTTGCTCGAGAATAGTCTTGATTCTCGCCCTGTGCGGAATCGTTTCGTTTTTGATACCGATCGCTGCCTTAGCGGAAACCGGCCTACCGCTGCCGCGCTACGCGTCGCTGCGCGCTAACAAGGTCCATCTTCGGACCGGGCCGGGTATTCGATATCCCGTGGACTGGATATTTGTTTCCCGCGGTATGCCTATCGAAATAACGGCGGAGTTCGAAAACTGGCGAAAAGTCCGTGACTGGCAGGGAACCGAAGGCTGGGTCCATCGATCCATGCTGTCGGGCAAACGAACCGCCGTCGTCACAGGCGGTGTACAGCCACTAAGACGCGACCCGAATCCCGACTCCGTTCTGACAGCACGCGTTATGGAGAAGGTTGTCGGCAGAATTCTGGAATGCGATGGCGACTGGTGCCGCATTGAAATCGGCAAACGCCGTGGCTGGATGCGCCGGGCACATTTCTGGGGTGTGTATTCAGACGAAAAACTGAAATAGGGATTTATTCGTTATGCCGGTCAGTTCTGATTGCAGGCACCCTATACGGATACCGCGCGGCCCGTCCCGCGATATTCAACGGTAGGGAAACCCGCGCTCATAGCCAATAACGCTCCCCCGCCCTGCAGGGCTAACTGGAGCACTCTTCGGAGGCTGGATACTCTTCCCAATCGAAGGCCGAGCCCTGAACGCGAATGGTGATGGAGAAGTTATTACCGTTCCGCTGGGCCAATACAGCCGCAAACCTGTCTCGATAGTCTTGAGAGACCAGCCGCATCTCAATTTCCTCCTGCCGCGTACAACGGTCTTTGCAAGTCGCTGCCTCGCACTATGTGAAGACATCAGGCTGAGCAAAGATTACCTAAAAAACTTTTTTATCAGCTCGGTTTCGCGCGCACGACAAACGGTAGCTCGACGTTCAGTCGAAGTCGGCGGAAAGGGCTTTTCGGACGTTCAGGGGCATCCCTGCTATATGGGCGTAGTTGGGGTGGGTGAAGCCGACTGTTACCTCCGCACTATCGGCGATGAATAGCGCGACCTGATCATCAGTAAACGGAAAATGGACGAATTGGACCGACGAGGCCTTACCGTCGGCGGTTGACCTGTCAACATCCTTTTCCGCCTCACCGGTTATTTTTTCACCGTCTACGCTAACGAACATCGTTTCCTCGATGCCGCCGAGAGACCCGAGAACATTTGCGCGTCTGATCGGATCACCGATTTCAAGCATCACCGTCGCAATCAATTCCCTGCCCTGAGGAATGAGCGGATTATAAGCGGCGAGCTCATCAGGTATCTGATCCTCGCCGCCACGTTCAATGTAGAGCATTTCGTGAATCTGGTGCCACATGGTCTCGTAGTTCTCGAAATAAAAAGACGCATGCGGACCAACTTCCATTCGGCGGTTTTTCTTGACTTGCGTCAGCGCCTTTTTACGGTCACGACGAGTGGCGGCGTATTCGTCGAGGGGCAGGATGTCATCGCGCGTGATCAATTTGACGTTGCTCATATCATTCCTGACCAGCGCGGTATGATTTTGCGAGAAGCTGAACCGGATGCGGCGCATGTTCGGGAGCCTGGAGCGGCGCGTCCTCTTTTTCGGTAAGCCGTTCCATTCCCTGCAAAATATGAATACCGGCCAGCGGGCACTCCGACACAACATATCTCGGTGCCGTCTCCACCGCTTTGCGCGCGGCTGGGCGCCCGATCTTGATCCCCGTTTCGAAGTTGTCCTTCATCATTCCCCAAGAACCGCCATGGCCGGAACAACGCTCGATCACCTGCACGTCGGCGTCCGGAATAAGGCGAATAAGCTCTGCGGCTTTCTGCCCCATGTTCTGGGCCCGCGAATGACATGCCAAGTGAACCGTGACGTTGCCATCCAGCGCCGACATCCCGTCTGCAAGTCCTTCATTCCTCGAAATATCGACCACGTACTCGCTGATATCGCGTGTCGCCTGCGACAACTGCCGCACATTTTCGTCGTCGGGCAGAATTAGCGGCCATTCGAATTTTAGCATCAGCGAACAACTGGGTGTCAGCGCGACGATGTCATAACCTTTTTCAATCCACGGCTTGAACTCAGCGGCCACTGTGCGGGCAGCCTCAGCGACGCCTTCGATGTCGCCATGCTCCAACTTGGGCATACCGCAGCACATTGGGTGCAGCAATTCGGTCTCAACTCCGTTGCGCGCAAGAACTTCGAGTGCATCCTCACCCAGCGCGGGGTCGTTATAGTTTACGAAACAGGTGGAATACACCACCGCTTTGCGTGCAGCGGCGGGCGCGCACTCATCTCTCTGTGGCCCCATAGAGGCCGCGCGCGCTGTAAGCGTTTTACCGTAAAATTTGGGCAGGGCAGCATGCTTGTCGATGCCGGTCACAGCCTCCATTGCCGGACGGGTCAATCCGTTTCCGATGCGGCTTGACCAGTTGGAGATCGGTGCGACGGCACCGGCAAATTTCCCGTTGCGATCGGTTTTGGCCATCTGTTTGGTGACGAAGCCGGTTTGACCTTTCTTGTGCTCAACCGCCCGGTATCGAAGCATCAAATGCGGTAGATCGAGGTTGAATTCATGAGGCGGCACATAAGGACATTTCGTCAGAAAGCACATGTCGCATAACGTGCAGGCATCCACTACGGATTTGAAGTCTTTTGAATCAACTGTGTCGAGCTCCATGCTCTCCGCTTCGTCGATCAGATCGAAAAGCCGCGGGAAGGAATCGCACAAATTGTGACAACGGCGGCAACCGTGACAGATATCGAACTGGCGACGCAGTTCGTTGTCCAGTTTCTGCTCGTCGAAGAAATCCGGATCCTGCCAAGGAATAGGATGGCGTTCGGGTGCCTCTAGGCTACCTTCCGACATAGTTGGTCCTTAATCGAATTGGGTTCGTCGAACGGCCCGGACAGTGGGCGACTGACTGCCCACTGCCCGGCGGTTGCCTCTCAAATGCGGCGCTCTACCGCGCCGCAGTGGCGATCAGTCGAGATCGTCGAGCGCTTTCTGGAAACGCCCAGCGTGGGACCGCTCGGCCTTTGCCAGGGTTTCAAACCAGTCGGCGATTTCGTCGAACCCTTCGTCGCGGGCCTCACGAGCCATGCCCGGATACATATCCGTGTATTCGTGAGTTTCGCCGGCGACGGCTGCTTTTAGATTATTCGAAGTCGTGCCGATGGGCTCGCCCGTCGCGGGGTCGCCAGTTTCTTCAAGGTATTCTAGATGACCATGCGCATGGCCGGTTTCGCCTTCAGCCGTAGACCGGAACACAGCCGCCACATCGTTGTAGCCTTCGACGTCCGCTTTCTGTGCAAAATAGAGGTAACGTCGGTTAGCCTGAGATTCGCCTGCAAAGGCATCTTTAAGGTTCTTTTCGGTCTTGGTTCCACCAAGTGACGGCATATCACTCTCCTTTATTATGTTTGTCGTGCATTCGTGTCGGTCGTCTGAAACGCGAGATAGTCTCGTTCTCGGTTTACTAGGGTGCGTTTTGGACTTTAGACGATAGTAACATAAGTCGGGCATATCTTTCGGTCAATGGATTAGAACAATTCTAAAATGAGAAATTAGTCGGCCGAGCCAGACACACGAACAATGACATCGACCCGGCTTACGGACGTGCCGGGCGGCGCCGACGGCATTTCGGCGACGTTGATCTGATCGCTCGGAATATCCTCAAGCTGACCGGAGTGTTCATGAAAGAAGTGATGGTGATCATCGGTGTTGGTATCGAAATACGACCGCCCGGCTTCCACTACGACTTCCCTCATCAAACCCAACTCGGAAAACTGGTGCAGGGTGTTATAAATTGTCGCCAGAGATACGCTGACGCTGGCTGCGCGCGCCTCTTCATGCAAATCTTCCGCCGATACGTGGCGATCCTCGTTTTCAAACAACAGCTTGGCCAGCGCAATACGCTGCCGCGTCGGACGCAACCCAGCTTGTTTTAGCTTGGCGATCACGCCGCTATAGGGGTGATTACGTCGTGTGGTTTCGGCCATACAACAGATATAAGGCTGAATGTCGTCAAATTAAAGCCATAAAAAGACAAAGCACAAAGGGTGCTTTTAGAATCTCTCAAAACTGCGAGGCCCACCAGTGCCGATCAGTCTCCCGTATGCAGCCGCTCCATTAGTTTTTTCACGGTAGGGATATAACCGTTGGCATAGAACGGGTCGTCGCGGAATTTATATGCGTTGTGGCCAGCAAACATCAGCTGTTCATCGACGTTTTCGCCGTGCACGATGTTCTGCAGCGTTTTCTGAATGCAATAAGACCGCGGGTCGGGCCTGCGGCCGGTGGTGCCGGCTTCATTCTGCGCCCAGTTAGAAAATTGGCACTGGGACAGACAGCCCATGCAATCCGATTGGTCGGTCCTAATTTGCCTCGCCATGCTGCTGGACACGAATATCACTGTTGAATCGGGCGTCCGCATGCCTTCGGTGAAATCTTCCTTCATCCAGGCCTCGGCGCGCTTCTTGTCTCCTGCCGCAACGAAAATCTTGCGACCACGCGGACCGATCTGGAATTCCTGAGACAAATCTCCGACGGGCTCTTCGGAAAAAGCGATCTGACGATCGGACCGTTTTTTCAGTTCTTTCAGAAAGTCGTTGCGTACCGCGGAGGAGTAGAATCCCGTCGGGCTATACTTGTTGAGAAATACATCACCTTCTTCCAGGCCGAGAAGCCGTTTTTTCCATTGATCGGAAATCGGGCTTTCCCGCGTCAGCAACGGGCGGGTACCGAACTGGAAGGCAACCGGCGCAATATCCGGGTCATTTATCCAGTCCACCCAGTCCCGCATGTACCAGACCCCGCCCGCCATGACGATGGGCACCTGTTCGAGACCGAGATTGTTCATCACTTTGCGCACTTCCGCCACGCGCGACTTAGGATCCTCGGGTATTTCCGGATCTTCACTGTTCGAAAGACCGTTGTGCCCGCCCGCGCGCCAAGGGTCTTCGTAAACCACGCCCCCCAGCCACTCGGGGAATTTATGGTAAGAACGCTTCCAAAGCGCACGAAATGCGCGAGCGGAGGAAATAATCGGATAGTAATAAACGCCGTAACTAGCGGATATCTGGGCAATCTTATACGGCATGCCGGCACCGCAGGTGACCCCGTGGATCAGCCCCCGCGCACCCGTTAGAACGCCGTCGAGCACGCGTTCGGCCCCTCCCATTTCCCACAGGACATTCATGTGGATGCGGCCGTCGCCTCCCGCTATGTCGTGGGCGATGCGCGCCTGCGCAATCCCGCCCTGAATAGCGTAAGCTAGAAGTTCTTCATGGCGATCGCGGCGGGTGCGCCCTTGGTATGTCGCGGGGATCAGGTTTCCGTTTTCGTCGTACGAATCGGCGTTCACGCCTGAGAACGTTCCGACCCCGCCGGCGGCGGCCCAGGCACCGGAGCTTTCGCCATTGGACACGGCTATTCCTTTGCCGCCCTCCACTAGGGGGGCGACCTCCTTGCCCGAAATGACAAGTGGCTGCAAAGGCTTCAGGATCTGTCTCCCGTAAAGCGGTTACATATACTGGTTAGTATATGAAGCGATTCGAAAACGGCCAGTCCTCGATAGTAAATAATCGGGGACTGGCCGGATTTCTAGGAGATCAGGAGTCGGCCGCTTCAGCCTTTTCCTCATCCTTGTCCTTGCTGGACAGGTCTTCGCCGGTTTCCTGATCGACGACTTTCATGGAAAGGCGAACCTTGCCGCGATCGTCGACTGCTAGAACCTTGACTTTGACCTCGTCGCCCTCGTTGACGACGTCGGTCACCTTTCCGACCCGGCGATTTTCCAGTTCGGAAATGTGAACCAGGCCATCACGTGAGCCCATGAAGTTCACGAATGCGCCGAAATCGACAACTTTTACAACCTTGCCGGTGTAAATGTGGCCGATTTCCGGTTCCGCAACGATTCCCTTAATCCAGTTGACCGCCGCCTCGCTGGCCGCGTTATCGACCGAGGAGACCTTGATGGTGCCGTCGTCCTCGATATCGACCTTGGCGCCGGTTTCCTCGCAGATTTCGCGAATGACCTTGCCGCCGGTGCCGATAACTTCCCGGATCTTGTCTTTCGGGATCGCGAAGGTGGTAATCCGCGGCGCGAAGTCGCTGACTTCCTCGCGGCCGCTTGTCAGGGCCTTGGCCATCTCGCCGAGGATATGGAGCCGGCCGCCTTTGGCCTGGTCAAGCGCCACCTGCATGATCTCTTCGGTGATGCCGGTGATCTTGATATCCATCTGGAGTGCAGTAACGCCTTCCTCGGTCCCGGCCACCTTGAAGTCCATGTCGCCAAGGTGATCCTCGTCGCCAAGAATGTCGGACAGGACGGCGAAGCGGTCATCTTCCTTGATCAGACCCATGGCGATCCCCGCACACGGACGGCGCAGCGGCACGCCCGCATCCATCAGCGACAGTGACGTGCCGCAGACGGTGGCCATCGAGGAAGACCCATTGGACTCGGTGATTTCCGACACCACGCGCATGGTGTAGGGGAAATCCTCCTTCCCCGGTAGAAGCGCCCGGATCGCCCGCCAGGCGAGCTTTCCGTGGCCGATTTCCCGGCGTCCCGGCGACCGCAGGAAGCTGGCTTCGCCGACCGAGTAGGGCGGGAAGTTGTAGTGCAGCAGGAAGTGTTCCCGGTATTCGCCCTCGAGCGCATCGATGATCTGCTCGTCCTGGCCGGTGCCGAGCGTCGCAGTCACGAGACCCTGGGTCTCGCCCCGCGTGAACAGCGCGGAACCGTGCGCGCGCGGCAGAATGCCGACTTCGGCCTCAATCGGCCGAACGGTCTCCAGGTCGCGGCCATCGATACGCTGCTTGGTATCGAGAATAGCATTGCGGACGATGTCTTTTTCCACCGTCTTGAGCATGCCTTTAGCACGTTCCTGAATGTCTTCGTCATCGTCGGCGAAGGCTTCCATGGCCGCTTCCTTGGCGGCGCCAATCTTTTCGACGCGGGCCTGCTTGACCGTTTCCCTGTAAGCGTCGCGCAGACCGTCTTCGGCCGCCGCACTCACTCGGGCCAGCAGTTCATCCTGATCAGCCGGCGCTTCCGGTAGGTCCCAGGGCTCTTTCGCGCAGTCTTCGGCCAGGTCGACAATCATGTCGATCACAGGCTGGAGAGAGTTATGCGCGAACATCACCGCCCCCAGCATGACGTCCTCGGACAGCTCGTTGGCTTCCGATTCCACCATGTTGACCGCGTTGGCGGTGCCGGCCACGACCATGTCGAGATCGGTGTCGGCCATCTGTTCCTGAAGCGGGTTCAGGACATACTCACCGTCGATATAAGCCACCCGCGCAGCGCCGATCGGGCCCATAAAGGGAATGCCCGAAATCGTCAACGCGGCGGACGCACCTACCAGCGACGCAATGTCCGGATCATTTTCCAGATCATGCGCCACAACCGTACAGATCACTTGCGTCTCGTTACGAAAACTGCCGGCGAAGAGAGGCCGCAGCGGCCGGTCAATTAGGCGAGACGTCAGCGTTTCCTTTTCGGACGGACGTCCTTCGCGCTTGAAAAAGCCGCCAGGAATCTTGCCGGCGGCAAATGTCTTTTCCTGGTAGTTGATCGTCAGCGGGAAAAAGTCGATACCCGGCTTGGGCGCCTTCTGCGCAACCGCGGTGCAGAGAACCTTGGTTTCGCCGTAGGTCACCATCACGGCGCCGTCGGCCTGCCGGGCGATCTTGCCCGTCTCGATGACGAGCGGACGCCCGCCCCAGTCAATTTCCTTGCGATGTACTGTGAACATATCTTACATTCCTTCCTCGGGCCCGCCGCCCTATGCGGCCGGACCGGGTTTCGCATCCGCAATTTGCTGGATACGGCCGGCGGGCGTTCGAACCCTTATCGGACTTCGCGCGGCCCCCATGGCCGCTTGTATTGTCCGATTTCGCGTATGTACTGGCATCGGGCCGCGGAATTGCGGACCAGACAAGCACATCAGTCCGTAATCGGGTAGTGGATCAGCGCCGCAGTCCTAGGCGGCCGATCAGCGTCTCATAGCGCGATTGGTCCTTGCGCTTGAGATAGTCCAGCAGGCGCCGGCGTTGGCCAACCATCATCAGCAGGCCACGACGCGAGTGGAAATCCTTTTTGTGTTCTTTCAGATGTTCGGTGAGATTGCCGATGCGTTCCGAAAGGATCGCCACCTGAACCTCAGGCGAACCTGTATCGTATTCGCCGGTTGAATATTCTGTAATGAGCTCAGCTTTGCGCTCTTGCGTAATCGACATCATCTACTCCGTTTCCGCGCTGTTTTCGCCAGCGCTTTCAATGTTAAGAACCCTCAACGGCCGAATCTCTTCTCCGTCGAGACATGCGAGCGCGACCGGGGTTTCCCCCGACATGGCGCACAGCACTTCACGATCGCGTAATGCGTCCAACTGGTTCGCATCGACGAAGATCGTGCTACCGCTTCGCACCCGCACCGGGCGTCCGTGACGCAAATAACCGGTCTGGGTTTCCGTCATGGCCAGCGCCGGGATGTCGTCCAGCGCGGTCGTGACGGGCAGCAAGCTTTCTTGCGGGGGGGCACATAGCACGGATTCCGCCAGTGTATCCAGCGAAATCGCATCTTTTTCGCTGAACGGCCCGCAGCGCGTGCGGCGCAATGCCGATACGTGCGCGCAGGTACCGAGCGCCTTTCCCAGATCGCGGGCGAGACTCCGGATATAGGTGCCCTTGCCGCAATCGACTTCGAACACGGCATGGTCGCCATCAAAGCGGTCGACGAGTTCGAAATGCGAGATCTCCACGTCCCGCGCCGGAGGCAGTTCACCCTCCCCCCCCCGCGCGCGCTTGTAGGACCTCTGCCCGTCGATCTTGATCGCCGAATAGAGCGGCGGCACCTGGGAAACGGTTCCAGTAAACCCGTCCAGCGCATCGCGGATGGCCGCGTCGTCGGGGCGATGAGCACTGGTCTCCAATACGCGGCCTTCAAGATCGTCCGTGTCCCTGGCTTCCCCGAAACAGGCGGTGAACCTGTACGACTTAGCGCCATCCATGACGTAGGACACGGTTTTCGTGGCTTCGCCCAGGGCGATTGGTAGAACCCCGGTCGCCAAGGGGTCCAGCGTGCCTGCATGTCCCGCTTTCTGCGCGTCCAGCAGACGGCGCACTCGGCCCACGGCCTGGGCAGAAGTTATGCCGATGTCCTTATCGACGGCCAACCAGCCATGAACCGGCCGGCCTTTCCGTTTACGACCCATCTTCTGCGAAAGGAACCGTTTCGTCCGGGTCCCCGTCCACATCGGCCACAACTGCCGGCGACCTGAGCAGGGAGTCGATATGGCTCGCGTTGTCGAAACTTTCGTCCAGCTGAAACGAGAGGGTCGGCAACCTTCGCATATCGACCTCGCCAGCGATACGGCGGCGAAAAAACGGTGCGGCCCGGGTCAGGCTTTCCAGCACTGGGCCTGCTTCCGCCCCCCCGAGGGGCATGACAAAGGCTGTCGCATTCCGCAGATCGGGGCTGATCCGAACTTCGGTAACAGTGATCGACACACCGTCAAGACCGGGATCATGTGCCTCTCCCCGTTCAAGGGTTTGTGCAAGAGCGTGGCGAATGACTTCGCCTACGCGCAATTGCCGCTGGCTGCGTGATTTGGAATCGCCGCGCTTCATGCTGGCCTTTCGTCTTCGGCGTCTCCTTGGCGAAGACGCATCGATTGGTTTGGCGGTTCGGGCCCGATTTAGATCCGCGTCCGCGCGTCACGTCAGTCGAGCGTGCGCGCAATTTCCTCGACATCGAAGCACTCGATCTCATCGCCTTCCTTGATATCCTGGTAATTCTCGAACGCCATGCCACATTCGAAGCCCTGCGTCACCTCCCGCACTTCGTCCTTGAAGCGCTTCAGGGTCGACAGCGCGCCCTCGTGAATGACAACATCGTCACGCAGCAGACGCACCCGGCTCCCGCGGCGCACGACACCCTCGGTCACCTCGCAACCCGCGACGCGACCCACCTTAGTGATGTTGAACACTTCCTTGATCGCGGCGTTGCCTAGGAAGGTCTCGCGAATTTGTGGCGCTAGCATGCCCGTCAGCATCGATTTCAGGTCGTCGACCAAGTCGTAAATGATCGCATAGTAACGAATATCAAGGCCTTCTGCTTCCGCCAACTGACGAGCTTGCGCATTGGCACGCACGTTAAAGCCCACCATCATGGCGTTTGACGCTTTGGCCAGCGTCACGTCGGATTCGTTTATGCCCCCGACACCGGTATGAAGTACCCGTACCGAAACCTCCTCGTTGCTGAGGTTTTGCGCGCTCTGGACGATAGCCTCGACGGAACCCTGCACATCCGCCTTAACGACGACCGGGATTTCTTTGACTTGGCCAGCCTGAATCTGGCTGAACATTTCATCCAGAGTGCCGCGGGCGCCCGCCTGAACCTTGGCGTCGCGATCTCGACGCTGGCGGAACTCGGTAATTTCACGCGCGCGCGCCTCGTTCTCTACCACCGAGAATTCGTCACCCGCATCCGGCGTACCGCCGAGCCCGAGAATTTCAACGGGCGTAGACGGGCCGGCAGAGCCCGTCCGCTCGCCGGCGTCATCCAGCAATGCCCGAACCTTGCCCCACTGAGCGCCGGCGACGACGATATCGCCGAGCTTGAGGGTGCCGCGCTGAACAAGCACGGTCGCAACTGAGCCGCGGCCCGTTTCGACCTTCGCTTCGACCACAACGCCCTCCGCGTTACGGTCGGAGTTTGCGGTGATCTCCAGAATTTCAGCCTGCAGCACGATTGCTTCCTGGAGCTTTTCGAGATTGGTTTTTTCGACGGCAGAAACTTCGACCGCAAGCACATCGCCGCCCATGCTTTCGACAACCAGATCATGCGACAACAGTTCGCTCCGTACACGGTCGGGATTTGCTTCCGGACGGTCAATTTTGTTGATTGCGACGATAATAGGCACCTCGGCCGCCTTCGCATGATCGATGGCCTCGACCGTCTGGGGCATGATGCCATCGTCGGCAGCTACCACCAGGACCACGATATCGGTGGCGTTAGCCCCACGAGACCGCATTGCAGTAAAGGCTTCGTGGCCGGGCGTGTCGAGGAAGGTGATCTTGTCGCCGCTCTCGATTTCTACCTGATAAGCGCCGATATGCTGCGTGATGCCGCCGGCTTCTCCTGCTGCGACATCGGTTGAACGCAACGCATCGAGAAGTGAGGTCTTGCCATGATCGACATGGCCCATGATCGTGACCACCGGCGGGCGCGGCTGCAGGTTTTCATCGTCGTCATCGTCGCCCTTCAGGCCGATTTCGACGTCGGACTCGGAAACTCGTTTGGGCGTGTGGCCAAATTCGGTCACCAAAAGTTCGGCGGTTTCCGCATCGATCGTCTCGGTGATGGTCGCCATGATCCCGTTGTTCATCAGCGCCTTGATTACATCGCCGGCTCGTTCGGTCATCCGATTGGCCAGTTCTTGAACGGTGATGGACTCGGGAATAGTGACGTCGCGGAACACCTTGACGGATTCCTTCGGCCCCGAAGATGCACGTTTTTCGCGTTCACGCTGACGGCGTACAGAGGCAAGCGAACGCTGGCGCTCTTCGTCGTTCAGCGCCTGCGAAATCGTCAGCTTGCCGCTGCGCCGCCGATCGCCGCCACGGCGCGGCGTCGGTTTGCGGGCGTCGGCGCGGCCAGACCGTTTCGCGTCTTCGTTGTTGTCGGCACGTAATTCACCTTTCGCCTTACCCTTCGGCTTAGCGGTTTCGCCGGTCGCTGAGTCTGCGGCCTCCAAGCGAGCCGCCTGCTCTGCCGCGCGTCGCGATGCCTCTTCCTCAAGCTTGCGGCGTTCTTCTTCTTCAGTGCGGCGCCGGGCCTCTTCTTCCTTGCGGCGCTCGTCCTCGATCTCGCGCTGTCGTTTCTCCTCATCACGGCGCTTGGCTTCCATCGCCTCACGCTCAGCTCGGTTTTCCGCTATTTCCGTCTCGGCCTGACGAGCGCCTTCGAGAGCGCGCATGCGGGCGGCGCGTTCCTGTTCGGTCAGCGTCCGAGCAGGAGGCGCGGCCTCTTTCGCGACGGGTTCAACGGGTGCATCAGGTTCTTGTGGCGCTTCTTCCTGCAATTCCGGCATGTCGCGGACTTCCGTCATCGCACCGTCGTCGGCCTGCTTGAACGTTCGCTTGCGCCGAACTTCCACGGCGACAGATTTGGTCCGCCCATGGCTGAAGCTCTGGCGTACCTGGCCAGCATCCACTGTTTTGTTCAGCTCCAGCTTGCCGGGCCGGGACAGTGTCAGCTTTTTTTTCTTGCCGTCGGTTTCTTTTTGATCAGTCATTTTCCGTCAGCTTTCCTGCAACTCCAGTCGAGCGCCATCATCGGCGCCTTTACTTCGCAAACCTCTCAACCGCCGTCCGTCGCGCACCAGCCGGTCGGCCAGTCCTTTGGAAAGGATAGCAACATGGACCGCCCGATCGCGACCAAATGGCCCGCCAAGCTGGTTCGATGTCCAATGTGACAGGGTTTCGGTTGCGGCCGCCTTTCGGCCGATCTTTTCACGTCCGTCAGCCGCGCCGTCCGATGCTTCGATCAGAACGGCGACATCGCCGGCATCGAGTGCCTGACACACCTTTGCAAACCCGGCCACCGCAGCACCCGACCGGCGCGCCAATGCGATCAGATCCAGACAGCGCCTGTCCAATAACAACTCGAGCCGATTAGCCAAATCCGAAGGAACGGAAATATTTCGTCGCGCGGCCCTCGAGAAGCAGTTCTCAGCGACCGCACTCCTCACTATATCTCCGCGGGCAGTCAACCACAATCCTCGGCCCGGCAGCTTCTCCTCTAGGTCGGGCACGACCTCACCTTCCGGCGATACCGCAAAACGGATCAAGCCGTCCCGCGACGCTACTTCTCGAGTATAGATACAGCGCCGTTCGGACATATGTTTGGCCGCCTTGGTCATGATCCCTGCTCAGTTCTCCTCGACGCTTTCGGCGAGCTCTTCCGCGGGCTCGGCCGCAGCAAGCTCTCCTTCGTCATCAAACCAGTGGGCGCGCGCAGCCATGATTATGGCGTTGGCCTGATCTTCATCCAAACCGTGGTCGGCCAGAATGCCGCGGCCCTCGCCCTCGCGATTACCGGGATCCATAAGTTCGTCGGTCGCAAGATCGCCGAGATCGTCAAGCGTCTTAATGCCAGCCTCGCCAAGCGTGACCAGCATCCGCGGCGTCAGAGCGTCAATTGCTGCGACATCGTCAGCGACACCGAGATTGCGGCGCTGCTCAGTCAGGCGCTCCTCTTCCTCGGAGAGGAAGATATTGGCCCGGTTGCGTAACTCTTCGGCAATCTCCTCGTCGAAACCTTCAATAGACAAAAGGTCTTCAATCGGCACATAGGCGACTTCTTCGATGCTAGAGAAGCCCTCCGTCACCAGAAGATGGGCGAGAACGTCGTCCACGTCCAAACCGTCCATGAACATCTGGGACCGCGAATTGAATTCTTCCTGACGCCGCTCGGATTCTTCTTCTTCCGTCAGGATCATGATGTCCCATTGGGTCAGTTGGGAGGCCAGTCGCACGTTCTGACCGCGCCGACCGATGGCGAGGCTGAGTTGTTCGTCGGGGACGACGACCTCGATCTTCTGCTGTTCTTCGTCGAGGACAACCTTTGTCACCTCTGCCGGCGCAAGCCCGTTGACGATGAACGTCGCCGGATCGGGCGACCACTGAATGATATCGATCTTTTCGCCTTGCAGTTCGCCGACGACCGCCTGAACACGGCTGCCGCGCATGCCAACGCAGGCGCCGACTGGATCGATGCTGGAATCGTTCGACAGCACGGCGATTTTTGCCCGGCTGCCGGGATCGCGCGCCACCGATTTGATTTCGATAATGCCGTCATAAATTTCCGGCACTTCCTGAGCGAAGAGCTTGGCCATGAACTGGGGGTGGCTGCGAGACAGAAAGATCTGCGGACCGCGGAGTTCTTCGCGGACGTCGTAGATGTATGCGCGCACTCGGTCTCCAGGCCGCAGCGATTCGCGCGGAATGGACTCGTCGCGCCTGATGACGCCCTCCGCACGGCCCAGATCGACCGTGATATTACCGAAATCGGTCCGCTTGACGATACCGCTCACGATTTCGGCGACGCGATCCTTGTATTCCTCGTACTGGCGCTTGCGCTCGGCTTCACGCACTTTCTGCACGATAACCTGCTTGGCGGTCTGCGCGGCGATACGGCCGAAATCAATCGGGGGCAGCGGATCGACGATAAAATCGCCAACCGCAGCGCCTTCCTGCATATTCTGCGCCTCCTTCGGCGTTACCTGGGTAACCTCGTTCTCAATTTCGTCGACCACTTCGAGATACCGGGCAAGCTTGATGTCGCCGCTCTTGCGGTCGATTTCTGCCCGGACATCGTGTTCAAGCCCGTATTTGGACCTGGCTGCTTTCTGAATCGCCATTTCCATCGCGATCAGCACTTCCTCGGCCTCGATCGATTTTTCCCGCGCGACCGCGTCAGCGATTTGCAGCAGTTCTAGCCGGTCGTAACCTGCAACCGGGATATTCTCCATATTAACCATAATCGTTCTTCCGTTACCTTCAGGCGTTTTGACGTTTATGTGCGTTCTGACTGGCGGCGATCAGCTCATCGGTCAGAATCAATTTCGCGCGGTGAATTTCCACAAACGGCACTTGGTAAACTTCTCCCTCGACATCTATCAGGATGTCTTCGCCAAGCGCCCCTTTAAGAACACCGCTGAATTTCTTTCTGTCGACCACCGGTGTCCTGCTCTCCACGCGGGCGCTGAAACCGGAGAACCGGTCGTAATCTTCGAGCCGCACTAGAGGGCGGTCGATTCCGGGCGAACTGACTTCCAGCGTATAGGCATCCGGGATCGGGTCTTCGGCGTCGAGCAGCGACGAGAGACCCCGGCTGATCGTGGCGCAATCGTCAACGGTCATTTCCGCTCGGTCGCCGCGTTCCGCCATGATCTGAAGGCGCCGATCGTCACCGCCACTGAGCTTTACGCGCACAAGCTCGTAGCCCAACGCGTCCAACGCCGGTTCGACCAGTTTTCTTACTAAAGCTGCCTCATCCATTGGACCTGTCGTAACTCCCAGGGTCTTCCGCAAACACCTCACCCACTAGCCCAGAAAACAAGCAATAAAAAAAGCGGGCCCGGCCCACTTTTTTAAGCTTTTGTTCCGCCTTCGAGAGGCGCGTGGTTAAATCGCGGCTAAGTTAGTCATGCCAAACGACGAAGGCAAGCTTTTATCGATCTCTTGTTTGTGCGCGCGGCTGTCGTACGTATGTTAGGAAAGCGCAATTTCTTCCCACGGCGACAGCCTTTTCTTGGTAACGCGTCACCGGCCAATCGTCGGGCCTGTTGCGCCAGTCTGCGGGCGAAGATGCCTGCCAGCGAAACGCAGGGTGCCGGCACAGATGCCATAGTATCCATTCGAGATAACCCGCATCATCGGTCGCAATCCGGAGCTCCGCATCGTCGCGAAGCGCCCGCGCCAGATGGCCCAGAACTTCGTCGGAAATAATCCGGCGCTTGTGATGACGCGTTTTCGGCCAGGGGTCCGGAAAGAGGATGAAGGCCCTGCCGAGAGAATTTTCGCGGAGCCTCTCCACAAGAAGTCGGGCATCGTCTCGGTAGAACCGGACATTTGACAAATCGTCGTCCCTGACCCGAGTCAGAAGCTTCGCCACTCCGTTAATGAATGGTTCGCATCCGATAATACCGGTTCTAGGGTTAGCCACTGCCTGCCATGCGAGATGTTCGCCCCCGCCGAAGCCGATTTCCAGCCAGACATCGTCTAAGTCTGGGCCGAAACCGGTCCGGGGATCGAAAATGTCGGTCGACACGGGGTCTACCTCCAGCTTCGGAAGCAGGTTTTCGACCAGATCCCGCTGGCCAGGGCGCAAACGCCTGTCCCTGCGACGCCCGTAAATGGTACGTCGCTGATCGGGCTTTTTGTCCGCGCTCAGCGTCTTGCCTGGATCAGGAAACGGCAGCCTTCAGGTCATTTACCAGATCCGTTTTCTCCCACGAGAAACCGCCATCGGCTTCAGGATCGCGACCGAAATGACCATAGGCTGCGGACCGCGCATAAATCGGGCGGCTGAGCTGAAGTCCTTCGCGAATGCCCCTCGGCGAGAGATCGACAACCTCCTGGATGGCAGTGGCGAGCTTGTCCTCTTCCACCGTCGCAGTGCCGGAGGTATCGACATAGACCGAAAGTGGCTTGGCGACACCGATGGCATAGGCCAGCTGAATCACGCATTTTTCTGCAAGGCCGGCCGCCACAACATTTTTTGCCACCCAGCGCGCGGCGTAAGCAGCCGACCGGTCTACCTTGGACGGATCCTTGCCGGAGAACGCACCGCCGCCATGCGGGGCAGCGCCACCGTAAGTGTCGACGATGATCTTTCGACCGGTCAGTCCGCAATCGCCATCCGGGCCGCCGATAACGAAGCGCCCGGTCGGGTTGACGTAAAATTCGTCTTCGGGACACATCCAACCATCGGGCAGGGTCTTTTCCACATGCGGGCGGACAATTTCCCGAACCTGATCCTGGTCCAGGTCTTCGGCATGTTGGGTGGACACGACGACCGACGTCGCCTTTACTGGCTTGCCACCCTCATATAGCAGCGTTACTTGGCTTTTCGAATCCGGGCCGAGGCCGGAATTCACACCAGCATGGCGGGCCTTGGCCAGCGATCGCAGAATTTCATGCGAATAGAAAATCGGAGCTGGCATAAGAACAGGGGTTTCGGTGCACGCATACCCAAACATGATGCCCTGATCGCCGGCACCCTCATCTTTGTTGCCGACGGCATCCACGCCCTGAGCGATATCGACCGACTGTTGATGAAGATGCACTTCTACTTCAGCGTTTTTCCAGTGAAAGCCGTCCTGCTCGTAGCCGATATCTCTCACGGCATCGCGCGCAACCCCCTCGATCTTGTCCATGGTGATCGAGTCCGGACCGCGAACCTCGCCGGCTATCACGATACGGTTAGTGGTGGTCAGCGTCTCGCATGCAACTCGGGATCCCGAATCTTCCGTCAAATATAGATCAACGACTGCGTCAGAGATACGGTCAGAAACCTTGTCCGGATGACCCTCAGAAACGGATTCGCTCGTGAAAAGATAACTGTTTTGTGACACGGATTGCCTCCTCGAATGGGTCCTGCGATTCAGCTGATCGCCGACTGGTTGGAATGAAAAAACACGGACGCACTGTCGAATACCGCAGTGTCCAGAATTCCCTGATGTAGCGATCGTACCTCTATGGTGACGGCCCGCGAAGGCGTTGTGACAATATCGAAAAGGAACGTCAAGACCAGCGCACACCTCCGAAGCAAAACCTGCGCCTACTTTTCGGAAAGAGTTTTTCCAAGCTGCTTAATCAGATCGAAAATACGGCGGCGAATCTTCGGATCCTTGATCTTGTAATAAGACCGCACAAGTTCCAGCGTCTCGCGCTTCGCCATGGGATCATGATCGTACTCGGCCTGCGCCTCTGCGAGCGCCGTCTTACCGCGTTTTTTCGTTAAAGACGGCGAAATGTCCTCGAAAAAAAAATTAATCGGAGCATCGAGCACTTCTGAAATTTGGTGCAGCCTGCTCGCTCCGATCCGGTTGGCGCCCCGTTCATATTTCTGAACCTGCTGAAACGTCAAACCAAGCGCCTCGCCGAGTTTCTCCTGGCTCATCCCCAACATAGTTCTACGTTGACGCACGCGTCCTCCGACGTAAACATCCACGGCTTCGGGGCCTCCTCGCATCCGTACTGGTGTTGCGCATTTCTTTTGTTTACCTTCGTTATCGGTCATTTATATCACTTTTTAAGATTAGAAAAAAAATATGAAATAAAATATCAAAATTTCATAATATATTCACAATATTATATTTTCATGAGATCGGTAGTTCTATAATAATACATGTATAATGTGATTTCATCCGAATTTTGTCT
>DKQG01000056.1:49506-86071 GCA_002471575.1 Alphaproteobacteria bacterium UBA7314 | reverse complement strand
CCTGCTCGCATCAGGAAGTCCGCAAACACCCGGTAAGTGGAGTGCGCAAAGAAGGTGATTTCCGAATTTAATCAGACGGACACAAATTTTTGATCTGGGGTCTTCATGTTCTCACGATGCGTAGCTTTACTCTCCGCAAGTGCAGAACGTGAATGAGTTTCAGTCCCTCAACGCTTTTTGGGTAGTTCGGGGAGCGTGAGAGTCCGAGTTCTGACGGTCACTTCAACCATCAGAAAAAACTTCCTTGGATCCGAATTTATCCAGTGAAATCTATTCCACTGTCACCGATTTGGCGAGGTTCCGCGGCTGATCAACATCCGTGCCTTTCAGCACCGCAACATGATAGGCGAGAAGCTGGATCGGGATCGTGTAAAGGATCGGCGCCACATAAGCATCGACCGCCGGCAGTTCGATGGTCGCCGCAGCCATGTCGCCCAGCTTTTCGATGCCCGTCGCGTCCGACAGGAAAATCACCCGCCCGCCGCGGGCGATGACCTCCTGCATATTGGATGCCGTCTTGTCGAACAGTTCATCCGACGGCGCAATCACGATGACCGGCACGTGTTCGTCAATCAGCGCGATGGGGCCATGCTTCATTTCGCCAGCGGCATAGCCCTCAGCGTGGATATAGGAAATTTCCTTCAGCTTCAGCGCGCCCTCGAGCGCAATGGGGAAGCCAGTGCCGCGGCCGAGATAGAGCAAGTCTCGAGCATCCATCACCTCGTGCGCCAGCGTTTTGATGGCCTCGTCGTGGTTCAGTACGTCGTTCGCCCGTGACGGCACCTCGGTCAGCGCGTGGCAGAGTGCGGACTCCTGTTCCTGGTCTATCCGACCCCGCGCTGCCGCCATACCGATCACGAAACAAGCCAGCGTGGTGAGCTGCGTTGTAAAGGCCTTGGTCGACGCCACGCCGATCTCCGGGCCCGCCTTAGTTTGCAGGATCGCGTCCGATTCCCGCGCCATCGAGCTTTCAGCGACATTTACCACCGAAACGATGTGCTGGCCCTGTTCCTTCGCGTAGCGCAGCGCCGCAAGGGTATCGGCAGTCTCGCCGGATTGGGAAATGAACAGCGACATGCCGCCCTGCCGCATTTCCACCGTGCGGTAGCGGAACTCGGACGCGATATCAATGTCGCAGGGCACCCCAGCGACGGTTTCGAACCAGTACCGCGCCACCATGCCCGCGTGGTAGGAGGTGCCACAGGCAACGATGGTCACGCGCGGAATTTTGGTAAGGTCGAAAGGCAGTTCCGGCAGGGTGATCATCTCGTTCCACGGATTGAGGATCGTTTGCAGGGTATCGCCGATCACCGCGGGCTGTTCGTAGATTTCCTTGAGCATGAAGTGCGGGAAGTTGCCCTTGCCGGTCATCGCACCGGAGGACGATGTCTGCTGGATTTCGCGCGTCACCACGGCGTCGGTTTCGTCGTGCACTACGGCGCCTTCAGCCGTGATCTCGGCCCAATCACCCTCATCGAGGTAGCTGATCTGCTGGGTCAACGGCGCCAGCGCTAGAGCATCAGAGCCGATATACATTTCGCCGTCACCATAGCCGATGGCAAGCGGGCTGCCGCGTCGGGCGGCGATCATTATGTCGTCATGCCCGGCAAACAGGATAGCCAGCGCGAAAGCCCCTTCGAGGCGTTTCAGAGCGGCCGCGACGGCCTCAGCTGGCAACTTGCCCGCGGCAAGATAGCTGCTGATCAGGTGAACCACAGCTTCCGTATCAGTTTCGGTCTGGAAGCTGTGACCGGCGTCGCTGAGTTCCTGGCGTAGTTCCTGAAAATTTTCGATGATCCCGTTGTGGACCAGAACCACGCGGTCGTCGGCATGGGGATGCGCGTTGACCTCAGTCGGCGAGCCGTGCGTGGCCCAGCGTGTATGACCGATCCCGATGGTCCCCGACAGCGGCTCTACGTCGATCAGCGACTCAAGGTTAGCGATCTTGCCTTCGGCGCGGCGGCGCTCGATGCCGCCATCGACCAGCGTCGCGATACCGGCGGAATCATAGCCGCGGTATTCCAGCCGCTTCAGCCCGTCCAGCAAGATCGGCGGCGCATCCACCTTGCCGATGGTTCCGATAATTCCGCACATATTTTGTCCGTCCTAGGCTGTCCGTAACTGTTCCAGCTATTTCTTCTTCGCCGCATCATTTTCGGCCTGACGTTTATTGCGAAAGGATTTCGCCCAGCCGCCGATATTTTTCTGCCGCCCCCGCGCAACCGAAAGCGCGTCGGCCTCGACTTCGCCGGTGATCACCGACCCCGCGCCAACGATGGCACCGTCGCCGATCTTAACCGGCGCCACCAGCGCCGAGTTCGATCCGACGAACGCGCCCGCGCCGATGTCCGTGTGATACTTGAAAAACCCGTCGTAATTGCAGGTGATCGTCCCTGCCCCGATATTCGCTTTCGACCCAATCCGCGCATCGCCGATATAGGTGAGATGATTGACCTTAGCACCCCGTTCAACCCTCGCCGCTTTGATCTCGACGAAATTGCCGATATGGACGTCTTCTTCGAGGTCCGCGCCGGGCCTCAACCGTGCGAACGGTCCGATGATCGCACCGGAGGCCACGTCGGCTTGCTCGATATGGCAGAACGACCGGATTTCGACATTGTCGGCGATGGAAACGCCGGGACCGAAGAAAACGTTCGGTCCGATGGAGACATCGCGGCCGATCCGGGTGTCCGCCGACAGCCATACCGTGCCGGGATCGGTCATCGTCACGCCGGCCGCCATCGCGGCCTGACGCAGGCGGTCCTGCATGGCGGCCTCAGCTTCGGCAAGCTGCGCCCGGCTGTTGACGCCCATCACCTCGACCGGATCCGAGGCTTCCACCACCGCACAGGCGAGATCGCGGGCACGGGCGATTTTGACGATGTCAGTCAGGTAGTATTCGCCGTTGGCGTTGTCGTTACCGATGCCATCCAGCAGCGGCAGCAGATGCGCGCTGTCAATCGCCATGATCCCCGCGTTGCAGAGGCCGATTTTCCGTTGCTCCTGGGACGCGTCCTTGACCTCGACAATCGCTTCGAGTGCACCGTCGGCACCAGTGATCAGGCGCCCGTACTCGGCGGGATTGTCTGGTCGGAAGCCGAGCACGACGACGGCCGGATTGTCTGCCGCGCGGCGTGCCGACAACATACTCTGTATGGTTTCCGCCGTCAGCAGCGGCGTATCCCCGAACAGGACCAGCACGTCGCCTTCGAAGCCTTTCATCGCGTCGCGGGCGGACAGCACAGCATGGCCGGTGCCCAGCGCTTCCGCCTGGATGGCCGTATCAGCCGGGGCCACGGCATCCGCGACCCGGTCCATGCCGGGGGCGACGACCACCACTGTCCGGTCAGGCGACACGGCTTCCAGCGCAGAAATAATATGAGAAACCATTGGACGGTTTGCCACGGGATGAAGAACCTTGGGTAGGTCCGATTTCATCCTTGTTCCCATGCCAGCCGCTAGAATAATCGCAGCACACGTGTCCGTGGTCATCGCCCCGAAAACCCGTTCAATTTCAAATGCCGACGGAGTCCAGCTCTGTCGCTGCGCCAACCCGCCCGTTTGCCGGACCTTGCCACAAACGGCAGGCGGCCGCCAAGGAGATTAAAACCAGCGCCGTTCCTGAAAGATTATTTCTTTTCAGACGTTTCCGGGCTCTGCAGCTTGATCTTACGCCCATTGGAATCGACTGCCGCGGCGTTAAGGTGGGCTATAACCGATCCGAGCGGCGTATTGATGGTCAGACGGACCGGTACCGGTGGCACGTCGCCAAACGGCTTGGCCATCCAAACGCGTGCGCTGCGATCTCCGTCGTTCCAGCCAGAATCATCGTTTTTTTTGAAACCGGCCTTCTTGGCGATGGCCAGCCGGCAGTTTACGGTTTCGCCCGCATAGGGGGTGTAGCCGCTTGGCCGTAGCCTGTCGACGCCGTCGGGCTTGGCGATCAGGTCGTAACGCCGTCGACCGTCGAACACCGGCATTTGCGCCTGACAGGGTTGCCCGGCGTCCATATTGCGGATCAGGAGGATGATCGCGCTGGTTAGATCCATTACGCCGGTCCGCATGTCAATCGGTACCCGGTCGCGGTCGTCGGTTTCCGGTTTTGGCGATATGCGGTGGATATTTGCGACGCCGTCGATGAACTTTAGGTCGATAAAGCGGTCTTTGCCGCGCCAGTTGTTCCGCTGGCCGGCGATGACGGGCGTCACCGTCGCATCGGAAATTTCTCCGCGGGAATAGGCCTTCATCCACCAGGGAAACATCCGTCCTATCATGCCGACGGACTCAACCTTCGCGGTGAATTCATAATCGGTGCGGTTGAGGCCGATATCGACATCTAGATCGACGACGTGAAAGCCTCCGACGTAGATCTTATACATCAGATCGACGTCACGCTGCCCGGCGCTGACCGGTTGCGACAGCAGCGTTAAGGCGGGAAGTGCGAACAATAGGCGCCTGAAATTCATGGATCAGATCCGGTCCCGTGCAAACCAAGGGCGAGCGAAGTTTATACTGCAACCTGTAGCGCCCGGATCGCGTTGACAAGACCCCTTGCGCAGACTTATATGCGCGCCCGTTCCGGATGGGTTCCGGGCGCGTAGCTCAGCGGGAGAGCACTCGCCTCACACGCGAGGGGTCGCTGGTTCAATCCCAGCCGCGCCCACCATTTCCCTGAAAATTTACCGGGAAGCTACACTTGCGGGTGACACAGTCGTTCCAAGACGATTCCTGCGATTTGGCCCGTCGATTTGGTGCCACGCGCGATCTTGTGTCAAACGCTGCAGCTTTGACCGATGGTTTTCATATTCGCTTTTATCGCGTCGAGCCTGTTACCGGCGACCGACGCCACCGTGGCGGCGGCCGCCCTGAGCGCCTAGCCGTAGGGCGCAATCTCGGAATATTTCGTCCAGGCGCCGGCTTGGCGCAAGTTCGATTGCCCAAGGCCACATGGCACCGTTCTTCATGTTTTCAGCCACGGCCAGTTTTTTAGCTGCCGCCCGCGTTTTCTAGCTTCATCAGGCATTTTTCCCGTCGCCATCGAGCCGATGATGCCAAATTTAAACGAAAACAGTTTCATGACAGCCTTACAGGCCTTGATCTACTTTGCGGAGTGTTCGGCGGCCACAGCCGGGCCGGTCGGGATTGAAATGCCAAGCGTCAGGGCCACAGAGACTGGCGCGAATGTGATGTACTTATTTCTTAGTTCTCCATTTTTCTATCGGATAGTTCGCTGGTCGTCTGCTTGATCTCCCAAGCCGATGCGCTGAAGAGTTAGACACCGATGCCGAACGAATTGCTTTTTTCGGTCCGGAATGAAAATATGAGGCCGAACTTCAACGATAGTGTTCCATTTGGGAGGAAACACCATGGCCCCTGATTCAAATTCCGGCCCCGCGCTGATCGGGATCGAACCCACGATATATCCCGAAAACGAACTTACGCAGCGGCCGCTGGCGCGGGCGAAGTTTCTGAAAAACACCTGGTACGTTGCCATGCCGTCGGAGGAACTGAAAGAGGGTGAAATCGTACACCGGACCCTTCTTAACGAGCCGGTCGCATTGTACCGCAAGGAAGACGGCAGCGTTGCCGCGATCCGCGACATGTGCCCCCACCGTCAGGTGCCGCTGTCAATGGGCACATTGCAGTCTGGCGACCGAGTGCAATGCATTTATCATGGGCTTCAGTTCGGTGCCGACGGCAAATGCGTGCGCAACCCGCACGGCAGCCAGAAGATTTCCGACGCGCTACACCTACCGGCCTATAGGGTCGTCGAGAAACACCGGCTGCTTTGGATTTGGATGGGCGACAAGCCAGCCGATCTCGACACGATCCCGGACTACAGCGTCATTGATGAGGCACCGAAACTTCACATCACGGATTTCGGATATCTAAGCGCGAAATGCCATTACGGCCTGATGATCGACAACCTGCTCGATCTCAGCCACATCTGCTTCACCCATGCCGGCATCCTCGGTAATCCGGATACCGCCGAGACCGATCCGGACGTCACCGTCGAGGATGACACCGTCACAGTGTCCCGCTATTCCGAGGACGCGGAAACGCCCGGCATGATCAAAATGTTCACCGACGACCCCGAACTCCAAGCCCGTGGTGAACAGTGGACGTCGATCACGTGGTTCCCTGCGTCGAACCTGCTGCTCAATTTCGGCGCCTGCAAGGTTGGCGAGCCCCGGGAAAGCGGCACTGGCTACATGGCGCTCCACTGGCTGACGCCGGAAACCGACCGCACCACGCATTACTATTATTGCGCTGCGCGCTGGAATGTGCAGACCGACGACGAACGCAACAAAGAAATTCGCGAACTGATCTACAAGATGCGGACATTCGCCTTCGCCGACCAGGACATGCCAGTAATCGCTGCCCAGCAAGTGGCGCAGGACTCACTCGACCACGAGCCCAATCCGGCGAAACTCAGCATTGATGCAGGTCCGAACGAGTACGAAAAGATCCTCAACAAGCTGATCGCGGAGGAGAACTAGTTCTTTATCGGATATTCAGATGACACCAAAATGGAGCGGGTGACAGTCCGCTCCATTTTTCTGTGGCGGCCAAGACTTCCGAATGCGGCAGCGACTGAGTAATATTTGTATAGTAATGCCTGGTTTATACCCAGAAGGACGAGTCCATGGCCAAGCGGAGACATCTGGCACTGAGTATGAAGAACCTTGAAGAAAGCGCGAAGTTTTACGAAGACGCTTTCGACATACGCCGCGTGCGTCAATCGAACGTGGCAATCATGCCGTCAGATGGCGTGGTCTCCCTGGCGCTGCTCCATCTGCGGCCCAATGACAATACGCCGGACAAACGCGAACCAGATTACATCGGGATGCATCACATGGGGTTCCTGGTCGATGACGTTCCGGGTGCAAACGAGGCAGTCGAAGCGGCAGGTGGTAAGTATCACGGCAAAATTCTGAACGTCGGTGCGGGGCCAGGGTCGGAACGCAAGTACTGGGATCCGAACTGCGTGGTAATCGACGTCACGTCGCCCGCGCATGCGGATTCGAGTTGGCGGGTGCCGAAAGATTCCTGATCAGGCCTAACGCTTTCGAGGAGCAACGATTTTGCTGACAGACGACAGAAACCGGTTCTTGACTCAAACAGGGCCCGGAACGCCGATGGGCAATCTGTTCCGTCGCTACTGGATTCCGGCTCTACTGTCGGAGGAACTGGCGGAAAAAGGCTGCCCGCCCGTGCGGGTGACGCTTCTGTCAGAAAAACTGGTCGCGTTCCGCGACAGCAACGGTGAGATCGGCCTAATCGAGGAATTCTGCGCTCATCGGCGCGTGTCACTATGGTTCGGCCGCAACGAAGACGGTGGCCTTCGTTGTCCATATCACGGCTGGAAGTTCGACGTATCGGGTAAATGCCAGGAGATCCCGTCGGAGCCCGATGATAGCACGTTCCGCCACGAGGTATCGCTGACATCATATCCTTGCGTCGAGCGCGGCGGCATTGTCTGGGCTTACATGGGACCGCCGGAACTCCGACCCGAACCGCCTGCCTTCGAATGGGCGACCGTGCCGGCAAACCAGCGCTATCACACTAAGCGTCTGGAGGAGTGCAACTACCTGCAGGCGCTGGAAGGCGGCATCGATTCTAGCCACGTCGGCTGGCTACACCGCGGCGAGTTACGCAGCGACCCACTCCATCACGGTTCCAAGGGCTCTGACTACCACCTGTCCGACCGCAAGCCGCGCTTCGAGGTCAAAGAATCGGCCGGCGGTCTGAATATGGGGGTGCGGCGAAATGCGGGGGATGACAAGTATTACTGGCGCATCACGCCGTGGATTATGCCCTGGTACACGATTGTTCCGCCTTACGGCGACAACCCGCTGCATGGTCATGCATGGGTGCCGATCGACGACGAAAACTGCTTTGCCTGGACGTTTTCGTATCATCCCAGCCGGCCTCTGAGCGAAGTGGAATTGGAGGTCATGCGCGAAGGTGGCAGCCTGCACGTCAATCAAGACCCCGGCACGTTTCGCCCGGTAGCCAACCGGGATAACGATTACTTGATGGACCGCGCGGCACAGAAAGCAGGCACATCATCCAGTGGAGTTAAAGGCATCGCAATGCAGGATGCGTCGATCCAGGAAAGCATGGGCCGCGTCGCAGACCGGTCCCGCGAGAACCTAGTGCTGACCGACCGCGGCATCGCGCTGGCGCGGCGGCAGCTTCTCAAGGCGGCGGAAGAACTGGGCCGGGGAACGCCATTACCGGGACTTGACCCGGAAGCGCAGGCCGTGCGGTCTGCCTCTTTCGAGCTCGATCGCGAGATCCCATTCGACGAAGCACCGGGCGAACCGACGAAGGTGAAAGAGGGCGTTTCCCACACCTCTATTTGAATAAAAGGAGAAAGCGGTGACCGACAAACTCGACCCCCGCGCCGCGGGCGCTCGCAGAATGCAGGACAAGGTGTGCGTGATCACAGGCGCGGGCCAGGGGATAGGCCGCGCGACTGCGCGGCGGCTTGGCCAAGAAGGCGGTAAAATCGTCGTCGCGGACCGGATAGACGAAACGGCAACGCGTACAACAGACGAACTGCTGGAACACGGTGTCGAAGCGGTGAAATCGATCGTTGATCTCAGCACCTACGAGGGGTCCGAAACGCTGATGGCGGAAGCCAGCGCAGCTTTCGGCCGCATAGACGTACTGGTCAACAATGTGGGCGGCACCATTTGGATGAAGCCTTTCCACCTCTACACCGAAAAGGAAGTGGAAATGGAACTTGAACGGTCGCTGATGCCAACCCTGTGGGGCTGCCGGGCAGTCCTACCGATCATGATGGAACAGAAATCCGGATCCATCGTCAATCTTGGCTCGCAGTCCGTGCGCGGGCTTTATCGTCTTCCCTATGCGTCCAGCAAGGGCGGCATCCTGGCACTGGGCAAGGTTCTGGCGATGGAATACGGAAAACACGGCATCAGGGTGAATACTGTCTCGCCAGGCGGAACGGAAATTCCGGATCGCGTCACCCAACGCAACTATGTCCGCCCCGGCGTGATCGCGGAAGATCCGGAAAATGCTGACGAATTCCGCCGCGAGATGATAGAGGACATCACAAATCAGCAGGCAATCCGACGGCGCGGCACACCTGAGGAACAGGCCGCAGCGGTGGCATTTCTCGCCTCCGACGATGCCAGCTTCATCACCGGCGACAATATCAACTGTAGCGGCGGACAATCTTAAGAGGCGCGGCGTTTATCTTCGGGTTCTGGGATATTCTTTCAGAACCCAAATTGAGAACGCGGCGAGGCGCAGGACGGTTAGTGCATTGATCGTGAGAAGTGTCGAGATTTCCACAAACAGCAGGCCCAGGAAATTCGGTCGCTGCGGCTTCGGTGCCAGAAAAAGCAGATCGAGAAATTCCGTGAGGATCGCGATCATGAGGAAGAACTCGAAGGAAGTTCCGGCTGTTTTTTTGCTACCGCGCCGCGCAAACCGATGCAGGACGAATTCAAACGGATAATTACAGAAACGCCGGGCTTACCGTCCCTGCAGACATCAATCGCCGCGAATGCTGGCTTCCATCTTCTCGCGCAGGTCGGCGGAGACATCCGGTTCTATCCCGAACCAGCGTTTCCAGGCCGGTGGTCCCTGATGCAGCAACATACCGACGCCATTGAGCGTGGGATTGCCGCGTTCGCGGGCGGCACTCAGAAAAGGCGTCTCAAGCGGGATGTAAATAATATCAGCGGCAAGCGCATGTTCAGGCAGCTTGTCGAGCCGGATGTCCAGCGCGGCTTCGCCTTCCATTCCTTGGCTGGTTACGTTCACCGCCATAGTCACGCCGTCCAGAAGATTGTGCCGGTCTTCCCACGGATGTACCGTGATGGGGCCACCGAGATCCGCCGCCAGGCGCTCGGCGCGCTCCTGAGTGCGGTTGACCAGACGGATGTCCGTAACGCCTTCATGCTGAAGGGCATAGCAAACGGCGCGACTCCCCCCACCCGCACCAATGACCGTCACCGGTCCGGCACCCGCGTCCCAGTGGGGGTAAAACTGCCGGAGATTGCCCAGAAAACCCAACCAGTCGTTATTAGTGCCGAACAGCGATCCGTCTTCACGAACAACGACGCAGCTGATCGCCCCGATCTTTCTCGCAACATCGTCAACCTCATCCACCACTGACATAGCGTCCTGCTTATGCGGGATCGTCAGGTTGCAGCCCGCTATTCCCAGCGGGTGCATCGCGCGCAGCGCCGGGCCGACCCCCCCAGGTTCTATCGCCAGGGGCACATAGGTGCCTGCAAGGCCCTGTTGCTCCATCCAGTAGTTATGCAGCATCGGAGAACGGGAATGCATCACTGGCCAGCCCATGACGGCGGCCATGTAAAAACGGTCCGGGACGCTCACGAAGCCGCCTCGTCCAGTTTCGCGCTAAAGTGATCCCAGGTGCGCTTGAACAGATTAGGATCCCACAGCTTTTCGCGGCAGAGCATTAGTTCTTCGTCGCTGAATGAATACGGCGTGCCGATCTGGGCCGCCATGTACTGGCGTTCAGCGTTGTCCTCTAGATAGTTCATCAGCACGAAGGCATCGACCAGGCTCTCGCCGCAGGTCACCGCGCCATGCGCCTTCATCAGCGCCGCCGGTCGGTCGCCGAGCGTATCGGTCAGACGGTTCGCCATTTCGGGATTGTTAATGGAGTCCGGCGAATCCAGCACCGGCAGCGGGTAGACCAGAGATCCCTGCGCATAGACCGGAATATAGCTGACACCGGCGGTCGACAAGATGGTTGACCAGTTGGGATGGGCATGGATCACGGCCTCTACGTCGCTCCGCGCCTTGTAGACCCCGGCATGGAGGTGGAATTCCAGGGGCGGCTTACCGTTGCCTTCAATCACGTTACCGTCAAAATCGATAGTGCAGATATCTTCGACGGTCAGTTGGCTACGTTGGCAGGATCCGATGTTGATCAGCATCCGGTCGCCATCAAGCCTGATACTGGCATGGCCGTTGTAATCCAGGATGCCGTTGTGCTCGAGCATCCGGATGCACCGGACGATCTGCTGTTTGTGATCGTTGGTCTGGTTCATCGGCTGTTCCCGTGTTCGTTAAACGACCACGTCAGTCATAATACCTTGTGGAAAGATATCTCCCGGCGTGACGTGCTTGTGCGCGATCCCCTGTTGATAGGTGTAAAGCAGCATTTGTTCCCAGGTCAGGCGGTTTTCCTCAATACCGAACGGGAACGGATCGGCGCCGAACATTTCCTGCATGCGGCGCGCGTAGGCCGGCACGAAGGGCAGCGGGTAGCGAGACACTGCAGGATCGAACATGCGTGCGACGCTCCGGCGCTTGGACTCGTTGAAGGCGTTTAGCAGATTGCGCGCAACCCAGGGGTTTTCGTCAAGGATATGCCGCTGCATGGCGATGATGTGCATGATCGGCCAGACACCGGTACGGGCGTAATACTCTTGCTCCATCGGCACGTGATCGGGGTAGAGCCGTTCTACATCCGGATGACATTCGAGAAAACACGTCGGCGGGCGCGCGATGATGGCGCAGTCGATTTCCCCTACTGCCAGCAGTTCGGACAGCGATTTATCGGCAACACGGGTCAGCTTGACCCCGTCGGGCAGATTGATTTCCACCTTTTCCACGCGTCCCGCAGAATTCGCGCCTGCCTGATACCAGTGCACGTCCGGCAGTTTCACGCCGAATTCGTTGTGCATCCAGCCCCGCATGTACACGGCGGCCGAATGCGCCCATTCGGGCGAGCCGATGCGCTTACCCTTCAGATCCTCCACAGTCTTGATGCCGGCGTTTTTGTTCACATAGAAAGACGAGAACCGGAACAGGCGCGAACAGATCACCGGCAAGCCGACGATGTCGCACTCATCGCGAGTGATCTGGGCCATGAACTTGGCAAAGCTCAGCTACGTCCCATTCCCGGTTGGCGGTAAAGCGCGCGAAGACCTCATGATGACCCAGCATCGACCAGTTATGATCTATGCCTTCCGCCCGCACCGCGCCGTTGCGGAAATCGCGGAAATGATCGTAATCGGTGGTCGCGATGCTGAGTTTCAGATTGTTCATCAGCGTCCGGCCCGTCGGGAGAAATGCTCCCACGCACGGGTGAAACCAGATTGCTCGTTCTCAGCGCCGCGCCTGGCGTCGATTTCGCCCCGGCTGAGATATTCGACGGTGCCGCCAAGACCGATAGCATCCAGCTGAATCTGTGCATTCACCTGCAGCATGATAGATGTCATCACCGCGTCTTCCAAGCTGTAGCCTGCGATCGTCGCGCCGTGGCCGCGCATCAGGACGATCTTGCCGTCGCCCAGCGTTTTGCACATGTCGCGTCCCTGCTCCATCGTCGTCACCAGCATAATGGTCTCGTCACCGAACTTGTCTTTTATATCCCAGGTCGGCGGCGGATCGCCGATACGGGCGGCGACGTGGATGATCGGCTGCAGCTGGATGGACGACACCGTGAATGGCACCACTTGGTAAGAGTGGTTGTGCACCACCGAATTAACGTCGGGGCGCTGTTCGTAGATCGCACCGTGGATTGCGCGTTCCGAATAGGGCGTCCGGTCGCCGAGATCGACGGGCGTGCCATCCAGTTCGAATGTGACGATGTCCTCGGCCTCCACGATGGACGGCGACTTCGAATAGGCCAGCAGGTACCTGTTTGCGTTGTCAGGGTGCCTGATACTGACATGCCCATAGGAGTCACACACGTTTTCATGGGCAACGATACGGTTGGCGGTCACAAGCTGCTCGATGGCGGCATCAAGATCCGACATGCACTCTCCCCATCCTGGTCTAACTGTTAATTCACAGATTTCTATCCGCCCGCGCGCACACCAACAAGTTCTTAAGCGGGATTAGTCCCTAAGTTTGGACGGGGCTGCCGGGTCTGGCGTGACCCCTACGACATTTGCCATAAGCCCGGTCGTGCAGAAATGACCTATGGCGCTCACAAGTTCGACGATCCGCTGATAGCCCAGCGTTTGCTCCGCCGCGCGAAACCCTTCATCCGACAGGTTTCCGGTACCCAGTAATTCTCGCGTGGCGGCGTGAACGGCGGCGTCCTCCACGTTGTCGAAATCCGGCTGCCGCCCGTCGTTGATGGCCTCCACGATATCGAGGCCAAGACCTGCATTCACCGCCGTCTTTGCCTGAGCGCTCCAAGGATAGGCCGCTTTCCAGTGACGCACAGTCATTAGCGAAATGATGCGGACCTGAACGTTGGTCAGCGAGCAATCAAGCAGATGCGCGCTGGATTTGTTGTGCAAATCCCATACTGGGCCGGAATAAGCGTAACCGATTGCCGGGCCAAACCCGATCCGTCCCCCGTCAGCAAGGATACGATCGTGGATCGCCGCCTGCTTATCATCCATTCCATCCCGGTCGAGCGCGGGAATTCTCGTCATATGTCTCTCCTTTTTCAGGCAAGCTCCGGCGCGGTTTTGCGGCACAACAGAAAGCCGGTTTCCAGCATGTCGCGGTTCAGATTACGGCCGATAAAGACGAGACGGGACACACGCGTATCGTCGCCCCAGTCACCGACGAAATCTCCCTCCAGCATCATGTTTACCGCCTGCAGCACCAATTTCCGGTCCTCGCCGGCGACTGAAACGATGCCCTTGGTACGCAAGATATCGGTGCCGAAGCGGCCGAGCAGATCCTTCAGCCATTCCTCCAGCCGGTCGCCGTCCATCGCCTCGAAGCTTGACAGCGATACGTTGGCTATACCGGTCGCATCGATGTGGTTGTGATCGTGATCATGGTCGTCCTCGATGGGTTCGAGACGATACTCCACGCGTTCGAGTTCGAAGCCTCGCCGGTCAAGAATATCCGTCGCTGCCACATCGGCCCGGTTTACGCGCGTGACCGGCGCGAACGGATTGTTGCCGCGCAGCAGCACTTCGATTTCCGCAAGGGGCACCCGGGCGTCGTCCACCTTGTTCAGCACCAGATGGTCGCTGAACGCAATCTGGTCGGCAGCATCCTTCCCGTGTCTCAGCTGCTCGGCGATATTCACCGCATCAACCACACACAGCACCGAGTCCAGGCGGCACTGCACGCCGATCACCTGGTCGATCACCATTGTCTGAATTACCGGGCTGGGATTCGCGAGGCCCGTCGTCTCGATGATTATACCGTCCAGATTCGGTCTTTCGCGCAGCAGGTTGCGCAGCGTGCGGATCAGATCGCCGCGCACAACGCAGCAGATGCAGCCGCTACTGAGTTCGATCAGTTCCTCCTCGCCCGGGTCAATCAGGTCGCCATCGATCCCGATATCGCCGAATTCGTTGACAATTACCGCGTAGGATTTTCCCACCAGCTCGGAGAGCAAACGATTAAGCAGCGTCGTCTTGCCGGCGCCGAGATAGCCCGTCAGAACGGTAACCGGTATCCGCGTATCGGTGCTATCGCCAGGCGCGGTCAAAAGCTATTCCCAGGGCAGAAGCGATGCATGTATCACGTCGCCACTGCCGCCGACTGCGTTGATCGCATCGTGCACGTTCTCGAGGCTGAACCGGTGCGTAGTCATCAGGCCGATATCGAACCGATCGGAAGCCAGCTGTTTCAGCCCTAGTTCGCAGCTCTCGTAGTTGTGTCCGCGAGCCGCCTTCACGGTGATGTATTTGTTCGCGATTTTGCCCATCGGGTAATTGGGGAATTCGGGCACGTCCTCGCCCTGGAACTGCAGGGTACCGCCTTTGCGCTTCAATGCTTCGACCCCCAGCAGGGTCGGGATCGTGCCCGCCCCGGCCGTGCAGTCGAGCGACACGTCCAGCCCTTCGCCGCCGGTGATCTCCATGATTCGTTCCAGCGGGTCCTCTTCCTCTACGTTGATGACGTAGTCAGCGCCGAATTTCTTTGCGACTTCCATACGCTTTTTGTCTTTGGAGGTCCCGGTGACGATGATAAGAGATGCGCCGGCCTGTTTGCAGGCGATGGTATTGCACAGCCCCTGCTGCCCGGGCCCCTGGATCAGCACGCGATCGTCATAACCGACCTCGCAGTCGAACAGCGCCCATTGGATGCCATTCGCCATCGGCGTAACGACACCAGCGAACTCAGGCGACAGGCCGTCGGGCACTTTGTGAATGACCGAGTTCCACGGCAGGTACATGTATTGGGCGAAACCGCCGAACAGATGCGGTTCGCGTTCTGCCAGCGTGTAGCCGAAACGCAGTCCTTCCGGGAATTTTCGCCAGTCTGTGAACATGCACAACCGGTAATCGCCCCGGTGGCAGTGTTCGCAGTTCATGCAGCCAACATAGTGTTCGACGAAAACCAGATCGCCTTCTTTAAGGCCCTTACGTTCCTGAAACACCTTACCCGCCTTGGCGATGTAGCCGATATTCTCATGCCCCATGATGACCGGGCCTTCGAAGGGAGGCTTGGAATAGAATTTGACGTCAGTGCCGCAAATACCGGCCACCTCGACCTTCAGCAGGGCGGCCTCGTCGGGAATATCGGGCATATCGTATTCTCGGAACTCGGTCGTCTGCGGTGCCGTACGAACGGCGGCAGTTACTTTCTCGGCCACACTGTGTTCTCCCTATGAAACGTTGACCCAGATTTACCAAAGCGGCAGAGTCTGGGCAAATTTCGCGCACTGATTTCAAGCGGAACCGTGACCATGTTCAGGCGATTAGGCCCTGAAAATAATATTCTGGAAGACATCAACCGGGTCGAGCGCCTGATCCGGCAACGCTTTGGCCTCCCGGATTCGGAGATCACCCTGGTGTCTGAAGACCCCGGCCTTAAACCGGGATTTCCGCCGAAGGAGACCAACGTCGTCTTCTGGAAAGAGGAAACCCGCTACCGCCTGAAGATCTTTTCGCCCATCGCCAAGGTAAGCTCAGACGATCTCCCGCTGACCTGGCTACTACCGGCCCTTGAAGATAACGGCGATCTCGATTGCTGCTGAAAATAAGGAAGAAAGGCATCCTATGAGCAAATCCAGACTCCACGCCGTATCACGCACCCAGGGTAACAACCGTGCCCTGAAAGAAGGAGAAATCTCGCTGCCCGATTTCGAGATGGATTTCGAAGAAGTCCCGGTTCTGGTGCACGCATTCCGCCGCATGGTGCGGGAAATGACCTATGACGTCTGCGAAATGGCGCTGACGACCTATATCTGCGCCAAGGCCCACGGAGTGAAATTCACCGCCCTACCTATCTTCCTGGTGCGCGACTTTCATCACGACGCGATCATTAATCACGTACCGGCCGGCCTTAATTCGCCCGCTGACCTGCCCGGCAAACGGGTTGGCGTGAACCGCGGCTATACGGTGACAACCGGCGTATGGGCGCGATCGATTATCGAGGAAGAGTTTGACGTCGACCTGTCATCGATCACGTGGTGCCCGTCGGGCGACGAACATGTTGAGGCCTACCGCGCGCCCGAAAACGTTCAGCCGCTTGATGACGGCGACCTCGAAGGCGCTCTGATATCAGGCGATCTTGTCGCCGCCGTGGGCGCCAAGGTGGACCATCCGGATGTGATGACCATGTTCGACGACCCTTTCACCGCCGCCGTAGCCGCCTTGAAAGGCCGGGGGCTGTATCCGATCAATCATACGGTCGTGGTACGCGACGACCTGCTGGCGGAGAACCCGGATGTCGCAATTCAGGTGTTTAACGCATTCGCGGAATCGAAGAACCTATATGTCGACGAACTGAAGGCGGGACGCGTGACCGACTTGGGCAGGGTCGACAAGGTGCATCTAGCAGCGCTCGAGATGATGGACGATCCCCTGCCCTATGGCATCGACCCTAACCGCGACACGCTGGAACGGCTGATCGGGCACGCGGTGACGCAGAAGATCATCCCGGAGGCAGTGGGGATCGAGCATTTGTTTGCGGCGCCTACCCGTGACCTCGTGGGGTGACAGGTACTCAGCCGTTTGTCCCGTTTAGAAACGCCAGAATGCGGTCTGGGGCGTTTTCATCGGTCTGATCGTCCGGCCGAATGTCCCAGTATTCTGAGCCGCCGATGCATTCGTGCAGATACCGAGCTGCAGACGTCGCATGCGCGGCGTCGTCCCCCGGCACGATCAGGGTCGGGATGTCGAGTTCCAGCAGGTCATCCGGCTCCGCTCCCGGCGCGGTATCGCGGTCGAACAGGCCGAGATACATATCGGTGACGGTCCCAATATAGCCGCCCCTGTCCAGCGCGGCGTAATTTGTGGCAAAGGTATCGTCGTTACGGATAGGCTGTCCCCAGGGGCCGCCACGCGGATCCTGCGAAAAGTTCTTGTCATGGCTGTGAACAAGGTCGACCACCGCCTCGAGGCCGTTCCGTTCGACGAATTCAAGATGTTCCCGAAATCGTTGATGGCTGCTGATCCGGTACTTTGCGCCACCCACCGGCCAGTAATGGGTCATCGAAAGTGTCCGTTCGGGATGCGCAACGCCGAACGCCGCCACCGGGCTGCAGCCCATACAGCCCCCCATGATATGGGCTCTATCGATCCCAAGTGCGTCCATAAGGCCAGCGCCCTGGCGGACGAAAGACGCCCAGGTCACCGTTTCAACCTTGCCGCCGGACTCGCCACATTCGCGCCGGTCGAAGACGACGCATGTATAGGATTTTGGAAGCGTGTCGAGCAGGCGGATTCGTTTGTACACGCCAAGGCCGCGCCAGTGGTCCAGCCGCGCATTAAAACCACCGGGAGCGTACATCAGGATCGGCGGGCCGTCGCCCACCACTTCATATCGGGTGCGAATTCCGTCTATGTCGGCAAAAGGCATGTCGATCGGTCTTTTTTCCTTGATGAGGCGACCGCAAGCCTATCGAGGCTACAGCGATCCGTCCATTGACGGCAAGTGCTTAGAATTCTAATTAATTTAATCACGGTGACGAGGAGGGTATGTCATCGTACACACCCTCCTGCCCCCGGACCGCAGACACGAAATAAATCGGTCAGCAGTTGGCCGCGTGTTTTGCGGCAGGAACGATCAACCGGGAGACGGGACATGCTGCGCAAGGAAGTAAACGATCTTTTGACCCAGACGGACAAGGGCACGCCCATGGGCGAGCTTTTCCGTCAGTACTGGTTGCCAGCGATGCTGGCCGAGGAACTGCCAGAAAACGACTGCCCACCGGTCCGCGTGGAGCTTCTAGGGGAAAAGATGATTGCCTTCCGCGATTCCAACGGGCGCTTCGGGCTGATCGAGGAATTTTGCGCCCACCGGCGTGTCTCACTCTGGTTTGGGCGCAACGAGGATTGCGGTCTGCGCTGCCCCTATCATGGCTGGAAATTCGACGTGGAAGGCAACTGCGTCGAAATCCCATCCGAGCCGGAAGACAGCGTGGTCCGCCAGGAGGCCAAACTGCAAGCCTATCCGCTGATCAAGGTCGGTGACATTCTGTGGACCCATATGGGTGACCCGGAAAATCGACCGCCGGAACCAGAATGGGAATTTGCGACCGTCAAACCGGAACAGACCGTCTCGACCAAGCGTATACAGGAGTGCAACTGGCTGCAGGCGCTGGAAGGCGGCATCGACTCAAGCCACGTGTCGTGGCTGCATTCTAAAGAGCTGGAACGCGACCCACTTTTCAAAGGCGCCAAAGCAAACAAATTTAACATGGGCGATATGAAGCCCGTTTTTGAGGTTCGGGACTCCGATGGCGGGCTCTACGTCGCGGCTCGGCGCAAGGTGGAGGGTGACCGCAATTACTGGCGGATCACGCAGTGGGTTATGCCGTGCTTCACTATGATCGCGCCGCGGGCCGATCACCCCCAGCACGGCCATTTCTGGGTACCGATCAACGACGAGAACTGCTGGACGTGGAGTTACGACTACCATCCCGACCGGCCGCTCTCGCCGGAGGAACGACAGGCCTGCCTGGACGGCAAGGGCATTCACGTGCCGCTGATACCTGGCACGTATCGACCGGCCCAAAACAAGGACAACGACTATCAGATCGACCGGGAAGCGCAGAAGAGCGGCGAGACATATTCCGGTGTGTTCGGGTTCGGCATGCAGGATGCCTCTCTTCAAGAATCCATGGGGCCGATCGTCGACCGGTCGCGCGAGAACCTCGTACCGACCGATTACGGCATCGTAATGACGCGAAACAAGTTGCGCAAAGCGGCCACCGAACTAGCGGAAAAAGGCATCATGCCGACGGGGCGCAAGCCGGAACACATGAAAGTACGTTCGGTCGCGATCGTCCTCAACCCGGACGAGGATTACACCGAAGCCTGCAAGGAAGCCTTCAAAACCGATACCGGCAAAGAGCGGATGACGGTTTAGGATCGGGCCGCACGCCAATTAAAGATATCCCCTCCCCGTCGAGGTGGAGGGGACTCACATTGCCGTAACGGCAGGCACTCAAACCTTAAGTCGCGAGAATACTCTCTGCACGTTGCCGCTGAAGATTTCGGCACGGTCGGCATCGGTTAGGTTAGGCGTGCCGTCGATATAGCGTTTGGTGTCGTCGTAGTTGAACCCGGTTTCGGGATCGACACCCCGTACCGCACCAACCATTTCCGACGCGAACAGGATGTTCTTGGTGGGGATCACCTTGGTCATGCAATCGATGCCCGGCTGGTGATAGACACAGGTATCGAAGAACACATTGTTCAGCAGGTGTTCGTCCAGCGTCGGCTTACCCATATCCTGTGCCAGCCCGCGATAGCGACCCCAGTGGAACGGCACCGCGCCGCCTCCATGCGGGATGATAAATTTCAGCGTTGGAAAATCCTTGAACAGATCGCCGAGGATCAACTGCATGAACACGGTGGTATCGCCCGCGATGTAGTGCGCACCGGTATGGTGAAAGTTCGGATTGCACGAGCCCGATACATGCAGCATGCCAGGCACTTCCAGCTCGACCATTTTTTCCCACAGCGGATACCACCACTTGTCGGTGATCGGGGGATCAGTCCACATTGCACCCGACGGGTCGGGGTTTACGTTGACGCCGATAAATCCCATTTCATTGACGCAGCGTTCTAGTTCGGGGATCACTTTCGCGGGTTCGACGCCGGGATACTGGGGCAACTGGCACACCGGCACGAAGCGATCAGGATACAGGTCGCACACACGGCGCACCATGTTGTTGCATATTTCCGCCCAGTAGTAGCCGGTCTGCTCTGTCCCGAGATGGTGCCCCATGCCGACCGCGCGCGGCGAGAAAATCGTCATGTCGGTGCCACGCTCTTGCTGGAGCTTGATCTGGGCCGGTTCGATCCGCTCGCGGATTTCATCGTCCGTGATCTTGAGGTCCGCGCGCGTCGGCAAAAACGACGGATCGGCATCCAGCCCGGCAAGTTGAGACTTTCGGTAATCAGTCAGCTGCTCCGGTTCGGTCGTGTAGTGGCCGTGGCAATCGATAATCATGAGGTCTTTCCTCTCAGTTAGGTCGTGTTCGCGGGGTCGCGCGAGCGTGCTGCGCGTATTCTAGATAAACCGCTACCGGAATGGGAGATAAAGCCGGATGATTATTTCCTGACAGGACGCCTCCCCATACCCGCATGAGATCGAGCAGATAAAGTCGAGACTAGTGATTAGGAGCGCTTAGGCCAGCATGACCAACGCCCGCCTCGCCGTCGAATTCGATGGGCGCCTTCACACCTGCACGGTGCAGACGACACCGGATGAGCTCGAGGAAGGCAAATTCAACAGCGTCAGACGCGCAATCACGCAGAAGGGGCCCACGCCTGCCGACTTCGATCTCATCATTTACGGCATCACCCTAGCCACCAATGCGCTGATCGCAAGCAAAGGCGCGAAGACCGCAACGCTTGCAACCGAAGGAATCGGCGACGCCTCCAGGATCGCTATCGAAAACCGGTTCGAACTATTTTCGGGGAGCCGTCCGCACGGATAACTGGGCGCGGGCCGCCAGGAGACATGGGACACGCTGACCTACCTTGAGGGCAAGGGTATATCTACACACCTAATTAAGACAATGACCAGCAGCCAGTCCTGATGGATGCCGGCGGAAAGCCCTTCGTTAGCCCACGTTATTGTATGGGTGTGTTCTGCGACGGGAACCGATATCGCCGACTGGTTCCTATCGGGAGAGGCAACGCAGTGTTAACCCGACAGTTTCCCGGCGACAGACCGGCCCGCAAGGCGGCCGATTCCGAACGCCTTAATCAAGCCGCCGACATATCCTCCTCGCGGGCCGCCCTCAAGCCCACCGACAGTGGATCCCGCGGCATACAGGCCTTCGATTACGTTGCCGTTTTCAGCAAGCACCCGGGCCTGACCGTCGACGGCAATCCCGCCCGACGTCACGGTAATCCCAGCACATAGTGGAATCGCATAAAAAGGTGACTTGTCGATGGTGTGTGCCGGACAGGTTTGCGTCGTCCTGGGCGGTGATAGCGCAGGCGCGCTGCCAGCCTGGATCAGCTTGTTATATTCATTCACGGTCCTCTTTAATCCACCAGCATCGATCCCGGCAGCGCTCGCTAGTTCATCGAGATTGTCGGCATCGAGGACGGTACCGCCGTTATCTACGAGCGAGGGGTTGGGGGGAACGATGTCGGCCTCGCGGGCGTCTTCCCAAACCGTTCGGTCGAATACCACGGTCGCCGACAGGGGGTCGTCGAGCGCCGCGATGGCGTTAGTGACATAGATACCTCCCTGCCCTTCATCCGCGAACCGCCGGCCATCCGTCGTTACCACAATGCCCTTCGCGCAGATCACGTCCAGTTGCGGATATGGCCACAGGTGTTCGTTCGTCAGAGCATCGCGGCTGAGGACATGTCCATAGAACTTATCGAGCCCGACCGTCTCGGCGCCGACTGCGATAGCCATGCGTATTCCATCGCCACGGCCTGTTTCGGTGTTCCGTTGGCATAAGCTTTCCGGAGAACCCGTGATGTATTGGCCGATCAGCTCCCGATCTGCCTGAAACCCGCCATCGGCAATAATGACGGCACTGGCTTCTATCGTCTCGCCCCCTTCGATTTCAACCCCGGCGACGCGTCCGTCGTCCGTTATCAGCCCGCGAACGCGGATACCGCGCCGAAGATTACCGCCGCGTTTTTCAAGTTTTTGGGTGAGCGATTTCAGAAACAGGTTGGGTCCGCTGTTCTCCCAGTCGAGCCCGGCTCTCATTTTTCGACCAGGCATCATCATGGGCATTCCCCAAGACCGCCGCGGGTGCTGCATGAATTCGCAGCCCTCGTCACGCATCCAGTCGATGGTGGCCTGGGCATTGTCGGTCAGCGCCCGCGCAATAGCATCCCGCGCGGTACCGTCGGTTTCGGCCATGATGGTATCGAAAAGTTCATCCGCCGGATCTTCCGGACTACGAAACGCGACATGAAGCGCACCTGTGGCAACCCTGGAGTTACACATGTAGAGATCCTGGGTTCCGGCCTCTAGTATGATCGGTTTCAAGCCCGCTAGGGCAATGTGATTTGCCGCCGTGAGCCCTGCGAAACCGCCTCCCACGATTACAGCGTCGTAAGTCATCCAGCCTATTCCCTCTAAAGCTTTCTGCGCACCGTCAGCTTAATATAGAGGGCAGGAACAAGGCGATACCCAGGAAGAAGATTACCAACCAAGCAGGATGATATCCGCGGTAAGGAACGCAATGATTACCTTGAAGATCGCCCGCAGCGACACGTCTGGCAACATCGATTTGAGAATAAGAACGTTGCGCCAGGCAGGCGGAGTGATCAGTTTGATCTTTATCTGATAAGCTTAAAGGGAGATACCCCAGCCTGATTTCCGGACCGTCAGCGCGGCCTTTACCCCCATTCCGGTAGCCCAGTCTGGGGGTATCTCGGCTGTCCACAGGCATGCCCTTGGCGATTCGGCTTGATTGCGGTGCAATAACAGCAAGTTACGCGATGTTTTCCCCAGTCCAGTCTTTCCACAGGTATTTTGCGGGTCGCGGCAGATTCGGGTTGCTCTCCGACCTCACCCATATATAGTATTTATATGCTTGTGACACACTGCATGTTGAGAGTGTAGTGCGGGTAAGCACAAGAGTACAGGGATAGGGAGGAAGAGCGATGCAGTGGAGTCCCGAGCGGGTCGAAACACTCACGCGGTTATGGGCTGAAGGTCTGTCGGCAAGGCAGATCGCTGAAAAACTGGGCGGCGGCGTAACACGCAACGCGGTAATCGGTAAGGCGCACAGGCTGAATCTGCAGCGCGGAACCGAAATTCCCAAAAAAGAGCCAGAGCCAGAACCCGTTATCTTCGAGGAACCTATTTTCCACCATCCCTCGGGTGACATCGAACCGTGGATGTGCCGCTGGCCAACGGATGAGCCTGGCAAATACGGCCTTCATATTTGCGGAAAAACCGTCCAGCCGGGCCGTCATTACTGCGCGGAGCATTGCACGGCGCATTACCTGCGCCGTCGGCGTGCGACCGCGGCCGCCTGACAGAAATTTCCGCTACCGATCCGGAATGCCCGGGTCGTCGCAATCGGTTCTATCGTTTTCCCGTCGGAACGACACCATTCCGGGGCTGGCTCTCACTCCATATTTGCGTCAAACTGATAACAAACCATGGGATGCGGTGAGCGACCCCGGAGGAACCATTCTATGAAATCGCGCTATCACCACGAAATACCCGCAGAAGACCCGACGCTGACGCACGTGGATCGTGGGACGTCGATGGGCGAATTACTGCGCCGTTACTGGCAGCCAGTCTGCACGTCCGACGAGGTCGGCGATCTGCCGAAACGGGTGCGCATCATGTGAGAAGACCTCGTGGTGTTCCGCGACAGGGCCGGCAATGTTGGGTGCCTAGAACTGCATTGTCCGCATCGCGGCACGTCGCTGGAATACGGCCGAGTTGAAGAAGACGGCCTACGCTGCTGCTATCACAGCTGGAAGTTCGCGGCGGACGGAAAATGCGTTGACATGCCGTGCGAAACCCCGAAATTCCGCGAAAAGATGGATGTCTGCCAACCGGGCTACCCGACTCACGAATTCGGCGGCCTAATCTTCGTCTACATGGGGCCTCCCGCGGAAATGCCGCTGTTCCCCATGTACGACATCTACGATACCCGCTATCGCGGCGATGTCGTCCTACGCGGCATGCGCCTGTGGGAAGACCACGCCATTGGGTTCGTGCGCGACTGCAACTGGCTTCAGCACTATGAGAACGTCGTCGACGCCTATCATCTGCTGATCCTGCATGCCGCCAATTCCGGCGACCAGTTCGGCAGCGTCGTGACGACCAGCGGCTGGCCCGAGCTAACCTTCGAGGAGACGGACCTCGGCGTCCGGTACAACATGCTGCGCGACCTGCCCAACGGTAACTTCCTCGAACGCCACGCGGAGGTTGTGCTGCCGAATATCGCGCTGATCCCTAGCATCCACGAGCAGGGGGTGGATGCGAAGGAAGAATTCCGGGCGACCGAGGTATCCTGGGCGGTCCCAGTAGATAACGAGCATCTTTACGGTATCTCCATCGTCGCCTGGCCGAAGGACAAAAACGGCGAACCGCTGGAGGGCTGGAAACCTGGCATCGATACGGTGACGGAAATTCGCCTCGGCAACCTGCGGAACCGGCCCTATGAGGAAAAACAGCGCTATCCGGACGATATGGAGGCCCAAGAAAGTCAGCGGCCGATCGCCGTCCATGCACTGGAAAACCTCGGCACGTCGGACCGTGGTATCGTATTGCTTCGGCGAGCACTAAAAAAAGCCGTTGAGGCGGTCGCGGCCGGCAAAGACCCGGCGAATATCGTCCGCGACGAGGCCGATAATCACGCCATTAAGACCCATGCCTGGAATACCGTGCGCCTGCCGGACATCCCCAGCGAGGCCGCCGAGTGAAAATCCGGCCGCTGGACAATCCTGCATGCCGCGCCCTACCCTTCCGGTATGGATATCGACGCCGATAGATTCCGCACGCTGCTGATGTCGCGTCGCCTAGAGCTGCAGGATCTGATCGACGGCGCCGCTGAATCCGCCGCACCAGTGGAACTAGATCAGCAAGTTCAGGGCCGCTTATCGCGGATGGATGCGCTGCAGGGACAGGCCATGGCGCAGGCGACGAACGAGCGCCGCCGGATCGAGATCGCGCAGATTGATGCAGCTCTGGGGCGGATGGACGAAGACGAGTTCGGATATTGCGTGGAGTGCGGCGACGAAATCGCACCGAAACGGCTGGAGCTGAACCCGGCTATCGCAAGATGCCTAGAGTGCGCGTCATAGAACTTTTCGGACCCGATGTGAAAAAGAGCGAACGATGTGTAACCACCCGACACGCCCGTATTTCGGGAAGTTTTTTCCGGGGTTACAGTGCCCGCGACGCGTCGGCAATCTGCTACGGCGCCAGGTGGGGATCGATGTAGAAGATTTGCTGACCGGTCTGCGTTTCGCGGATCAGCTTCCGGGGCCACACCGGATTGACGCCGGTAGCGTGACACCAAAGCTCGCAGATTGTCGGGTCGTTGGCGACAACCTTCCCACTTACTGGACTAGGCAATGAGCTGGGGCATCGATGACGCCACGCTGCAACAGACTCTGATCGATAACCCCGCAGAACTTTGAGGCTTCGGCTAGGAAGTCTTTTTCAGCGGTTCGACGCAGCTTTCGTCGTCGTTTCGAACGTTATTGACCCGGGTGGACACACGGTAGAACGCCATATCACACGGTGGAAATGCGCGGATCACGTTCGCTGCCTCGCTTGGGTCGCCGGTCAGCCAGATTTCGTAATCCGCCGGATCGACGATGACCGGCATCCGATGATGTATTGGCGCGATCCTCTCGTTCGCGTCGGTGGTGACGATCGTATAGGTCTCGATCACCTCGCCGGCATCTTCCTGACCGGCGGGAACCGTCCAGCTTTCCCACAGCCCCGCAAATACGAACGGTTTCCCCTCTTTGAAACCTATGCGGAACGGCTGCTTGCCCTCGCCTTCATTGCGCCATTCGTAGAACCCATCAACCGGCACCAGGCAACGCCTGTGTTTATAAGCATCGCGGAATGACGGTTTCTGCGCCGCGGTCTCGCCGCGCGCGTTGATTAGTTTGGAAGCAGCGGTCTTATCCTTAGACCATGAAGGGATCAGTCCCCAGCGCAACATATCCATTCGCCGCCCGCCATTGAACGACCGGACGACCGGCGCCATCTGGGTCGGTGCAATATTGAAGCGAGGCTGCAGATTAAGAAACGCATCAACATTAACCAGCGTTCGCAGCATCTCCGGCGTTACGCTAAGGCTGTATCTTCCACACATGGCGGCATTTTAACCGATCGTTAGCGATTTCACCTTTATTCTGGCTTTACCTCGAGTTAACTATGGTGTGACGCGCAAATGCAGGGACTCCTGTGGTTTTTTCCCACACTAACCTTCATCGCCTGATGGAAGCCGCGACCGAAATAGCGGATCGTGCGAGCGACGTGGTTCTGGACGTGTATGCGACGGATTTCGAAGTCCGGCACAAGAACGATGCTTCGCCGGTGACGGAAGCCGACGAGTGCGCCGAAGCGCTCATACTGCCAGCCCTCCGCAACCTGCTGCCCGGTGTTCCGGCAATCGGCGAAGAGGCGGTATCGCAGGGTTTTGAAGAAAAGGTCATTGGCCGCACATTCTGGCTGGTGGATCCTATCGATGGGACCAAAGAATTCCTGCGCCGCAGCGGCGAATTCACGGTCAACATTGCCCTGATCGACGAAGGCGTGCCCGTTATGGGGGTAGTGACGGCGCCCGCCATCGATAGAGCCTTCCGAGCCTGCGGCTCCGGTACGGCCGAGCTACGCGAAAAAGACGGCGTCTGGAGGCCGATTTCAGTGCGGGATATTCCTGACGAAGGCGCGATCGTGGTGTCGAGCAAATCGCACGGCGACGAAAAAAAAATTGAAGCACTCATCCAGGGCCTAAAGATACAAGGGCACAAGATCGCGGGCAGTTCGCTCAAATTCTGCCTAGTAGCCAAGGGCGAAGCGGATATATACCCGCGTTATGGGCCGACATCGGAATGGGACACGGCCGCCGGTCACGCGGTTCTTCTCGGCGCGGGCGGCAACGTGCGATTGTTCGACGGATCCGAACTGCCCTACGGTAAAACCGGCTGGCGCAATCCGGGTTTCATTGCTCGCGGCGCAAAATGATCGTCCCCGCAACGCCAGACAACATCGCAGAGGCCGGTAAACGCCTGAAAAACGGCGGGCTGGTCGCGTTTCCAACCGAAACCGTCTACGGCTTGGGCGCGGACGCTACATCGGACACCGCGGTTGCCAGGATCTTTGCCGCCAAGAACCGCCCGGATTTCAACCCGCTTATCGTCCATATGCCGGATTTGAACACCGCAACGACACTGGCAGATTTCACGGATCTCGGGCAAAAAATCGCAGAAACGTTTTGGCCGGGACCGATGTCGCTCGTTCTTCGCAGGAAATCCGACTGTCCCGTGTCGCACCTGGCGGCGGCCGGGCTTAAGACGATTGCCATACGCGTCCCGGCTAATGCCACGGCGCAGGAACTTCTGGGTGCCGCAGGCGTGCCGATTGCGGCACCAAGCGCCAATGCGTCGGGAAAAATAAGTCCCACCGAAGCGGCGCATGTCCAGGAGTCCCTGGGAGACGCGGTCGATCGTATTATCGACGACGGTCCCTGCCTGGTCGGTCTGGAATCCACTGTGGTCGACTGCACGTCAAACACACCGGTCGTTTTGAGACCCGGCGGCGTAACCTCGGAGCAGATCGAATCTATTGCTGGATCCGTCGCCGTATCGGACGGATCGCCGAATAAACCGGCCTCTCCCGGCATGCTGCAAAGCCACTATGCGCCCGATGCCGCGATCAGGCTAAACGCTACATCGGTGGACGTCGACGAAGCGCTTCTGTCGTTCGGTGTGCATCATCTTTCAGACGTCGGGATGGAACGGAACCTTAGCCCGACCGCAAATTTGCAGGAAGCCGCGGCCAACCTGTTTAGGATGTTGCGGGAGCTGGACGCCACAGCCAGCCGCATCGCCGTCATGCCGATTCCCGACCGGGATCTCGGCCGCGCCGTAAACGACCGTTTACAGAGGGCTGCCGCCCCCAAAAACTAGCGTTTGACCCCATTGCCCGGAGATCACACATGATTTAAGCCTAACGCCGAAAATCAGGATGATCCTCGGATGAACGTGATTGCTTTCAGGGAAATCGACCAGGCTGTTCTCGACCGCCTGCACGCGATCGTGGGCGATACCGGGGTCATCACGGACGACTACGACAAGTCGCCCTACTTGAACGACGAGCGCGGCTACTACACCGGAGCGACCCCCATGGTCGTTCGGCCGGCGTCGACCGAAGAAGTGTCCGAAATCGTGAGGATCTGCAACGAGACCCGGACCCCCATAGTGCCCCAAGGGGGCAACACCGGTCTATGCGGTGGCGCAACCCCGTATGAGCATGGCGGGGAAATCCTGCTGTCGCTGACGAGGATGAATAAAGTGCGCGACATCGATGCGCTGAACTACGCCATCACGGTTGAGGCCGGCGTGATTCTTGCCGACGTCCAGACCGCGGCGGAAGAAGCTGATCGCTATTTTCCGCTCAGCCTCGGCGGCGAGGGCACCGCCCGGATCGGCGGAAATCTGTCGACGAATGCGGGCGGCACTGGCGTACTCCGTTACGGACCGGCGCGGGATATGTGCCTCGGTCTCGAAGCCGTTCTACCCGACGGCCGTATCTGGAACGGCCTGACGGGACTTCGCAAAGACAACACGGGTTACGATCTCAAACATCTTTTCATCGGCGCGGAAGGTACGCTGGGTATTATCACCGCAGCCTGCCTGAAACTATTTCCAAAGCCGGCAGATATTCAGACCGCGTTCGTGGCAGTCGGAAACGAACATGCTGCAGTCGACCTGCTCGCGCGCGCGCGGCGAATTACTGACGACCGGGTTGTTACATTCGAATACATGCCGCGTGACGCCATTGCCCTCGTGCTGAAGCACGTAGACGGCACCCGGGACCCGATGCCAACCGCATACGATCACTATGTCCTGATGGAATTGGCGGCAGGGGAAGCGGCCGCCGCCGAATTGCGGGCGATGCTGGAAAAAGTGCTAGGCGACGGCCTGGAAGACGGCATCGTGCTGGATGCGGTCTTTGCGGACAGCGGCCAGCAGGCAGCCGATTTCTGGAAAATCCGCGAAACGATCCCGGAAGCCCAGAAATACGAGGGCGCAAGCTCGAAACACGATATCTCTGTCCCCGTTTCCAGGGTTGCGGATTTTCTGGTCGAGACGATTGCCGATCTCGAAAAAATGGTTCCTGGCATCCGGCCCTGCGCATTCGGACATGTTGGAGACGGGAACATCCACTTCAACCTGAGCCGCCCGGCAGACATGTCGGACGGGGATTTCCGGGCAATGGAGCCAGAAATCCACAAGGCAGTGTACGATCGTACCGTATTTATGGGTGGATCGATCAGCGCCGAACATGGTATTGGCCGGCTACGGCGTGGCGAACTTGATACTTACAAATCCCCGGTCGCCTTGGACGTCATGCGCAGCATCAAGGCTACGTTGGACCCTAATGGCATCATGAATCCGGGCAAAGTTCTATAGGAGCAGACAATGGCAGAGTACGCCGCACCGATACGAGACATGAAATTCGTGATCGAAGAGCTGATAGGTCTCGACACAGTCAATTCGCTTCCCGGCCACGAAGAAGCGTCCTCCGACGTGACCACGGCAATCCTTGAAGAGGCTAGCAAGCTGGCGCGGGATATTCTGTCGCCGATCAACCGCAACGGCGACCTCGAGGGTTCGCGGCTAGAAAATGGCGTCGTGATAACTCCGACAGGATTTAGCGATGCCTACCAGGCCTATGTAGACGGCGGCTGGAACGCGTTGCAGTTTGACGAGGAAATCGGCGGACAAGGCCTGCCGCTGCTAGTGGCAACACCTGTATTCGAGATGTGGGAGGGCGCCAATCTCGCCTTCATGCTCTGCCCCGTGCTGACCATTGCCGCCGTCGAGTGCCTAGAAGAATTCGGCACAGACGAACAAAAGGAAAAATGGTTGCCGAAGCTTGTCACGGGCGAATGGACGGGCACCATGGTGCTGACCGAACCAAATGCAGGATCAGATGTCGGCGCGCTGCGTACACGAGCCGAACCCGTTGGCGATCACTACCGAATTTCCGGCCAGAAAATTTACACTACCTATGGCGAGCACGATTTAACCGACAACATCGTGCACATGGTTCTGGCACGCACGCCAAATGCACCGCCCGGCACGCGCGGGATATCGCTCTTTATCGTGCCGAAATTCCTTGTCAACGAAGACGGGTCGCTGGGGCAGAGGAACGATCTGCGGGCTATGTCCCTTGAACACAAGCTCGGCATACACGGCAGCCCGACCTGCGTGATGCAGTTCGGCGAAAACGACGGCGCGATCGGGTATTTGGTCGGCGAAGAATGCCGGGGTATGGAATACATGTTCGCGATGATGAACAGTGCTCGGCTGGCGGTCGGCCGTGAAGGTGTCGGCATCGCCGAACGCGCCTATCAACAGGCCGCCGACTATGCCCGCGAACGGGTACAGGGGCGTGACGCCGCGGACCCGGCGGCGAGTGATGTGCCCATCATCCGACACCCCGACGTCCGGCGGAATCTTATGAAGATGCGGGCCCTGACAGAGGCCACCCGAGCGTTAGGCTGCTATGTCGCGTCGCAGCTCGATATTGCCCGTAAGCATCCCGACACTGAGATACGCGATTCCGCACAGAAACGCGTCGACCTGCTGGTTCCGGTCGTCAAGGCCTGGTCCACAGACTGCGGTGTCGAAATCGCATCGCTGGGCGTTCAGGTCCACGGTGGGGCAGGGTTTGTCGAAGAAACCGGCGCGGCGCAGCATTATCGCGATTGCCGAATTACGCCGATTTACGAGGGCACGAACGGGATTCAGGCCCTAGACCTTGTCGGGCGTAAGATCATGCGCGACCGGGGCGAGGAACTGAACAAGTTAATAGCCGAAATCCGTGATACGGAAATCCCCGATCAACTAATCGCGGGCGCCATGTGGTCCGCACTGGATTCTCTTACGGCCGCCAGCAACTGGATGATCGAATACGACGGTGACGACCCGCGCGCCGTCATATCGGGCGCGACGCCGTTCCTTCAGTCGCTGGGCCTCGTAACCGGCGGCTGGCTGATGGCACGGTCTGCGGCGATCGCTTCGGCGGCGGAGGAAGACCCGGATTTCTATTCCGCAAAACTGGCCACGGCCCGTTTCTACGCCGCCAATCTCCTGCCCCAGGTCGCTGCCTGCGCTCAGGCAGCGATGGTCGGTTCGGAGGATATTATGGCGTTGCCCGCCGAAGCCTTCTGAGACTTGAAAAGTGTTTGCATCGGCAAGATAAAACGCTACGAGGCGCTGCTTTTATTCAACACAAGGTAGCGACCAGCTCTCGATGAGGCATTACGAATGGATAAAACGACAGCCCTGCCCGACCTAAAAGCCGCGATCGAAATTCATGAGGGGTCTTCCTACGATATCAGCCCGATGACAGGTGACTATCTGGTTCGCCGGGACGGCCGGATCTTTGCGGGTGAACACCTTCTGATCGATTTCTGGGGTGGATCGCGCCTGGACGATATAGAATTCGTCGATGCTGCCCTGCGGGATGCCGCCGAAGCAGCAGATGCGACCGTATTGCATATTCACCTGCATGAATTCGGTGGCGAAGGGGGGCTATCTGGTGTCGCTGTGCTCGCCGAGAGCCACATTAGCATCCATACTTGGCCGGAACTGGACTATGCAGCATTTGACGTTTTCATGTGCGGTAACTGCCGGCCGGCCAATGCGCTGTCCGTCCTCGAAGACCGTTTCAGCCCCTCGCGAAAATCGGTTTCGGATCTGAAACGAGGCCTAGTTGAGTGACCGGTCGCGGGGAGGAATGGTTCTCCGAAACACTTTACGGTTCTTTCGGTCAACGTTTCGAGGTGACGAACACCCTTTTTCGGTCTTCGACCGAGCATCAGGACCTGATGATTTTCGAAACGCCGTTTTTCGGACGCGTTCTAGCTCTTGACGGTGTTATCCAGACAACCGAACGCGACGAAGCCGCCTATCATGAAATGCTGTCGCATGTGCCGATCTTCGCCCACGGTAACGTGAAGGACGTTCTGATCATCGGCGGCGGCGACGGTGGAGCCTTGCGTGAGGTCCTCCGACATAACGATGTCGAGCGGGCAACGATGGTTGAGATCGACGGTAGCGTTGTCGATCTGTGCCGCGAATATCTGCCGATGCTTAGTAACGGCGCCTTCGATGACCCGCGCACCGAACTGGTCATCACCGACGGTCTGAAATTCGTGCAACAGACCGATCGACGCTTCGACCTGATCATTATCGACTCAACCGATCCTGGCGGTCCATCCCTGCCCCTGTTCTCGGACGAATTCTATACTCACTGCCGGAACATCCTGACCGGGCATGGAATATTCATCTGTCAATCCGGGGTTTCTTTCGTGCAAGCAGACGAATCCCGAGACACGAAAAGGCGTCTGACCGAAATCTTCGAAGATCCAGCGCTATACCTCACGCAGGTTCCCACCTACGCCTTCGGCTTCATGACACTGGGTTGGGGCGCACGATCGGATATGGCAAGAACGACCGGCGGAGAAAACATTCGCCGTCGTTTCGATGACGCAAATATTGAGACCCGATATTACACGCCGGATATCCACGCCGCGTGCTTCAGCCTGCCGGCGTTTATGAACTACAAATAAGCCTTAACGCGATCGCGCGCCGAACAGTATGACCCAGTAATGCGAGTACCTCGGCCGCTTTCCCTCTCCTGTCGACCTGAAATAGCCAATGCCGGCATCGTTGAAATCCCGGTTGAGCATGTTGTCACGGTGACTTGGGCTACTCATCCAAGCATCGACAGTCGATTCGGGCGAAGACAACCCGGCGCCGATATTCTCAGCAATCGCCCGCCAGGGATATCCTTCGCTCGAAACCTGCTCTTGGAAGCCGCGCCCGCCAGGAGACCGGTGATCCAAGAAATCTCGATTAGCCATATGCCGAGCATGCTTCCGTGCCGCCGCCCCGAGCCGTTTGTCGAGTTTGAGCGGACCGACACCGTTGAGCGCTCGCTGCATGTTTACCTCGCGCAACAGAGTATCGATCTGCCGCACGGTTTCCGCATCGGCCTGGGAAAGACCAGGTGTAAACACGACAAGCACCAAAGCAGCGAGCCCGGCGATAAACCGGTCAGATCGCACCCTCGTCCTCTCGGGCTTTTTCGACCGCCTCCGCTTCTAGGGCACGCCGGTCGATCTTGTTGGTGCCGCTGAGCGGCAGGGCCTCGACGAAAAATACGCGCCGAGGATGCGCATACACGGGTCCATTTTTAAGTGCGAAATCCTTAACCGTCTGTTCGTCGAGCGACGATCCTTCGCGCTTCACAATCCACGCAAACGGCACGTGGGCTTTCAGAGTGTTCGGTGCCGGAACGACCACCGCCTGCATGATTTCGTCGTGGCGTTCCAGCATGGCTTCGACATCGCCCGGGTAGATGTTCTCACCGGCACAAACGAACATGTCGTCGGCCCGGTCGACGAAAAAATACCAACCGATTTCGTCCCGACGCAGGATATCGCCGGTATCCATCCATCCATCTTCTGTCAGCACTTTCTCGGTTGCGTCGGGCAGGTTGTGATAGCCCTTCATGACGCCGGGGCTTTTGACGTGCAGGACGCCCTCGTTTTCGTCAGGTCCGTCGACAAGCCTTATATCCACGCCGTCAATAGGAAAACCGACCGATGTCCGCGGGCGCGGCAGGCCCTCCGGGTGGGTCCACGCAAACAAGATCGGTCCGCCTTCTGTAATGCCATAGTTCAGATTAAGCCTGGCATCCGGAAAACGTTTCGCAAGGGTATCAAGCAGATTGTCGGAAGCTGGCGCGGAGCCCATGGAACAGTTTCGCACCGACGACAGATCAGTTTGGTCCAGAAGTTCTTCTTCCTGCAGAATAAGGGCATACATCGTCGGGACGCCAGTGAGCATCGTCAGGCGATAGCGTTCGATCGCATGGATGTATTCCCGAGCATCGAACCGGGAGAACAGAACAATGCGCCCGCCCGCGGACAGCGCCGACTTCACGGCGAGCAGGGCATTCTTGTGATAGAGCGGTGCGGAAATTACTGAACAGTCGTCCTCTCGGATATCGCGGCTTTCGACTATTTTGCCAATCATCCAGACTTGGCCAACATGATCCAGCAACACGCCCTTCGGCCGGCCGGTGGAGCCGGAGGTATAGGGCTGCTCCGCGATATCGGAGCGGCCAGGAAAGAATGACGGGAAGGGCTCCTCAGTCGGGATCTTAAAAACTTCGAAAGGATCTTCGCCGTCGTCAAACGCAACTGTGCGAACACCCGCGGGCACACGCGCTGCCTGATCGGAATCCGCAAAGACGATTTTCATGGCGGCATCGCCGATAATGAATTCAACCGTTTCGTCGGGCAGCTTGACGTTAATCATGACCGGGACGCATCCCGCTCTCATGGCTCCGAACAAGACTTCCAAGAACTCAACCCGGTTCAGTGCCAGAATTCCGACCCGGTCGCCCGGCTCTAGCCCTGCGACCAGCAATCCGTTGGCAACCGCGTCGCAATTACCGTTGAAATCACGGTAGCTGTATTCTCGGGGATCAGTCGGATCGTACAGATCAACTACGGCGACGCGGTCGGATCTGGCATGCGCCGAAAAAACGTCGCCCAGATTCCCGGATTGCGGAGGGTTCATCGGCGCCGTTCCATTACGGTGTGATAACGATCTTTCCAATCACTTCGCGGTCGCGAAGCTGGCGGACGCCCTCCGCTGTCTGTTCGAGCGGCAGAACGGTATCGATCACCGGTTTAAGCTTCTCTTCCGCTATCATCTCCATCAGGGTTTCAAGATCTTCGATCGCCCAGGAATTGGATCCCAGAACCTGAAGTTCGAACGTCCATATGTAGCGCAAATCTTCCTTCGGATCGAAACCCGCGGTTGCGCCGCAGGTCAGAATCTTGCCACCGCGCTGCGTCGCCTTGAGCGACGGCACCCAAGTGTCTCCGCCGGTGAAATTGATGACAACATCCACACCACCTTCAAACTTACGGCGATGGGGCTTTCCGTAAATACCATAGATGGTTTTTTCGAAATCCTCATAACCGATGACATGATCGGCACCCCAGGCCTTCAACGCGTCAAGTTTCTCGGGGCTCGACCCCGCCGCAACAACCTCGCAGCCCATGGCCTTCGCTAGCAAAACGCAGCAAGACCCCACACCACCAGATGCGCCGAGAATCAGAACCTTCTCGCCGCCCTTCATGCGACCGTTGGTAATCATCATGCGATGCGCCGTGCCATAGGCTACGGGAAGCGCCGCCGCCTGTTCGTAGGAGCATCCATCGGGTATCTTGATCAAACGTGTGGCGTCTACGACGCACAACTCGGCCGTGCCGCCGTCGAGCATTTCGCCCATCAGCCCTTTTTCAGGCGTGATCGGGTCCAGCGGGTTTACGAGAACCCGGTCGCCGACCGACCAGCCACTGACGCCGGCGCCGATTTCAGCGATCTCGCCGGAAATATCAAGACCGATAACGATCGGTAATGGCACTTTGATCCCGGGCATGCCCTTGGTCGTGAAGACATCGTGGTAATTTAGCGACGTTGCCTTCACTCGAATAACGACTTGGCCCTCACCGCATTCCGGGTCGGCATAGTCTTCATGGTATGTCAGATTCTCAATATCACCGTGTTCGTGCAGAACGACCGCGCGCACTGTATCTCTCCCTTTTTATGCTATCCGTATCCCGCCCGCAGCGGGATTGTCCCTGCAGGCGGATTAACGCGATTAATGGACCGCCGTCAAGCTGCGGCGGTCGCGGCTTGCTGATAGATTTTGACTACGTTCGGCCCAAGTTTGACGGAATTCCCGCCGTAAACGTGTACCGAAACGGCTGTCCGGTCTGTAGGGTTATGCATGCAATGTATGTCGTCGCCGCCGACCGGCAGGTGCGCGACATCCCCCGCCAGCCATTCTACGGTTTCGGTGGGGATGACATCCAGTCCGCCCGGATCGTCCGGACTCACCCGGTAGCGGGTTTCCTTAATAACTCCCTCGAATACACCGAACGTGCACCATGTCTTGTGATCGTGGATCGGGGAGACGATTCCGGCGGGCCAGACCGCGGCAATGATCGAAAAATTGTCGTAGGGACACAAAAAAACATCGTGGCGCCCATATCCATCAGGTGGCAGGGTTTTTTGTTCGACTGTCAAAAGTTCGCGGTCTCCGAGGATTTCGGGGAGGTATTCGGCGATCATCGCCGGAACTTCCTCGACCGGATTTTCCGCGACGACTCGACCAACCGTCCGGCAGAATGTGTTCATTTCCATAGGGCAATCCGCAACTTTCAGCATACGATTGGAGCGCAAATCAACTAAAGAAGAGTTTACGGATTCCCGACGGCAATTGTTTGCAAATTTTTCAGAGGATTTTGATATGAAAGAATGATATTCTCATTAAGGGCGAATTTTGAGGTTTTTTTTACATTGGATGCGATAGACAAGAAAATTTTGGGCATTCTACAATCGGATACCACGCCCGCCGTTGCGGAGATCGCCAAGGAAGT
>DKQG01000056.1:0-49112 GCA_002471575.1 Alphaproteobacteria bacterium UBA7314 | reverse complement strand
TCGCGCGTCGCCCTGCTGGATGCGGAAAAACTGAATGCTGGCGTTACCGTGTTCGTGTCAATCAGGACCGACAAGCATGATGCCGCCTGGTACGAGAGCTTTTCAAGCGCCGTTAACGATTTTCCCGAGGTCGTCGAATTTTACCGCATGTCGGGGGATATCGACTATCTGCTCCGCGTTGTCGTACCGGATATCGCCGCCTATGACAGGTTTTACCAGCGGCTGATCGAGCGAGTGGAACTTTACGACGTCAGTTCTTCATTTTCGATGGAACAGATCAAATACACAACAGCGCTTCCGCTGGACTATGCCTGACCGCCTCTCCAGCTCGGCCCGATTAGATCGGCCAGAGCAAACACATGGGGATCATCTGCCTCCATCTGCCTTAGGGCGTAAGCCAGCTCCATTACGTACTCAGTGTTAACGCCCGACGGCCCGGCACTGCTCCGCACCTGCGCGGCTATTTCATCCATTGGGGCCTCGCCAAGCCAGTTGGGATTGCCGGGGCTCGCGATATAAATCAGGCCCGAGACCTCGCCTTCGCCCCGTTCGGGAAGCGCAATCCGGACATCATGGAGCGAATAACCGCCCTTTTCGCGGTAATCGAGCTGACTTATTATGTCGCTGCGTTTGCCGGCATCGATAAGATAAGCTGCCCCCCAGCAGACGGCGCCCGCTTCCTCTATAAGGGTAACGACCCTTCCCGGTGCTCCGGGAACACCGCGATGGTCGGTTGACCCCTGCCAGAAACGACGGGTCCAGCCGCTAATTGTCGCAGTTCTGCGCTCGACAAAGGGAAAATCGGGACGCCAGACAAGCGAACCGTATCCAAACACCCAGACATCTCTCACGGTTGCGGAAACGGCTCCAGTTCCGCTGCATGAAAGACGAAATTCGCCCCCATCCCTGCAGCCGCATCGACGATGACGCAATCGGGCGCATCAACGACCAGCGGAATACCGTTCGCATCCATGTAGGATCGCGTTCGAGCGAGATCGTCGCTGACGATGGATACGGCGGCGACAAAAGGAAGATCCGGTATTTCGATACCAGGAATCAGCGCAAGGCATGCTTCCTGGTTGCAAATCGCGATCTCGCCGCGATCGAGCGCGATCTTGTACCCATCGCCGCTGACACGTCGCTTCTTGCCGGTGAAACGCTCGTAGCGGCCCGCCGCTTCCGCAGCGTCCTCGGCGCATATCAGGATGCCAGACAGCATCGACGCGCCGTTGGCATCGGCCGTCACGGACGGCTGCCACACGACATCGGGCGTATCCTGGCTCAATACCTGCACCCGTCCTTCCGACATTGCATCGTTCGGCAGCCTAATGACAGAGAATGCGGCTGTACCCTCGCCGCCGTCATCAAGCGGCATGGGGCGGCGCAACGCAACCGGCGGATCGGGCGAAAACCCCTGTTCGCGTAGCCTAGCCGTGGTGGCATCAGTATCGGACACCGTGAAAGCGATGAGGTGCAATCCGGTGTACCGGGCCAGCCCCGCATCCATCTGTTGCGTTATGGCAGATTCAATATCTGGTAAGCGGGTAAGGACCTCGAGATAACCGCGCCGGATCATCGCGCACCTGTTTGCGGTCCCGGATGGCACCCGGCTGCCGTCGGGTTGTTCGTTCATATGAACCGTGAACGGCGTCAGCGGAAAACCCAGGGTTTCGAACTGACCTGCGGCTGCGTCCATATTAGGAACGAACCAGCCGACATGATCTAGAAAAATTTCACCCTGACCCGGTGTTTGCGAATATTGCTTTGTCATAGTGCAAACATACCCGGGATGGCGACGCCTGTCCTGCAATAGGGGCGGACTGGGCCGAATTACCTCAAATAAGACATCCAAAATATAGTCGATGATATTCTAGGTATGTCTCCAGTCACGCTAAAAGCTGCTCTGGCGGCAGAGCCTGAAAAAGCGCTGAAAACGATTGGTAACGGCGCCGCCTAAGTCCGTAACTGGGTCATCTGCCACGCTGCGGCCGGAAGCCAAGGCTTCAATCTGATCGATTACGCCGCCATTTCGGAGATCTATATCGGCTGCAGCTTGGCAGAATGGAAGATTGCTGCCTGACAGTAAAAAACCCGACGCCTTCGAGAGGACGCCGGGTTCGCTGTCCGCGGGACAAGCGTAGATTACTGTCTCAGGCCCAGACATCCTCCCATGAACCCTGGGTGGCAGCCTTGGAATATTCGGTGGCTCGGTTTTCAAAGAAGTTTGTGTGTTCCATGCCGTTGAGCATCTCGTCCATCCACGGCAGCGGGTTCTTTTCCAGCCGGAAAATCGGCTGCAGGCCGAGTTGCGTCAGCCTGCGGTCTGCGATATAGCGGATGTATTGCTTCACCTCGGAGCCGTTCAGCCCCTCGATGCCGCCAAGTTCGAAGGCTAGGTCGATAAAGGCGTCCTCGTGCTCGACCATATCGTTGCAAATAAGATAGAGTGACCGCTGGAACTCGTCGGTCCAGATTTCCGGGTTCTCGGAAACAAAGGTCCGGAAAAGCTTGATGATCGATTCCGTGTGCAGGCTCTCGTCGCGCACCGACCAAGACACGATCTGCCCCATGCCCTTCATCTTGTTGAAGCGTGGGAAGTTCATCAAGATCGCGAAGCTGGCGAAAAGCTGGAGCCCCTCGGTAAAGGCGCCGAACACGGCGAGCGTCCGGGCGACGTTCTCGTTGGTTTTGACGTCGAACTTTTGCAGGTAATCAAACTTGTCCTTCATCTCTTTGTAGCGCAGAAAGGCTTGGTATTCGGTTTCAGGCATCCCAATGGTATCGAGAAGATGCGAATACGCCGCGATATGGACGGTTTCCATGTTGGAGAATGCCGACAGCATCATCTGCACTTCAGTCGGCTGGAACACCTGCGAATACCGCTTCATGTAGCAGTTGTTCACTTCGATATCTGACTGGGTAAAGAAACGAAAAATCTGGGTTAGCAAATTGCGTTCTTCGGCGGACAGCTTGTTGTGCCAGTCTTTCACGTCGTCGGCCAGCGGCACCTCTTCAGGCAGCCAATGGACCCGCTGCTGGGTCAGCCACGCATCGTAGGCCCACGGGTATCGGAACGGTTTATAGACTGGGTTGGCTTCTAGTAGCGACATGGCCGTATTTCACTCCTTGCCCCTCCCCCCGTCATGGGAAAGGAGCCGTTCTTCCGGAGCCACCTCTTTACTGGCAGCTCAGGCATTCCTCGTAATCGTTTTCGTTTTCGCCGGACGCCGCGAGCGGCAGCGGTTCCGTATTGCCGTTGGCCGGCAGGGTATCGGTATTCGCGATCGCACCGGTGACGGACTCACTGGCGTGACTTTCCGCTCGCGCGACGGATTTCGAGCGGCAGTAATACAACGATTTCACGCCCTTTTCCCAAGCGCGCCAATGAACGTCGTGCAGCGTTTTCTTCTGCACGTCGGCCGGCAGGAACACGTTCAGCGACTGCGACTGGCAGATAAATTCAGCCCGGTCGCCAGCATGATCGACCAGCCAGCGCTGGTCGAGCTCGAAGGCCGTCTTGAACACGTCTTTCTCATCGTCAGACAGGAAATCCAAGTGCTGGACCGATCCCTCGTTCACCGTGATCGAAGACCAGGTATCGTCGTCGTCCTTGCCCTTTTCCGCCAACAGCGTTTTCAAGAATTTGTTGCGGACGCTGAACGATCCCGACAGGGTCTTGTGGGTATAAGCGTTGGCCGCATTCGGTTCGATCCCCGGGGACGAACCGCCACAGATGATCGAGATCGACGCCGTCGGCGCGATCGCCATTTTGTTTGAGAACCGCTCCATGATGCCGTAGTCAGCGGCATCCGGGCACGGCCCCCGTTCCTCGGCCAGCAGGACCGACGCGGCGTCAGCCTGTTCCTTTACCTGTTTGAAAATCCGCTTGTTCCAGACCTTCGCCATGACGGATTCCATCGGTACACTCTGGCTCTGCAGGAACGAATGGTATCCCATCACGCCCAGCCCGACGGAACGTTCTCGCATCGCCGAATACCGGGCGCGGGCCATTGTGTCCGGCGCGCGTTCAATAAAGTCCTGGATAACGTTGTCCAAGAACCGCATCACGTCTTCAACGAAGGTCGGATGATCGTGCCATTCCATGTAGGTTTCGAGGTTCAGCGACGACAGGCAGCACACGGCCGTTCTCTGTTCGCCATCCTTGTCAATACCTGTCGGCAGCGTGATTTCGCTGCACAGGTTTGACATCTTCACTTCAAGTCCGGCGAGCTTGTGGTGTTCCGGGATCGCCTTGTTCACATGATCGATATAGAGCAGGTAGGGCTCGCCGGTTTCGATCCTGGTCGACAGCATACGGATCCAAAGGCTGCGGGCCGATACCTTGCGGATAATGGCCTGGTCCTTTGGGCTCTTGAGGCCCCATTCCTCGTCGTTCTCGACCGCACGCATGAACTCGTCGGTGATAATGATACCATGGTGCAGGTTCAGGGCCTTGCGGTTCGGATCGCCGCCGGTCGGACGGCGTAGTTCGATGAATTCCTCAATTTCGGGATGGTCGATGCGGATATAGATCGCCGCCGATCCGCGCCGGAGCGAGCCCTGAGAAATCGCAAGGGTCAACGAGTCCATGACGCGAATAAACGGAATTATACCAGAGGTTTTGCCGTTGGCACCGACTTTTTCGCCGATCGAGCGCAGATTACCCCAGTAGGAACCGATACCGCCACCGAGCGAGGCCAACCAGACGTTTTCGTTCCACAGATTGACGATTCCGTCTAGGCTATCGGTGGCTTCATTCAGAAAGCAGGAAATCGGCAGGCCGCGATCGGTGCCGCCATTCGACAGTACTGGCGTCGACGGCATGAACCAAAGGTTCGACATGTAGTCGTATATGCGCTGGGCGTGGTCGGAATCGTCCGCAAAATGGCACGAAACGCGCGCAAAAAGATCCTGATACTCCTCGCCCGGCATCAAATACCGATCTGACAGAACCGCCTTGCCAAAATCCGTGAGATTAGCATCGCGGTCACGATTGATCTTTACCGAAATACCGCGTTTCGACTGAAAAAGATCATGTTCCGTCTGTACCAGATCAAGCACGCCCAACCTCCTTATTATACAACTCGTCAAGGGGCAGTTATCGTGTCCTGCGCAAATCCACCCCCTCGGTTATTTGCGCCGGTAGGCAGGCTTTTGCTGCTGTATGGTAACGACCCGAAAATGACCGTTTTCCGCTGCGTGTGCTCCGCCCCGCGGCCCGAATGGTTATCCACAAGTGACTGTGGATAACTTTCCCCGATAGCCGCGACATAGGATTGTGCAACAACATGTGGGGTACCGTCAATTAAAAATGACTAAATCCTGTCATATCCACAACATCTTGTGGATATCCTGTGAGAACGGCGGAAAACAGGAGATATTAAAATCGGTGATCATGGGGACGAAATTTCCAGCGCCCAATCACGGGTCGAAAAAGCGCCAATTCAAAGAAGTTTGATTCGCGTCCGAGGGGCAACGTCAGATCGATTTCAGAAAATTCTCGAACGCTACCAGGGTTTCTTCGGAAACGTGGTGCTCGATACCTTCCGCGTCGGCGCGGGCGATTTCCTCGCTGATTCCGATCGCCGTCAGGAATTCGACCACGATCTGGTGCCGGCGGCGTGACGCTTCCGCAATCCGGCGCCCTTCCTGCGTGAGGAAAATCGCCCGATAAGGTCGCGCCTCAATCCATTCCGCCTCTTTTAGGCGGCGGATCATGCGTGCAACGGTAGGTGTGGTGACGCCCAAGCGCTCTGCAATATCGACCGACCGCGCCTCTCCAGTGGAATCGATCAAATCCGCGATCAGTTCCACATAATCTTCCATGACTTCCGTCTGACGGGCAGCGCGCACCTGTCGGTGATGATCGGCCTGCTTGTCCGGCTCGGGAAGCACCGGGGCAACGGGCGGCCGATTGTCGGCAGGATCGATTTTCAGCTTTCCTGGCATCGTCGCACTATGCCGCATGGGCGCGCGGCTGCCAATGTGGCGCATAAACAGTCAATTGCGCGGGTTCAACCTTGATCGAAGCGGTAAGGGCGCGCTAATCATCAATCGCGGTTCCGATATACGGACGGCTCTTGTGAGTCCCAAACACCTTCGCCACGGGCACTTTATCGCCGGTTCAGCGGGTGTCGCCCTGGCTCTGGGCATGTCGGGGGCCATCCTGGCCACACAACCGTCTATATCGCACCCGTTCGGACGTTACGGAGAATTGAGCCCCATCGTGGGTATGGAGAGCCAGACCACCTTCAACTTCGGTTCCAGCACCCGGCTCCGCTACGCCCGCGACGAGGCGCAGGTTTCGCTGGGTTCAGGTGACGACGAAACTCCGCTTCGCCGCATAAGGCTATATGCATACTTCGCGGAACACGTGCCGCCGCCCCCCCCTGATAGTCGCCGGAATGCTGGCAACGTCCGCGATGGTCGTCATAGCTAGCGGTTACATAATCGTCGGCGCTGTTATCTAGTTATACCTTTCCTCGAATTCGACTATGTCATTGAAGCCCATCAGATCGTTGAACTCGCCGAACGAAAACAGATCTACACCACCGGTCTCCGCGTCTCCATCCTGCTTCAGGGAACCGTAAACCGCATTCAACGCATTGCAGGTCGCGAGGAATCCCGCCGACGGAAATATGGCAATCCGGTATCCCAGATCTGCTAGTTCCTCAGGCTTCATAACAGGTGTGACGCCGCCGTTCACCATGTTGGAAAGCAACGGAATATCTCTCCCGAACCGCGAACCGATCTCACGCATCTCATCGACGTTGGACGGCGCTTCATAAAACAGAACATCGGCACCGGCCTTCACATACAATTCGGACCGCAGCATGGCTTCGTCCCGTCCGAGTGCTTTCCGCGCGTCGGTCCGCGCAATAATCAGGGTGTCGTCGGAAAGGCGGCTGTCGAGGGCGACCTTGATCTTCGTTACCATGTCTTCCGCTGGAATTAGCTTGTGTCCCGATAAATGGCCACATTTCTTGGGGAAGTCCTGATCCTCTATCTGAATGGCCGATACCCCGGCCATTTCGTATCCACGCACCGTTTCCCTCACGTTCACCGGCCCGCCATATCCGGTATCGGCATCGGCTATCAAAGGAGTCTGCGTCCCGCCCGCAACGCGCCCCGCACGGGATACCATGTCGGTATAGGTCGCAATGCCTGCATCGGGCAGCCCGAGATGGGATGCCACCGTCCCCGAACCCGTCATGTACAGGGCGTGAAAACCAACCCGGTCCGCCATCTTAGCGGAGATCATATCGTAAACCCCGGGCGCGACGATAAATTCGTCCGTATTGCGCAGTTTGCTCGCAAGGGTGGCGGATTTCGATTGCATGTGAAGGTCTCCGGTTATACCGCGAGAACTATACTGTCCCAATAGCGGCACACAAGAGACCGGAATAGAGCGTTATGCGCTCCGAATAACGTCAAAGATGCCGGCCGACCAGCCTATCAGCGCCGCATCGTCGCCCACCCGGGCGGCAATCTGAACGCCTACCGGCATGCCGTTCGGGCCCGTGGATGCAGGCAGTGTCATTGTGGGACCGTGCATCAGGGTCCACATGCGGTTGAAGGACGACATCGTCACGCTGATCAGATCGGCAGGCGCTTCGCCTGCTGTCGATGGCGTCAGCAGCACAGGGTAGTCGTCATAAAGATTACCCAGCGCCGTCCGCGCGACATCTGCGGCAGCAACCGCGTTGGCATATTCCGTCTCCGACCAGGTCGATTTTCCGGTTTCCTGCATCCACGAATTCATTTTGTCCATGTGATCGCGGAACTCTCCGGCCAGTGCCTGTTTACCCTCGTAATTCGATATCACGCGAAAAGGTTCCTCGATGGTATCGAACTGGGGCGGCAGGCTGACATCGGCGACGTCGTAACCTGCAGCAGACAGCTCCGACGCAGCTGCCTCGAGAGCGGCCTGTACGCAGTCCTCGGCCTCGTGCCACATCGGGGTGCGGCAAACGCCGATTTTTGGTTGGCCGGCATCCGCGGGAACAGTGCGGCCAGTCACTGCCCCGTAGACCAACCCGATATCTTCGGCGGAGCGCGCAAAATAGCCCAGCGTATCCAGTGTCTTTTTCAATCCGGCGATTCCGGTCCGGTCGAGACCGTCGAGGCTGGCCTTATATCCGACGACGCCGCAGAACGATGCCGGCAGGATCACCGAACCGCCAGTCTGAGTCCCGTTGGCAAGCGGCACCATGTAATCCGCCACCGCCGCGGCGGACCCGCTGGATGAGACGCCGGGAGTACGCTCGGTATCATGGGGATTGCGTACGCCGACCGGTAGCGGGCTTGCAAACTGGGTGGTCGTCGTTTTGCCGAGAATGATGGCGCCCGCCGCGCGGAGTGCCGCAACACACGCCGAATCCGCGTCGGGTCTATGGCCGCGGTATATCTCAGAGCCGTATTCGGTCGGCATGTCGGACGTATCGAGGACATCTTTTACGCCAACCGGAATGCCATGCAGCGGCCCCACTGGACTGTCAGCCGCATCGCACGCGCGCGCCTGCGCGAGCGCGTGATCGGCGTCGACATATGTCCATGCATGCAGTGTATCGTTGTCGTATTTTATGCGGTCCAAACACTCCGCTACCAGGCGTTCGGAGGAAAATTCGCCCGCCGCAAGGCCTGCCGCCGCGTCGCTTGCCGTCAGCGCACTCAGGCCGGACGGGCGGTCATTGGTAAAGCATACCATGTCGTTTCCCTGTCCTCTTCTAGCGATCAGAGTGTTGTGTCTTCTCGGGCGGCTTCCTGTGCGTATTGCGGATCGACGTAGCGTTCGCCTGCCGCTTTCACGTGCGAGTATACCTCCGCATCGCGATCCGAGGCCGGAACAGGGTCAGCATCCCAGTGGCCGTAATCGTCAACACCACGGACCAGAGAAGCGGGCCTACGTCCGATGGTGGAACTGACATGCGCCGGGAAATAGAAAATGCCCACACCGATCCGCATCCGATCTGTGTCGTTAACATCTGAACCATGTACGATGCGTTCGTGGTGACAGGAAAACTGCCCGGCCTTGAGAACAAGGTCCACGGCATCGGAGTGGTCTATATCCTCGATGGACTGTCCGCGCGCCAAAAGGTTCTTGTCGTCGTAGGTCTCGACATGCGAGTAAATTTCGCCCTGGTGGGTTCCCGGGATGACCCGCACGCATCCGTTTTCCGGCGTACTGTCCGTTAAAGCCAGCCACACCGTGACAAGCTCGTTCGGCTCCAGGCCGAAATATGCCGAATCCTGGTGCCACGAAACAAAAGATCCATCTTGGCCGGGTTTCATCCAGAAACGGGACGACAACGCGTAGATATTAGGCCCGATCAGATCTTCCACGACATCAAGCACTTTTGGATGGCAGGAAAATTCGTAGGACCGGCGGAAACACAAATGCCCTTTGACGACAATTTCCGACGCCCGCATGCCTTCATCACGTTCGAAGGCGTGGAGATCCTCACACATTGCCGCTGCATCGGCAGGATCTACACCGTCGAAAGGCGCCAGATACCCTTTGTCCCGGTAAAACGCGAGTTGTTCTTCGGAGAGCACTTTAGGCATATCGGGATCCCTGACTACGTTCGGTAAGCCTGAAGCTTACTCCCCTGACCGTAGCTTGAAACGCTGAATTTTTCCGGTCGCCGTTTTGGGCAGATCCTCAACGAAATGGAACCAGCGGGGGTATTTGTACCGGGCCAGCCCATCCTTGCAGTGTTCCAACAACTCGGCGGCCAGATCGTCGCACGCGTCTCCGCGTTCTTTCAGGATGATATGCGCTTCGGGTTTCATCAGCCCGTCGCTGTCTTCGCGTCCCACAACGCCTGCCTCGAGCACCTTTGGGTGGTCGATCAGTCGGGATTCGATCTCGATTGGCGAACACCAGATCCCGCCAACCTTGATCATGTCGTCTGACCGTCCATTGTAGACGTAGAAGCCGTCTTCGTCTTGGGTATAGGTATCGCCGGTGTTCAGCCAGTCATCGCCCAGCATGGTCTGCGAAGTCCGCTCCGGCTGGTCCCAGTAATAAGCCGCCATCGACTGACCCTGCACCCAGAGACTTCCTACCTCCCCCGGTTCAACGTCGTTACCGTCATCGTCGACGATACGGGCCTTGTAGCCGGGCAGCACCTTGCCGCTGGTACCGGCCTTGGCTTCTCCTGGGCGGTTGGAAATGAAGATGTGCGTACCTTCGGTCGATCCGATCCCATCGATCGGCGGATGCCCGACTTTTTCTTCCCAGCGGTAAAAAATTGGCGCCGGCAGCGACTCTCCGGCCGACACCGAAACGCGAAGGCTTGACAGGTCCGGGCTTTCCGTTTCCAGCGCCCGGCACTGCGCGGCGTAGAGCGTGGGTACGCCGTAATAGATAGTCGGCTTGTATTTTTCTATTAGGCGGAACGTCATTTCCGGCGAAGGCCGCTCGTCGGACAAAATCGTACAAGCGCCATAGTTGAGCGGAAAATTCATCGAATTCCCCAACCCATAAGCAAAGAAAAGCTTAGCTGCCGAAAACATGATGTCGTCTTCGGTGATGTTCAGTACCGGCTCCGTATATAGGACGCTGTTAACCAGCAGGTCCCGCTGCCGGTGAACCGTACCCTTCGGACGGCCGGTAGAGCCGGAGGAGTAGAGCCAGAAGCAGTCCGCCATGGCATCCGATGGGTAAGGGTCGAGCTCTTTACCGCCCGCGTCGATCATTTGCTTTATGCCACCATCACCCTCGGTCTTCGTTACGAAAGCGGGTGCGCGCGATGCCGCAGCGAGGGCCGGCTCCACTTCGTCGGCGAATTCGGGCGAATAGATCAGCGCAGCGCACCCGGAATCCTCGACCATGTACTGGTAGTCTTTGGCCCGCAGAAGCGTGTTGATCGGGACCGGAACAATGCCCGCCTTGATCGCGCCATAGTACAGATACACGAATTCTGGGCAGTCCTTGACGATCATCAACATGCGTTCGCGCGGCGGTACACCGGCAGCGAGCAGAGCGTTTCCACAGCGGTTTACGCGTTCGGCCAAATCACCGTAAGTTACTTCCTCATGCTCAGTGATGTAGGCAATACGATCTGACCTACCCTCGTCCAGATGGCGATCAATCATATGCACCGCAATATTAAACGAGTCCGCAAAGGTGAAAACAGGCGCCTCGCCGGACCTGTCGATAAGAACCGTGTTGGGTTCCATCGTATACTCCCTCTCTATAGTCTCCAGCCTTCTGGCCGGCAGTTATTTGTTACTTTTAGCGCCCCCGTGTAGCTGATGGAAGAAGGGCGGGTATGAAACCCGCCCTTCGCCATATTAGTTGAACTTCACGTACTCGTATTCGAATGGATTGCCGTGGACCCCTCGGGTTGGCGGCGCGATCCAATCGGCGATCTTGCCATGCTCGTAGCAGGGCTTCATCAACGACTTGACGAATTCCTTATCGCTTTCGGTCGGCAGCCAGTCCGAGACGTTTTTGGTCCATTCCGCTTCCGAGATCACTTTGCCGTCCGGCGAAACCTTGACCTCGGCAAAATTGCCAATCGCCCGGTGGAAACCACGATGCGGCAGTCGCAACCGTAAATCGTGTCCATGCTTTTCGATCACCTTGTTCCAACGGGTCACCCCGCGTTGGCAATCGTCAATATAATCCTGGCGCAGCTTTTCATTCACAGACGTCAGCGCCGGGTGCTGTTCTTCGACGATCTTGTCGCCCTGCAGCATGAAGACAGGGTAGGTGTAATCTACCAGACGGTGATCGTCGTCGATCTTCTCTTCATGGAAACGCCCCTTAAGGCCTTGGGTGTAGTAGTTGGCGGCATTGGTGGACAACTCTTGGCCGAACAGATCGACGGACACCGAGTAGTGAAAATTGATCCATTTCTGCATGGTGGGAAGATCGATTGCGCCAGCCTGGCGAATACGCTCCGGATCGTCGGTGCCCAGTTCGTCCATTACCTCGCAGGTGCGCTTGACGATCCGCATAACGCCGGATTCGCCGACGAACATATGATGCGCTTCCTCGGTCAGCATGAACTGGCATGTCCGCGCCAAGGGGTCGAACCCGCTTTCCGCCAACGACGCCAACTGGTACTTGCCGTCGCGGTCGGTGAAGAACGCGAACATGAACATAGACAGCCAGTCGGGTGTCGGCTCGTTGAAAGCGCCCAGAATGCGCGGCTTGTCCGGATCGCCGGAATGGCGTTCGAGCATCATTTCTGCTTCTTCGCGACCATCGCGGCCGAAATGGGCATGAAGCAGGTAAACCATGGCCCAAAGGTGGCGGCCTTCCTCCACGTTGATCTGGAACAGATTTCGCAGGTCATACAGCGACGGCGCAGTCTGGCCAAGTACACGCTGCTGTTCAACCGATGCCGGCTCCGTATCACCCTGAGTCACAATCAGCCGCCGGAGGGTCGAACGGTATTCCCCGGGTACTTCCTGCCACACCGGGTCGCCCTTGTGGTCGCCAAAAGCGATTTTCCGGTCTGGCACCGGCTCGTTCAGGAAAATGCCCCATCGGTATTCCGGCATTTTAACGTAATCAAAATTTGCCCAGCCATCGGCGTTTACGTCCACTGCCGTCCGTAGATAGACGTCATAACCCTGCGTGCCTTCCGGGCCGAGTTCATCCCACCAGCTCAGGTAATTCGGCAGCCAGGATTCGAGCGCCCTTTGCAATCGCCGGTTCTCAGTAAGATCAACATTATTTGGGATACGCTCATTGTAATTGATAGAAACCATAACAATACTCCTCAAGGGCATTTTTAAACAGCAAGTGTATTTCCTACCTAATACTCATGCTGTTTATTTTCAGATTTATATTTTAAACACGCTGTTTGTTGTAATCGGCTTTCTGACCGGACCCGTAAACCTGCAGAGCGCCATCACCGCCGACCGCATTCGGCCGCTGGAAAATCCAGTTTTGCCAGGCCGACAGGCGCCCGAATATCTTGGTCTCCAGCGTTTCCGGACCGGCAAAACGAAGGCTCGCCTCCATACCGGTTAGGGCGTCGGGCGAAAAACTGGCGCGTTCCTCGACCGCAATCCGGACCTCATCCTCCCAATCGATGTCGTCCGGTGCGAATGTGACAAGTCCCAGTTCTTCGGCGTCCAGTGCCTCTATCATTTCGCCTGTCTCGGCCTTCACGGTATCGACCTGCGACGGATCGTTAAGGAAACGGTGTTGGAGCCGTGTGAGGCCGTTAGGCATCGTAAGCGGGCCGAAATTCATATCGGTCAGGACGACCGATGCTTCCGGGACGTTGGAACCTTCGAACGTGCCGTCGAGCATAAAGGAGCGATCCGCGGCAAACACGAGTTCAAGAAGCGTACCGGTAAAGCAGCTTCCAGGTTCGACCAAAGTGATGATCGAGCGGGACGACACGTCGACGCGTTTAAATGTGCGCTTCATGAAAAGTGTCATCTCGCGCACCAGCCAGTGGTCGGCATTTACGAGTAACGCGTGGTCCGCGGCTTCAACGAGTGCGGAATCACCTTCGGACTTGAAGATCCAGGTACCGATCTCCTTTTCGTTGACGCGAAGTTCCATAATTGCGTCCTCAAGGTCGCGACACATGGCGAATGGCCAGAAAGCGGCGCCTTGAGCCTCAATGCCGGAGATGTCCCTCGGCGGCGCTTCTGCCGGGGCCGAGATTGTAATGGTTGCCGTGGCGAGATCCCGGTCGATATCGACAACAAGCGTATCATAGGCGATACGGCCGGCCTCGATCGACCGATTGAGAGGCGTAAGCTTAACACCCTGCGCATCGACTGGACGGTCGCTGGCAGACGCGAATTCGGTAGCCCGCTCTGCAACCGCTTCATCAAACTTCGACCGCGGTATGACCTCGTCCACAAGACCCCACTCAGTCGCCCGTTTTCCGCGGATCCCCTCGGAAGTGGTGCAGAAATAGTCTGCCCTGTCATGCCGGATTTTCCGCTTATCAACTAGGCGGGTCAGGCCACCGGTTCCCGGCAACACTGCGAGCAGAGGCAGTTCGGGCAGGGACACCGTCGACGAGCCGTCGTCGATCAGCATGATATGGTCGCACGCGAGAGCAAGTTCGTATCCACCGCCCGCACAGGCACCGTTGACGGCGGCAAGAAAGCGAATACCTGAATTGTCGGTCGCATCCTCGATCCCGTTCCGGGTTTCGTTCGTGAACTTACAGAAATTGACTTTGTGAGCATGTGTCGACTGGGACAACATCCGGATGTTGGCGCCGGCGCAGAATACTCGTTCTTTGTCCGACGTCACGACTACAGCACCAATCTCCGGGTGTTCAAACCGGATGCGCTGCAGAGCATCGTAGAGCTCAATATCAACGCCCAGATCGTATGAGTTGAGCTTCAGCTCGTACCCCGGAACTAGCGTTGCTTTTTCGTCGACATCGAGCGCTAGTCGCGCTACCCGCCCGTCGAACGTAAGATTCCAATGGTGATATTTATCCGGGCTGGTCCGGAAGTCGATCCGCGGCTCGTCCGCCGCTGTTTCTTCTACAGAGTCGGTCGACATAGTGCCTCCAATGTCATCCTGTTTAGCTGTAATCGGCCCGAAATCCGGGAAATATGGGTTGGTGTAGTTATCGAAATAATACTGACTATTTGGATAGTATGTTAATTCTGTTCGAAAATCAAGGCCTTTCCGGATTTTTTTCGACGCTGGAATAGCGCCTTGAGGCGGTTGCTCGCGAACACCGATCTGGTAAATCCGACGCCACCGAAGAGGTATTTTAAGCCTCCAATCAAAAAACTGGTCCTCCCGAACAGGTTTCTGACCTAGCATGTCGACTCAATACCGAGCACACACATCGAACAGGCAAGTTTTCTTGGCTGGATGGAACGCGATGCCACGGAAATCCCGGACAAGGGTGCGATCCATTTACTCAACCCAGACAAGCAGATCAGGCATGGTGAATTGTTTCAAGTCGCAAACCGTATAGGTCGCTACTTCGAAGCCCGCGACATCGGGCCCGACGAACGTGTTGCCCTACTGTCCAACAATTCGCTCTAACATCTCGCCGCTCGAGATCGACAACGTTATCCGGTAAATACCGCACGTCGCGGATGTTGCCACCGTCGGCGTGCCGGACGATATTTACGGCAATCAGGTCTTCGTCTGCATCCAGCCGAGAGAAAGTCGGTGGATATCGCCGGATGCCGTGCAGGAACATTGCGGTCAACTTCTCGCCAATTTCAAGATGTCGCACGAACTTATCTTCCGCGACGCACTCCCCAAAACGGAGCGTGGCAAGATGGATGCTAACGCCCTTTGGGATCTCTGGAGGGCAGAACACGAGACCGCGTAGTCACGCGGCGGAATGCCCTAAAATCAGACCCCGGCTCCCAGAAAGGCTGTCGCCTCAATCTCGACCAGCGCACCGGGCGCAGCCAGTGCGGTGATTGCGACCAGCGTCGAACACGGCATACGGCCGGAGAAGTATTCGCCGCGTGCCCTGCCGAATGCGGGACGGTTTTCCATGTCGGTCAGATAGATGTTGAGTTTCGCCACATCTTCCATGCGGCCGCCCGCGCCGACGAGAAGTGCCTTAATCTTTTCGAAACAATCGATGGATTGCTGATAGGCGTCTCCGCTGGTATCGGCTGCGATCATGCCGGAAAGGATCAGCTGGTTTCCGACCTTCAGACAGTTGCTGTAAATGTTCCCTTCCGGCTCGGGAACGCCCGGTACGGATACTTTTGTAATCTTGTCCATTTGACTCTCCTTTTTTTTTGAGCCGCAAGGGCACTTTCCTCGATTGCCCGGGCCTGTCGCTCCGACTCATCGGCAATTAGTTTCCGAACACGGGCGACGCCGGTGTCGTGACCATACAGATATTCGTGCCGGTCCGCATCCGCCGCCATGCGTTCTCCAACCGATCGGTCCTGCTCCAGCACCTGCCAGTGACGTCCTTCAAGCCTGATTTTGTTGAGAAAACGCCGCACTGCCTCATGCAGCGGCGTGTCCTTCCTCCGCCGCGATCATGTCGTTGAGGATACTGCGGAACTGCAGTGGAGCATTATCGATATTGATATCGACCACGGGCCTGTCCCCGATCTCCTCTAGTGCGATCTGCTGGCGCTCCAATACGACAACGTCTTCCATGAAAGTCTGCAAGCCACCTTGCGCCAAAACTTCCGAAACGCTGTCGTCATCGAGTTTGTAGTTTCGCGCGAATGCCCAGTGGTAGTGGGTAGTCGTCTCTGTTTCAGGTGTGATGATATGGTTCGACCACATCGAGATTCCCTGCGACCGGTCGCCTTTAGGTGCCCCAGTACCGGCCTCGGCACAGCCGATATCCAGCGTGACCGTCGACGGCGCCTGCCATTTTATCAGCTGCCATCGGTCGACCTCGCCACCAAATTTCCTAGCCTCATTGTACATGGGCGGGGCCGTGAAACCGAGCATCCAGCGTTCGACGCGGATTGTGTCCCGCTCGCGTGTTGTTTTCACCGGAACAAGCGCCTCTTTGGGGTCGCCGGCAATGGTGTTCTTGTGGATATAGCTGACATGAGTGAGGTCGAGCAGGTTGTCGATCAGCAGCCGGTAATCGGCTTTCATGTGCAGATGTCCGCCGGTAACGGTCCAGTCCGGGTGGTCCAGCCACGACAAATCCGGAATGTCGTCCAGGTTGGCGTTTGCGGGATCTCCGCACCAGATCCATATCATCGCGTGTCTCTCGGCCACCGGATACGACCGTACCCTCGCACCGGGGGGAACACGGCTTTGTCCAGGCACGGAAACGCAGGCTCCCGCACTATCGAATTCCAGACCGTGATAGCCGCATTGCAGAGTGTCATCTTCGACCTTCCCCATCGACAGAGGCAAGTGCCGGTGACAGCATCGGTCTTCCAGGATGACCGGAACACCGCCGGCATCGCGCCACAAAACGACCGGCTCGCTCAGGATCGTTTTCGCAAGCGGCACACCCGTTTCCAGATCCCCGGCCCAGCAGGCCGCGTACCAAGCGTTTCGTACGAATGTTGCGGTCAAAGCGATTCCCCTTAATGCATAACCATGCCGCCATCAACTACGATAGCTTGGCCCGTCACAAAATCGGAGGCGGAAGAGGCGAGATAGATAAGAGCGCCCAGCAAGTCGTCCGGCGTCTGTTCGCGTTTTACAGACCGACTGGTCAGGCTGAGATTGACGTAGAATTCTAGTTTTTCTCGCTGCGCCTCGATCTGGTCGCTCATCGTGAAGCCCGGCGCTATGGTGTTTACGGTAATTCCGTCGCCGCCCAGTTCGCGGGCCAGCGCCTTGGTCATGGCATCGACCGCGCCCTTGGAGGCTACATAATGGAGCATTAACGGCACGCCGGAATAGATCGTGCTTGAAGAAATATTGATGATCTTCCCATAGTCCCTCTTTTTCATTACGGGCGCGGCGGCCTTGATACAGTTGAAAACGCCCCGGGTGTTGATGGCCATCACCTTGTCCCATTCGTCGCCATCGATCTCTAAGAAACTGCGCCGTTCCAACGCGGCAAAAAGCGCCGCATTGGTGACAAGTATGTCGGCCGAACCGAAGGCGGATACGGTCTCCGCAACCATCGCCTCACAGGCCGCCATATCGGTAACGTCGGTAGTCATTCCGATGGCGTCGCCGCCTGAATCAGTGATTGCCTGTACGGCTTCTGCTGTGTTCAGGATATCCGATAGACATACCCTGGCACCCTCCGCCGCCAGTGCCTGCGCGTACACCGCACCGATCCCTTGCGCCGCCCCGGTCACGATCGCGGATTTACCTTTAAGCTGCTTCATTGCTGTATTCCCGTTGCCCTAGGTTTTGGTTCTGCGGGCGATAATATACCGCCTCTCTCGTTGGTGCGACATTGGCCCGCATTTGGATTCCCGCAAATCCGATGACAGAATAAAAGGCCATTACAAACAGTAGGTCGAATTCGATGGCGGAACACTTTCCGAGAGACGCTTGGTACGCGGTCGGCGGGGCCGCAATGCTGGCTGAAGGCGAGATCATGCCCGTCAAGCTATTCGGCAAGGAACGCGTCGCATGGCGCGGCGACGACGGTGAAAGCCATGTCTGGCACAATCGCTGCATTCATCGCGGGATGCGCCTGCAATTCGGATTCGTCGACGGCGACCGTCTCGCGTGCCGTTATCACGGCTGGCGGTTCGGCGGCGATGCCCAATGCAAAAAAATTCCCGCACAACCCACTTTAGCCCCGCCGGACGATTTTCGTATTCCGGTCTTTCAGTCGGCCGAAAAGAACGGCCTCGTGTGGACGACGGCGGGAACCCCGGGCGCTAACGTCACCGGCCTTCCCGACAGCGAAAATTTCGTTTTCTGTCGCTCCCTTGCCGTTCACGCGCCGCCGGATGCCGTCGTTGAGCATTTCGGAAACATGGATGCATCGATTACAACGCCGGGAATTTTATCGGCGATCTTAAACATCGAAGGCGCGGACGTGCCGGTTGCCGTAGCCATTCAACCCGTAAGCGCCGACAAATCCCAGATCCACGTTACGGCAGGTCAGGCCGGCGCTGAAAACGCTATCCAGCCGCTCCGCCTGCGAGTTTCCGCATGGGCGAGACGTCTCCGCGATACTATCGAAAACCAGACAGAGAAAGAGGACTCGGAGTGACCCGAACAACGGACAAAGTTGCACTGAATGAATGGCAGGCCGTTGGGACGGTTGAAGAGATCATTTCTGGCAAGCGCCGCAATACCCGCTTGTTGGGACAGGACATTATCGTTGAAATGGACGGTGAGATCCCCCGGATGTTTGAAAACAATGCCAACGGTGGCATCGGAACGGAACACCCTGCACAGGCTCTGTACGGCCATATCTGGACGACGCTCGGTACGCCGGTCAAAGCCCCCCTAGACATGCCGGAATTCAAGGAGGACGGCCGCCGACTGGTTGTTTGCGGCGCCTTGACGGTGCGGGCGTCAGCGCTTCGCATAGTCGAAAACTTTCTCGATATGGCCCATTTCCCATATGTCCATACCGGTATCCTGGGCGAAGAACCGATTACCGCAGTCAACGACTACAAAATCGAGATACGGGAACCGGAAGACGAGGTGTGGGCGACGGAGTGCAGTTTTTTCCAGCCACAAGCTGCCGCCTCCGCGGATGACGGTCAGGTCAGCCAATACATGTACCGGGTGAGTTCGCCGTTCGTGACGGTGCTTTACAAGACCTGCCCGGTAGTAGAGGGCGCCTGGGACCTCGTCGGCATATTTGTACAGCCGAAAGATGAAGCCGAATGCGATGTGCATACGTTTATGCTGGTCCTCGACGAAACGTCGACAATGTCCGACCTTGTTCACTTTCAGCAGGAAATCTTCCTGCAGGACCGCAGCATTCTGGAAAATCAGATACCGCCGGGGCTGCCGCTGGATCCGATGGACGAGATCGCGATCAAGGCAGACGGATCATCTATGCTTTATCGCCGCTGGCTGCGTAACAAAGGACTGACGTTCGGCACCCACCGGGGTGACGGGTCGTCGCAAGCGGCATGATGCAGCTCTACGATTACGTCCTGTCAGGCAGTTGTTACAAGGTCCGCCTCTTCCTCTCCGTGATCGGCCAAGATTACGAAAAGGTGCCGGTAGACTATTACCCCGGTGGCGAACACAAAACCCCGACGTTTCTCCAGATCAATCCGCTCGGTCAGATACCAGTGCTGGTCGACGACGACCTGATATTGCGCGATGCCCAGGCAATACTCGTTTACCTCGCCGGCAGGTACGACGCGAACCGCAGCTGGTACCCGGAAGACCCCCGTCTACAGGGCGAGATCGCGATGTGGCTGTCTTTCGCTAGCAACGAAATCATGAATTCCTCCGCGGCGCGCCTTCACGATATGCTGTTTTACGATTTCGATATCGACAAGGTCCGCGCCGCCGCGCATGCGGCATTTCGTGTCCTGGACGACCATCTGACCGACCGGGAAATCATGGGTAAGCAGTGGATTGTCGGAAACCACCCGACCATCGCGGACATAGCCTGCTTCCCCTACGTCGCGCTGAGCGGCGACGGCGGGATTTCACTCGACGATTATCACGCTGTCCGGCGCTGGATATCGAGGGTGAAGCAGATCCCCGGTTTTGTAGTCATGCCGGGGATTCACCACAACTAGGCCGTTTCGGCCGCATTTATCGCGCGCCAGATGTTTTCGGGCGTTACTGGCATGTCGAGATCCGCGATACCATAGGCTGCCAACGCATCGCAGACTGCGTTGACGAAGGCCGCGGTCGCCGAAACGGTAGCCCCCTCGCCGCCGCCCTTGACGCCGAGCGGATTGTTCTTCGTCGGCACCTCGTGTAGCGCTGTCCTGAAATTTGGGAGATCGGCGGCGCGTAGTAGACCGTAATCCAAGAACGACCCCGAAATCAGTTGTCCCGTGTCGGGGTCGTAATACCCGTTCTCGATGATTGCCTGCCCTATCCCTTGCACGATCGAGCCATGCGCCTGCCCCGTTAGGATCATCGGATTGATCGCCTGCCCCGGATCGTCAATTGTCGTATGTGCAACCACCGTCAGGTGACCGGTTCCCGGATCGATCTCGACTTCGGACACTGCGGCGCCGTTTGGATAAGCCGCCGACCGCCCACGTAACAGATGATCTGCCGCGATCATTCCATTCTCGGCACGGGCCGCAACGTCGAATAAATCGACGGACCTATCGGTTCCCGTAACACGGAATACTCCCTGCGAGAAGGAAACATCCTCGAGTGCCGCTTCAAGGATACCCGCCGCCTGTTCGCGAGCAGTCTCTATCGCTTTCTGGGCCGCTTCCTGCATGACGATTCCCCCCAACCGCATCGACCGGTCGGAATGCGATCCGCCACCCACGGGCACTTCGTCAGTATCGCCGGTGACGATACTGACTGCCTCCTCGGAAACGCCCAGAATTTCGGCGACGACCTGGGGAAAAACGGTCTCGTGCCCCTGCCCGCTGGACTGAGTGCCGATCGGCACTTCTACCGTCCCGTCACCATGTACAACGACCTTCGCGAACTCCACCGGCGCGCCGACCGGCGCCTGAATATAGGACGCGTAACCGATCCCCCGCAGTTTTCCCTGCCCGATGGCATCCGCCTTCCGCTTCGCGAAGCCTGGCCAGTCCGCTGCCTGCAATGCTTTATCCATACAAGCCTCGAACTCGCCGCAGTCATAAGTCGTGCCCATCGGGTTCGATGCTGGGAATTCATCCGTCCCAATCAGGTTTCGACGGCGTAATTCAACACGGTCGATACCGGTTTTCCCGGCTGCCATATCGATCAGACGCTCTATCGTGTGCATAGCCTCCGGACGGCCTGCGCCGCGATAGGGACCAGTAGGTACCGTGTTGGTCAGAACGCCACGTATCCGCGCGTAACTGGCTTTCACCCTGTAGACCGATGGTAACAGCCGGGGCCCGTTAGAAAGCGGCACGAAAGAAACCGTATGGGCGCCGAGGTTGCCAACCAGATCGGCACGGAGGGCGAGGAATTTTCCGTCAGCATCCAATGCCAACGCCGCATCGGTATAAAGATCGCGCGCCTGATAGTCGGTCACGAACGCTTCCGACCGGTCTCCCCGCCATTTTACCGGCCGGCCGGTCCTCCGTGACGCCCAACAAACAAGAGCAAACTCGGGGTGCATCATGTTTCTGGGCCCGAACCCGCCGCCCACATCCCGGGACACGACGCGGACGTAATCAGGCTGCAGCCCGAACATCGTGCCGAGTATCATCTTGTGGCGATGCACGCCCTGCCCGCCTGCGTAAAGTGTCATCCGTCCCGCTGCCGCATCCCAGTAGCCGATCGCCGACCGCGGCTCCATCTGGCAGTTGATAACGCGGTTATTGAAAAAGCGTGCGTTTACGACGTGCGCGGCATCTAAAAAGGCGGCATGCGTCGCCGCGGAATCACCTAGTTCCGCATCCAGCGGCACGTTGCCAGGGCATTCATCCCAAATCGAGGGGGCATCGTGTTCCAGCGCTTTCAACGCATCGGTGACGACCGGTAAGGTATCGTACGCTACTACCACAAGATTGGCTGCGTCTCTCGCGATCGCATCGGTGTCCGCCACGACAACAGCAACGACCTCCCCCACGTGACGCACTTTTTCGCGCACGACTGTCGGCTGGGGTACGTCGAACGGCGCCGAACCGTCGCGGTTGACGAAAGCGGGTTTCTGCCAGTCGATCGCCCCGGCTGGATTTGCGACATGTCCGATATCGCCGATCCCATCGGCAACGTATTCCGCCCCGGTCAGGACGGCATGCACGCCGGGCAGCTTCGAGGCGGATCGTATATCTATATGCCCCAGCCGGGCGTGCGCGTGGGGGGACCGCACCATTACCGCAAATAACTGGCCTGGCAGATCGATATCGTCGCTATAATAGCCCGCACCGCGCAACAGCCGATGGTCTTCCCTCCGGCGCACCGGGGCGCCGACCCCTCTTTGGTCTGCCGATTTCATCCTTCGGAAAGGGCGTAAAGACCGTCTTCGACACGACTCAGCCTGCCCTCCATACGCAATTCGTCGAGGGCGCATACGATTTCGCGCCCGTCGCGAGAGCCGACCGCAACCATCAATGCGCCGAAACTCTTCGCACCCTCAGCCAGCGCCGACGCTACGTCGTCATGCGTCTTATCGCCGGAGATCGAGGATTTGGGCACCGTATGGGCCAGCACGCGCTCGCCTGGCGGCAGGGTCAGGTCGAACCCTGCCTTCGACCCGATCCTTTTGCCGTCCAGGGACGGGTCAAGGGGCAATGTGCGAAACCCGGATTCGACGACCAGATCGCGATCCGCCTGAAACCGCGTCGCCAAGGCCCAATCCATCTGCGCGTCATCAAATATGTCGATATCCGGGTCGACGACGAATACATGTTTCGAGTTGGCAAGCGACCCCATAACCGTAGCTATGGCGTTTCGCGCTTCGCCGGGCATGCGCTGCCGCAGTGATACCCGCACGTTGAAGCTACCGCCGGATGATGTGGTGATGTTGACGCCGACGGGCTCGCGCACTGCGGTCTGCAAGGCGCGCCAGATAGTGACCTCGGCGCGAATGGCGTTCAGCTGCGTTGTATCGGTCCAGCCGATATGCTCACCCGATATCGTCGATGTCTGAAAAAGGGCATCCCTGCGCCGCGTAATTGCAGTGCAGTGGAATACCGGGTTGCGTTTGACAACGCCGTAATAACCGAGAAATTCGCCGTATGGACCCTCCGGTTCGGCATGTCCCCGTTCATCTAGATAACCCTCGATTATGTATTCTGCATCGGCAGGAACGCGGATGTCGTTCGTCACGCATTTCACCACAGGCAATGTCGTGCCACGAAGCCTAGCGACTAGGTCCAGTTCGTCCACCGGCAACCGCATGACCGCGGCGATGTGATCGCAGGGATGGGCGCCGACGGTAAACGCGATGGGCAGCTGGTCGCCTTTAGACGCGCATTTCTCGTAAATCGCCTTCAGGTCCGACGGGGCGACAAGATCGATCCCGGTTTCCGTTTTCCCGCGCAGCATAAGGCGGCGCACGCCTGTATTAGTCCACCCAGTTTCCGGGTTTATCACGTAGTCTAGCGACGCCGATATATAGGGCGCACCGTCCAGCTCATGCTGCAGATGCACCGGCAAGGCCGTCAGATCCACTTCATCGCCAGTGACAATCACATCATGCACAGGCGCATCGCTGCTTTCCAGCTCGATTACCTCCTGCGATACGCCAAGGCGCTGGTTCACCTCGGCGAGCAGATCCGCCGGTTCGACACCGAATGCTCTCGCCATGCGGCGGCGGCCGCCAGTCATGCCGCCGATAATCTCGGCTTTTTCTGGTCCCGCCTGCCTGAACAGGACCGCGTTTTCGTTTCCATCCATCCGCGCAGCAATATCGGCGAGATCGATCGGCTCCTCGACGACATCGACCTCGCCTTCCTCGATCATTTGATCGACGAAACGCCTCAGGCGGAACTCATCTAGATCGGGAACCGGATCGTTCGTAAGGGATGTCGACATGAAACAGCCTCCTTAAGGAACTACTTCAGAACGGACGACTTTAGAGATACGATGTCCGTCGCTCCAGTCCCGCTTGCCTGAAGGCGCGAGGTGAGCAACTATTCGGGGTAAAGGAAGCATCCGAATGAACAATCCTGCCCCCGGCTTCGAGAAAAACCCGGACCGCATCATTCGTCTGGAACCGTCGCCACGGCGCGTGCGGCTCAAATTCGGCGAGGAATGGATCGCCGATTCAACCGACATGATGCTGATGTTCGAGACCGGCCATCTGCCAGTATACTATTTCCCGGTCAAGGACGTAAGGCTGGACCTTCTTCATCCCACTGATCACGGCACCTACTGCAAGTACAAGGGCGAAGCCGCGTACTGGTCCATTAAAGCCGGCGACCGGGTATCGGACAATGCGGTATGGGCCTACCAGACCCCGTACGACGAAATGTTGAAAATAAACCTGCAGGATTACTGCGCCTTCTTCTGGGACCGCGTGGATCATTGGTTCGAAGAAGACGAAGAAGTATTCGTCCATCCCCGTGATCCATATAAACGGATTGATGCGGTTCCGTCGTCAAGAAACGTCAAAGTCGTTGCGGGCGGAGAAACCATCGCGGACACCACGAACGCCCATTTCCTGTTTGAGACGGATTTGGCGACGCGGTATTACATCCCAGCGAGGGACGTCCGGACAGAGCTGTTAAAGGACAGCGCAACGACCACGCAATGTCCGTACAAGGGAATTGCTCGCTATCACACCGCCACGATTGGCGACAGCGAGTTTCAAGACATCGCCTGGTACTACCCGGACCCGATCGCGGAATGCCCCAAGATCAAAGACCTGATTTGCTTCTACCACGAAAATGTCGATGCGATTTTCATCGATGACGTTGAAGCGGAAAAACCGATCTCGAAAAAGTCCAGCTAGGCCCTAGCCCGCATTTTCCAGATGATCCGCGATCGCCAGCACCCTCAGCATCGAGCGGATGACGGGACGTTCGATAAGCTCGCCGTCGACTACCACCAGGCCGGTTTCGTCCTTCTCGAATTCGGCGAGAATCCTGCGGGCCCGCTCGACCAGCTCGGGCGTCGGGGAAAAAACCTCGTTGATGATCGGTATCTGTTTCGGGTGTATTGACGCCTTCCCGGTGAAACCGAGGGCATCCGACATACGTGCCTCTCCCTCCAGTCCGGCCTGATCGTCAAGATTGAGATAAGGGACATCCAGCAGATCGAGATCGTACCGCGCCGCTGCGTGAACAACGCGCGAACGCGCATACAGCAAAGTCTCCCACGTTTTGGCGGCGCGCAGATCCGCCGACATATCGACGGCGCCGAAAAGTAGGGAATCGATCCGGGAAGACGCGTCCGCAATCTCCATCACGTTCGCCAAGCCGTCCGTGGATTCGATGATCACGTGAAAACGGATATCGGCACAGCTACCCTGTAGTAATTCGTCGTACAGCCTTATTTCGGCGGCCGAACTAGGCTTGGCAAGCATCAACGCTCTCGGCGGAGCCGCGCAACCCCGCAGCGCCAGAATGTCTTTCAGCCCGTCGGGCGTGGACAGCGGATTGATACGCACCATCGTTTCAACTTTTGCCCGACCCTCGCCAGCGAACAACGGGAAGGTAAGGTCTCGCGCTTCCTGCTTGCGCGGCAACGGCACGGCATCCTCGATATCGACGCACACAATATCCGCGCCGCTTTCCAGCGCTTTGGCAAATCGATCGGGACGCAGTCCGGGTACGAACAACAAGCTGCGGCGGGGACGAATCTCTGCATCGGTCATATGAACCTCCAGGAATGGAGCTACACCAATCCTGCGCGGCGGTCCAGAATGCCTAGCAGAAACGCAATGATCAGCCCGAGGCCACAGGAGGCCACGGTCAACCATGGCCCAGACTGCCAGTTTCCGGTCGTTGCAACGAGCGTCGCCATGCCGATCGCCATATGAAAGGACCAAAAACCAAATGCGACCGGGCGATCACGATTGGCCGGCGCCCGAACAATCAAGACCGGCGCGGCAGAAATTACCGTGATGTATCCGATCCACTAGACAAACCGGGTAAAGATCAGCATGGAAAATCCATCGGCTGCCGCACCGACCAAACTGCAGATGTTCACCAGTGCGGCAACGGCGAGCAACATCCGTCAATGACCAAACAGGTCGCCGATCATTCCCGCGCTAATGCTACCGAACGCACCGATGAGGACAATCGTCGAAATCAGCCAGAAAGCCGCAACTAGGCCGAAATCCAGATTAGCTCTTATAGCCGGCAGCGCGCCGGGGAGCCTTCCGATCTGCGCGACGCCAACTGACCCCGCTAACAGAAAAAGTAGTACCACACCCAAACGAGTTGGTCGGGAATGTTCCAAATCAGATCGCGTAAATCAGGCGCCAAATACCGGTTCCGGCACACCTACCACGTCGGTATCAACGGCAAACAACGCTCCGGCGTTGGGTTCGCGCTTAAAATCTTCCGGTTCGAACCGGGAGGAAGCCGTTGTCACGTATAAGGTCTTCATGTCCGCCCCGCCGAACGCTGGACAGGATGTCAGCAATACCGGAAACCGGATTTCCCGCTCGACCTTCCCATCCGGATCATACCGCTTAACCCGGCCGCCCCGCATATGTGCGACCCAGACGAATCCGTCCGCATCCACGGTCGCCCCGTCGGGCACGCCCTCATCCTCCGGAACCTTGATAAACGTGCGCCGGTTCTCGATGGTGCCTGCAGACGCATCGAAATCGTAAGCCCACATCGTGTGCTTCAGCGAGTCAGCGAAATACATGATCTTGTCATCGGGGCTCCAGCAGATGGCGTTCGAGATACAGACTGGGCCTTCCATTCGGTGAACAGAGTGGTCCGGATCGAGCCGGTACAGCGACGCAACCTCGCCATAACCCGGGTCTTCCATGGAACCGCACCAGAACCTGCCCTGGCGATCGACTTTACCATCATTCATTCTGACAGCGTTCATCCGACCATCGCCTTCCGGGTCCCCCAGTTCTTCAAATTCGGCATCCGCAAGGGATATGTAGGCGAACCCCATCCTCGTACCGGCGATAAACCGGCCCGGACCGGCGAAACCGATGGAGCCGATCTCTGTCTGAATACGCCAGTTCTGCATATCCCCGGACACCGGGTCCCACCGATAAATCATGGGGTTACGGATATCGACCCAGTACAATGCCTGCTCGGCGGCGCACCAGATCGGCGACTCCCCCAGGATACAGGATTGCTTCACAGCGACATATGGTTCGAACATCTTCATGCTCCATCGTGCGTCTTGTTGCCATCCGTCATAGCATAACGTCGATGCAAACGCGCAACCGGGAAGCTGACAATCTCGTCGCCGCCGGCAGGTGTATCGTCGGAGATACAGTAGGGCTCTCTTCCGTCCGGGTGTGCATGGTAATGGACGCGGCGGCGGTCCACGTCCTTTGACTCGCCGGAAGCGGCACCGTGCATCAGATCGACTTTTCCGCACTGCTGACGAAAATAGGCGACAACGTGAACCGATCGGACCTAATACCGTGCGCAGTAGCACCCGCAAAAAGGCGCCCTGCAACAAAGGTTCGCAGTTAACGATTTACCGGAAGCCCCACATCGACACAGGCGCGAGACGCCGCTCATTCATTGCTTCTTAACCATAGTCCGTGAGGATACGCGAGCGAACAAGCTCCGATACGCGCAAATTCATCTGGCAAGTCACAGCTCTCTTCCCCTCGGCCCGTCATAACAGGGCCTTCAGGTTAAAAAAACCCACACGGCAACGTATTCTCTCTACCCAGTTTGGAGCGACCCGGTCTTAACGAAGTCGAAATTTCATGTAAATTGCTGATACGAGATCAAAGGCTTGGCGCATGAACTACGATATCGTACCGGGAACAATTGTTCGTCACCCGACAGAACATGACTGGGGATTGGGACAGGTCCAATCAGTCGACGGTTCGCGTATCACCGTAAACTTCGAAAATTCTGGGAAGCATCTGATCAACGGGGACGTAATCAACCTGGAAACAGTCCACGAGACGGAACTAGATGACTGATGACAGACAACAACCGCTAAAATTCTGGAGCCCGGGTTTGGGTGGCAAGGGGTCCGCAACACCAAAAGGCCGACAACTCTCACCCGAGGCAGCGCTGCAGATATCCGATTTGCTGGGAGATATGACGCGCAGCCGGGACATGCTGATCGAAGCGCTTCATCTGATCCAGGACCGATACCGGTGTCTGGGTCCGGATCATCTGGTGGCGCTGGCCGAAGAATTTCAGCTGGCCCTGACAGAGGTATTTGAAACAGCGACGTTCTATCATCATTTCGATGTTCTTGAAGACGGACGGAGCGCTCCCCCGGCAATCACAATCAGGGTATGCAATTCCATTACCTGCGAAATGTCTGGCGCAAAAGAACTGATGTCGGAACTGAGAGACAACCTGGGCGACGATGTCAGGATACTTTCCGCACCCTGCATGGGTGCATGCGACCGGGCCCCGGCTGTTGCCGTCGGCCAAAACCAGATCGTACATGCCACGACCGACCGCATACAAAGTACGGTTGAGGCAAAAGATTTGGAGGCCGTTATTCCCAGCCACATCGATTACGCCACCTACCTCTTGGAGGGCGGTTATAAGACGCTTAAACGATGCCTCGCAGATGAGTTAACGCCGGAAGAAGTCATAACAACTCTCGAAAGCTCAGAACTACGGGGCCTGGGCGGTGCCGGTTTCCCGACCGGACGAAAGTGGCGCATCGTCAGAGAGTTCCCCGGTCCGAGGCTAATGGCCGTGAATGGCGACGAGGGAGAGCCCGGTACCTTCAAGGACCGTTATTTTATGGAACGTGATCCTCACAGATTTCTGGAAGGCGTCCTGATCGGGATGTGGGCGTTGGAAGTAGAGGCTTGTTACATCTATCTCCGCGACGAATACCCGGCGATCCGGGCGATCCTCACCAATGAACTCGCGAAGCTTGAAAAAACCGATCTGCTGAAACCGGGAACGCTCCATCTGCGCCGCGGTGCCGGCGCATATGTGTGCGGCGAAGAATCCGCGATGCTCGAGAGCATCGAAGGTAAACGCGGCCTTCCGAGACACAAGCCGCCCTTCGCCGCAGAAGTGGGCCTTTTCGGGAAACCGACCCTGATCAACAACGTGGAAACGCTTTTCTGGATACGAGACGTTCTGGAAAAGGGGCCGGAGTGGTTCTCTGGACACGGACGAAACGGACGAAAAGGCCTAAGGACATTCTCGGTTTCGGGCCGTGTTCGGGAGCCGGGCGTCAAGATTGCCGGAGCCGGCATCACAATCCGCGAACTGATCAACGAATATTGCGGCGGCATGGCTGAGGGCCATACCTTCAAGGGTTACCTCCCGGGTGGTGCATCCGGAGGAATTTTACCTGCAGAAAAAGACGATATTCCTCTGGATTTCGGAACCTTGGAAGAACACGGTTGCCTGATCGGTTCCGCGGCAGTAGTGGTTCTCTCTGACCACGACAGTATCGCAGATGCCGCGCTAAACCTGATGCGTTTTTTCGAGGATGAATCGTGCGGTCAGTGCACACCCTGCCGCGCCGGATGCGAGAAAGCGGTTAAGCTGATGGAATCTGAGCACTGGGACCGGTCCCTGTTGGAAGAACTGAGCAGGACAATGGTGGATGCGTCGATTTGCGGTCTGGGCCAGGCCGCCCCCAACGGATTGCTGTCGGTGTTCCGCCACTTTCCGGAAGACTTGAAGTAAGCCGGGTTAAACATCATGCCGCTCGATGGAAACACCGAAGAAGTAAGATTTACGCTCGATGGACAGGATGTGTCGGCTTTGCCAGGCGAATCGATCTGGCAGGTAGCGCAGCGGTTAGGTACGAGCATTCCGCATCTATGCTACTCGCCCGAACCAGGCTACCGGGCAGACGGGAACTGTCGGGCCTGCATGGTCGAGATCGAAGGCGAGCGCGTACTCGCTGCTTCCTGCATTCGGCAGCCGAGTGAAGGCATGATCGTCAGCACCGCGACGGACCGCGCGGTATCCGCCCGCAAAATGGTGTTTGAGCTTCTGGTTGCGGATCAGCGGAGCCGCGACAGCGCACATGACGACGATTCGACATTCTGGCGTTGGGCCGACACCATAGGTGTCGATTACAGCCGTTTCCCTGCGAAGCGTACGCCGGATCCGGACCTTTCTCATCCGGCGATGGCGGTCAACCTGGATGCCTGCATCAACTGCACACTGTGTGTCCGCGCATGCCGCGACGTTCAGGTCAATGACGTGATTGGGATGGCGCATCGGGGTGCGGAGGCGAAGATCGTTTTCGATTTCGACGACCCAATGGGCGACAGCACCTGTGTCGCCTGCGGCGAATGCGTTCAGGCCTGCCCAACCGGTGCCTTGCTTCCGGCCACGGTCGCTGCACCGCAGGGCCGGATTCGACCGGACAGAAAAGTTGAATCGATCTGTCCCTACTGCGGGGTCGGGTGTCAGCTGACCTACAATATCAAGGACGATAAACTGCTCCACGTTGAAGGACGCGATGGGCCCGCAAATCATAACCGCTTGTGCGTTAAAGGCCGCTTTGGCTTCGATTACGTGCATCACCCGGACCGCCTGACCAAACCTTTAATCCGAAAAGAAGGCATCTTGAAGGATGCCGATGCGAAATTTGATCCATCGGATCCACTGAAATATTTCCGCGAAGCGACCTGGGATGAAGCGTTGGATTTCGCGGCGAACGGCTTGAAGAAAGTGATCCGTGAAACCGAAGGATCGGGTCTTGCAGGGTTCGGATCCGCGAAGGGTTCGAATGAAGAGGCTTATCTGTTCCAGAAACTTGTCCGCACCGGCTTTCAGACGAACAATGTGGATCACTGCACACGTCTGTGCCACGCCTCGTCTGTGGCCGCGCTTATCGAGACTGTCAATTCAGGAGCGGTTTCTGCACCGTTCAATGACGCCGCCAAATCGGACGTTATCGTCGTGATCGGGGCCAATCCCACGGTCAATCATCCGGTGGCCGCGACGTTCTTCAAAAACGCGGTGAAAGCCGGCGCCAAACTAATCGTGATGGATCCGCGCGGTCAGGCGCTGACGCGCCACGCCACACATATGATTCAGTTCAAGGGCGGGTCGGATGTAGCCCTCCTGAACGCGATGATGCACACAATCATCGAAGAGGGCCTGACGGACGAAAACTACATCAAGGACTTCACCGAAGGCATCGAAGACCTGAAGGAGCACGTGAGAGCGTTCTCTCCGGAAAAGATGTCTGAAATCTGCGGGATCGATGCGGGTAGAATCCGAACCATCGCTCGGGAATACGCGAAAGCGGACCGGAGTATCATTTTCTGGGGCATGGGTATTTCCCAGCACGTACACGGAACCGATAATTCGCGATGCCTGATTTCACTTGCTCTGATGACAGGACATGTCGGCCGCCCCGGCACCGGCCTTCACCCCCTTCGGGGCCAAAACAACGTCCAGGGAGCATCGGACGCTGGTCTGATACCGATGTTCTACCCGGACTACGTCTCTGTCGACAATCCAGACATACATTCATGGTTCCAAGAATTCTGGAAAACGGATCTCGATCCAAATAGCGGACTCACCGTGGTCGAAATCATGAGAGCTATCCACGCCGGCGATATTCGGGCGATGTACATCATGGGCGAAAATCCTGCGATGTCTGATCCCGACGTCCGTCATGCGCGACAGGCCCTTGCAGCACTGGATCACCTGGTCGTACAGGATCTGTTCCTGACTGAAACCGCGTATCACGCAGATGTGATCCTGCCGGCCAGCGCTTTCCCGGAAAAGGACGGCACGTTCACGAACACAAACCGCCAGGTTCAAATGGGTAGAAAGGCGTTGCCCCTGCCCGGCGGCACGAGACAGGATCTCTGGATTATACAGGAAATTGCGCGCCGCCTGGGTCTGGATTGGGCCTATAATAGCGCCAGCGAGGTCTTTGATGAAATGGCGGCATGCATGCCTTCATTCGACGGCATCACTTGGCAGCGGCTGCAGGATGAGGATTCCATTACCTATCCAGTCGATGACGACGGCGTGAGCCAGGAAATCATGTTCCGCGAAGGGTTCCCAACCGCCACTGGAAGGGGAAAATTCGTTCCGGCCGACCTCTTACCGCCCGACGAGGTGCCGGACGATGATTTTCCGATGCTCCTGACCACGGGCCGGGTTCTCGAACATTGGCATACCGGCGCTATGACGCGGCGATCAGGCGTTCTCGACCGGATTGAGCCGGAAGCCACTGCTAATCTATCACCCAAGACCCTCGGCAGGATGGGTATATCCGCCGGCGACATGATCCGCGTCGAAACTCGGCGAGGCGCGATTGAACTGAAGGCGCGCGCCGACAGGGACGTATCTGATGGCGTGGTCTTCATACCGTTCTGCTATGTTGAAGCTGCGGCCAACCTTCTGACAAACTCCGCGCTCGACCCGTACGGAAAAATTCCGGAGTTCAAATTCTGCGCCGCAAGGGTAGAAAAAGCGACGGCGGTCGCCGCCGAATAAAAGCTTAGTAGTCGCCCAGCACCGTCCGCGGAAATTCTAGGATCAGAGCATCTTCCGACAGTGCGGCTGTTCTACTTCTCCGCAAACTTTCGTCTTCGATATGCGCTCGAATGAAATCGTCGAGATTCGTTTCCGGGGCGAGACGTGATCGCACGAAATCGAGCATCTCTGCCTGGAGCATCGAAGGAAGGGCCCTTCCCTCGGCCTCAATCTCACGCAAAGCCACCGGGGATCCGGAGTGGTTCACACAACCGACCTTCGCCGTGTAGGCGAAAGCCTCACCCAACACTTCGCCATCGTCGTCGATTTCAACAGTGATGGCTCCCAGCCGGTCATAAGTGTAGTTGCGTTCGGTTTCATGCATCCGGTTGAGCTGTGAATCATCGAGCCAAAGGACGTAGGTAGTCACCCGAGTACCGGCTGATGGATAGAAGGTCGACGGCACCGACCCATAACCGGCCAGATGTGCGGCATAAACGGAATCGAAATCGTTAAGCACTCCCTTTTGAACGGGTATTTCGACATGCCCCGGCAGCACGCTGTATTTCCGGGCCAGTTGTTCATGCGACTGGTTCGAACCGGCAGCAAGAACGGGCGTTCTACCGTTACGATCGAAGTCATCGGGCAGCAAATCGACGGGCTGACCCTTCCGAAATACATAGGATCTTCCGGGTACCGGAAATGGATAGGTTTTTGCGTGTGCGACCGGGTCGTTCATGTTTGACGTCGTACCTTCTAATGGAATTTATCTAACAGCGGTGGAACACAGGTGCTTGACCGTGATCTCGCCTTAGGGCAGAACCGCGCAACCATGGCCTACGCCAATCTTCGCGACTTTATCGGCAAACTAGAAAAAGAAAACCGGCTAACCAGGGTTTCTGCGCCTGTCTCGGCGCATCTGGAGATGACGGAAATTCAAACACGTCTTCTCGCAAGCGGTGGTCCGGCGGTCCTGTTCGAAAATGTCGTAGATGAAAATGGTTCCCCGCGAAACATGCCGGTTCTGACCAATCTTTTCGGCACGGTCGAGAGGGTCGCGTGGGGTATGCAGAAATCACCGGAAGAACTTCGCGAATTCGGCGAGCAGTTGGCCTTTCTTCGGCAGCCCGAACCGCCCGGCGGTTGGCGGGAAGCGATGGAGATGCTCCCCCTGCTCAAAACGGTTATGGCAATGAAGCCCAAATCCGTAAGCAATCCACCCTGCCAAGAAATCGTACTGACAGGCGACGAGATCGACTTGGGCAAACTGCCAGTGCAGACCTGCTGGCCCGGCGAACCCGCCCCCCTCATCACGTGGCCACTGGTGGTGACACAGGGTCACGACAGCAAATCGAATATCGGTATTTACCGCATGCAGGTGACCGGGCGAAACACCACGCTGATGCGCTGGCTAGCTCACCGCGGCGGCGCAAAACACGCAAACGATGCCGCCCGCGAAGGATCGATATCAGTACCTGCGGCGGCCGTCATCGGCGCCGATCCAGCAACAATCATTGCCGCCGTTGCCCCCGTGCCGGAGACTATGTCGGAATACCAGTTCGCTGGGCTTCTGCGCGGTCGTAAGCTGGCCCTCACAGATTGCAGGACAGTACCTCTTCAGGTGCCCGCAGAGGCGGAGATAGTCATCGAAGGCCATGTATCACTGACGGAAACCGGACCGGAAGGACCTTATGGCGATCATACGGGGTACTACAACGCCGCTGAGCCGTTTCCGGTATTTACCGTCTCCGCCATCACCACGCGGAAAGACCCAATCTATCTGACAACCTTCACCGGGCGCCCGCCGGACGAACCGTCGGTGCTCGGCCGATCGCTGAACGATGTGTTTATTCCGTTACTGGTGCAGCAGTTTCCGGAAATTGTCGATTTCTGGCTGCCTCCGGAGGCGTGTTCATACCGGGTAGCCGTGGTATCGATTCGCAAAACGTATTCCGGCCAGGCCAAACGCATCATGATGGGCGTATGGTCCTATCTTAAACAGTTCATGTACACGAAGTTCGTCATAGTGGTCGATGAGGACATCGACGCCCGAAAATGGGAAGACGTTATTTGGGCAATTTCCACCAATGTCGACGCCGCTCGCGATATGACAGTTATCGAAAACACGCCCATCGACTATCTGGATTTTGCATCACCTGTCGAGGGTCTCGGCTCGAAAATGGGAATTGACGCGACGGCGAAAATCGGTGCGGAAACGGATCGCGAATGGGGCAGAAAACTCCGCATGAGCGACGATATTATCGGCGAGGTCACGCGGAAATGGCGTGATTATGGCCTGCCCGGTGAAGGGCGGGATATTTGGACATCAGAAGACAGGTAGCCTGAATGGCAGACACATACGATCAGCTTTCACTTCTCTCTGACCTGATAGACAGCGCACTCAAACAGGGCGCAGACGCCGCGGACGCAGTTGTTTTCGATGCATCTTCAGTGTCCGTTTCGTGCAGATTGGGAGAGCTGGAGAAGCTCGAAAGATCGGAAAGCAACGATCTGGGCCTAAGGGTATTTGTAGGCAAACAGCAGGCTATCGTCTCGTCGACGGATTTCGAGCCAGATACGCTGCAGGATGTCGTAGAACGCGCTGTCGCGATGGCGAAAGCCGTGCCGGAGGATCCTTACTGCGGTCTGGCAGAAACGGAACAGCTTGTGACGGATCCTCCGACCCTTGAGATCTGCGACACCGAGGAACCATCCAACGATGTGCTTATCGACGCCGCCCGAAAAGCCGAAGACGCGGCGCGGGCCGTCAACGGCGTTACCAATACCGAAGGCGCGGAAACCGGTTGGAGCAATGCGCGTATCGCGATCGCGACGTCTAATGGCTTTGCCCGAACCTACGCAACATCCAGCCATAGCCTAGCCGCTTCCGTGCTCGCGGGGGAGGGTACGGATATGGAGCGCGATTACGACTACACATCTTCGGTATACTATGCCGATCTGGCCGATCCGATTGAGGTCGGCCGTAGCGCAGGCGAACGGGCCGTCAAACGTCTAAATGCGCGAAAGGTAGAAACCCAGCAGGTGCCCGTCATATACGACCCCCGGGTCTCAGGCGGAATCATTCGTCACTTTGCAAGTGGCATCAACGGGTCTTCGATCTCGCGCGGAACATCCTTTCTCAAGGAATCTATGGGTCAGAATGTTTTTTCGGATGGCATCAATATCATCGACGACCCGCACCGTAACCGGGGACTGCGGTCGAAACCCTTCGATGCCGAAGGTCTGCCGAATGCCAAAAAGTATCTCGCGGAAGACGGCATACTAAAGACATGGGTGATGGATCTAGCATCTTCTCGGCAGCTTGGGTTGAGTTCGACCGGAAATGCGGCTAGGGGAACTGCTTCGCCCCCCTCGCCCGCAGTGACGAATTTATATATGGAAGCCGGAGACAAATCGCCCGCTGAACTGATGTCGGATATCTCCAGTGGCTTCTATATTACCGAACTGATCGGCATGGGCATCAACATGGTGACCGGCGATTACAGCCGCGGCGCGACGGGCTTCTGGATTGAAAACGGAGAAATAACCTACCCGGTCACTGAAATGACCGTTGCAGGCAATCTCAAGGACATGTTCATCAATCTCACACCAGCGGACGATCTTGAATTCCGGTTCGGGACGGATGCGCCGACGATCCGTATCGATGGAATGACGGTTGCAGGAAGCTGACCGCCGAAAAGCCGATTTTTACACCTATTTTCAATTGTTTGGCCGGATTCGGCAGGCATGGTATTCTGATTTTTGGAATTGTCGCTTCGAGAAACGGAACTCTTTGCAGTGGCCGATAACGCGCAGGTGCCGTTAACTAGTCTGGAACTGACCGACGACCGGCACGAATCATCTAAGATTCTAGTGCGTAGGTTGCTTCGCAACCAGCTCTGGCCGCAACGCAAACGCATATTTCTAACATTTCTCTGCATGGTGCTGGTCGCAGGAACGTCGGCAAGCATGATCTATCTGCTCAAGGATGTGGTCGACCAGGTGCTGATCGCCCGCGACCGCTCAATGCTCTATTTGCTGCCGGCTGCGATCATCGGACTTGCGATCATCTCCGGAATGGCGGGTTATTTCGAGGCGATCAATATGGAGATTATCGGTCACCGGATGGTGGCGAATCTGCAGACTTCCATGTACCGCGGCGTCATCCGCGCCGATCTGCAGTTCTTCCACGACAACTCGGTCGGGAATCTGATTTCACGCTTCATCAATGATGCCAACCTTCTGCGCTATTCGATGGCCAAGGCGCTGACGGGTCTGGTCAAGGATTCCCTTCTGGTGATTTTCCTGTCGATGATCCTGATTTTTCATAACTGGTCGCTGGCTCTCCTCACGGTTTTTGTGTTCCCGCTAGCGCTTTATCCGATCGTTCGGATAGGCAAGCGCATACGCAAAATCTCTAGAAACACGCAGGTCGAGACCGGCGATTTGACTACTATCCTTGACGAGACATTTCAGGGTGCGCGTCACGTCAAAGCCTATACGATGGAACAACGGGAAACCGAACGCGCATCGGACGCGATCGAGCGAGTCTTTGTACTCACGCGGAAAGCCGCCCGCGTGCAGGCAATCAGCCGACCGCTGATGGAATCTCTTGGTGGGATCGCGCTGGCCTGCGCAATACTTTACGGCGGACTGCAGGTTATCGACGGGACGATGACGACGGGTGAACTGGCGTCCTTCATGGCGGCGTTGTTGGCTGCCTACAAACCCATGAAAAACATTGCCAATCTCAACGCCACCCTTCAGCAGGGTCTCGCGGCCGCGCAGCGCGTGTTCTCGGTCTTGGACCTTCGGTCGAATATCACTGAACGCGAAGATGCTCGGCCTATTCTCAACACCCGGGGCAAGATCAGGTTTGAAGACGTTCATTTCCGCTACACGGACAAATCGACAGCCCTGAATGGCATCAATCTGGATATTGAGGCCGGCAAAACTGTTGCGCTGGTTGGTCCGTCGGGCGCAGGAAAATCGACGATCCTCAATCTTATCCCAAGATTCTACGATGTCGAAAGCGGCAAAGTCACTATCGACGGACAGGATGTCCGCGACCTCACGATGGAGAGCCTGAGAAATAACATTGCCTTGGTCAGCCAAGAGATACTGCTGTTCGATGACACGGTCCGCGCGAATATCGCCTATGGCAAACCGGATGCGACCGAAGAGGAAATCGTTCGGGCGGCGGCCGACGCAGGCGCCGCAGAGTTTATTTCTGAGTTTCCGGATGGTTACGATACGCATGTTGGCGGCCGGGGGGCGAAATTATCTGGCGGCCAGCGCCAAAGAATTGCAATCGCGAGAGCAATGCTGAAAGACGCACCGATCTTGTTGTTGGATGAGGCAACGTCGGCACTCGATACCGAAACAGAACGTCAAGTCCAGGCGGCGCTTTCTAGACTGAAAGAAGGCCGCACGACGTTGGTCATAGCCCATCGTCTGTCCACAATAGTGGATGCCGACTGCATATTTTTAATGGAGAACGGCAGAGTCATGGAAACAGGCACGCATGCCGAGCTGGTCGTGAAGACCGGCGCCTACGCGAAACTATACGCAATGCAATTTGCGGACGACGAAGGGAACGAACCTGCAGCCGCCGCACAGGCCTGATCCTTGGGTTCGCTTCGAAACATCTCGCGCAGACCGGCAGTCGTAGCCGCATTAAGCTGGCTTACTGCACGATATATTCGGCTTGTGTGGCATACTGGGCGTTGGCAAATCGAAAATGGCGATATCGCCGCCGGATTGGTCAAGGAAGGTAAGCCGTTCATTGCGTGTTTCTGGCACGGCAGAATGCTGATGATCCCGAATGCTTGGGTGTATTCGGCACGGGTCAGCATACTGATTTCCTATCATCGCGACGGTATTTTCATCTCGCGCACATTGCGGCATTTGGGGGTCGGTACGATCGCCGGTTCGTCCTCCCGCGGCGGCGGCAATGCGCTGATCGCAATAGTTCGCGCACTGAAGCGTGGCGAATATATTGGCATCACGCCCGATGGCCCGCGGGGACCTCGCATGAGGGTCGCACCCGGCGCGATATCCGCGGCCAAACTATCGGGGGCCGCCCTGCTACCGGTAACGTTTGTAGCATCTCGGTGCCGGGTCTTTTCCTCATGGGACCGGTTTGTTCTTCCTTATCCATTCGCGCGGGGGGTTGTAAGGATCGGTGACCCGATTCAGGTACCCCGCGATGCCGACCAGCGAGAATCCGAACGTTACCGCCAGACGTTGGAACGCACCCTTATCGATCTCACGATGACACTGGACTCCGAATTCGGACGCGAACCGGTGGAGCCTGACCAGTTGAGGTCCGAGGTGAATATGACGGCATCTGGGGGTGTCGAATGAGCGTTTCCATGTATCGCGCCCTGACCCAAATATCGGGACCGCTGATAAACTATTATCTCAAACGTCGGCTGAATACTGGCAAAGAAGACGGGCAACGTTTTGCTGAACGCATGGGGCATCCGTCCTGCCCACGTCCAGACGGCCCGCTGGTCTGGATACATGCTGCGAGCGTTGGCGAGTCACTCTCCATGATCAGCCTGATCGACCGCTTGAACAGGGAACGTCCAAAAATCGCAATCCTGATGACGTCTGGCACCGTGAGCTCCGCTCGGTTGCTCGGAGAGAGATTGCCCGTAAATGTCATTCACCAATACATTCCTGTGGACCGTGTTCCCTGGGTTCGTCGGTTTCTCGACCACTGGAAACCCGATCTTGCTTTGTGGGTAGAATCCGAATTCTGGCCATCGGTACTTTCGGAGGTCGAGGCGCAGAAAATTCCGGCCCTCCTGATGAATGCCCGAATATCGGCATCTTCACTGCGGGGTTGGCGGCGCGCGCCGTGGATGATTCGCCGGTTGCTTAAGACGTTCGACCTATGCATGGCACAAACCGAACTGGATGCCGATCGACTACGTTCTCTCGGCGCACAAAACATCGCCTGTCCGGGCAATCTGAAATTTGCGGCTGATCCGTTACCGGCCGATGCAGATTTGCTAGCGGCGCTGGATACCAGTATCGCCGGCCGTCCAAGGTGGGTCGCGTTCAGCACCCATCCTGGTGAGGAGGGGATTATCGCGGACGCCCATCAGTTGCTGGCGAAGAATTTTCCCGATTTGCTAACGGTTCTGATACCGCGCCACCCCGCCAGGGCAACAGACATCATGGATACGATAGCGCAACGGGGTCTCACGACATCCCTTCGTAGCCGGTCAGACCCCGTCGACGGTTCTACTTCAATTCTCCTTGCCGACACGATCGGTGAGCTTGGCTTATTTTTCCGGGCCACGGACATTGCCTTCGTTGGCGGCACACTGGTGCCGCATGGCGGCCAGAATCCGATTGAACCTGCACGGTTAGGCTGTGCCATCGTGCATGGACCGCACATGGATAACTTTCTCGCAGTTGAAGGGGAGCTTGCCGCCGCTGGAGCGTCTGCGGTCGCGAATTCCGCAGAAGAAATAGCAAAGGAGGTTGGCTCTTTGCTTTCCAACTCAGCGTTGCGGCAGCGGAAGATTACCGCGGCACGTTCGGTTGCTGACGGTAAACAAAGCATACTGGACGCAATTTTCGTCTATATCGATCCACAATTGAACCGCATCTCGCCCGCGCAACCGGTCAACGTATCAGCCAATGCGCGCGCCTGACTTCTGGCGCAGAGACGGTATCGTACCGTCGATCCTGTCCCCAATAAGCCGGTTCTGGTCCTGGAAAACGAGCTTGCGTATTGGGAAGGTCGTCCCATTCCAGGTCGATGTTCCGGTCATCTGTATCGGAAACGTCGTCGCCGGTGGTGCCGGAAAAACGCCTGTCGCACTATCAGTGATGGAGAGGCTCAGATATTCGGGTAAGACGGCCGGTTTCCTCAGCCGGGGGTACGGCGGCAAAATCAAAGCACCAACATTGGTTGAACAGCATCGGCATACGTCTCGGGACGTCGGGGATGAACCACTCCTGCTTGCGCAAACTGCCCCGACTTGGATCGGCGCCGACCGCGCTGCCGCTGCCCAGGCCGCCACCGAATCCGGGATCGACGTTCTAGTAATGGATGACGGCCTGCAGAACCCCGCTCTCCACAAGGATCTCTCGATCCTCGTCGTCGACGGACAATACGGGTTCGGAAACAACCGGGTGATGCCTGCCGGCCCATTAAGAGAGCCCGTAGAGGAGGTTATAAAGCGGGTTCAGGCAATCGCGATCATCGGAACGGTTTCGGACTCACTTGCCGCCCATATTCCCAACGATCTGCCGGTCTTGGCTGCTCGCTTCGTGCCGGCAGCAGAGGATGATGATATTTCCGGTCGACCTGTCGTCGCCTTCGCCGGAATCGGTAGACCCGAGAAATTTTTCGAAACGCTCGCCGGAATGGGATGCGATCTGGTCGATGCAATACCGTTTCCGGATCATCACTATTTCTCTACCGATGAAGTTATGCAACTTATCGATACGGCCGCCGCAGCCGGCGCGATCGTAGTTACGACAGAAAAAGATCTGGTGCGTGTACCGAAAGAAGCCCGGGACATGGTACGATCACTCAAGGTTCGGCTGGAATGGGACGATCCAGATGCACTCGACAGATGGTTATCAACTCTGCCGCAGAGACAGGCTTAATCTTTGGCGCAAAAATCAGATCCATACTGGCAAAAACCGAGTTTCAAGCATCGCGTAGAAATAGCGCTGTCATGGCCGATCTACATCCTGCTTCACAAATTGCCGGTTAGCGCCGTCGGCAGTCTGCTGGGCGCGATCGGGCGCACAATTGGACCGCATATCGGTCTTAGCAACCGGATCCGGGACAATGTGCGACTTGTCTGGCCCGAAACACAGTCTGACAGGATGGAGGAGATCGTCCGGGGTGTATGGGATAACTTCACCCGCGTGATTTCGGACTACTGGAGCCTAGATCAGATCCGACGCGATCAGGATCGCCGACTTGAGATCGTAGGTGCGGAACATCTCGACTCGCTTCTGACTAGCGGCAAATCAGGGATATTACTTGCCGGCCATATGGGAAACTGGGAAATGGTTACCCTTGCAGCCCGCATGCACGGTCTGCCTTTGACCGTCGTCTACCGCCCTTTCAACAATCCGTTCATCGATGCCATTGTCCGCGACTGGCAACGCGGCAGCGGTGTGGAACTGATCATGAAAGGTCGGGAAGGCGCGCGTCGGCTGACCCAGGTGCTGAAAGGCGATGGTCACACAATCATGCTTGTGGACGTACGCATGAACGAAGGGGTCGATATCCCGTTTCTGGGAATCGACGCGATGACCCCAACCGCACCGGCCGCTCTGGCCTTGAAATACGATGCACTTCTCGTTCCGGTGCGGGTCGAGAGAATGGACTCGGCACGGTTTCGTCTAACGGTGGAAGAGCCCCGCCCACCAGTGAATACGGGAAACAGGAATTCCGATATTGAAGCGACGATGAGGTGGATAAACGGACGTTTCAGCGAATGGATTACCGAACGTCCGGAGCAGTGGATGTGGTTTCACCGCCGATGGGGCAAAAATCCGAAGCGGCCCGACTGATCTCCTAATTGGGCTTCGGTCCTGCCAGCAAAACGGGATCCAGACGTTCCTGAAACCAGTTGATCCGCCAGTCCAGATGCGGCCCTGTTGACCGCCCTGTTGACCCGATCGCCCCTATTTTCTGACCCCGTGCGACGGTTTGACCTTTTCTCACGTCAATTTTACTCAAATGCGAATACACAGTGGAAAGGCCGTGACCATGATTAACGATGATCGTGCCGCCAGTGAAATAGAGATCGGTCTCGGCGAGCGTCACCATACCTGCGGCAGACGCAAAGACCGGTGTCCCTGTCGGAGCCGCAATATCTATCCCGAGATGAGGTCGCCGCGGTTCCCCATTTAGAATGCGCTGACTGCCGTAAACGCCTGAAATCCGGCCTTTCGACGGCCACGCAAACCCTGATTTGAAGTGCTTCTGCGACGTAAAAGTGCCACGCGCCGCCGTGATGGCTTTGCCCTCCGCCCAAATTCGCTTTAACGCCTTCTGAGACGGGTTAACCATTTTTCCGGGCAAACCGTCGATGCGCTGAACGCGGTATTTACGTTGTCTGATTTCAAGTACTCGGCTTATACGCCGCCCATCGGGCAGAAGAACGTTGATTACCGCTTCGGCGGGTGCGTCACGGCCGAATCCAAACACAAACAATCCGTCGGCATCGACCCGAATCTTCTTGCCGCTAAGATCTATTTTAGCGCCCGGGATTGTATTGCCAGTGATTAAACCGCCCTGGATTAAACTACCCTTAAGGGACAGGTCCTGCGCAACCACCGGCAGAGATAGAAAAAGCGCAAAAACAAAACCTAGACTACCCCGCTTCATGGATCAGAACAGCGACCCTTGATCACCGCCGCGCGCATCCGTTGGTTTCTTCTTTTCATCAGGCTTCTTCGCCACCTTTTCCCCAGACGGGGATTTCGATCCTTTTATTGCCTGTTCGCCGATCGTCGCCATGATCTTTGCGTCTGAGAAACTGATCGAAACCTCCTGTCCATTGCGGGTCTCCGCTGCCTGCATTATGGGCTCGCCATCAGTATCGCGAACGAGGGCGAAACCCCGGTCGAGAACCCGTTCGTATGATAGGCTATTCAAAAGCAGGGCCCCCGACTTAAGGCGGGTTTTTCCATCATTTAGCTTGCGGCGCATTCCCCCGGCCATTCGTTCGGCGGCGGAAAGACTCGCAAAACTATTGGACATCTCCCGAACGAATGACTGCAACGCAACGGAGATTCGATCTGTCTTATTGCTAAACTCGGCCTCCGCTTTCGCCATAACTTCGCGCGGATGCGGCAGCCGTGCCGAGACCGTCGTTAATCGCGCCTCAAGTCTCTCCAAATTCCGCGCTATTAGGCCGTCGACACGCTCGGTTGCATAATCCAGCTCCTGCATCGCGTTTTCGAGCAGTAACGCCGGGCGCGGTAACCCCCTAGAGAATCCGTCGACAATATTCCGCCGTTCGTCTATCAGGCGCGACATGCCAGCGATCAAGCGCCGTTCGCTATCCAACACCTGTGTCAGAATCTCAGACCGGACCGGCACCGCCATTTCAGCTGCTGCCGTCGGTGTGGGGGCACGCCGATCGGATGCGTGGTCTATCAGCGTGGTATCCGTTTCGTGCCCGACCGCCGATATCAGGGGTATCTCGGATTCCGCAGCAGCGCGAACCACGACTTCTTCATTGAATTGCCAGAGGTCTTCGAGGCTGCCGCCGCCACGCGCGACAATCAGCACATCCGGACGGGGAATTTCGCTATCAGCGGGTAGTGCGTTGAAACCCATAATTGCCGCCGCAATCTTCCCAGCAGCACCGTCTCCCTGGACAGGCACAGGCCACATCAGCACATGGCGGGGGAAACGGTCTTCGAGGCGATGCAGAATATCTCGGATAACGGCACCGGTGGGCGACGTTACTACGCCAATTACATCCGGCAGGAATGGCAGATCCTTTTTGCGGTTGGCTTCGAACAACCCTTCGGCACCAAGTTTTTTACGGCGATCCTCGAGTAATTTCAGAAGTGCGCCTTCGCCGGCGAGTTCCACGGACTCGACGACAATCTGGTAGCGGGAGCTTTTCGGATAGGAAGAGATCCGCCCGGTGGTGATGATCTCCATCCCCTCTTCCAGCCGGAGCGAGAGTTTTCCCACCGTCCCGCGCCATGCGACTGCATCCATCGCCGCATCCGCATCCTTCAAGGTAAAGTAAAGATGCCCGGAACCATGATAGTTCGGACGACCCACTTCTCCCCGTATGCGAACGCGCCCGAAAGCCCCCTCCAATGTGCGCTTTATCGCCTGCGAAATTTCGCCGACGGAAAGCTCGGTAACGTTATTGCCTGCAGCCGGTTGTTCGCTTGTATAGAAGAATTGATCAGCCATGACGATTCGCATTCTATGTCATCAGATGGGTCACACGCCAATGACATCGAAAGAAAATCAGGTGCCGGTCAAATGAGAGTACTAGTCGTCGGGGGTGGCGGACGGGAACATGCCTTGTGCTGGACCATTTCCGGGTCTCCGCTTGTTGAGAAGCTGTGGTGCGCACCGGGCAATGCTGGAATCGCGCAGGATGCGCATTGCGTCGATATCAGCCCCGAGGATGTGGATGCACTGGTCCGGTTTTCGCTCGAAAACAAGGTCGAACTGGTGGTGATCGGCCCGGAGGCGCCCCTCGTCCTGGGGCTGTCCGACAGGCTTCGGGAAAAAGGCATCCGTGCCTTTGGGCCTAGCGCTGACGCGGCGATCCTTGAGGGCTCCAAGGGATATATGAAAGACCTTTGCACTCGCTACAATATACCAACCGCCTCCTACGGCCGGTTCACTGAACCTGCCCCTGCGAAGGCTTTTATTGAAGACCGCGGTGCGCCCATCGTGGTCAAAGCAGACGGGCTGGCCGCCGGCAAGGGGGTAATTATTTGCGAAACGGTCGACCAAGCGCATCAGGTTGTCGACGAGATGCTCATCGGCGGTGCGTTCGGCGAAGCCGGCGCGGAAATCGTCGTCGAAGAGTTCATGGAAGGCGTCGAGGCCAGCTTTTTCGCGCTCGTCGACGGCGAAAACGCGCTTCCTCTCGCCTCTGCTCAGGATCACAAGCGCGTCGGAGACGGGGACACGGGCCCGAATACCGGCGGGATGGGAGCCTATTCACCGGCGCCGGTTGTCACGGACGAAATTGTAGACATCGTCATGGAAAAGATCGTCCTACCCACTGTGGCGGGGATGAAGGCGGACGGTAAACCTTATCAGGGTGTTCTCTATGCGGGTCTGATGCTGACCGACGACGGTCCGAAGCTGGTGGAATACAATGTCCGTTTCGGCGATCCGGAATGCCAGGTGCTGATGACGCGGCTGATGTCGGATCTGGTGCCAGCGTTGATCGCCGCGTGTGACGGCGAGCTCAAAGATTTCGATCTCCGCTGGTTCGACGAAGCGGCTTTGACGGTCGTAATGGCGAGTAACGGCTATCCGAGATCCTATGAAAAAGGCACCATCATTGGAGGGCTGGACAAAGCCGGAAAAATTGCCGGCGCACTCATATTCCATGCCGGAACCAGCACAAACGAGACCGGAGAAACTGTCGCTACTGGCGGGCGAGTCCTGAACGTCACAGCAAACGGCGATTCCATCGCGCAAGCCCAAGAACGCGCCTACAAGGCGGTCGAACGCATCGACTGGCCGGGTGGATTTTGCCGCCGCGACATTGGTTGGCAGGCAATCTAGGCGGCTTTCTCCTTCCTACGCCGTTCACGGGATTCATGCCGCGCCAGCCAGGTCGACGCCGCAACGATCAACGCACCGCCAATCCAGATCCACAAGCCCGGGAACTCCGCGAACATGAACCAGCCAACGATCGCCGCCCAGACGAGACGCGCAAATACTACGGGTTCGACTGCAGAAATATCGGCGATCTTGTAGGCGGTGGTCAGCAGCATGTGACCGCAGCTTCCCATAAACCCAATGGCGACCGTTAAGAGAAGCTGCATCAGCGTGGGCGTCTGCCAGACAAAGAAAAGCGCTAGCCCCGACGGCACCATCATCGTCAGCGACAGATAAGCCACGATAGTTGACGGTTGATCGGTGCGGGACAAAGACTTGGCAATCAGTTTCGAACACGTGACGAATAACATCGAGACAAGCACCAACATCATGCCAAGATCTATTTGCTGAAATCCGGGCCGGACAATCACGAGAGCACCCGCGAAACCGATGACCAGCGCCAACCATCGCGGGCCATGCACTTTTTCGCCAAGCATGAACATGGCCCCCATCGCGACGAACAACGGCCCCAGAAGCGACAGCGCGGTGGCATCGCCGAGCGGCACCATGCTGAGCGCCGTAAACCACAGCAATAGTGATGCACCGTTAAACAGACCGCGCAGCATGTGAAGTGGCAAACGCGAAGTCCGCAACACAGACAAACGTGTGCGGACCAGAATGGGCGCGAAGAAAACGAACCCGAAAAAAGCCCGAAAAAATGCTATTTCCATCGCATCAAGGTCTTGCGACAGCAGTCGAACCGACCCATGCATCGTCGCGAAGAATGCACCGGACGCGATGGTGAGCAAAATGCCGCGAACGGTCGGCGAGACGTTTTCCATTTCCTCGACCATTCGGATGGGGTTTTTGAACTGCATGCCAATCCAGATACGCAGGTCGTCCACTGCACGTCAATCTGCTTCCCGTGCCCCTCTCCCCCTTGCTTACCGAACGGTGTAATACAGGCGCAATCTGTGGGAGGAGTTAAATGCAACCTAACAAAATCAAATTAGCCTGGGATGAAAGGCGCGCAGCCGTCAATGTCTTCCTAAGCACGCCCGGCTCTTTTACAGCAGAGGTCATGGCGTCGCTGGGCTGGGACGGGGTAACCGTCGATATGCAGCACGGCGTCAATGATTACAGCGACTTGGTGCCGATGCTTCAGAGCATGTCGCGCTACGATCCAGCGCCGATGGTGCGTGTACCGTGGAACGACCCGGCGATTATCATGAAATCTCTGGATGCCGGTGTTTACGGCGTCATCTGCCCAATGATTAACACGGCAGAAGAGTGCGAACGCTTCGTCGGCGCCTGCCGCTACGCACCGAGAGGATACCGCTCCACCGGACCCATCCGCGCCGTGTTTTATGCAGGGACCGATTATCATGATCATGCCGACGAGACCGTTCTGACGTTCGCCATGATCGAAACCCAAGAAGCCGTGGATAATCTGAGCGGTATCTGCGCCGTCCCGGGTCTGGATGCCGTTTATATCGGGCCGTCCGACCTGTCGGTGTCAATCGGCGGCAGTCCTGGCGGCGATCAGCGAGCGCCGGACGTGATGGAACGGATCGATCTGACGCTGGCGGCCGCACACGAAAATGGTATCAAGGCCGGCATTCATTGCATGTCGGCGGAATATGCGAACGAAATGGTTGAAAAAGGGTTCGATCTGGTCACGCTGTCGAGCGAATTCCGCCATATGTTGGCGAGCGCCAATGCCATGCTGGCGGCGACGAAGCTGACACCGGGCTGACTCATACGGGAGAGTAGCGATGGTAACGAACGGAAAGTACAACCGGCGTCGAGAAGATATCGGCAATGTCATCTCGCTGGAACACGTCAACGTTTGCATTCCCGATCAAAGACTGGCCACGTTGTTTTATATCAGCGGTCTGGGACTGACGCGCGATCCATACCTTGTCACCAGCGTGAACAATATGTGGGTAAACGCCGGGCGCACTCAGTTTCACCTACCAACCCGGGATCCTCTTGTCGTACGCGGCGTCATTGGCATGGTCATCCCCGACCGCAGGGGTTTGCTCAAGCGGCTGGCGGCTGTCAAGCCCATGTTGAAAGGAACGAAGTTTGCTTTCCGGGCGGAAAAGGGATCTGTCTCCGCCACCTGCCCGTGGGGCAATAGGTTTCGCATTCACACGCCGTCCAAACGCTTCGGACGCACGGCGCTGGGGATTGTCTATGTCGAATTCGACGTGCCGAAAGGCAGCGCTCCAGGTATCGCGCGCTTTTACCGGGAGATCGTCTGCGCACCGTCGCGGGTGACGAGCGCGGGGGTCACCGCGGCGCGCGTACAAGTGGGCGACAACCAGGAATTAATATTCCTGGAAACGGGTAAAAGGGTCCCGGCGTTTGACGGGCATCATATCCAGATATACGTCGCCAACTTTTCGGGGCCCTACGAACGGCTGCTGACATGGGGTCTCATCTCGGAAGAAAGCAGCCAGCATCAATATCGGTTCGAGGACATCATAGATCTGAACACCGGCGAGGTCTTGTTCAAGCTCGATCACGAAATGCGCTCGTTGACACACCCGCTGTTCGCGCGTCCGTTGGTGAACCGGAATCCCGACCAGACGAACATGACGTTCGGCGCCGGACACGAGACGCTATCCTGGGCCCTGCCCTATTCAGACTAATAGGATTGCCGGCAGTAGACGGATCTAATCCGCCGCACGGACCGCGTTTTCGTTCTCAGCCTCAATCATGGACTCAAGCATCCGGATTGCCTGCATCGCCGCGCCATCGTGATTGATATCGATGCGCGGCTCCGTCGTTCCGCTGTCCATGTTTTCCTGCTGCAGACCGATAATCCACAGATCTTCAGAAAATGCTTCATGCGTTGAGTCAACGAAAAGATCGGAAATCCAGTCTTCATCGACGCGGAAATCCCTTGCTTGGGCCCAGAAATAGTGGGCCGTCTTGTCGGTCTCCGGCGTGATCGCATTGAGGTTACGGTACCCAAAACCCTGTGAACGGTCGCCGTCAACCGCACCTGTATTCGCGCGCGCTGCACCGACATCCAGCTTGACGAAGGCAGGCGGCGTCCACGTCACATGTTGCCAGCGATCAACGTTTTCATCGGGTTCGAACCCGCCGAGCTTCTGAAACATGTTAGACGCAGGCGAATCCAGTATCCATCGTGTCAGTGTGACAGAACGATCGTCCCGTTCGAAACTCATCTGTTCATTGGCGATCGCGCCCGTACCGAGCGTAGTGGCGTGCACATACGACAGATGCGACAGCTCCAGCAGGTTCTCGACCAACAGCCTATAGTCCGCCTTCAGGTGCATCCGCTCGCCCTTTGCGCGCCAGTCGG
>DKQG01000021.1 GCA_002471575.1 Alphaproteobacteria bacterium UBA7314 | reverse complement strand
TTTCGCGGCTGAAGGTTACATAGCAGTTGCACCGGATCTGTTCTGGCGGATCGAGCCGGACGTTCAGCTAACCGATAAGAGCCAGGAGGAATGGGACCAGGCGTTCGACCTGATGAATACGTTTCTGCCCGATTTTGAAAAAGGCGTCGCGGATATCGCCGCCACCATCAGGCACGTCCGGGGCATAGAGGGCTGCACCGGCAAAGTCGGCGCAGTCGGTTACTGTCTTGGTGGCAGCCTCGCCTACGCCGCCGCCTGTGTTACGGATGCCGACGCCTGTTCTGGATACTACCCGGTACAGATCGAAGATTCTCTGGAGCGGTCTTCCAGCATCAAAAACCCGCTGTTTCTGCATGTCGCCGAAAACGACGGATTCTGCCCGCCGGAAGCGCAAGCGAAGATCAAAGACGCGCTCAACCCGAATGAGCATGTCACGGTTTACTCTTATCCTGGCGTCGACCACGCCTTTGCACGCGTTGGGGGCGACAATTACGACGACGCGGCTGCGACTACCGCTAATAGCCGGACCGCAGACCTTTTCAAGTCTGTCCTAGGATAACGAATGGCCTGAGCCCCGAAGCGTAAATCGTCTTGCACACGGGCAGCATGCAGGAATGCTGCCGGTACCCGCCGTAGGCGGCCCCCCTGAACCGGGCCTAGAACGGCACTGTCAGAAAAGGAAACGCAGATGCCCAAAGCAATCGTCGTTGAAAAAACCGGCTCCCCGTCAGTCATGAAGTGGCGCGACTCAGAAGTCGGACGCCCCGGCAAGGGCGAAGTAACCGTCCGGGCCAAGGCGATCGGCGTCAATTTCATCGATATTTACCAGCGCTCAGGTCTCTACCCCATGCCGCTGCCTTTCACGCCGGGCGGCGAGTTGTGCGGCGAGGTCGAAGCCGTCGGTACCGGCGTTTCCGGCTTCAAGATCGGCGACCGGGTTGCCACCGGCACCGCCGGCGCGGGCTGCTACGCCGAAATCCGCAACATCGATGCTGATAAACTTGTCAAAGTACCGAAGGAAATCCCGAACGATATCGCCGCCGCGATGATGCTGCAGGGAATGACTGTCCAGTTTCTGATCCGGCAGGTTTATAGGGTTAAGAAAGGCGACACCATCCTTATCCATGCCGCCGCCGGCGGCGTCGGTACGATTCTCTGTCAGTGGGCCGCTCACCTCGGCGCCACCGTAATCGGAACTGTTGGTTCGCCGGGGAAAGCCAGGCTCGCGAAAGCGCATGGCTGCGATTACCCGATCATCTACAGCCGTGAAAATTTCGTCGACCGGGTGCGAAAAATTACCAAAGGTGAAATGCTGCCCGTGGTCTACGACTCGATAGGCAAGGCCACTTGGCCGGCATCGCTCGACTGTCTACAGCAGAGGGGCCTTTTCGTAACGTTCGGCAACGCCTCTGGCCCGATCCCGCCGATTGACCCATTGACGCTGTCAAGCAAAGGCTCACTGGTGATGACCCGGCCAACACTGTTCCACTTTGCCGACACGCCGGAGCGGATGCGCAGGATGGCGGGCGACGTGATGAAAGTGATCAAGTCTGGCGCTGTGAAGATCGAGGTCAATCACAAATACTCCCTACGCGAAGCCGCGCGCGCTCATAGGGACCTCGCGGCGCGCAAAACAACTGGATCGATCATTCTGGAGCCATAAAACGAGTAATGGTACTGAAAAAAGAAAAGGGCGCCCGTTTCGGCGCCCTTTTATCTTGCGATGTATAGGTTCCGAGTTACTGGTTCATCGAATCGAAAAATTCGTCGTTAGACTTGGTGCCTTTCAGCTTGTCGAGCAGGAACTCCATCGCATCGACCACGCCCATTGGCGTCAAGATGCGGCGCAGAACCCACATCTTGGCCAGCACGCCCTTGTCGACCAGAAGCTCCTCTTTCCGTGTGCCAGACTTGGTGATGTCCATAGCGGGGAAGGTGCGTTTGTCCGCTAGCTTGCGATCGAGAATTATTTCTGAATTGCCGGTGCCCTTGAATTCCTCGAAGATGACCTCGTCCATGCGCGATCCGGTATCGATCAGCGCTGTGCCGATGATGGTCATCGATCCGCCTTCCTCTATATTACGCGCGGCACCGAAAAATCGCTTTGGCCGCTGCAGCGCATTGGCATCGACACCACCCGTCAGCACTTTGCCCGACGACGGCACGACAGTGTTGTAGGCACGCGCCAGGCGCGTAATAGAATCCAGCAGGATAACGACATCGTGCTTGTGTTCGACGAGACGTTTCGCCTTTTCGATCACCATTTCCGACACTGTCACATGGCGTGACGCGGGCTCATCAAACGTCGAAGAAATAACCTCTCCATTGACAGAGCGCTGCATGTCGGTGACTTCTTCAGGGCGTTCGTCGATCAGCAGAACAATCAGATAGACTTCCGGATGATTGGCTGTGATCGCGGCTGCAATCGATTGCAGCATCATCGTCTTGCCGGTCCGGGGTGGCGCAACTATGAGCCCGCGCTGTCCTTTGCCTAGCGGCGTGATCAGGTCGACGATTCGTGGTGTCATGTCCTTGACGGTTGGATCGTCGCCGCCAAGCATCAGCTTTTGTTCCGGATACAGTGGCGTCAAATTGTCGAAGTTAATTCGATGCCTAACCGCGTCGGGTTCGTCGAAATTGATCTGGCCGACCTTCAGAAGCGCAAAATAACGCTCGCCGTCTTTCGGCGCACGGATTTCGCCCTCTACAGTGTCGCCGGTACGTAAAGCAAGGCGACGAATCTGGCTAGGCGACACATAGATGTCGTCGGGACCGGGCAGGTAGTTCGCCTCTGGCGATCGCAGGAAGCCAAAACCGTCTTGCAGGATTTCGATGACCCCGTCGCCGAAGATCGGAACGTCGTTCTCGGCCAGCTGTTTGAGGATCGCGAACATAATATCCTGCTTGCGCAGCGTAGAGGCGTTTTCGATCTCCAGCTCTTCGGCGTAGGACAACAGGTCAGCGGGTGTTTTCTGTTTTAATTCCTTGAGATTCATGCTTTCGGACCAAGGATATGAGAATGGAGGCACGACGTGCCAGGAACGGATTTTCGGAAGCGGCAAGACAGCCGAATAACGGATGCCTCAAAATCGGGTCGTGGTTTTTTTATTGTCTATTTTTTGGAGTTTATAGTGGGTGACTGGCAGATCGCCGACCCGAAGTACCTTAATTAATTAATCGCAACCCTCAAGTCAAATGATGATTCAATTACTCGCGGTCCTGATTTTCAAATCACGAATATCAGCTGCCCCGACGCCGCTCAATCACAATGAGCAGAGCCGAAGACCGAACGGTCCTAGAACGGTCTCACCACCACCATGATGACAATAACGATCAGCGGCACCGTCGGCGCTTCGTTCCACATGCGATAGAATTTTGCGGACCGCAGATTGCGGTCTTCCTCGAATTCGCGCCGCCAACGGGCTAACAACCCGTGGATCATAACCATGACCGCAATCATCGCAAATTTGACCCAGATCCAGCCCATAGACCAATCCACAAAGCCCGCTGTTGCGAGCATCAGGCCACCAAACACAAATGTCGAGATCATTGATGGGTTCATAATTGCCCGCAACAATCGACGTTCCATAATTTTGAACGTTTCTGACTGGATCGAACCCGTATCGGCATCCGCGTGGTAAACATAGAGACGCGGCAGATAGAGCATACCCGCCATCCAGGCGATCACACTGATGATGTGTAAAGCCTTAAACCAAAGGTAATATTCTGCCACGTCAGGCGCGCACTTTGAGGCATGGACATTCCCTGAACCCAGCCGTGCAGATTTCACCACCGGCCACTGTGCCTGTCTCGGGTGCCGCTATCACTAGTTTTGTCAAAGCATCGATGAACGCGTCTGTAGCATTCACGGTCGGCACACGAATATATTCCGATACACCTGACTCCTTTGCCAGTTTAGCGTATTCTATATCAAGCTCTACCAGCGTTTCCGAATGCTCGCTTACAAACGCGACGGGGACAACAATCAGAGCCTTTCCTTCCGCGCCTGCCCGCTTGATCTCATCCTCTGTATAAGGTTGTAACCACTCCAGCGGGCCTACACGGCTCTGATAACATACTATATGATCAACGTTCGGATCTATCATCCGGAACAACACGGCCGCCGCTGTTCTCTCCACCTGATGCGCATATGGATCGCCTCCATCAACTATCTTTTTCGGAAGGCCATGAGCTGAAAACAGTACTCGGAAATCGGCGCCAGCGTGCAGTTTTGCAATCGCATGATCGGTTGCAGCCGCAACCGAACTCACAAAACCGTCAGCTTCCGGCCAGCAGCATATCTCAGACGTCGGAACCGACAGCCCTACCGAACTGGCCGCCGGATACCAGATGCGGTTAAAGCTCTCAGTAGTCGTGGTCGAGAACTGAGGATACAGCGGCAACAAAACTATACGATCCGGTTTCCACTCAGCAACGTCGCGCGCCACGGCATCCGCATATGGGTGCCAGTATCTCATCGCCACAAAGACTCTATATTCCTCGCCAAGCGCTTTTTGGAGAGCTGCTCCCTGCTTTTCCGTTTCCGGCAAAATAGGTGATCTCCCCCCTATCTCAGCGTAAATTTCCTGTGCCACCGGCGTCCGACGCCAAGAAATCAACCAGGACAAAAACCACCTGACCGGCCTAGGCACCCGTAAGATCATCGGATCCGAAAACAGGTTTTTCAGAAACGGGCGGACAGCTTCGGGGCTATCCGGCCCACCTAGATTATAGATGACGACAGCAGTACGGCTCATCCTCGAACAGCCTTAATTAACCGTTCCACATGTTCCGTTGGCGTAGGCGGCAAAATTCCATGGCCAAGATTGAAGATATGCGGTCCGCCCGATAGAGCGTCCACAATTTCCCGCGCGCGTTTCTCGAGTTCATAACCGCCGGCGAGCAACAGAATGGGATCAAAGTTTCCCTGGACGGCTGCATGAGGCTGCAATTCACGGGCCGCCCATGCCGGATCGACGGCAAAGTCGATCCCAATACCGTCGATCTCCGGCATACGAGCGAGTTCAGGCAGATAAAGCGCGGCGCCCCGCGGGAAAGCGATGATCGGAATATCGGGATGAACCTCTTTCACCCGGCGAGCAATATTGCATATCGGTTCTGCGCTGAAACGGTCGAACGCGTGTTTGGGCAAAAGTCCGGACCACGTGTCAAACAGCTGCAGTACCTCTGCGCCCGCCTCAATTTGGCGTATCAGATAAGCCGACGTAGATTCTACCAACAAATCGATCAAATTCTGAAAACTGTCAGGATCACCAAGCGCCCAGCCCTTCGCATTAGGGTAGTCGCGACTGCCGCTGCCTTCAACCATATAGGTTGCGACGGTCCAGGGCGCGCCAGCAAAGCCGATTAGGGCAGCGCCATTGGGCAATGCTCCGGATACCCGGCTTACGGTTTTATAAATCGGACCAAGGCTCTCATGAATGTAATCCATCGAAAGCTTTTTAAGCGCGTCGGAGTCCCGGATCCAATCCAGCCGGGGGCCCTCTCCTGCCTCGAACGTCACATTTTGGCCCAGTGCATGCGGGATCACCAGAATATCCGAAAACAGGATCGCGGCATCAAAACCGAAACGACGTAAAGGCTGCAGCGTTACCTCCGCGGCTTTCTCAGGGTCAAAGCAAAGGTTCAGGAACCCACCCGCCTCCTCACGCACGGCACGATATTCCGGTAAGTATCGACCAGCCTGACGCATCAACCATATTGGCGGAGGATCGACACGTTCGCCTTTCAGCGCCGCGATTATTGGTTTGGAAATGTCAGTCACGGTGTCAGAAATATGTCACGAAGTGAGTCATACACTAAGTTCTAATCAATTATTTTCTAATAACAATTAGGAAGCAGATGTTAGTAGGGGCTGTGGATCCCGGGGAAAATTCTTCATCCCCAGATTTGTAAACAGATGGCAAGAGCTGTGAATGTTTTGGGCGTAACCCTGTATAAATCTTCTTTAGACCTTAGAACTGCCGTGTAGCCTGTCTGAAACAAGATCTTAATTAGGTGTATAACCGTAATTATACAACTTCCGGTCAAACGACTTTAGTGCTTGGTAACTCGACTGACAGAATCCCTTAACACGGGTATAGTTTTTTTTCGCTTCCCGAATATGTCGTGTTATCCCCAAATAATGGGGCGTATCGACAGGGTTGTGAGCGAATCACCGAGGCTAAAATATTGAGCGAACAGTATCACATTCACCTGGTTTCCGACTCTACAGGTGAAACGACGCTTGGCGTTTTGAAGGCCTCTATTGCCCAGTTCGAAGGCGTCGAGGCGCAGGAACATATCTGGCCAATGGTGCGGTCGTCCGCCCAAATGGAACAGGTGATAGAGGGAATTCGGGAAAATCCTGGACCGGTAATTTTCACGTTAGTAAGTTCGCGCACGCGCCAGCCCCTGGTTGAGGAATGCGCGCGTATGAATGTTCCCTGCGTGTCAGTCCTCGATCCTGTGATCGAATCCCTTGGTAATTATCTCAACCGAAAAACCGTCAACCGGCCGGGCGGTCAGCACACGTTGAATGCTGAGTATTTCGACCGCATCGAGGCACTTAACTACGTGATGGCGCACGACGATGGCCAAGCGACGCAACAGATGTCCGAAGCGGATATTATATTGCTTGGTGTATCCAGAACGTCCAAGACGCCGACGTCTGTGTATCTAGCTAACCACTACGGATTGAAAACGGCGAATGTTCCTTTCGTGCCTGGCATTCCGTTGCCGGAAACCGTGTTTGAGGTGACAGAAACTTTCGTCGTTGGACTGACGGCCTCGGCGGACCGCCTGGTCCAGATCCGGCGAAACCGATTGTTGATGTTGAACCAAGAACCCAAAACCGATTACGTGGATATCGAAACCGTAAAGGTGGAAATTACCGAAGCCCGGAAGTTGTTTTCGAAACATGCCTGGCCTGTTATCGATGTTACTCGACGATCGATCGAAGAGACGGCAGCGGCAATTTATCAGCTTTATACTAGGTTTCATGAAGAGCGGGATGTATCCGGGGAATGACTGTCGCGGAATTGTCCCAGCGCGTGATCGGTAGTCCTGAGAGGAAAGTCATTCTTGCCTCGGCAAGCTACACTCGCCGGACATTACTGGAAGCCGCCGGCGTTCCCCATTTAGTGGAACCGTCGCGTGTCGACGAAGACGAACTGAAAATGAGTCTGAGGGCCGAAGGCGCGCCGGCGGTAGATATCGCGGAGGTTTTGGCGGAAGCAAAGGCGATGTATGTGTCCCGCAAACATCCCGATGCTATGGTGTTGGGTGCCGATCAGGTTCTTGCCTTCGGACAGGAAACGTTCGACAAACCAATCGATCGGAAAGACGCGTTTATGCAATTGCGGCGTCTTCGCGGGCATCACCACGAGCTGATTTCCTATGCCGTTATAGTACGCGGAGGCAATCGGATCTGGCAGGCAGTTGACCGGGCTAGGTTGATTGTTCGAGCTGATGCTAGTGACGAATTTTTGAACGCATATCTTGATGCTGCTGGCGAAGATGCCTTCAACGGGCCCGGCGGATATCGCGTCGAGTCCCTCGGCGCTCAGTTATTCTCGGCCATCGTTGGCTCGCATTACACAATACTCGGTTTGCCGCTTCTAGCATTGCTTGACTATCTGCGCGCAAACGGGATCCTAGAAACATGACGTTTACTGGTGCTGCTACCGTGGCCGGGGTTGCCGGCTGGCCGATCACGCATTCGCGGTCGCCGCGAATCCACAATTACTGGTTGCGCAAATATCACATCGACGGCGTGTATGTCCCGTTTGCGATTGATCCGGACGGAGCGCGGGAAGCTTTCCGAGCTATCCCGTCCTTGGGTTTGGCCGGAATGAACGTTACAGTTCCGCATAAAGAAACTGCTTACAAGGCTATGGACGAAGTTGATCGCTGGGCGCAACGCCTGAAGGCGGTTAATACAATCGTCGTTCGGGACGGTGTGTTGTATGGTGCAAATACCGATGCTTACGGGTTTCTGGAATCGCTGCGCGAGGCCCAACCGTCATGGCGCGCAGACATTGGGCCGGCCGTCGTGCTGGGAGCCGGTGGCGCTGCGCGTGCGATCGTTGCCGCGCTTCAGGACGAGGGCGCAACGGATATTTTTATCGCCAACCGAACCGTTGCCCGGGCAAAGGCGCTACAGGACGAACTTGGCGATCCGGTCCGAAGTATAGCCTGGGACGAACGCGCGGAAGCGCTGGATGGCGCCGCTCTGATCGTGAACACGACGACGCTCGGCATGGAAGGGCAACCGCCGCTCGATCTCATGTTGGACGCGCTGCCACCAGATGCCGTGGTGTACGATATTGTCTATGTGCCCTTGGAGACGCCGCTTCTAGCGGCGGCGCGTGCCCGCGGGAACCCAGCGGTGGATGGACTCGGTATGCTGTTGCATCAGGCACGTCCCGGGTTCTGTGACTGGTTCGGCACCGATCCGGAGGTCGGCCAGGTCCTGCGCGACCATGTCCTGGAAGCACTGTGATTATACTTGGTTTGACCGGTTCTATCGGTATGGGGAAATCGACTGCTTCGACGATGTTCCGCCGCATGGGCGTGCCAGTTTATGATTCAGACGCTTCGGTTCACATCGTTCTCAGTAAATGCGGTGCGGCGGTAAAGCCTATCAATGCTGCGTTTCCGGGTGTGGTGTCCGACGGTGCGGTGGACCGCGATGCGCTAGGCAAGCGCGTCTTTGGCGACGATGCCGCACTGAAAGCTCTGGAATCCATCGTTCATCCGCTAGTCCGAAAGGTGCAGGACAACTTTCTAAAAGGTTGTGCCGTCCGGCGCGTGCCGCTGGTGGTACTCGACATCCCGCTGCTGTTCGAGGCGAAGCTTGATGTTCGTTGCGATGCGGTGGTCGTGGTGTCAGCCCCGGGCTTCCTTCAGAAGGCCCGGGTGCTGGCGCGCACCGGCATGACGCAAGAAAAATTCGACGGGATCTTGGCGCGGCAGATCCCGGATGCCATAAAGCGCCGCCGTGCCGATTTCGTTGTTCCCAGCGGGTGCGGTAAGGCCGAAACCTTGCGTCACCTCTCCCGAATTGTGAAGCTCATAAAACAGGCGCCGGCGACTCATTGGCCCCCTGATGCTTATGCTGAACGAAACGTCGACCGCAGGAGTACATATGCGAGAGCTCGTCCTCGATACTGAAACCACCGGGCTTGACCCGCTGAACGGTGATCGGATTGTTGAAATCGGCTGTGTTGAAATATTCAATCACATCGCGACTGGACAAACCTACCATCAGTACATCAATCCGGAACGGGCCATGCCGACCGGTGCGTTTGCTGTTCATGGCCTTAGCGAGAAATTTCTATCCGGTTATCCGGTTTTTGCGGATGTGGTCGATGGTTTTCTGGATTTCATCGGCGACGACCAGCTTGTAATTCACAATGCGAAATTCGACATGGGGTTCATTAACGCCGAACTCCGGCGCCTCGAACGCCCGGCCTTGCCGATGAGCCAGTCTATCGACACCGTCACCATGGCGCGGCGCCGTTTCCCTGGCGCCCCCGCATCGTTGGATGCGCTGTGCCGGCGTTTGGATATCGACAATTCATCCCGTACAAAGCATGGTGCGCTGCTCGATGCCGAACTGCTGGCTGAGGTATATCTAGAACTGCGTGGCGGCCGTCAGCCCGGCCTCAGCCTTGCGGCCGCAGAGGTGGATGCGTATTCCGCGAGCGACCAAGCGGAACCTTTCGACCTTCAGCCCGACGCGGAGGTGCGCCCCCCCCGACCGCATGCGCCGACGGCTGAGGAATCCGCCGCCCACGCGGCGTTTGTCGAGACGCTAAATGAACCTATCTGGTCGAGGGGCTGAGAAACGAGAAGCTTAAATGTCGGCGCCGTCCGAATCCACGTGCTGGTCGATAAACAGCGCGGCGAAATCGATTGGGTTGATCAGCAGCGGTGGGAAACCGCCGTCGCGCACCGCGTTCGAGATGATGGTGCGGGCGAACGGGAACAGGTGACGCGGCCCCTCGATCAACACGATCGGTTTCACATCGTCTTCCGGCACCCCTGAAACCTGCACGATCCCTGAATAGGTCAGCTCGACGATAAAGACCGGCGCGTCTTCCAAGGATGCCTCGGCTCGGATGAAAACGGATACCTCGAACATGCCTTCTTCGCCGATGGGGCGGGCATTTGTGCTGACATCGACATTAACATCCGGGTTCTGTTGGACGGCTGATAGGGTTTCGATCCCGCGCGGATTTTCAAACGAAAGATCCTTGATGTATTGCGCCCCGATCATGAAGGGGACGCTATTTTCGCCGGCATTTTCGTCCGCGCCGTTGGCGCCGTTTTCGATCGGCATGTCAGGGTTGTCAGCCATTAGTCGCTCCGATGTGTGTAGCGCTTGTGGCTATCACGGATGGGCCTGGGAAACAATCGGGGACTGGTGCGCGCACGTCGAGCATTAAGGCCAGGTTTCGTCCAGAGGTGGGTGGGGATCGCGCGGATCGCAGCGCAGCAGTTCGGCGTTGCCGGCACGCACGCCGGTCAGCGACCGGATGACCCCCCAGTGGGTGATGACGGCCACTCGGTCCCAGTCGTCCGCTGCTGCTATTAGGCCGCGGAACGCGCCACACCGATCGTGAAACGCCGGAATCGTCTCTTCCTTTCGATCCCACCATATCTCGTTCAGGTGCGAAAAATCGAGTTGCGGCCAGTCCGCAGTCAGGGCTGGCGTCTCTCTGCCGACGTCGCAAACATAGGCGGTGCGCTCGCGCACGTTGGCATCCACCGTCATTGGCACGCCCAGCCGGTTGGCCACCGCATGCGCCGTCTGCAGTGCTCGGGTGTAGGGGCTGGCGATAATGCGGCTGATATCCAGCTTGGCGAACTGCTCTGCCAGTTCCTGTGACTGAGCATGGCCGGTCTCGGTTAGCGGCGGATCCTCGATGCCGGGGTCCTGCTTGGTTTTGCCGAAAACGACGTTGAACATCGTCTGTCCGTGACGGGCGAGATACACTTTTACGCTTCCGTCTTGCCCTTGAAGCGGCAGAGGTCTCTTACCGCGCAGTTCCAGCATTCCGGCTTGCGCGCCTTGCAGATATAGCGGCCGTGCAGGATCAACCAGTGATGGGCGTGGTTCAGCCATTTGGCGGGAATGCGTTTGACCAGCTTGGCCTCAACCTGGTCGACGTTCTTGCCGGGCGCCATGCCGGTGCGGTTGCCGAGGCGAAAGATATGTGTATCGACTGCCATGGTCGGCTGGCCGAACGCGATGTTGAGGACCACGTTGGCGGTCTTGCGCCCAACGCCGGGTAGTCTCACCAGCTCGTCGCGTGTCTGCGGAATTTCGCCGCCAAAATCCGCGATCAGCATCTTGCACAGCGCGATTACGTTCTTTGCCTTGTTACGGTACAGACCGATGGTCTTGATATAATCCCGCACTTTTGCTTCGCCCAGCGTCAGCATTTTTTCTGGTGTATCGGCGACCTTGAACAGCTGGTCGGTTGCTTTGTTGACGCCGGCATCGGTCGCCTGGGCCGATAGCACCACGGCGACGGTCAGGGTGAAATTATTGACGTAATGCAGCTCGCCCTGCGGGTCCGGATCGGCCGTGGACAGGCGGGCGAAGAATTCGTCAACGTCTTTCAGGGGCATGGTGGCGCGCATGAGGTTGTTGTAGCCGCGCGTTGTTCGGCAGGAAAGGGCCGGCCGGGAGACTCTCGACCTCAGCCTATGGAGTGCCTAGGCGCACATCTTGAATCAGCGGGAATGGCGGTCAGGAAACAGCGTCGCCATCCCCGCCCAGGCGGGCGTCCCTTTGCGCCGCAAACCCAATGAGAACTGCGGGAGTTAACCAATCATTCATTACTTCTGGACTCATCGGTGGCGTTTCCTAAAATTGCCCTATGTCAAAAACGCTTTCAGCCGTCCCTGCTGATGTCGGGGAATCACACGCCGACAGAACTTATCTTTTCGACGCGACCCTGCAGCCCAATACCAGCCTGAAACCGAGAGGGTTCATGCTGCTAATGGTCGCCATCGCCTCGGTCAGTTTCGTCGCCGGCATAATATTTATGCTGGTGGGCGCATGGCCGGTACTAGGCTTTTTCGGTCTCGACGTGGCAGTGATCTACTTGGCGTTCAAGGCGAATTACCGCTGGGCGCGTATTTACGAAACCGTGCGCCTTACGTCCGATTCCCTGCTGGTCGAACGCATAAGACCGTCGGGAAAGGTGCAGCGCTGGCGCTTCCAGCCCTACTGGCTAAAGGTCCAAATCGATCAGCCGGTCAAACACGACAGCCAGCTGGTGTTGTCGAGCCACGGCAAGCGGCTGAAGATCGGCTCGTTCCTGTCGCCCGACGAGCGGGTCGAAGTGGCCAATGCGCTGCAGGACGCACTGACCAAGCTGCACAGGCCGGAACATCTGCGCTAAAAAGTCTAGAAAAACTTGCGACAGCCTGCGCGAAAACGCGGCTCCTTTTTTGGGAACGGTGCCAAACGCAGAGACACCCGCCTTCCCGTCCGATTCCAATCCGTTCAGCGGGCAGCTCCGCAAGGTGGGACTAGCGTGTGACGGCAATCAGGCGGCCATCTACAGCGCCGGCGCTGCGGTGCACGCCGCGTTCGCCAGCCAAACTTTCAACAACGGTCTGGCGTGCAATCTGGGTGGGAAAGATCTCCTTTGCAGGGTTTGCCCAGCTGGCTCACCGGCAAGCTGCACCCGGTGAATTTTCCGTTGACCAAAGATATTTTGCTGACGTTTACTTACGACTATGCGGCCAATGTCACCGGCGTTCTCGCGCCTGTTTGGGCGGCATTTCTGCTGATCGGTCTGTCCGAACGGGCGCGGCTGAAACGCGCTTAGGAGTCGATCCCCAGCACGTCGAACATCGTGTAGAAGCCGGGCTTCTGTCGAGCTGACCACAGCGCCGCGTGGACTGCACCACGCGCGAAGATCTGGCGTGACTGCGCCTTGTGGCTGATCTCCAAGCGTTCATTCTCGACCGCGAAGGTCACCGTGTGATCGCCGACCACGTTGCCGCCGCGCAGACTGGCAAAGCCGATATCGCCGCGTTTTCGTTCGCCGGTTATGCCGTGCTGCGCCCAGCGGGCAACGTCGTCTATATGGACGCCCCGGCCTTCTGCTGCTGCGCGACCAATGCCAACGGCGGTACCGGACGGAGCATCGACCTTATGCTTGTGATGCATCTCGAAAATTTCAATGTCGAAATCGTCGTTTAGCGTCGCGGCGACCTGCTTGGTCAATGCGATCAGCAGATTGACGGCAAGGCTCATGTTCGGCGCATGCATGATGACCGTCTTCTCGCCGGCTGCCCTCAGCGCGGCTTCCTGCTCGGCGGTCATGCCGGTGGTGCCGATGATATGGGCGACGCCCGCGTCCACCGTTAGCGCGACATGCTCGATGGTCGGTTTCGGCAGGGTGAATTCTATAATTGTATCCGAGGCCGCGATCACGGCAGCGACATCGTCGGTCACCGCAACGCCCAGCGTCCCCGCGCCGGCGGCGTCTCCCGCGTCCTGTCCAATCAGCGGCGATCCGGATATGTCCGATGCGGCGACAACCGCGCATCCATCCGTTTCTATAATCTGGTGGATACATGCCTGTCCCATGCGTCCGCCGGCACCGATAATTCCAATTTTCATGTCGGCCATTTCGTTTTTCCGCGAATTAAACGTTTCGGCAGTGTCGTTACGGCGAATTGGCATTCAGTGCAAGGGGGCTTTTCCCGTACCGGGCTCCGACGATGGCGTCTTCCTGCGCGCTCCGAATGGCTGTATCGTTGTTTTTTATCGCTAGGGGGTACCCATGGGAATTCAACTCGAAATGATGCCCAACTCACTATTCGTCGGGGTGCCACTTTTTCTTGCCTATGCCGGAACGGCGGCGGTACTGACGCTTGTCTATATCGTAGTATATATGTGGGTGACCCCTCACCCTGAAATCACGCTGATCCGGGAAAACAATCTTGCCGCAGCCGTCGCCTTCGGGGGGAGTCTCCTGGGTTTCTGTCTGCCGTTGGCCAATACGATTGCGGGATCTATCAACCTGCTCGATTGCGTATTATGGGGGCTGATTGCTTTGGTAGTGCAGATCCTAATCTATTTTTTGGCGCGCCTGCCGATGCCGAAAATTTCTGAGCGGATTGAAAACGGCGAACTGGCCAGCGGCGTTTGGCTTGGCTCGGCCTCCCTGGCAGGCGGCCTTCTCAACGCAGCCTGCATGACGTACTGAATGTGATCTCCTAACTCAGAACTGCGACGCCGATCGCCATAACGCGCCGAAATATCAGTCAGTCAGGTCTTCCCACAATTCCTTTACCCGGGAGAAAAAGCCCTCCGATTCCGGGCTGGTGGTGCTTTCGCCCTTCGCCGGCTTCTCGCCTTGGAATTCGCGCAGCAGTTCTTCCTGACGCTTGGAGAGGTTTACTGGGGTTTCTACCACGACATCGATATACATGTCTCCGCGGGCCTGGCTGCGCAGGACCGACATGCCCTTGCCGCGCAGGCGGAACTGGTGGCCGGACTGGGCGCCCTTCGGGATGGTAACCTTGGCGCGCTTGCCTTCGATGGTCGGCACTTCTATCGATCCGCCCAGCGCGGCGGTTGCCATAGGGATCGGTACGCGGATGTGGAGATCGGCCGCGTCGCGCTGGAACATCCGATGCGGTGCCACGGCGACGAAAATATAGAGATCGCCTGCGCCGCCACCCCTGGAACCGGCCTCGCCTTCGCCGGCAAGGCGGATGCGGGTGCCGTCCTCGACCCCGGCCGGGATGGTGACTTTGAGCGTTTTTTCCTTCTGCACGCGCCCGCTGCCGCCGCAAGTCTGGCACGGATCTTCGATCACCTGACCAGTGCCATTGCAGGTGGGACAGGTCCGTTCGATGGTGAAGAAGCCCTGCTGCGCGCGTACCTTTCCGCGCCCCTGGCACATGCCGCAGGTCGTCGGATGCGATCCCTTGGAGGCACCCGACCCATTACAGTCTTCGCAGGTCACGGCCGTCGGCACACGGATCTGGGTTTCGCGGCCTTGGAAAGCGTCCTCCAGGCTGATCTGCATGTTGTAGCGGAGATCGGCACCCCGCGAGGCTCCGGCCCGGCCGCGATTGCCGGCTTGGCGTCCTCCACCCATGAAATCGCCGAACATTTCGTCGAAGATGTCGGCAAAGCCGCCGCCGCCCGCGCCGCCGGGTCCGCCGCCTTCGAATGCGGCGTGGCCAAACTGATTGTAGGCCGCGCGCTTTTCGTCGTCCTTGAGGACGTCGTAGGCCTCGTTAACTTCCTTAAATTTTGCCTCGGCAGCGTCATCATCCGGATTGCGGTCCGGATGATATTTCATGGCGAGTTTGCGGTAGGCACTTTTCAGCGCCTTTTCGTCAGCTCCGCGGTTTACCCCGAGGGTTTCGTAATAATCTGGTTTCGCCATGGCTCAGCGCCCCTTTCGGTTAACCGCCCGGGGATGCGGCCATCCCCGGACGCGATACCGGACGTTACTAACGCTTAGCCGGTCAGGCCGATTTGTCCTTGGGCTCGTCCTCGACTTCCTCGAAGTCGGCATCGACCACGGTGGCGCCGTCGTCAGCATCAGTTGGACCGGCGTCGCCGCCGGCATCCGGGCCCATGTCGCCCATGCCGGCATCGCCCGCCGCCGCCGCTTCTTCCTGCTGCGCCTTGTAGAGGGCTTCGCCGAGCTTCTGGGCGGCCTGCGCGAGGATTTCCGTCTTGGCGGTGATGTCTGCCGGATCCGCATCTTCCGGCTCGATCGCGGCCTTCAGGTCGGCGATGGCCGTTTCGATGGCCGACTTGTCCTCGTCCGACAGGGATTCGCCATGTTCTGCCATGGTCTTCTCGGTCGTATAGATCAGACCGTCGGCATTGTTGCGTGCTTCGACTGATTCGCGGCGCTGTTTGTCCGCTTCCGAATTGGCCTCGGCGTCCTGAACCATCTGTTCGATATCCTCATCCGACAGTCCGCCGGACGCCTGGATGCGAATGGTCTGCTCCTTATTGGTCGCCTTATCCTTGGCGCTGACGTTCACGATGCCGTTGGCGTCGATGTCGAACGTGACCTCAATCTGTGGCACGCCGCGCGGTGCCGGCGGAATGCCGACCAGATCGAACTGGCCGAGGAGTTTATTGTCCGTCGCCATTTCGCGTTCGCCCTGAAAGACGCGGATGGTCACCGCGTTCTGGCTGTCTTCGGCGGTAGAGAACGTCTGGCTTTTCTTGGTTGGGATCGTCGTGTTGCGGTCAATCAGACGGGTGAACACGCCGCCCAGCGTTTCGATGCCGAGCGAAAGCGGTGTCACGTCGAGCAGCAGCACGTCTTTCACATCGCCCTTCAGCACGCCCGCCTGGATGGCAGCGCCGATGGCGACTACTTCGTCCGGATTGACGCCGCGATGCGGGTCGCGCCCGAAGAAGTTCTTCACAGTCTCGATCACCTTGGGCATGCGGGTCATGCCTCCGACTAGGATCACCTCATCAATTTCGCCCGCCGACAGGCCGGCGTCTTTCAGCGCTGCCTTGCACGGGCCGATGGTGCGTTCGACCAGATCGTCAACCAGCGCTTCCAGCTTGGCCCGCGTCAGCTTGATGTTGAGATGCTTCGGTCCGGCCTGATCCGCTGTTATGAACGGTAGGTTGACCTCGGTCTGCGATGAAGACGAGAGTTCGATCTTCGCCTTTTCGGCCGCTTCTTTGAGCCGCTGCAGGGCGAGCTTGTCGTGGCGCAGGTCGATTGCGTTCTCTTTTTTGAACTCGTCGGCCAGGTAATCCATGATCCGGGCGTCAAAGTCCTCGCCGCCGAGGAACGTATCGCCGTTGGTGGACTTCACCTCAAACACGCCGTCGCCGATTTCGAGGACCGACACGTCGAACGTGCCACCGCCGAGATCGTAGACCGCGATGGTGCCGGTTTCATTTTTCTCCAGCCCGTAGGCGAGTGCCGCGGCGGTCGGTTCGTTAATGATGCGCAGCACATCTAGCCCGGCAATCTTGCCGGCATCTTTTGTTGCCTGGCGCTGGGAGTCGTTGAAATATGCGGGAACGGTGATGACCGCTTCGGTCACGTCTTCGCCGAGATGCGCTTCGGCGGTTTCCTTCATTTTTTGAAGAATGAAAGCCGAAATCTGGCTCGGTGAATATTTCTCGCCGTCAGCTTCAACCCAGGCGTCTCCGTTGTCCGCCTTGACGATCTGGTAGGGGACAAGATCCTCGTCCTTCTTGGTAGTTGGATCGTCGAACGACCGTCCGATCAGGCGCTTAATGGCGAACAGCGTGTTTTCCGGGTTAGTAACCGCCTGGCGTTTTGCTGCCTGGCCGACCAGCCGTTCGTCGCTTTCCGCAAACGCCACCATCGAAGGTGTCGTCCGGGCGCCCTCTGCATTTTCGATAACTCGGGCGTCGGAGCCCTCCATCACGGCGACACAGGAATTCGTCGTGCCTAGATCGATACCTATTGCTTTACCCATGGTTTTTTACCTCGCATTTCGGCAGATTTCAGGGACCCTAAAGGCATCCGGGAAATCCCCCAAGGATTGTACTAACTCATACTGATGAAGGACGGATTAAAAGATATATAGGGAGCTACCCAGGGTCTTACAATAGGCCAAAAGATGGAAATTAGGGTCTAAATCGCATTTTTCAGCGATTTAACCGCACTGCACCTTTCATGGTTCAATAATCTCCCAAAATGATCGTATCCGAGATCTATCGCACCGATTTTCTCGCGTTTTTCGCTGACTAGTTCCGGTTTCTGGCTCGCGCAGGGTCACTGCAAAGTGAGAAACCCTTATGGCGGACAAACCTACAGGGCTGCCCCCCGGGGCGACGTCGCCTAACGTTATCTGTCGCAGTTTTAACTTTTACTGTGCAGATCTAATCTGCACACAGCTCATTATTTAACCAAGCCCGGTCCGATACAAATTAGCGAACAACAGCGGATGTTTGCCTGCCCTTCAGGCCGAGGTGTCGATCTGGTCGTCGGACTCGGCCGGCGCCGAGCCCGCCTTAGCGATACCCACTTTCGCCGGTCGCAGCAGGCGGTCGTGGATCACGTAACCTGCTTCCACCACCTGCAGCACGGTGCCACTTTCCGCGTCGACGGTCGGGATCTCGAACATCGCCTCGTGGAACTGCGGGTCGAATTTCTCGCCCATGGGATCGATCTTCTCGATGCCATGGCGTTCCAGCGTCGATAGCAGCTCCTTCTCGGTCAGTGCGATGCCTTCGATAAATCCAACCAGAGCGGAACCGTCCGGATCGGCTTCTTCGGGAATCGACTCGATTGCCCGGCGCAGATTGTCGGCGACAGACAGCATATCGCGCGCAAAGTTGGCGGAGCTGTATTTCAGGGCGTCTTCACGATCTTTCTGCGACCGCCGCCGTAAGTTTTCCATGTCGGCGAGGGTGCGCAGAAGCTTGTCCTTGAGGTCCGCGATTTCCTCTTCTTCGGTCATGTCCTCGACGCCGTCAGACGATATTTCCGTTGCTTGCGCAGCGTCTTCGTTTTCCGAAACGGCTTCTTCCGGGATTACATTGTCCGTCGCCTCGTCAGCATTCGCTTTTGCCGGGGCGTCTTGGTTCTTGTCCTGATCGCTCACGTGTTTTGCTTTCCTGCTTATCCGATGATCCGGTCGATTACCCGGGCGGTATAATCGACCATGGGTATTATGCGGGCATAGTTAAGCCGCGTCGGTCCGATGACGCCGATGGCGCCTACGATGGTCTGGCTTTCGCCTTTGAACGGCGCGACCACCAGCGAGCAGCCGGCCTGATCGAACAGTGTGTTCTCGGCGCCGATGTATATCTGAACGCCCTCCGCCGTGTCTGTGACGTCGAGCAGCTTTACCAGCAGTTCCTCTGTTTCCAGCGCTTGGAAAAGTCCCCGGACGCGCTCCAGATCTTGCACCGCCGAAACCTCGTCTAGAAGGTGCGACTGGCCTTTTACGATTAGCGTGCCGGTGCCGCTCCCGGCGTTAACGCCGCCATTGTCGGTGCCTGACCATGCGGCCAGGCCCGCGTCGATCAGGCTGCCTGTGATTTCATCGATCTGCGCGCGTCGCAGCTCGATCTCGCCGGCGATAGCGCGGCGGGCGTCGTTGATGGTTTTGCCGGCAAGGCGCGCATTCAGATAGTTGCCGGCCTGCACGAGTGCCGAGGGAGGAGTACCGAGGGGCATATCGATGATTCGGTTTTCTACGAAACCTTCGTCGGTCACTAAAACGGCCAGCACCCGACCGTCCCCGAGATTGACGAACTCGATGTGCTTCAACGGTCGAGCGGTTTTCGGCGCGACCACCAATCCGGCGCACTGCGCCAGCCCTGACAGGAGGGTTGTTGCCTCGCCCAGTGCCTCATCCAGATTCGTTCCGTGGGCGACGCAACGAGCTTCTATGTCTTCCCGATCCTTGGAGCTCAGGTCGCCAATTTCTAAAAGGCCGTCTACAAACATACGCAGACCGGCATCCGTCGGCAGACGGCCCGCTGATTTATGGGGCGAATACAGTAAGCCTAAGTCTTCAAGATCCGCCATGACATTGCGGATTGTCGCCGGCGACAACGGCATCTGCAGCCGCTGCGACAGGGTACGCGAGCCGACAGGCTCGCCATCGGCGACATAGGCCTCTACGATTTCGCGAAATACGTCGCGCGACCGGTCGTTCAATTCTTTAATGGTACTGGTATTC
>DKQG01000049.1 GCA_002471575.1 Alphaproteobacteria bacterium UBA7314 | reverse complement strand
AAAACCTGTTTTGGATCCGCTCGGTCGTTAAATCGATGACGGCTTTTGGCGGGGCCCGATCTTTAGGCGGCAGTAGAAGCGGCACCACAAGCACATAACCGGCGGAATAGACCCCGCCGGGCCAACCGGGTTACACATTCGTCATCTTTCATATCGCATCAACGCCGGCAGCACCGCTCCGACGGTCATTAACGTCACCAGATAAAGCACTAGAGATGTGCAGCAGAGGGTCGTAGGCGCGGTGGGTCTTATCCAGCTTGCTTAAACGCTATCCGACAGCAACAAATGGTGGCCATCACCCATTTATTGAACTCGGACCACGCATGGGGCAAAATGCGTCGAAGGTTAAGATAGGGGTTCGAATGTCGGAAACTCTGGAACGGCTGGTTGGCGACGAAGACATCGACGCTTTTCACAAAGACGGTGCAATACGTTTGCGGGGTGTCTTGTCTAAGGATTGGCTCGACCTTTTAGCTGAAGGGTTTGAACAAGCAGTTGCTTCTCCCGGTGAGTTTTCCAAAAGCTACGGCCCAGAAGGTGCGCCCCGATATTACACCGATCACCGACTTTTCAACAGGTTCGAGCCTTTCAAAAAGTTCCTGTTCGACAGCCCGTTGTCACAGATTGCCGCCGAGATTCTTGGCGCGACACGGATCGATCTGTACGACGAACATCTACTCATCAAGGAGCCTGGCGCCCCAGCGCCGACATACTGGCATCACGACATGCCATATTTTTCTATCGACGGATACGATTTGGCCAGCATCTGGTTTGCCCTCGACCCGACCCGCGAAGACACCGGTGCGCTGAAATTCGCCAAGGGTTCGCACAAATGGGGAAAACTTTATCGGCCAGTTAAAATCGGTGAAAACAAACCGGTCGACAGCTTCAACCGCGACAACCTGATCGCGACGGTACCGGATATAGACAACAATCCAGAAGATTATCCCACCGTCCTACTTGAAACCGATCCCGGTGATATTCTGGTATTTCACGGATTGACGCTGCACTCTTCGTCCGGCAATGCCAGCACGGACATAACTCGGCGCGCACTGTCGCTCCGTTTTGCCGGTGACGATATCCTCTGGAAAAACCGGTCTGACGCACCGCTGATATTCGAACGTACTCTCGACGACGGCGAGCCACTGAGCAGGATTTCCGATGAGTGCCCGCAGGTGTGGCCGCAGGCCTCCTGAGGGGGATTAATCTTCCCGGCGTAGCATCGCGCTCAGAAACAGAATACTGAGCGCCGAACACCCTAGGATCACAATTCCCATGGGCAACGCCGTACCGTCGTGAAGCACGCCGACGCAGACACCGGACACTGCCCCGCACCCGTAGCGCACCGACCCGACCACTGCAGATGCAGTTCCGGCGTTGTCAGGAAAATACTCTAAGGCGCCCGCCGCCGCATTCGCGTTTATTACGTTCAGCGGTAGCGTAAAGACGACAATTCCCGCGACAACGCCCCAGACACCCCACACATCGGTATAGATCAGGACGAACAGGATCGCAGCGCCGGCCACCAGAAGCCAAACACCTATCTTCATCATCTCCCGGACACCTTGGCTAATCACAAGCTTGCTATTCAGCCAGCCGCCTGCGAGCACGCCGATCACGTTCAGCGTGAAGATATATCCCAAATGTTCAGGTGCAACGCCGTAGAATTCGATAAACACAAATGGCGCGCCCGACAGAAATGCGAATAACGCGCCAAATGAGACCCCCCCCGACAGCACATACCCTAGGGCCTGACGATGTGTCAGGACCCTGCCGTATCCTCGCAACAACGGGCGAATGCCGGGCTGGGACCGGCGCCCTAGCGGTAGGCTCTCGGGAACACCGATCATTACCACGACGATCGCGAGGACACCGCAGATTACAAGCGTCCAGAAGATTGCCCGCCAACCGATCCAGACTAACAGATACCCGCCGATTACGGGCGAGATCATCGGCGCCAGCAGAATAAACATCAGCATCAACGACATCGCACGTGCCATGTAAGTGCCTGAAAACTGGTCGCGGATGATCGCCCTCGACAAAACGGTTCCCGCGGCACCGCCGACGGCCTGTAAAAAGCGGTAGACGGAGAGACTTTCGATGCTGCTTGCGGTAGCGCACAGGATCGTCATCACGATGAACAGAACAATGCCTGACAACAGGACAGGGCGGCGGCCGAACCGGTCAGACAAGGGACCATATCCAAGCTGTCCCAGTGTGAAACCTAGCATGTAACCGCTGAGCGTCAGCTGTACGTGCGAGGCGGTAGTTGCGAATTCCTCGCGGATCGTCGGGAAAGACGGCAGGTACATATCGATCGAGAGCGGCGCCAAGGCGGCCACCAGACCAAGACACACGATCAAAGGCAATTGCGACGGCGGCGTCTCGGATGACATGGCAGGCTTTTCTGTCAAAACGTTGCGGACTTAAACCGGTCCGGGCAGATCCAGTCCGACCCCCTTAAGATGCTCGAATAGCTCGGCAAGCATGGCTGTATCTTCCGGCGGCAAGGGCGGCTTCAGGATCGAAGCGATATTGGACTCCAAGTGTTCAATCTGGCTGGTACCAAACAACACCACATCTGCCCCGGGCTCGTGGCGCACGTAACGATAGGCCGCGTCGATGACGTTTTCGGCACCACCTTCGCGCACCAAAAACCCGAGGGGTTCCTGGGTGTCAACAAGCCAGCCAGGTAATTGTCCATTAGCCGCGAGTTCGGTCATCGTCGCCTGCAGTCTGCCCGGAACGCTGAAAATATTACGCACGACAAACATCATCAACGTACCGATACCACGATCCATAGTCCGCGGAAGCACCGCCGTGCGCGCAACCTGATGCATCATGTTGAAGCCCGGCATCATCACATCCCAGCAATCGTCGTTCACGGCCCGCTGTAGCATGGTCTGACCGTAATCGTTTGGTGACGTCTCCGTTATGCCGAGAAAGCGAATTTTTCCGGCGCCGCGCGCGCGCAATAGTTCCGGCGCAAGCACATTAATCGCGTGGTCGTAGTCCCGCGGTTTCACGCCGTGCAAATGAAAGACATCGATATAGTCGGTATCTAGCTCGCGAAGCGACGTATCGATGGCGGTAGCAATACGGTCCGCCGAGACCCCGGCTGCAAGATACTTTGTCGATACGACCACCTGTTCCCGGGGAATTGCCCTAATCGCTTGCCCCACCAATCGCTCAGTGCCGTAGGCTTCCGCTGTATCGAAAAAGTTGACGCCGAGGTCCATCGCGTGACGGATGAGATTCACCGAATCTTCCGTGGACTGACCCTTGCCCCTCCCGATCTTGCTGTTGCCGCCACACCCAAGACCGGCAACACTGACCTTGAGCCCGGTTCGTCCAAGTAGCGTGTATTCCATCGTCCGAGTTTAGTCAGCGGGCGTCCTCACCGCCAGTTCGGTACTCGCCTCCAACCGTGCCACTATTTCTGCGAGAGAACGAAAATCCTCCACCGAGAGTGATCCGAAAAACGTGTCATTAGCCCGTTGGATCTCCGGTGCCATTGCTTCGAGCTGTGCTTCTCCTTGTTCCGTCAGCCGCAGGGACACGCCCCGTCCGTCCTCCGGATTGGGGTGTTTGGCAACCAGATTGGCTTTCACGAGCAAGTTCACCTGCGCGGTGATGAAGGGGCCACTGACATGTAGCCGGCGGGCGACAGCGCGCACACCGGCGCCGCCTTCATCGTCTTGCATGTGGGCAACAGCCATTAGGATAGCGTATTGCGGACCGGTGACGTCGATGACCTTCGCCAGCCGGTCACGGACCTCCTGCATCCGCGCCCCCAACGACAGAAGATCGTATACGAGTGTGCGGAAAGCTTGATCCCGTCCGTCCGCGTCCAGCAGTTCCGGCCTGGAAACCGACACCGGCAGTTTCTTTTTCGTCATGCGCAGAGAAAGGCCGCATTGCCCTGCAGGGTTTCCTCGATCGGAACATCTAGGGCTTCGTGAATCGAATTGTACATCGCCCAAAACCCGACCACGCAGGCAAGCTCCACTATCTGCGGTGGCGTCATATGCTCGGCCAGGCTTTCAAGCACCGGCCGTGGTACGTTCGAATGATTGAGGCTGGCAGCCTTGGCGTATTCGATTGCCGCTTTCTCGGCGGGATCGTTCGGCGCGTAGGCCGGATCGAGGAGTTTCGCGACGTCTTGCGCGGAAAATCCCCAGCCTTCCTCGTCGCCGCGATCCTCGTTCATCAGTGTGTTAGTGTTGTGGGCAACGCAGTATGCGCTTTTATTAAGGAAACTGCAGATAGCGGAAATCCGCCGCTTCAGGCCGGCGTCAAGATGACTGCTCTCATCCCGCATAACGGTGTTGTTGAGCTGCACAAGGCAGGCCAACAGTTCCGGCCTATGCATATAGAGTTTGAGCGCGTTGGGCATAAAGCCCATGCGCGCCTCGTAAGCTTCTAGCGGCGCTTTCAGCTGATCCGGCAGCGCATCGCGGTCGGCATAGGGTATGAACGGCGTCTCTTCGGCCATTACAGATAATCCTCCAATTTTACCTTGCCCCAGTTGACGGGGAACGCTTCCTGAAAATCGGCCCCGCCGCGGTGCGGCTTTGCGGTGGCGTCGATACCGACCTTGCCGACTACGCGCCAGGGTTCATGCCCCGGAATCAGTTCGCCGGAGGGCTCGTAAAGCGAGCCACGCGTGCCCGGTACGACGAACATGTCACGCGACGGGTCTACCCGGGTCGCCATCGCGCGATAGACTTCGCCAGGATCATTGATATCCGTGTCGGGGCTGACTGCCACCACCATCTTGGTATTCAGCCAGGGCGACCCCATGGTCTGCATCAGAGCGTCGTTGACGAAGCCAGGACGCGGGTAATCCACTTGGATAATACAGCTTACCGCTGCGCCCCAGGTCGGGAACCGCACGTCATGCACTTTGAGACCGATTTCGCTGATCCGGTTATACAGGACCGCTTCGTGGCAGAGCCGGGGCAGCGGTTGGTGATCAGTGTCCGGCACGGTCTGGTGATTGCGATAGATCGGTTTTCCCGACCTCATCGTAATCGCCGTCAGGTCGATCCGCGGGATATTCTGCTCCTTGGGGAGGAAATATCCGGTCGGCGCATTGACACCCCCGACATCGAAAGTCTGCGAAACATCGACCACACCCTCGACGACGATTTCGGCATGCGCCGGCACACGAAGATCAATGGTCTCGCAAGGCACCATCTCTATGTCTTGATCCATGATCGTGCCAACCATTTCCATCTCGCCCCATATATCCATGTGCATCCCGGAGAAATTGGCCATGATCTCGTATGCCGGATGGACACCGAACACGATAGCGATCGGCATTTCCTTGATACCCATGTCCCGGTACTTCTGCATGATGATGTGCGTATGAGGCGTTGCGAAACTTATGAAACCGTGACGAGGGCCAACCGGCGTAGTCCCTGCATGGGATGAATTGTAGAAACCGGTTTTCGGATCCTTCACGATGTTCATCGCCGAAATATACCGCTGTCCCTCTTGCGTGGAGTGCACCGGCGCAGGCAGTTTCAGCCAGTCGACATCGTCGCCCGTATAGACAACCTCTTTCACCGGGCCCGACGCCACGTCGACAAAACCCCGCGGCGGCTTTCGTAGGCGATGAGCTAGCGTGTGCAGATAATCCTCTTTCGCCACGCCCAGAGCCCGGCATTGCGACCAGCGATGTTTAACCAAGATGTCGCACAGCCGGAAGTCCGGATACTCAGTGATGTTCTCGAAAAGGATCGGGCCTTCGGATTGTGCAGATAGGGCACCGATATCGTCGATCGACACCGGTTTCTCGATCACCGTCAGCAGATCTGCATTTGTATCCAGATATCCCCGAAGATCCCGATCGAGGGTTTTGTTGTGATCAGAACCCGGTACAGAAGTGTTTGCTTCGGATGGCATCGACATTCTCCCACTCGATATAGATAACTAAATTATCTATTGTGCCTAACCTGTCAACCACTTACAGGTTTTAGGTTCAAATCGGCACCCATCCGGACAACGACCAGTATGGTAAACGCATCGAGAATCAGGTTGTCGATAAAAGCCGGCGATGGACCTTACTCAGCCGCCTGCGCCAAGGTTTCCCCTCGCAGAATCCGGTTGATCTTCAAGCGAAAGAGGCCAGCCGACTCGTCCAGATCAAGGCCGATTTTGAAACGGCCCTCGTGCCTTGTTTCCTCTTCCTGAACGGCCTGCAGTATCTCCTTGTCTTCCGCAAAGGCGATACGGAACTGGTCGCTGATCTGTTCCCCAACAGATGGGTCTTCGGACTCGAAATTCCGAACGTGCAGCCACCGATCGATGGTACGGGTTTCGGTAATTGGCGTCATGAAATGGCAGGAATAGACCTGTATCCGGCCATCGCCACCTTCCTGCCAGCTCCCGGTTCCCGCGGCAGTGGCCCCAAAATCAATGATCGAGACCGACGGCGTATACATGAGGTAGCGCTGCCACATATCAACCCTGCCATCGTGACTGCCAAACGAGGCAACGAAGCCTGTTGGCGCTGAATCCGGCGTCAGCCGCTCGGTCAACACGCCCCAAGACGTATCTTCGTGCGTCACCGGCGCGTTGATTTCATCCGGATTGCCCAACGTAGACGGGTGCACATAGTTCACATGCGTCGGATCGCACAAGTTATCGCAGAGCAGTAGATAATTTGCTTCGACATCAAGGGCATCGCCGAACGCGACGCCCCAACCATCCTGATGGTATTCCGGAAGGTCATAGATATCATCGGGATTGGCCTGCGCCGGATCGCCCATCCAGATCCACACCATCTCCATGTTTTCATAAACCGGATATTGTCGGATTTTGCAGTCTGGTAACGTTTCTTGGGTCGGAGCGCCGACACATTCGCCTGCCCCGTTAAAAATCAACCCATGATATCCGCACTGCAGATCGTTTCCCGCGACCCGCCCCTTGGACAACGGAAGGAAGCGGTGCGGACAAACATCTTCCGCTGCACGCACTCGCCCATCTTGGCCACGCCAGAGAACAATATTCTCACTCAGAATGGTTTGCGAAAGTGGCTTCTCCTTTAGTTCGTGGGCCCAAGTGGCAACGTACCAAGCATTTCGAATAAAGCTCATACCGCTATCTTTCAGATGAACACCTAAACGCATAATTGTTTGTGTACATACAACTATGCGTTTGGGTTCTCTCCACTGTCAAGCCGCAACGCTCAGCCGAACAGCGGCGACATTTCAGGGATCGGCCGCGGCATCATCAGCAAGCTTGACTGATCGATGAGCAACGGCGCTATTGCCGAAATAAAATTCTGCCAGTCCGGGTCATCAGTCAGTGTGCCGACGCGTGTCTCGCGCTCAGCCGAATCTTCGAACCACCACCACAGGGTAATGTTGTGTAGCGATCCGGTCATCGACATAAACGCGCCAACCGTACGTTCCTCCATTACGCCCAATGCTCTCACCCCATGCTCGTTGCAAGCCTCGACAAATGCGGGAATACCGCCAGGCCGAAGCTGGAACGCGCGTTCCTCGATCACGCGTTCGCCGTTTAAGGAGGTAAGTTTCTCGCCTGTCTCAGGAAGCCAGTCATTGCCTCCCGCCCACATCGGGTTCAACGCCTCCACCGGCAACAGCTCCAAGAAGCCATTGACCTGCCGGCGGACAATCTTGCGCGTATTGACAAAATAGGGCGTCAGCTCGGGCACCGCATACAACCCGCGCAGCCGGACATTCCAGTCCTCGAAGCTGTCGTAACGATACAGATGGACGACCTGGTCTGATGTTCCTGTTCGGGTTGAAAAATAGCCAACCAGCCGGTCCATATAGGATTTCACCAGGTCGAAGCCCCTATCAATCTGCGCCTGGTCGAAAGCTAGCACGTGACCGGGTTCCATGGTGTACGCGCGTCGTTCGAATATCATTGTATCGTCGCCTTTCACTCTTGTGGATACTGGTATGCCAGTGTTCGAGATGACTTGTCACCCAGCGTCCGATGATTGACCCTTCGCACATGGCTTAATTGCCTGATATCAAGATTTATATTGAAGCGCAGTAAGCCCGCATCGGCGAACGGTGGCTGGAGAGCTAACGTATAAAATTCCCGTTCCTGATTCGCACCGTCTACCCCAAACCCCATGACGCGGGGAGCATAAGGTGTGGAAAATACGACGTATTGGAAAGCAGCTGGCCATTAGGTTCGACAACGATGTCTGATCGATCATTCACCTTGTGACCGCAGGTTACCAGCGCTGGAGAGGGTCCGGCGCCAAAATAAAAGCCAAGACCAATCTTACCGCATTCGATTTCGCTGACGGACGCTTAACCCAACCAAAGCCGGGAACAAAAACCGGTAGCGCTGCAATCGGTAGACGGGGAAGACGATCGGACGGCACTCGACCCCGGCGACATCGACGTCTTCGCCTGCACTTTCAATCAATTCAAACACGCACCGACGGAAACCATCCATACGGTAAACCGGTCGCTGACCGACCCGCGGATATTCAGCGACCTCGGCAACGCCTATTCAGACGAGTTTCTGCAACGGGCGCGCCTGTCTACCGTTCCGCGGACCGGAGAGATATCCGATGATCAAGTTCGATCGTTGTTTAGAAACACGGTGAACACTTTGTAAGAATGGACCGACTGGAAACCTCCGAAAGGTTTCTCGGAGAAGTAATAGCGCTTCGCAAAGCGATACCGGCCCGCAGCCGCTATAAAGAGCCCTGCACCGATTGCGCCAAACCGCCTCAGCGGCTTCGCAACGCCGATAACGAAATCATTTACTGCGCGGACTTTCAAACCAGCGAAAAACTGCTGTCAGACCGTTACCTCTCCTGCCTTATTAGAAAAACTGGCAACGATTAGGGAAAGAGCATGAGGAAATGTCGCTGAAACCCGCTTGACACGAACCCCTTTATAGATAACTTAATTATCTATATTAAATTTTTTTCTCTCAACCAGGATATCACTATGACTGCTTCCTACATCGTTCGTTATCACGGCAATGCCGCCGACAAAGCGGGATTTCTATCCCACTATCGCGAGAGTCACGCCCCGATCCTGAGGCAATTCCCGGGGATTGGCTCCTTAGTCCTTCACCATGGCGTGGATTTTACCGATCCGTTTCCGGTCAACCCGGGCGGCAATCTCCTTATCGCACAAATGACGTTCGACGATCTGCCTACCCTCAATGCGGCCCTGACATCGTCTGCGAGAGCGGAGGCGCGGGACGATTTCGGGAATTTTCCCGCTTTCGATGGCGAAGTTACGCATCAGGCCTTCATCGCCGAACGCGTATTCTAATGTTGTCTCCAGACTACCCCGCGCGAACGGGTGCCGACGGGTTTTCTCCCCGTGACGTCATGCCAACGAGACAGGTCACTCCTTTCACCTTGGGTCGTCGAAAGCTTCCACCACCAATTGGTGGTTCCGTCCGATCAGTTTGAAAGCAGTATCGACATGACATATCTGTTCCCGCTGCTGCGGACGCAGCGAAAAATAGAGAGGCCAGACATCATGTCACCAAACATCTCATCCTCCTGTTTCCTCATTCAGGTTCTCCGGGGCACCAGACGCGCCCGTTTCGCAGAAATCTGGGAACGATTTCAAATATCCAAACGCGAAAGAGAAACAGCATGAGTGAAAACAAACGCCGCATTCTGCAGCGGGACCGAAACCCACACCTTTTCCGGCCGATTGAACTCAGGTCGGTGACGGTTAGGAACCGGGTGATGATGTCGCCAATGTGCCAGTACTCCGCTACCGACGGCATGCCGGAGGAATGGCACCACGTACATCTTTGTAGCCGCGCAGTCGGTGGTGCCGGTATCGTTTTCACCGAAGCCACGCACGTTTCACCGGAGGGCCGTATCACGCCTCATTGCCTGGGGATCTGGAACGATGATCAGCGCGATGCCTTCCGAAAGACGGCCGCTTTTATCGCCGAACAGGGTGCCGTACCGGCGATGCAGATAGGCCATGCCGGTCGCAAGGCCTCGACGTCGCGTCCTTGGGAAGGCACCGATTCCCTATTCCCGTCCGACCCCGACGGATGGCAGACGATTGCCCCGACGGAACAGCCCTATGCCGACTGGCATCCGCCGGTAGCCATGGACTCCAACATGATCGAACGGGTCATGGCCGATTTCACCGCTGCCGCTCGCCGAGCCTACGACGCGGGCTTTAAGCTTCTCGAAATTCACGCGGCACACGGGTACCTGGGGCACAGCTTTCTCTCGCCGCTTAGTAATGACCGGTCGGACGATTACGGCGGTTCGCTTGAACACCGTGCCCGGTTCCTGTTGGAAACACTGGATGCGGTGCGCGCCTCATGGCCTGAGGATCTTCCACTGTTTCTGCGCCTTTCCTGTACAGACTGGGTCGATGGCGGATTGACCGTTGACGATATTGTCGAGGTGACAGGCTGGGTCCGGGATCGCGGCGACGTCGACCTGATCGACTGTTCCTCCGGCGGCAACGATCCACGCCAGCAGATACCGATCCATCCCGGGTATCAGGTTCCTCTCGCCGAACGAGTGAAACGTGAAACCGGCATGCGAACTTCCGCCGTCGGACTACTGCACAGCCCCGACATGTGCGAGGAAATTATCGCGAACGGCAGAGCCGACCTGATCGTTCTGGGCCGCGCTTTGCTCGCCGATCCCTACTGGCCGTTGCACGCCGCGTCGAAGCTTCGGGCCGAAAACCTAGACTGGCCGATACAATACGAACGGTCGAACATATTCTGAATAAAATTGAGACTGGTCTGCCGACCCACCCCAGTTGCTGAAGATTTGGCGCTACGCGGTTACGGCGCCTATCAGGCGCGTCGCCGGCGAACCGGTCGACCACCGAGCGAGCTTCGTTGCCGGCTAGGTAGATCGGATCTTCCGCTATTTGCTTTTCCGTTTTTTCCACGACCTCGAGACGCTGCACTTCCAGGTTGGTGAGTGACCGATTGGAATTTTTGAGAACGGACATACGTTCTTAACAATATCCCAGTTCAAACGTCGGCGCCTGCAGTTTGGACCCGAGGTGGGCAAGAACGCGACTCCGGCCTTTATCCTACGTCCGCTGAATTTCCTCTGATTTCAGCAGATTGTCGACGGCGGCACCTACCCGGTCCTGAACATTTTCTGCATCTCTCATTTATGTCTCCCTTGTTACTGGAAACCATCAGACCGTCGATGTGATTAATGATGGGTTAAATCCTCGGATAAATAGAAGATAGTTTTGTGGATACTTCCGACCCGTGAGAATTAGGTGTTTTTATCCGCCGTTTATTTTCGACCGTGGCGCGGCTAGTAGCGAAAGAAATGTGATTACGCCGCCAAGGGCCATGACGCCCATGGCGATTTTCCATGCCAGAGGGTCTCCGCTGCCGCCGGTGTAATCGAGGGCGACACCGAACGCGAGTGGTCCAAGGATACCGCCGGAAAACCCGATAAACGCGAGGACTGCGAGCGCACTACCGCGTCGCGCTGGGTCGGCGGCCGCGATGGTGCCCGCATTGATCGTCGCGCTTCGACCGTAAGACGACATCCCGAATATCATGCAGAAGACTAGCGTCAATTCATACGCCCCGTCGGTGGTCAGGCCGATGCCCGCCGCAAAGGCAGTGGAAATTAATGCGATGGCCATGACAATCTTGCGCCGGTCGTAGCGGACACAGAGTTCGCCGACGACCATGGCGGCAGGTACTCCGATAAGGGCGACCAGCGTAGCCCACACAGAAGGGCTCCAACCGGTTTCGCCAATGGCCATTCGGGCTTGCAAGTGCAAAAAGAACGTTACCAACCAGACACGGGCAGAAAACACCTCCCAGGCCGTCCCAAGCGACGAGACAATGTAAGACATGACCGCCCGGTCCCGAAGCACCGGGCGGAAATCAAGTGCAGCGCCCGCGTCCTTGGCGGCAGGATCCGGCTCCTTGGACGGCAAGATAATGGCCACGGTGAGCAGTGCACATAATCCACCGATCCCGGCAAACACAAAAGCCCAATGCCAGTCTAAGTATTGCGCCGTTACGCCTGCAATCAGGATCGAACCGCCCGACCCCAGCGCGAAGAACGACGAGTAATACGTCGAGCCCCGCTGCTGAACTTTCCCCGGCGGCAACTGATCGGACAGTGCCTTCAGACCCGGCATAAAAGTTCCCGCCAGCCCGATCCCAGTCAGCACCCGGAATATCACGCCCGACCACAGCCCATCAGCGACTAAACCGAACCCAAAATTGCCAACAGCACCAATTGCTGCGCAGGTCAGGTAAATCCACTTGGGGTCGATCCTATCGGTATAGGCGGTTAGTATGGGGACAGTCGCGATATATCCTACGAACAAAGCCCCACCCAGCCATCCGGCCTGCGCATTAGACAAGCTCCACGCGCCAATAATGTCGCCCAGCACAGCAGCAGGCGCCATAAACCCCATCAACGTTAGCACGAGTGCGACGCCAAATGCCCCGACAAGAAAAACCGGGTTGGTCATGACAGAGTGATCACGACCTTGCCGCTGGCAGAGTTGGCTTCCATGTGGGCATGGGCTTCCTGAATTTCGTCAAACTTGAAAACTCGGTCGAGCGGCATCCGATATGTGTCGTCCTCCAAACCGGTCAGATACATATGAAGCGCATCGGTCGTCATGGGTGTGGCCGAGCTAGAAAAATAGGTGAGTTTCGTCGTCGAAGGGATCACAGCGCCCGGTACGAAATTTTCGATCTCCCACTCTCCGCCCAGCAGACCGACCATACATAAAACCCCGCCGCGCCGGACGCAGGCGAACGAGTCCTCCAAGACTTTCGTACCGACGAGATCGAACGCCGCATCGGCGCCGTCGGGTATAATATCCCGCACCGCTGGAGCTATCTGACCGGTCTCGATGACGACATGATCGACTCCATAGCCTCGCAACAGCTCCGCTTTCAATGGGTCGCGCGTCGTAAAAATCACGGTAAGACCATGGACGCGGGCATAATCGGCCGCAACCAGCCCCACCGCAGACGATCCACCCCGGATAAGTAGCGTTTGTCCATTTTCGATATTCAGCGCGCGGACGAGTGCACCCCATACCGTATGAAACACCTCCGGGATGGCGGCAAGCTGTGTCCAGTCGAGGGACGTCTCCACCGCATGGACGTGGGCCGCCGGTGCAGAGACGAACTCCGCGTAAGAGCCATAATAGGCACGCCCCATGCCGCCGGTCGTCGCGACAACCCTCTGTCCCTTCACAAATTCCGTACCGGGTGCTGCTTCGACAATACCCACGCATTCGATGCCGAGCACTCGCGGAAAACAAACGCTGGGGGAATGTCCTAGCCGCGTATATATCTCGCCCCGGTTCAACCCGAATGCCATGACTCTTATGAGTACTCTGCCCGCTGCGGGCCCCGGCCGCGGCCAATCGTCATGGATTTCCAGCGTCTCGCGTCCGCCGGGCTGCTCAATGACGATGGCACGCATAGTATCGGTCACAAATAGTCGTCCAGCTTCGCCTCGCCGCGGCGCGGCGGGAGCGTTCGCTCGATACGGACACCTTCGTCAGAATGCTGGAGCGGCGGCTTGGTCGCATCGACGCCCCATTTCGTGAACTCCAGCTCGCGCACACTATCGCTGGTACGCCGTTCCGTGGGATCTATCGGGTGGCCTTTCGACTGGGGAATGGAAAACATGTGATCCGCCGCGTCGACCCGCCTCGTGATCGACCACAACAGGTCTTCCGCCGAGCTAATATCGACACCGCAATCTTCCCGCTGAATGTCGACAATTAGAGCACCGACGTCATCCCGGTAGTTTTCTGACGCATATTCGATACACACGTCTGCCAATTTATCCCCTCCTCTCGTCTCTCATGATCACAGCTTCGCGGATAACACGGATCGTTTCCGACCAAAGCCCTTTGTTTTCCAAATCCGACAAATGTACCCACTGGGCATCAGATACGTCATCGTCGGCCAACGCTTCGCCGGATGTCCATATGGCGGCGAAATCGACCAGCGTGTAGTGGAACTGTATGCGTCCTTCCTCATCCTCGCGCACGGTGTCGATAACATCGATCAGGCCGATCAGCTCGGCATCGACACCTGTTTCCTCTTTCAGCTCGCGCAGGGCCGCCTCCCGGGTGGTCTCGCCCAGCTCCTGCCCGCCTCCCGGTATCGACCACTGCCAAGTAATCGGCGGTTTCGCACGTTTCACCAACAAAACCTGGTCGTCTTTGAGGCACACAACGCCGACACCACACACCGGCTTATCAGGATATTTCCTGCTGCTCATGGCGGCGGATCCGGCGTATTTCGCGGCCAGAGAAAATAGATGAAACCCGCCAGTTCGATGATGATCAGGACAGTCAGCGCCATCTGGTGCCCGTCGGTGCTGTAAAGCCCGTCACCCGGCGACGGATAAAGCCCGATGATGATGCCGACCAGCCACTGCGTCGTGAACGCCGCGATGAACGTCAGCATATTCTGCGCCGTGTTGACACGTCCGGTGAGTTTTTGGGGAAATTTCTGATTCAAAACTGCGTAGGCCAGCGTCGACGTCGATCCGAAATAACCGAACAGAAGACACAGAACTGCTGGGTAATCGGTCCAAGCGGCGGCAAACATCACCTGCACCACAAGCGACAATCCAATGCCCGCCACAGCCGGCACGATTGTTGGTACGCCCAGTTTCTGTAGCCGCTGAGCCACCAGCCCAATCGAAAGCACGCCGACGAACATGCCGATATTGAACATAAACATCGCGTCCGCGACGCCGCTGCGGTCGAGTCCCGCAACGTCGCGCAACCATGGTGCCGCCCATAAGGCCTGATAGGACAGGAAGACGCCGTTGTGCAGGAACACCATGAATGCTAGCCGCCAGAAGTAGGGACTGGCGTAAACCAGCTTAAGATCGGCCAGTTGCATACTGAACGCCGATTGATCCGGCGCGGTTTCGACGGTTGCCTGCGGCCGTTCCGGCACCATGAAAAGGATAAGCAGCCCGGATACAATAGAGGCCCCGGTCAACCAGCAGAAAACCGTCCGCCAGTCGACGGTCTGGATCAGCAACTCCAGAGGCACAGTCGTTGATAAAGCACCGATGGTGCCGAACGCAAAAATTACGCCGTTCACTAGGGGAATCTTTTCTTTAGGAAACCAGAGCACGTTGGCTTTCAACGAAGCCATCAGGCAGGCCGACACGCCAAGACCGATAAGTCCTCGGCCGACGATTAGCGTGACCGCGTCGGCGCCGAAGGCGAAAAGCGCCGCCCCTGCCGCCGCGACCATCAGCAACGCCGCCTGCACTTTTCGCGGACCGAATTTGTCCAACACGATACCCAGCGGCAGTTGTACGGCGGCAAACGTTATGAAATAGGCCGCCGTCATGAACCCTAGCGCCGATGGCGTCAGCCCAACATCCGAAACTAGTTGCGGCGAAATGATCGCGTTCACCGTCCGGAACAGGTAGGACATATAATACCCGATACCGAACGGCATCAGGACGGTCAGGACCAACACAAAGACCGGTTTGGCGCCCGGTGGCTCAGGTGTGGGGGTTTGATAATCCATTCTTGTTTTTCCTTAGTCCCGGAAGAATGAAGTTCAGATAGCACAGCGCCTGTGCAGCGATAATAATCCACAATACCGTGGCATGCGCGGTGAGCGAGTATCCCCCATCAGGTTTAGGCTCGAACAACTGAATGATACCCCCGATCCCCCACTGGCAAAAAAAGGCCAACACGAACATGAAGAAATTCATCGCCGTGATAGCCCTGCCGGTTACATCAGCCGGAAAATGCGCCGTCTGCGCGGCATAGGCGAGGTAGGTCGCAGAGGACAACAGTCCGAACAGGAACCAGATGGCCGTAAGCCCCGTGGTGACGCCCAGCGCCAGCACCACCTGAATTCCCATCAGCAGCAGGACGCCAGTTCCGAATACGTGCACTGCTTGGAAGCGCGTTCGACGTAACAAGTCAGCTACAGCGCCGGTCAGCAAAAGTCCGGCAAAAAATCCAACCTGAATCGCTAGCAGATAGTTTGCGCGTTCGGTCTGCCCAAACCCAGCGACATCGCGCAGCCACGGATCGGCCCAAAGCGTCTGGTAGGATACGAACGCCGTGTAGCTGAATGCATATATCAGCGAGACCCTCCAGAAGAACCCGTCGCGTATCACGTCGCCGTAGCCCTTCAACTGTTCACCAAAACTCTCGGTCGATTGACCGCTTTCTTTCTTTTCGGGCACCAGCAATAGAATCATCAGCGAAACAACGACTGTGATGACCGCCAGCCCGCCGAAAATATCCCGCCACTCGGCTGTATGGAGGAGTAATTCCACCGGCCGGGTCGCAGACACGGCCCCGACGGCTCCAAATGCGCCGATCAGGTTATTCATCAGCGGTATGCGATCGGCAGGAAACCACAAGGCGTTGGCCTTGAAAGCCGACATCAGCGCGGCGGACACCCCGAACCCGATCAGTGCTCTTCCCAGTAAAAGCAGGCCGAACGACTCCGCCGCTGCAAAAACAGCGGCACCAACAGCCGCAAAGAGCAGGAGGAACGCGTTGACCTTTCGCGGACCATACCGGTCCAGTGCCACGCCGAGCGGTACTTGTGAGGATGCGAAGGCAATCAGATAGAAACTGGTCAGCAGCCCCAGCCCGGCCGGACCAAGAGCGAGCTCTGTCGACAGGTTCTCGGAAATAACGGCGTTAATGGTTCGAAACAGGTACGACAGGTAATAACCGCAGCCGAAAGGCAGGAAGACTATCAGAATGACCTTGAAGCCGGACGGCGTCGTGCGGTCCCGTGTCATGACGATTGCTTCCGCGCCGCCGACTTCATCGCATCTATACCGAACACTAGCGGTCCGATTTTCAGCCCTGCCCAGCTAAACAGGGAGAATGCCAGTTTATACGCCACCACTACGAACACGGACCCGATACAAAGCTGGGTCAGATACTGCTTTACCTGCCACAGGTCCGCTGACAGCAGCACGACCGACAGCAGAATCAAACCGATGCTAAAAGTCACAAGCCCGATCAGGATCAATTTTGCTTTGTCAGGCACGAAAACCTGCCGTGAAGGTCGCACCGTGTTCGGTAAGCATTGAAGGTCCTCAATCCCGCCCAGTGGCAGAACTCGGATGGTAACAGAATCCCGCGGCCCAGTGCATAGACGGCTGCTCTACCTACGTTGCCACGGTAAATTGCTGCTAGTAGTTTAACCAGCCTGACGAGGAGGAGCCAAACGTGCCCATCACACTGGAATTTACGATCGAGCCGGAAGGTACGGCAAAAAAGGTCCGGATAGATGATCTTGTCATTGCGGGCTGGACCGGCCGTAATGTCGAAGCTCTTGAAAAACACATCGAGGAACTGGAAGAACTCGGCGTTCCTCGCCCCAGCTCCGTCCCATGTTTCTATCGCGTCGGTGCAGAGAATTTCTCCAGCGCAGAAGACCTCCAGTTTTTGGGAACGACATCGTCTGGCGAAGTCGAATTTGTGCTGATCGGCACCGACGTAGGTATGTTAGTCGGCGTGGGATCCGACCACACGGATCGGGAGGTCGAGACGTATTCCGTCCCGGTCTCGAAGCAGATGTGCCTTAAACCGGTCTCGAAATCGGTATGGCGTTATGCGGATGTCGTCAATCACTTCGACGATTTGCTGTTGCGCAGCTGGGCCACTGAGAACGGTGAAAAAAATCTGTATCAGGACGGTGGCGTCACCGCGATGCGTCCGCCGGAAGAACTGATCGGCCTTTACCTGCCTGGCGAGACCGCCCTGCCCGCCGGCATGGCCATGTATTGCGGCACACTGGCCGCCATCGGCGGTATAAGGCCCGCCGATCGTTTCGACGTCGAAATCGAAGACCCCAAACTAGGCCGAAAAATTTCCTACGGGTACAACGTAAGTGCGCTACCCATCGTTACCTGAACCCAATTAACATCAAAGGAGCATCGATATGCCCATCAACAAACAGCACAAGGAATTCTACGCCGTGGACATGGGCGGCGAATGGGAAGTACCTGAGGGTTACCCAGAAGGCATCAAGCAGAAGATCCTCGTCGGCAACCTAGACGAGGAGAATAAGACCGGCTGCCGCACGCGCCTGCTGAAGTTCGAACCCGGCGTTTATACAACTGCGCCTTTTACCCACGATTACTGGGAAGAAGTCTATCAGCTCAAAGGCGACCTAATCGTCGGTAATGACGAAAACGGCGAAGGAGGACGAAGCTTCGATCCCGATACTTATGCCTGCCGCCCGCCGGGAACGCCGCACGGTCCGTTCAAATCCGTTGATGGCTGTATCCTGCTGGAAAGCCACTATTACGACGAAACTAAGTAAGCCAGATCCGGAGCCACTACGGGAATGACCCAGATGGACCTTCAGATGAAGCCAGTCCTCGAGCTTCAGGCAGCACTTTGGAGCAACAAAACGACCAGCCGCGAGCTGACCGAACTAGCACTAGCAAGGATAAATGATCCGGAGGGCGAAGGTTCGCGGACCTTCCTTCAGGTGCACGACGAGGCCGCGCTGGCAGCGGCAGACGCATCAGACGCCTCTCGGGCCAACGGCATCGTGCCCTCGCCGCTGGCAGGGATTCCGGTGTCTCTGAAAGATCTGTTCGATGAACAGGGTCAGCAGACAAAAGCGGGGTCAAAATCGCTGGAAGACGTCGCACCGGCGGCAAAGGATTCCATCGTCACCGCCCGGCTGCGGGCCGCCGGCGCCGTGCTTGTCGGGCGGACAAACCTGACGGAATTCGCGTATTCGGGTCTGGGCCTCAACTGTCACTACGATACGCCGCGCAATCCTTGGGACCGGGAAACAGGCCGTATCCCGGGGGGGTCTTCTTCGGGCGCCGGCGTATCGGTTGCAGACGGCATGTGCGCCGTTGCGATCGGGACGGATACCGGCGGTTCGGTCCGTATCCCATCGGCGGTTAACGGTGTTACCGGCTTCAAGACGACGACCGGTCGTATTCCTCTGGAAGGTGTCTATCCCCTGTCTTCCACGCTCGATAGCGTCGGCCCACTAGCGCCCACGATCGGGTGCTGTATCGTGACCGATGCAATCCTCAACAACCGGGCCCCGGTCATTCCGAAGGCGCTGCCGATCGAAAACCTTCGGTTCGGTATTCCGCAGAACTACGTGCTTGACGATCTGGACGACCATGTCGCGTCCACATTCGAAGGTGCGCTGGAAAAACTGTCGCGGGCCGGTGCTACGGTCACGGAAGTCAACAGTTCCATGTACGACGAAATCCCTGGCGCGATGCCCAACGGCGGTATCCTGGGCGCCGAGGCCTTCGCGCATCACCGGTCCCGCATGGACGAAGAGAGAGACCGCTACGATCCGCGGGTATGGGTCCGGATCCGGCGGGGTGAAAACCTGTCTGCGGCAGACCTAATCGATTGTCATCGGAACCGCGCCGATATCCAAGCCAGGGCTGCCGAAATGGCTATACCGTTCGATGCCATACTTATGCCGACCTGCGCCGTCGTCGCCCCAGCCATCGCACCGCTCGATGCCGATGAAGACGCCTACGGCGCCGCGAATATCATGATGTTGCGCAATACCACCGTCGGTAATTTCCTCGATACCTGCGCGTTATCGATCCCCTGCCATGCGCCGGGGACAGGCCCGGTGGGCCTGATGGTCATGGCGGCGTCGCAGCACGACGAATGGCTGGTCCGTATCGGACTATCCGTGGAGAAAATCTTGCAGAAGAGCTAGGCTCAGGCCGCGAGACTGCGCTTCGTTCAAGCTTCTGAAGTTTGTCGAGACCCGGCAGAGTATCGGCAAACAGCATTATCGAACTGGCCATCTGGCAACCCTCGTCTTTTATGGAGAACCGGTCGCGGCAGGCATTCAGCTTCACGCCAAGACCACGGAACCCCTTTTACGGTTAGCTGCACCGCCCCGACCATTTCCTTCAACTAGCGATACTTGTCGGCGCTAATTTCGTGGCAAATGTTTTCGGTTTTCCGGCGGAATACTTCGAAGCGGCTAATAACGGATGTAATCGGATTGTTCAGGTCGCTATGAACGT
>DKQG01000044.1:28379-102872 GCA_002471575.1 Alphaproteobacteria bacterium UBA7314 | reverse complement strand
CAAGCGCATCGACTATGAAGCTGGAGACGTGATCATCGTCGAAAACGGCTGCGTACATCAGCATTTCAACGCCTCGGACACGGAAGACCTGATATCGCTGGTGATGAAGGCAAAGCCACTGTTCCTGTTCATGCATATGCTGTTTCAGAAGATTGCAGCGTATCCTCCCAAGACGCTGCCGCCCGGGCAGGAACACTGGGAGCCGCCGACGGACCTGTAGTCCGGCATCATTACCGCGAACGCGGGAATCGCTTGGTTTTAGACCCCTGCTTTAGCGGGCTTGGCGGCGACATTTAACCCCCAATACTTTGACCTCTAAGCATCCCGGTTCTATGCTTCGGAATCACACTAAAATAGGAGGATATCTGCATGGGAGAGACACCCGATAATGTCGGTCCCGTCGAGGTAAAGGAGGCCGATGCTGGCCCTGGCCACAACCAACCGAAAGAAGTGGTGTGGGAGCGCTGGCAGAAAAAGCGCACCTTTGTCCGGGCCCTCGAAGGCACGTATGGCGAGTTGCAGCAGGGCCTGATGGATCAGCCTCGGGTCTTCAAATCCACCGACTGGCAGTGGAAAGGCGGCCCTCAATTCTTCGACAAGCCGATCATTAATCCGCAGCGGACCGATATCGCCCAATCAATAGAAACCCATATTTCGTGCATTGCTCCGGGTGGTACAGGTCAGCGCCACGGACACATGAACTCGGCCCTGTTCTATATCATCCAGGGTAAGGGCTATGACATCCACGACGGTAAGCGCATCGACTACGAGGCCGGCGACGTGATCATCGTCGAGAACGGCTGCGTGCATCAGCACTTCAACGCGTCAGACACGGAAGACCTGATATCGCTGGTGATGAAGGCAAAGCCACTGTTCCTGTTCATGCACATGCTGTTCCAAAAGGTCGCTGAGTATCCGCCCAAGGAACCCGTGCCGGGCTGGGAACACTGGGAGCCGCCGACGGATCTCTGATCCGCGCGATCCCTCGTAACATCAGAATCTAGGAAACTAAAATGACGACACACGAAAGAGACCGCGCCCATAGCGGCGCAGATCAGAACAGCGAATGGTACAAGGAGGAACTGGAAGATTCCGCCGAGTTCCGCAAGAGTTATCGCAACCGGCTGTCGGTTGTGAAACCGAAGGATATGCCGTTCGAAAATTCGCCGGATGGGCTGATCAAGCATTTGGTGCACGAAAAACAGGACACTACCGAGAACTGCGTTGAAGCCTACATGCAGTTCATCAAGCCCGGAAGCCACACCGGTAAGCGCCGCATCCTGGCCGAGCAGATTCTTTTCGTCGCCGAGGGCACCGGTTACGATCTCCACTGGGATGTGGAGTTCGAGGTTGATACCGAATTCCACTGGTCGTGGAAGGAAGAACCCCGCAAGTTCGAATGGGAACGCGGCGACTTCATTTTCGTGCCGGCATACTGCATCCAGCAGCACTTCAATTCCGATCCTGAGAACGAGGCGCGGCTGATCGTGATCACTAATCGCATCTTTAAAGCGATGGGACTGAACTGGTTGGAGCAGATTGAAAATTCACCGGATTACGACGGCGATCTCGAACCGATGCTAGCGGGACCTGGCTGGTTCCCGGACACCCGGGAAGACCGTTAATCACCCTTGCAGCTAGTATAGAAAAGGCGGGCCTCAGACCCGCCTTTTTTCTCGCGCGCAGACCCGTTTTCAGTCGCGAATACGCCCGTCGAAACGCTGTGCTGAATCGACCACCGTCTTGCGGTCATTCACGTCGATGCGCTCGTTCTTAACGTCTCGGTCGAACGCCACGACCTGAAGAAGTTCGAGGTCATCGTCGCCGCAACTCTCAAACCAGTATTCCGCGTTGCGTGGCGTGACGATACCTTCGTGCACACCGAATTCTCCCAACACCTCGTCGCCCGGGCCGTAGAACCGCACCGCGCCTTTCAGCACCATCCAGAAACCATCCATTCCTGTATGGGAATGAAGATTGTTGTCGCCGCCTTCCTGCACGACCTGGACAGCGCCCCGGATGATATCGGTCTGGCACAGCGACGTAATCGCCTTTGGCGTTTCCTGGTTCTCAGGCTTTCGATAAGAAAATTTCTGCGGTGCGCGCGGCGCGGCATTTGCCGGTCGGGCAGGTTTTCGGTCGGAATTTTTCGCTGTTTCGGCCATTTCGTATCCCGGGGTCGACGCGTCGAGCGTATACGTTAGCCGAGGGTAGCGCGGATATACGGACAGCGCCACCCGGCGCACCTATTCCGCCAATGGCACCCGCAGCGTGATCTTCAGCCCGACATCAGGCACGTTTTCTGCGGTTGCGGTACCGCCCAGTGCCTCCACGTTCCGCCACACGATCCAAAGGCCAAACCCGAAATGCGGCAGACTGTGTTCCATCCCGTTCACTATCGCCTATGGTTGGATTTCGGATATCGGGGTTCAGTCGCAAGCTACGCCAGATCACGCCGTCCCAGCCGTCCCAATCTACGCGGAGGTAACGAAGTCGACATATACGCACCCTCCGACCGTAACCGCCGAGTGATTCGAATAGCGCTATCCCTTTTTTGCTGGCCGTTCCCCTCTTGTCCGCATCCGTTCGGCGAGTATTCTGGAAACATCTCAAACAGGGAGGCAGTTCATGCCCGGCTACATCATCACCAATGCGGAAGTATTCGACAAAGACGCGTACGGCGAGTACGGGAAACTGGCACCCGACGCGATCGCCAAATATGGCGGCGAGTTTCTGACCCGCGGGGGCGCGGCCCAGATACTCGAAGGCAACTGGGAACCGCATCGCATCGTCGTAGTGAAGTTCGACAGTGTCGAACAGGCAAAGGCAATGTACAACTCGCCGGAATATCAGGCCGCGAAAGAAAAACGCATAGGTGCTGCCGATTTCAACATGATCGTGGTCGAGGGCAACTAGGCAGGCGTCCAGATAAACTCGTGTCAGCTACCATCGTATCGGCCTCCGACGCCGTATATTTCGATCTATTGAAAGGGCTTGTGCTGTCAATCCGGGAAAAACCGGATGGCGCGGACTTCGCGTTGTCCATTCTGGATGTGGGTCTCGATAGCACCCAGCGTGCCTGGCTGGCCGGACAAGGCGCAAACATCGTCATACCGGATTGGGATTTCAACGTGCCGGCGGCGATGAACGCGCCATCGCATTTCCGCGCCCTGCTTGCTCGCCCGTTTCTGCCGCGTTATTTCCCCGGCCACGATGTCTACCTGCAGATCGATTCCGATGCCTGGGTGCAAGACTGGTCAGCGATTGATACGTATCTGGACGCGGCCTCAAGCGGTCTCCTTGCCATCACCCCGCAGGTCGACCGGTCCTACAACACGATATATAAACGCCCACGCAGATACCGCCGGACCCAAAACTACAAAAGCTTCAAATGGTCATACGGCTGGCTCACGGCCGACCGCGTCGCCCGAAACCCGATCCTGAATTGCGGCGTCTTCGCCCTACCTGCGCGTGCTCCGCACTGGAAACTCTGGGCAGCCGCTATTCGCCGCGCTCTTCAGCGTAGGACATTTCCGGCACGCAAGGGCTGGCCGGGTCTCAATTTCAAGCTGATCGAGCAGACGGCGATGAATTACGTTGTCTTCGCCGAGGATGCGCCGGCAACGTTTCTGCCGGCCCCCTACAACTGGTTCTGCGCCCACGCCGCACCGAAATTCGACCCGGCCAGAAACGTGCTCGTTGAGCCGCACGCACCGTATCAGCCGCTTGGCATCATTCACCTCGCCGGGGAAGATTTTCAGAACCGCCCATTCGACGTGGAATCGCTGGACGGCAGCAAGGTAAGGACCCGGCTCAGATATGAGGATGTCGCAGCGCTGACCGGGAGGTGACTATGCGCCGACCGCCATCAGATACATCGACAGCGCGGCCAGGAGCAGTCCGGCATTCAGCGGCCAGAAGCCTTTCTTGCGGCGCCCTTCGTCGTAATTCTTGTTTGTCAGGGTGCGTGCGCCCATAAAAACCAGCAATACGCCGGCGCCAAGTAGAGCACCGAGAAGCGCAGGTGCAGTATCCATCGCCGGTCGTCGCCCTAATCGTCGACGTGGGACTGAGACTGCGCTGTGGACAGATCCTCTTCCAGCGGATTTCCGCCCATGTCACGCAAGGACTGCATCAGCTCGCCGATCACCTGTTCCAACCGGTCCGGATCGGTGCCGCGCGCCACAACGGACACGCGAAAGCCGACATCCCGCATCTGGGGATAGGAACCGATATCAACCTCCTTGAACCGCGCCTGCACCAAGGCCAACGGCTCTGCAATCGTGCCTTCGGGCAGGTCGACGGCCAGCCCACGCGCCTGCACCTTTTTGCCACCTTCAAGGTGCACTTTCGCCTCCTCGAACATCGACCGCATGATGCGCGGCACGCCCGCCATCACGAACACGTTACCGATCTTGTATCCTGGCGCGGCGCTGACTTCGTTCTTGATCAGGACGGCGCCTTCCGGGAATGTAGCCATCCGCATCCGGGCTTCGTTCATTTCTGAACGCCCGCGGCCTTTCATGTAGGAATTCAGCAGATCAACGATGGACTGGTCGCGATACATGGAAACGCCGAACGCTTCCGCCACGCATTCCGACGTGATGTCGTCATGCGTCGGACCGATTCCACCGGTAGTGAACACATAGTCAAACTCGGCGCGGCATTCGTTGACGGTATCGACGATTTTTTTTCGGATATCCGGAATGACGCGCGCCTCGCGCATCTGTATCCCGATTTCGTTCAGGCCGGTGGCCAGAAAATTGAGGTTCTTATCCTGCGTTCTCCCCGACAGAATTTCATTCCCGATCAGGATCAGGCAGGCGGTTACGATATCTTTCTCAGCCATTTCGTCTTCCGATTTTGTAAGGACTATATACCCGAGACGGTGTCCCGTTGAAAGCTGTCGGCGCGACGGCTAGGTTGGGCAATGGATTTCCCGGATCCTCTACTGCGCGGCACGCTGGTCAAGCGGTACAAGCGCTTCATGGCAGACGTCGTGCTGGAAAGCGGCGACACGGTAACCGCCCATTGTGCCAATACAGGCGCTATGTTGGGGGTGCAGAATCCGGGTTCAGAAGTCTGGCTTTCGCCCGCCCGCAACCCCGACCGCAAGCTGAAATTCACCTGGGAAATGATTCGGATCGGCGAAAGTCTTGTGGGCATCAACACCGCCCATCCGAACAAGATCGTTGCGGAGGCGATCGAAGCCGGCAAAATCCCAGAACTTTCGGGCTATGGAGACCTGCGACGCGAAGTGAAATACGGCACGAATTCGCGTATTGATATCCTGCTATCGGAAGACGGCAAACCGGACTGCTACGTGGAAATCAAGAACGTACACCTAATGCGCGATACAGGCGTTGCCGAGTTTCCGGATTCGATGTCTACGCGCGCTGCCAAACACCAGGGAGAACTGGCAAACATGGTTGAACAGGGCGCGCGCTCGGTTACCGTCTATCTGTGTCAGCGCGAAGATTGCGACAGCTTCCGTCTAGCCGCCGACATTGACCCCGACTACGCGCGCGCAGTCAAGGACGCCAAACAAAGGGGTGTGGAAGCGATCTGTTATGCGTGCGCATTAACCCCGGAAGCAATCTCAATCAGCCACCGGCTGGAAATGAAACACTGAATTCAATACGTGTCGAATGCTGGAACTCTATCACGCCAACCACTCCACCTGCAGCCAGAAGGTCCGGCTGTGCATCGCCGAAAAAGGCCTCGACTTCGAAGGACACTTGATCGATCTGGGGGCGAAGGAGCAGCTCGACCCGGAATACCTGAAGCTCAACCCCAACGGCGTCGTTCCCACCCTGGTACATGACGAGGTGGTGATCATGGACTCCAGCGTCATCTGCGAATACCTGGACGAAGTTTTCCCAGAACAGCCGCTAGCACCGCCCGATCCCGCCGAGCGGGCGCATATGCGGAAATGGATGCGCTATATTGAGGAAGTTCCGACAGCTGCGGTCCGTTTTCCATCTTTCAACATAGCTTTCCTGCCACGTTTCGACGGGCTTAACGAAGAACAGTTCATCAAGCAGCAGGAAGATGTCCGTCCGCTTCGCAAAGGGTTTTTCCGCCGCATGGGCCCCGCTGGGTTTCCTGACGAAGATATCGAGGAATCCTTCGACCAGATATCGAAGACGGCTGCTCGGATGGAAGAAGCATTAACTAATGGCCCCTGGCTGCTGGGGGACATGTATACGCTGGCCGATGTCATCGTTGCACCACTGATCGACCGGATAGCCGATCTGGGTCTTGACTATTTATGGAAAGACGATTGTCCGCGCGTCACCGACTGGTACGCTCGCATGCAAGCCCGTCCGGCCTTTGCAACGGCCTTTTACCGGGGTGCCCGCCTGACGGAATTCCTTGAAATCCGCCATTGGTCGAAGCATGAAGAAGCATAGCCTCTCATCGTCATGCTGGACCATGACCGCCGTCAGGTCTTATAAACGGGAACCAAACCCGACGGAACAAGATGAACGATTCGTTTACAGCTTTTAACGAGCCAGATATCGGTGCGCCCGCAGGTATTGTCCTGCACGGGCCGGATGAATTCGTATGCATGCGTAGGGCCGGACGCCTTGCAGCCGAATGTCTCGATATGATTACCGAGCATGTCGCGCCCGGCGTCACCACAGATTATCTGGACAGAATCTGCCACGAATTCACACTGGACCACGGCGCAACTCCGGCGCCGCTGGGGTATCGGGGTTTTCCGAAATCGATCTGTACGTCGGTCAACCACGTGGTTTGCCACGGCATTCCGGGAGACAAGGTTCTGCGCGAAGGCGACGTTATTAACATTGACGTGACGCCCATTCTCGATGGATGGCACGGTGATTCCTCGCGCATGTACCCGGTGGGGAAGATCGGCGTGAAAGCCCAGCGCCTGATCGACGTGACCTACGATTCCTTGATGATGGCGATCGACATCGTCAAACCCGGTACCAGCCTCGGCGATATCGGTCACATCATTCAGTCATACGTCGAAAACGAGAGGTTCTCGGTGGTACGCGATTTCTGCGGTCATGGGCTGGGCCGGGTGTTTCATACGCCACCCAGCGTGCTGCACTATGGCAATCCGGGCGAAGGCATGGCCCTGCGCGAAGGCATGTTTTTCACGATCGAGCCGATGGTGAATGCCGGGCGGCCGGAAACCAAGATCCTGTTGGACGGCTGGACCGCGGTCACTAAGGACAAATCGCTCAGCGCGCAGTTCGAGCATACCCTCGGCGTAACCGCCGACGGCGTCGAGATATTTACGCTGTCGCCGAAAGGCTTTGACAAGCCACCCTACGAAAACTGACCCGCCACGTTCTTTTAGAACCCCTGAAGAAACAAGACCTCGGGCGTCTTCGGCATGTTCCGAAGGCTCAGCGGGTTACTGTCGCTGTGATGCTTGAAGATTTCCCACTTATCCCGGGCGCGGGCGATAGATGCCTCCAACTCACCCGTGGAACCGAAATGCATCGGGATGACCATGCGGGCCTTGATAACGCCCAGCACCCTGAACAGCCCATCGTGACTAATCTGCCATATTCCGTCGATCGGCGCGAACGCGATATCGATCAGCCTGCGAGACGATCGCTTGTTCTTGGATAAATAGTGGTGCAGGTGGCTGATATCAGCGGCACAGACGCTGATCGCTTCGAACACGAACTTTCAATTACCGTTGTTCAGCATACCGTCCCCCCGCACCGGCTGAAATGGGCGTGCGGCAGCGAATGGAATCGCCATAGTCCTGACGCCTCCTGCCTTCGGGCTTCCTTCCTGTCCGGTGCGGGCGGCTCAACGCTCTCCGCACCACCAATGTGAAAATATTTAGGCTCGAATAAGGCCATTTTAGAGCAAATCTCCAACCTTCGATTCTCACAAAAAAGGGCGGCCCTGCAGAGCCACCCTTTTTTGTGTATTTTGCACCCGAATTTACCGGCCGGTGCGCGCAAGGCTGTTCACCCAGCCCTTCATGCGGTCTTTGCCATTGGCTATCTGGTCGTCCGTGAACCAGTCGGACAGATTGACTTTCTCGACCGCGTAGACTGGGCGCAGGAAGTCGCTCTCGTAGCCGAACGGCACCGTACAGTCGATGCCCATGCCGCCTTCGAACCGCGTGTTCGACGCGGTCCATTCCGCGTCACCCGCAGTCATGCGTTCCGCCGGCATGAAGGTCTGGCCACGGCCGCCGGGGATCGGGTTCAAAATGTCGCTATGCGGGTTCACGCGCGTCGTGATGTTCCACATCACATCGTCCATGTCGTACGGATCGGCATCTTCCGACACGGCGATACAGATTCGCGCACCCTGTGATGTGGACAGGATCGCCGACATGAAGTTGCGCTGCCAGCCTTCGTCGATCTTATTACGCTTCTTCACCTGGATGATCGCTCCACCCCAGTCCGTCATGCAGTAAGGGATCACCACGTCCTGAACAATACCCGGCTGCATCCGTTCGCAGAGATTGAACATCGCCGCCTCGCGGATCGTAGTGTCGATGTTGTGTTCGTCCAGCGTATGAACGGCGAGCGGAAAGATAATGGGTTTCGATTCTGGCTTTCTCATGGTGACGGCCGTGCAGTGGAACGTCGGCGCCTTGTACGACTTGCCCATGTAGCCCGCCCATTCGGGGTGGAAGTGGAAACGGCCCTGAACCCCGGCTTCCTCCGCTTCTGCGGTTTCATAACGACGGTCGCGTGGATTGACGTAGCCTTCAAGTACCACTTCGCAATCGGCAACGGCATAGGCGTCGACCGTGCGCGCCTTGACCATGCGTACGGGCGTGCCCTGAATGGCACCGGCGATACCGATCTCGTCGCAGCCTTGCGGCAGGATCACATAGTCGAAACCGGCGCCTGCCATCAGCGTGCAGGATGGCGGCAGGCCGAAGCACATCGTGATCGGCACTGGCTCGTCATCCTTGTAGTGCTTGGACACTACTTGCCACATGTGCGAGCCAGGAGAAATCTGGAACGTGCCCACATTGCCCCATCGGAAGTTCATCCGGTTGTAGCCGAGGTCTGTGCCGCCGTCGAAATACTTGCCTGCAACAACGCGGTTGCCGGAGCCTACCGTGAGTTCCGGCTCATACTCAGTGTGCCGGATGGGAATGATGTAGTCGTTTACATTCACCGGGTCCTCTATAACGACCTCCTGGCACGGCGCTTCGTCCTGGCCAATTTCGACCGGCGGCAGCGGGTGATCCAGCGCATAGGACAGTTTTCGGGTGCGATCTACATCATCGGTCCAGCCAAACATCTTGTTGATGACATTCATGTCGCCGAACAGGTTGGTGACCGCCCGATGATTGGGCTTGCCAACAACGTTGTTGAATAGGATCGGGCAACTCCCGTCCATGTTCTTCTGGATCGCCGTCAGTTCGATATCGGGATCTACCGGATGATCGGTCTCCATTAGGTCGCCCTCGGCCCTCAACCATTCGAGCGTCCCGCGGAGGTCCGTAATCAGTTCCGACGCCATCCCCGGCATCTTCATTTCTGCTGCACACATATATATGTTCTCCTTATCCCATTCCTGATCCCGCGTTTGTCGGCAGGGAAACGGAAAGAATGCCGCGTTAATCGGCGACAGAAAAATAGCTGTCCGGGTGTGCTGCCCGGAAAGCCGCTCATGTGCTTGAATTCGAATGCGTTTTACTGTCATCCTGCGGCCGGATATGGGCCGTGAAAACCGGTTCAAGCCTCCGCGTGCCGGAGAATTTGTCATCCCCTTCACACCCCGGTATACAGCAGTTTTTTAACGCGAAAATACTTAGATGTGCAAGTAAGCTGCTTATCGGTTGGCCAGCTTAGAAATAAATGGCCGCCCAGTCCGCCACATATGAGAATGGCGGTCATTGCCCGCTATTCGATAGTCGTATCCTGATTGTTTGTTCAGGTAGTACCCCGGCGAAGATACCCGATAAACCCTGCGACGCCGATACCCAACAGAACCGCGATCCCGGGTTCAGGTATCGGTACCGTTTCGAAAAACGTCAGTTCGGTGCGGGTCCAGTTTTCCCGTCAAACAATGTTTCGGAGCCCGACATAAAGACGCAGCAACCATCGCTATCAAGTTTTAAAATATTCACACGGAAACCACATACCACTCAAACTTCCGCCGGACTGCCCGCCATCATGCGAACAGCGCGATATTCGATCACCTTATCACCCTTCTGGTTCATAACGTTGTTCATTGTAGTGACGATTCCGCGGTTACCCTTGCTCGTGGCCCGGACCGCCATGACTTCGACCTCCGCGTATATGGTATCTCCGGCAAAGACGGGGGCGAGAACCTTCTTCTCCACTTCCAGTAACGCCAGCCCGGTGGTCTGCATCGTGGACTGGACCAACAAGCCCTCGGTCATCGTATAGACTAGTGCCGCCGGTGCCACGCGCCCGCCCATTGGCCCGCCGCCGTGATCGCCGAACGTCAAATCGGTAAACAAGGTTTCGACCATTCCGGTCACTCCAATAAAGTTGACTATATCCGCTTCCGTCACGGTGCGCTTCAGCGTCTTGAACTGTTCGCCGACTTCTAGGTTATCCCAATAGAGACCGATGCCGAGAGTTTTCATAATTAGTGCTCCTTGTCAGATGGTCGCGCCGGCGGCCTGCAGATCTTCGATATCCGCGTCGCTGTATCCCGCTTCACGCAATATCTCGATCGAATGTTCCCCGAGCTTGGGTTGCAGCCGGTCGATCGAGCCGGGCGTCCGGCCAAACTGAACGGCAATATCGGGGATCGTTATTTTTCCTTCAGTGGGGTGATCTTCAGAGCGAAAAAATTCGATCGCTTGCAGGTGCGGATCGTCGGGAAGGCTCTCAAGCTCGACAATCTCGCCGCAAGGAATTTCGAGCCGCGGCAACACCTCCAACCATTCGGCAGTGTTGCGCGTCGCGATATATTCACCGGCCAGACTGTAAACCGCCTCGATGTTGTCGGCCCGGCTGGCAAGGCTGTCAAAACGCGGATCGTCTTTAAGCTCCGGCACGCCGACCTCGGCCCAGAACCTCTCCCATTGAGGATCGGTGTAGGCCAGCAGGCAGATATACCCGTCGAGCGTCTTGTAGGGACGGCGTGATGGCGTCAGGACGCGGGAATACCCCATAGGACCTTCCGGTGGCTCGAACGCATGGCCGAAAATGTGATCAGCCATATTAAACGCGACCATTGTTTCCAGCATGGGAATTTCGACGAACTGTCCCTCGCCGGATTGTTCGCGTTCGTATAGCGCCGCTAGGATCGCGTTGACCGTTACCAGTCCGCAGGTCTTATCCGCCATGATGGTCGGCATATATCGAGGCTCGTCGACGAGGCGCGCCATTAGATCGGCGCTGCCGCTCAGTCCCTGTATCACGTCGTCATAGGCGGGCCGCCCGTAATAAGGACCATCCATGCGAAAGCCGTGAACCCCCGCGTAGACCATCCGCGGGTTTCGGGCGAGAACGTTGTCATGTCCGAAACCGAGACGTCCGATCGCCTGCGGCCGGATCGAGTGCAGGAAAACGTCGGCGCCGTCAATCAGACGCCACAACACATCTTTCGCGGAATGCTGCTTCAGATCGAGCACAATGGACCGCTTGTTTCGGTTGAGCCCCATATAAAGCGCCGACATGTCTTTCGACCGCTTCGGCCCGGTATAGCGCGTTGTGTCTCCGGCCGGTCCCTCGATTTTCACGATATCCGCGCCCATGTCACCCAGCGTCTGCGTCGCCAGCGGTCCAAGAACGACCGACGTCAGGTCAAGAACGCGCAAACCGGAAAGCGGACCCGACATTCAGATGTCCCGCACCAGTGGCAGAATCCTATCGCCGAAAACATTCAGCGACTTCATGATCTCATCCTGCGACAGGGAACCGAAATCGAGCAGAAACGACACCTGTGTGATGCCAATGCGGCGGAGTTCGTGGATGCGTTCGACCACCTGGTCCGGACCGCCCATCACGACCCGCCCCGGGAAATATCGGTCGAAGGATAATTGTTGGGTGCCCTTGTCTCGCTGATCGTACCCCTTGTACGCCTCCGGGTCCGGCGGCTTTCTGGCCGCTTCCTTCCCGGCAACGCCGTACTCTCCCATAGGGCCGTCCACGACCGCTTTGAGCCGGTCGTCGTCCGGCTCTTCCATGAAGTAGGCGTGATAGACGCAACAGACCTCGTGGTCTTCGACTTTGCGACCGTATTTGGACAGCGCTTCGCGATACCAGGATATCCGCTCCGTCGCCAGCTCGTGATCCACATGATAAGCAACGTAGAGCAGGTTGTGGCCTTCCTGCGCCGTCCATTCGAAGCTCTCCGGCGACATCAAGCAGGCATTCCAGATTTTGGGTTCGTTCTGCAAAGTCGGCGGCAAAACCGGCAGGCCGGACATGTCGGGGCGGAACCTGCTTTCGAATTCCAGCGGCTGGCCGGACCAGGCCTTACGCACCAGGTCCACGCCTTCTTCCACCCGCTCGCGGCTTTCTCTCATCGGCACGCCGAAGGAATCGAATTCGTCGCGGATAAAACCACGTCCGACGCCGAGGTCGAACCGGCCATTGGACAGCTGGTCCAGGGTGGCGGCATGCTCGGCCACCCGCACAGGATCGTTCAATGCCATCACCGTGGCACCGGTCGCGAGGCGGATATTCTGGGTGCGCCCAGCGAGATAGCTCAGAAACGCATAGTTCGCCGATAGGAATCCGCCATGCCGCACAAAGTGGTGTTCCACCATCCAGACATAATCGATGCCGATTTTGTCGGCATATTCGACCTGCTCGACGATGTTGTGCATATGCGTGTGAACATCCCGCTGGTCGGGCAGATAGGTCGGTAGATAGAACAAGCCGAATTTCATGCGTGTTGCCTCCAAAACTCCTGCCCCGGTCTTTGCTAGAGCTTTCCTAACTAATACAATCCCGCTATCGCTTTGACCAATCCGATTGCCCATCAAAAGGAGTCCTCGTGTCCGAACCGGAAAACATCCTTCGCGAAAAACTTAGCATTGCCTGGCGGTTCTTTTACGGTCGTGGCTTCGTGGACGGCTTTGGCCATATCAGCGCCCGCACCGAAGATCCCAACGTGATTCTGATGACGCCGCACGATCTCGGCAAGCTATCGCATCCGGAAGATTTTCTGCTGTGCGACCTGGATGGAAACCTGATCGGGAAGGAAGGCAAGCTGCCGGGCGAGCTTCCGATCCATCTGGAGGTGTTCAAAGCACGCCCGGATGTCAATTCGGTGGCGCATTTCCACACCCACAATGCCACCAGTTTTTCGATGTCTGAGCACGACCTGAAACCGACCTATTTCATGGCCTCGATCTTCAACGGGGGTATCCCGGTACATCCGGATTCGCGACTGATCATGACCGAGGAACGCGGACGCGCCATGGCGGAGACGCTGGGTGATTCCCGGGCCATGTTGCTGCGCGCACACGGCATCGTCGTCACCGGGCCCGACATCGAGGAAATGACAACCGGCGTCTATTTCATGGAAGACAACGCGCGGCGCACCGCGATCGCCGCGTCTATGGGAGATTACGAGACGCTCGGCGAAGAGGAGATGGCGGAGATTTCAGCGGAACTGCTTAAAACGCGCGGTCCGATCGGCCGCGTCTGGGCTCTGGCGGAAATCGAAGCACAAGAAGTCTGCTAATCCCACCCGGATCAATCAGGCCCATTCTTGATTGACTGCATCTCGCTGGTCGATAGGCACGCCAGCGATCTTGGATTGACATTGCCGGATCAGGCGGCGCGCGCTCTGATTACTTCCTTATGCGCATCCTCGAGCAAATAGGTGCCTTGGAGGTATACCCGCATCGCCTCTTTGTCTGTGTCGGACACGGGCTTGAATGGCGGGTAAGGATTGCCAAGGGGAAGTCCAACGATTTCCATCGCAGCCTTCAGCGCTGGCGCGAGTCCATAGGACATCCATCTTGCGGGCCATAAGGCGAACTGACGCTGCAGACGGGCCGCCTCCGAATAGTCGCCGGCATTGAATGCTCTGATGATCGCGTTGGCGATGTAAGCGCCGGGCGGCGGCATAGTTGCACCGGACCCGCCGAGCTGGATAGAGGCGAGCAGCATCTGCATTGTGGTAAAGTATTGTGCATGTCCACCATGATCGATTTCCTCGATTAGACGAGACACTCGCGCCAAATCTCGTGAGCTTTCCTTGACGTATTTGACCCGGTCGAGTTTCGCTAGCTCTAGCGTCCATGCCGGATTGACCTCGGCGCCCGGTCCTGGGTTCAGATACAGCATAATGGGGAGATCGGTCTCAGCAGAGATCGAGTTGTAATAGGTCAGAAGATCGTCAAGCGTAGGCGCTCCGCCAAAGGGCCTTAGCGGTGCGAGTATCTGGAAGGCGTGCGCACCAAGTTCCTGCGCCATGTGACACAGCTGAATTGCTGTATTCACGTTCGCATGGGAAACGCCAACGACGGATGGCACGCGACCATCGACGAATTCTACCGTACGACGGATAAGCTCGCAGCGTTCATCAAAGGTCAGGAAATGATATTCCGTTGTTTCTACACCCGCGGCGGAAACCATCATCGCGCCGCAATCTTCTACGATGTAGTCGACTTCGCGTTGCAGCACGTCGAAATCGACCGAAAGGTCATCCTTGAAGGGTGTCAAAGGGGGAACAACGAGCCCAGGCGTTTTCATGGGTTCTCCTTTTCTACATGATACCAGACGATAGCTTGCGAAGGAAATATTCGCAAACGTCGGAACGGGCTCCGCATCGCGTCCAACCTGTTGTTTTCAATTTTTATTTTACGTTTTAGTTGAACAGCCAGAGACGAAAAGTTAGTCAGTGAACCGTTTGCCCACCATCGACGAACATCGATGTCCCGTGCACGTAGGAAGCCGCGTCCGATGCCAGAAACGCGATCACGTTGGCGATCTCGTCGCACTCCGCCAGACGGTTAAGAAGGGCAAGTTCCTCGACGATCTTACCGTCGACCATGCCGCTTTCGATATAGTTCTGTACCCCCGGTGACAGCATCGCGCCGGGGCACACGCCATTAACGCAAATTTCTGCGGCCCGTAATCGACGGCCAGCTAGCGGGTCAGCGGATATTCGTGCAGAGCATACGCATTGCCGAGGATCGCTAGCTTGCAGTGTTCGGTGCGGCGCGCCAGCGACGACGCCACGACAACCGGCGACGGCATCAATCCGTAAGCGTTCTGATGATGCTCGTTGACGGCGACGCCGTCTAAACCCATTTCCGCCGCAAGTTCCAGTTCGTCCAAGTATCGGTTGTAAACCTCGTGGCCGACCTTCGGCTCATACAACGAATTAGGCAGGGTCACCCGGGCTGACGGATGACGGTCGCGTTCTTTCATGTTCAACGCCGCACAAGGCATCAGATGGAACATGAAAACCTTCAAATCATCGCTCCCCGTCTGAGGGGTTAAGTCCCACTAGGCGGCTTTCGCCTGAATAAACCCGAACACTGCTTCGACGAAAGCCTCTGGCTTCTCGATATGCGGCAGGTGTCCGGCCTTTTCGATCATAGTCACCGCCGATCCCGCGATAACGCGACCGAATTCATCGGCATAGGCCGGATCGACAATCTTGTCGGTATCGCCCCAGATCACATGTGTCGGCAACGAAATACGGTGTAGCCACTTGCGCAAATTCGGGTTGAAAAGCCTTGGCTGCCAGCCAAGCCGCGCCGTCGCGACGCGATTGCGGATCTGAACATCAACCTGCTCTTCGGTCAGTTCCATGTTCAGGATGTTGTCCGCAAAGCTCTGGTCCACGAAGATTTCGCGCACCAGATCGTCGGGATCCATCATGAAAATATCGGCAATCGGCTTGCCGGCGATCCGGATACCCGCCGCCCCGACCAAGGTCAGGCTTTTTAGCCGGGTGCAGTTGCGCACGGCGATTTCCATCGCCAGCCAGCCGCCCAGCGAATTGCCGACGAGGTGCACGCCTTCGAGGTCCATCTGGTCGAGAAAATCGAGATAAAACATGGCTAGGTCGTCCATGTTGTCCAGCCAGTCGGGTTCGTCTGACAGGCCGTAGGTGGGATGGTCGGGCACCATCAGGTCGTGCGATTCCGACAGCGCCTGAAAGGTCGGTATCCATCCCGCCACGCCGCTGGCGCCGTGGAGGAACAGCATCGGTTCCCCCGATCCGCCCCGGCGCAGGTGAAGACCTGTTCCCCGAATATCGATTTTGGATTCTATGCAGTCAGCCATGTCGTCTAACTCCGTCATTCTTTTGCATCTTCGTGCCCGCCGAGGCCGGGCTTGTATTTCTTGTCGAGGAAATCGCCAATTCCCTCTTCGCGGAACGCATTCGCCTGCCGAGCGGTATGGGCGGATTGGAGCGCGGCCGCGTAATCCATCGCCGTATCCCAATTCATGTCGAGCGAATTCTTATAAATTTCCCGCGTGGCCTGAAGGGCGGACGGGTCCTTTGCCGCAATCTCATGCGCCAACGCCATCACATCGTCGCGTAACTCAGCCCGGGGTACGGCGTAGTTGATAAACCCGATATCGGCGGCTATCTGCCCGCTCATGGGACGGCCGGTCAGGGCGTAAAGCATGTAATCCCTGGGTCGCAGCAGATTTCCCATCGACTTGCCCACACTACCGCCCGGAAACATTTTAAAATTAATCTCGCTCAACCCCATTTTGGCGTCTTCGGCCGCCACGGCAAGATCGCACCCCTCGACAATCGTGAATGCGCCGCCAAAGCAATGGCCGTTCACCATTGCAATCGTGGGTTTTGGAAACAGACGCAGTGTTCGCCCCCGCCATTCGACGGCGACCCGATGCGCCCGGTCGTATTCGGACGGCTTATCCTGTAGCTCCATGAAGAATTCTTTGAGATCCATCCCGGCGCAGAATGAATCTCCGGCACCTGTGATCACCAGCACTCGGCACCGGTCGTCGTTGCGCAGATGTTCCAGTGCGTCCGTAATTTCCTCGCCGAGGATCGGATTCATCGCGTTACGTTTGTCAGGTCGGTTCAGCGTCAGCACGCACACACCCTCGTCAAACCCGACGAGAAGCGTTTCATAGTCGTATGAATATTCCGTGTCCGTCACACTTTCTTTTCCTGACTTTAAGCGTTTATTCTCGCTGGCTTTGAGAGTTTATTAGGTAGCTAAAAAAGTGTCCCGCTACGGTTTGGTTCTGTCAACCTAGGGGAACTTGCCCGTCACCAACATGGCGTGTACATCCGGCGCATGAATACCAACGACTATTTCGACCCCGAAGACACCGTGGGTTGCCCGGTCTGGGATGCCAACCTCACCATTAATACGGATTTTTCCGACCGAATTGCCCAGCACAGCGTGTCACTCGGCCTTTGGCCGTTGCTTCGGGCGTTGTCGGAACGGGATGGTCTGACGCAGCGCGAACTGTCCGAAAAAGTGGGGATGAAAGGACCAACCACGGTTGCAGCCCTCAACAAGTTCGAGGAACGTAGCCTCGCGCGCCGCGAGGCAAACAAGAAGGACGCCCGCAAAATCAATGTGTACCTGACGGCAGACGGGCGGAAGGTATACCGCAAGGCCATTCCCGAGGCGGAAGCCGTCAACCGCCAGTGCTTGAATCCGCTGTCCGACCAGGAAGAGACCCATTTCAAGAACATGATCAAGCGCGTTCGAAACAACATCACCGGACCCTCGAAATTGACCCTGAAAACTGAACCTAGGACCGGTCGTTCGAAACAGCGATTTCCGTCACGTCTGATATGAGCCGAAGTCGGTATGCGCTTCTGGCGGCCCTTCTAGGCCTGTTGCCAATGCTGTTACCCTTATCGGTAGACGCATCAGTCCCGCTCGTCCCAGAGATCGCAGGCCATTTCATTACAGAAACCGCGTCTGTCCAGTTCAGTCTGAGCGCGATGGTGCTTGGGATCGCCGTAGGGCAGCTGATCTATGGGCCACTATCTGATAGGTTTGGGAGAAAACCCGTAATCCTGCTTGGTATCGCGTCATATGCGGCGACCGCCCTCGCCTGCGCCAACGCCCCCACAATCGAGGCGTTAATCGGCCTGCGTTTCCTGCAGGGCTTCTTCGCATGTTCCGGCGTCATCGTCGCCCGGGCCGTAATCCGCGATTTGTTCGACCGCGAGGCAGGCGCCCGGCTGTTTGCCCTGATGATGGGCATTCACGGCATCATGCCCACCATTGCACCCGGGCTCAGTGGATGGCTATCCGTTGCATATGGCTGGCAATCGGTGTTCTTGACAATGGCCGGTTTCGCTGTGTTCTCGGGACTGGCGATATTGCTCGGACTTGCGGAAACCAACACCAGCACCGAAAAACAATCACTTCACCCGAGGACGATCGCTGCGAACTACCGGCAGGTGTTCGGCGTTCGATCTTTCCTTTGTTATGGCGTTTGCGGCAGTTTCATGTACGGAGCGCTTATGGCGTATTTCGCCGGCGCACCGGTCGGCCTTATCCAGTATCTCGGACTGTCGCCGCTGGAATTCGGGATCGCGATGGCGGTCCCGATGGTCAGTTACATTATCGCCCAGGTCGTGGTCGCACGCGTCGCGCACCAAGTGGGTATCGACGGTATGATCCGCAACGGTGCCATCCTGGCGACAATCGCAGGAATCGTAATGCTTGCCTTTGTTTTGTCGGGCAAAATCACGGTTTACACGCTGATGGGGCCGGTCGTGCTGTTACTCGTATCCCTCGCTTTCATCGTTCCGGGGACAACAGCAGGTGCGATGTCCCCCTTCGCCCAAATCGCGGGCGCGGCATCGTCGCTGCTCGGATTTGTTCAGTTTCTGACCGCCGCCGCCGCGACAACCGTGATCGGCCTTATGAATGACGGAACGCCGCTGCCCATGGCAATAGTGATATGCACTTGCACGTTTTCAACGTTGATCCTGTATCTAGTCCTTGTCCGCCCGCTGCGGCACTCGCCGGGTCATCGTTCGTCGGCTTCATCCAGCAACTGATCGGCGTAATGACGGGGATTGTCGTCGCCCTCCCGGACGGATCCTAGACCGCTATGGCCAGCGGGGTGCTGTTCGGGGCGATCTTCGGTTTCATGACCTATTGGATCGCCGTCCGCAATTACCAGACGATTTAGCGGCGATCCCTTCCTGAGATCCGGCGATTCTGATAAACCCGTTTTATGGCTATTCCAAGATATTCTCGCGCCCCGATGACGGCGATCTGGGAGCCGGAGAACAAGTTCCGTATCTGGTTCGAAATAGAGGCACATGCCTGCGATGCGCAGGCCGAACTGGGCGTCATCCCAAAGGAGGCGGCTAAAGCGGTCTGGGATCGCGGGACCTTCGAGATTGATCGGATCGACGAGATCGAACACGAAACCAAGCACGACGTCATCGCGTTTTTGACCAATCTCGCAGAACACGTCGGCGACGAGGCACGTTTCGTCCATCAGGGCATGACATCGTCCGACGTGCTCGACACCTGCCTCGCCGTCCAGTTGATGCAGGCGACTGATATCCTGCTGGAGGATATCGACAAGTTGCTTGCCGCGCTTAAGTCCCGTGCCGCAGAGCACAAGCTTACGCCCACCATCGGGCGAAGCCACGCCATTCATGCGGAGCCGACGACATTCGGAGTCAAGCTAGCCAGTCATTATGCGGAATTCGCCCGAAACCGCGAACGGCTAGAAGCGGCTCGCGCCGAAATTGCGACCTGTGCGATCTCCGGCGCTGTGGGCACGTTCGCCAATATCGATCCGGCGGTTGAACAACATGTCGCCAAATCTTTGGGGCTGAAGCCGGAAACGGTCTCGACACAGGTGATCCCCCGCGACCGACACGCAATGTATTTTTCGGTTCTTGCCGTAATCGCATCCTCCGCCGAGCGGCTGGCCGTGGAGATCCGTCACCTGCAGCGGACCGAACTGCGTGAGGCGGAGGAATATTTTTCGCCAGGTCAAAAGGGCTCGTCGGCGATGCCGCACAAGCGCAACCCGGTGCTGACCGAAAATATTACCGGACTTGCCCGGCTGGTGCGGTCGCACTGCATCCCGGCAATGGAAAACGTAGCGCTGTGGCACGAACGGGATATATCGCACTCATCGGTCGAGCGCATGATCGGACCGGACGCCACGATTACGCTGGATTTCCTGCTCGACCGACTGACGGGAGTTGTCGAAAAACTGGTCGTATATCCCGAGCAAATGCAGTCGAACCTGGATGCGTTGGGCGGCCTGGTATTTTCGCAACGTGTTTTGCTGGCCCTAACCCAAGCGGGGATGAGCCGCGAAGACGCGTATGCCGCGGTTCAGCGCAATGCGATGGAGTCTTGGTCCGAGGGAAAATCGTTTCTAGACCTCTTAAAAGCCGACGCGGATGTATCCTCGCTGGTCGACGATGCGGCACTCGAAGAAATGTTCGACCTCGCATATCACACCAAGAACGTCGATACGATTTTCAAGCGGGTTTTCGGCTGATATGCGCGAGCTGGAATTCACCTAGCTGTTTTCGGCCTTGTTCTGCCGTCCGGCTTCGTCCATCAGGCGGATCATTTCTTTGCGCAATCTCTGCTCGTCCATGTCGATACCGTTGCTCTCGAAGTCGCCCAGCACTTTGCGGACGACATCGTCATCGCCCGGCCCCTTGAAATCCGACAGTACGACCTCTTTCGCATAGTCCAGTGCCTGATTATCCGGCATGCCAAACTGTTCCGCCGCCCTAAGCACTGCCAGCCGGTCGCGACGCGAGATAATGCAGAACAGTGTTTCCTGATCACGCTTGTATTTCGCCTCGAAACTTTTCTCGTGGTCGTCAAATCCAGATATCAGCGCCTTCCTGATGTATCTCAAAGCTGATTAACTCTCGACCGGCGCACATTCGCGTGATGTCAAGTCGTCAGATTATGAGTATGGCCGCGACCACTCGAAACTGCTATCGACACCCGGTGTGCACCCTAATCATTCTGCGACGGCCAGATCATGACTGGCCCCTCCTCGTTGCTGCAAACCGTGACGAAATGGCGGGACGGCCCTGGGACCCGCCCGCGCGACACTGGCGCGATCGCGAAAACGTCGTAGCAGGTATAGACCGGCTGGCGGGCGGCACCTGGATGGGGCTTAACGACGAGGGCGTCACCGCCTGCATTCTCAATCGCCAAGATTCACTCGGCCCCGATCCGACATTGCGCTCGCGCGGCGAAATCGTGCTGGAAGCTCTGGATCATGCTGACGCCGTCGATGCCGCCGAGGCACTGGCGGGTCTCGATGGACGCAGCTACCGGTCATTCAATCTAGTGATCGCCGACAATCGGGATGCATTTTGGCTCCGCAGTCTCGGCGCTGACGATAATGGCCTTATCAAGGTCACTGAAGTCCCCGAGGGGCTGTCGATGCTGACCGCTTTCGATCTTAATGATACAGCCTCCGGCCGGGTCGACTTCTTCAAGCCCCGGTTCGAAGCCGCGCCCGAACCGGACGTGGATTTAGGAGACTGGACAGGCTGGCAAAGCCTTCTGGCATCGACGGAACACGGTCCCGGCACTGACTCACGGGATGCCATGCGGATCGAGACCGACATCGGGTTCGGTACGCTGTCCAGCGCGCTTGTCGCCCTGCCATCTGTAAATTTCAAACACCGCAAACCGGTCTGGCTTTTCGCAAACGGAGCGCCGGGCAACGCTCCCTACGAGCCAATTGAATGATAAGGGTGCAGGATCGGGCCCTCGTATTCTCTCGGGAATTTCCCCGCCCGATAGCCCGTAAGCGCCATTGACCGCCTCCGCGAATTCGCTATATCTGGATAACAATCGCGCAAGGCACGCGCGCAGGTTTCCGGAGATCCGAGGCACAGAATGGCTCGCCGCAGACGTATCTACGAAGGCAAGGCTAAGATCCTTTTCGAAGGGCCGGAGCCGGGTACCCTAGTCCAGTATTTCAAGGACGATGCGACAGCCTTCAACAACAAGAAGCAGGGCGTGATCACGGGCAAGGGCGTTCTCAACAACCGGATTTCTGAATATCTAATGATCAAGCTGAGCGAGATCAGCATTCCGACGCATTTCGTCCGCCGTCTAAATATGCGGGAGCAACTGGTCCGCGAGGTCGAGATAATCCCGGTCGAGATCGTCATCCGGAACGTCGCGGCCGGTTCTCTGACCAAACGTTTCGGCATGGAAGAAGGTACGCCTCTGCCCCGGTCCATCGTCGAGTATTATTACAAGTCTGACGAGCTCAACGACCCCATGATCTCCGAAGAACACATCACGGCGTTCGGATGGGCGTCGCCCCAAGAATTGGACGAGATCATGCACATGTCACTGCGGGTGAACGATTTTCTCTCCGGGCTGTTCCTGGCGATCGGAATCCGGCTCGTCGATTTCAAGCTAGAATTCGGGCGTTGGTGGAATAACGAAGAAGTCCGCGTTGTGCTCGCCGACGAAATCAGCCCAGACAACTGCCGCCTGTGGGACGTTTCGACAAACGAAATCATGGACAAGGACAGATTCCGCCGCGATCTGGGCAGCGTCGAGGAAGCCTACCAAGAAGTCGCCCGGCGGCTAGGCATTCTTCCGGAAAGCGGAACGGCCGGTAACATGGACGGCCCGTCGGTGATGCAGTGACGCGTCAAGCGGCCACAGGTGACGTGATTCCGTCAATCTGAACCCGGTAACCCGACCGCACCTCGGGCCAGTAATCCGATATAGCCATGTGGTGGGTGCAGCGGTTATCCCAGAGCGCTATCGAGTGCGGCGTCCAGCGAAAACGGTAACTCCACTCCGGGCGGGCGCAGTGATCGAATAGGAAATTCAGCACGGCCTCGCTTTCCTGCTCCGACAGTTCGTTGATGCGCATGGTGAAGACTTTGTTCACGTACAGTAGCTTTCGCCCGCTTTCTGGGTGCCGCACGACAACCGGGTGAACCGCCTTAGGTGTTCCTTCACCGAAAGTCGGCACGCCGTCGTGCAACGCCGTCAATCCGTCGAGATAGACCTTCATCCTGTCCGACAGGTTTTCATAAGCCGCGTACATGCTGGCAAACAGGGTGTCGCCCCCGCCATTTGGCGGCAGCGTGTGATTGTAGAGCATGCTGCCGAGCGGAGGGACCTCGGCGCAGGACTGATCGGTATGCCAGACATCGCCGGAAACTCGCGGCGTATTTTCGTCATAATGAAACTTGCGGACGCGCGGATCGTACGTCGTCTGGCTGATAGTTTTCTTGCCAACGTGGGCGCCGAGCGGACCGAAATATTCCGCCAGCCGGACGTGATCTTCGAAGCTGATTTCCTGATTTCGGAAGAAAATCACTTGGTGATCCGTAAAAGCCTTGCGCAAATCCTCCACCTCGGCTTTCGACAGCGGTTTTTTCAAGTCGATATCCGATATTTCCGCACCGATATTCGGCGAACACGGCGTAACGGTGATATCGCTGTTTGTCTCGACATTATCGAGCGGCATTTGCTTGCTCCGTGAGTGAATGCCGTACACATAGCAATTCCCATCTATCTGGGTATAATATTAAATAAACATAAAATGAGATCATTTCGATATGGAAATACGCCACTTCCGTCATTTTCTGGCCGTCGCGGACGAGCTGAATTTCAGCCGGGCCGCCGAACGCATGAACATGGGTCAGGCACCGCTTAGCCAGTCCATCCGCCGATTTGAGAACAATTTGGGCGTAAAGCTGTTCGATCGATCACAGCGCGGCGGCACACGGCTGACCCCCGCGGGAGACGGCCTAGTGGAGGAAGCACGTCGTGCCATTGCCCAGTTCGATACCGCGGTTGCAAAAGCCCGCGGCACTGACAGAGAGGTTCGCGGACGGGTCTCGGTCGGGTTCGTGACCGCCGGGCTGCTGCGAGTATTGCCGGCCGCCATCCGGAATTTCAACGACCAGCATGCCGGGGTCGACATACGCCTGACCGAAGGGATGACCGCCGGCCTTATCGACGCCGTCGCAGACCGAAGCCTCGACCTCGCCCTGACCAACGCTCCCCCGACCCGACCGCCGGAGGTGCATTTCGAATTGCTTCGCCGCGACCGAACACTTGTCGCCTTGCCGAAATCACACTTGCTTGCGGGCGGTGAGCGGATAACCATAAAAGACTTGGCACCCTTTCCGGCGGTATTTTTCCCGCGGGAGTCCAGCCCGAATCTCTACGACGCCCTTATGCAGGCATTTGCGGATAACGGGTCACGTCCGAAAATTGAACAGGAAGCCCGGCTCACGCCAACAATTCTCTCGCTGATCGACGCCGGGCTCGGCTATGCATTCGTTCAGGAAAGCGCCCAGTACCTGCCCTTTAACGATGTCGTATTCCGCCCGGTCGCCGATCTCTCACCCGGTATCGTCTGGGATCTCCACCTAGCGCAGCCCCGCGACGGCACATCCTCAGGCGCGCGGGTCTTTGCCGGCGAGCTTCGCGCCGCAGCGGGCCTTTGACGGTAAAATTCCTGTATAAGACCATCGAGCCATCAATAATCCAGCACCCGGTCGACGACCAGCTGCACGCATTCCGAGAGCGATAACCCGATGACGACGCCACCGCACCCGAAAACTGGCCCCGTTTTTATGATCGTCCTAGCAACAATCACCGCATTTCTGCCGTTGTCGCTACACCTGTTCTTTCCGGCCCTGCCGTTTGTGAAGGCGGAATTCATCACGACGGAGACGATCGCCAACCTGACCGTCAGCGTGCCGCTATTCGTCATGGCCTTCGCGTCGCTGGTATACGGATCGTTGTCCGACCGGTTCGGCCGTCGCCCAGTCCTGCTGGGATCGATAGCCCTGTTCGTGACTGGATCGGTCCTGTCGGCCATGGCGGACAATATCTGGCTTCTGATTGCCGGGCGCATCCTGCAATCCGCGGGAGGCGGCGGCGGGCTCGGCTTGGCCCGGACAATCGCCCGAGACGTCTTCGGCGCTGACCGGCTGATGAAAGTTCTGTCATACCTGACAATGGCCTACGCGATCGGGCCGATGATTTCGGGACCGATCGGCGGCGCGCTAGTCGAAATTGGTGGATGGCGTAGCATCCTTTTGTCGGCGGCCGGTTTCGGCGTGCTTATCGGCATCGTCTGTTGGTTAGTAATGTTCGAAACCCATACGGAGCGCATGGGTTCGAGTGCCCAATCCGGCCTGTTCCGGGGTTACGGCACGCTGCTCCGCAATCTGCGTTTCAATGCCTATGTCCTGCAGTCAGGGTTCACCTCCTCCGTTTTCTTCACAATGGCAGCGGCAAGCTCGTTCCTTATGATCGATTATCTGGGTCGCCCAGCATCGGAGTACGGGATGTACTTCGTCTGCTTTCCAGCCGGTTTCCTGACGGGCTCTCTGATTTCAAGCCGCCTCGCCGGGAGGGTGCGGACCGAGACAATGGTACTTGTCGGCAGCCTGGTGATGGCAATTGGTGCGTTCACGCAGGTCGGGTTTATCGTTGCGGGCATCGTCACCCCACTGACGATTTTCCTGCCGGGGTATTTCGCCATCATGTCGCAGGGGATTGCGTTGCCGAGCGCCCAGTCCGGCGCGATCAATGTTGCCGGTCCGCTGGCCGGTACGGCGGCGGGAATCGGAGTGTTTATTCAGCTGTTCGCCGCCGGGGTCGCAACCCAGATATACGGGTTTGTCGCAGACGGAACGCCCTATCCGATGGTCATCGTGGTGTCCCTTTTCACGGTTTGTACAATGGTCGTGGGCGTCATTCCCTATCTGACGCGGGAACGAAGCGCCTGAAGAGTCAGGCATCGAGACCCATCTGCCAGAAGGCCTCTTCCAGACGCGTCGCCTGCGCGAAGGTCGCCGCCAGATCTTGGAAACGCGCATCGCCCCCTTTCGCCTCGGCCAACCGGTCTAGCTGCGCGACTGCACCCTTGGCGATATCCTGATATTCGTCACCGGCATACACCTCGATCCAAGATCGATACGGATTCCCCTCCATCACCGTTTCCCGGTCGGACGACAGGGTCACACCGATTTCTCCGTAACCAACGATGCAGGGCGCCAGCGCCACATGCAGATCCAGCAAATCGCCCGCCATACCGCGTTCGAATACGTAACGGGTATAGGCCGTAGTCTCCATCGCCTCCGGAGCGGACGCCAACTCGGCTTCGGTCAGCCCCCAGTCGGCGCAGAACCTAACGTGCAGGTCCATCTCGACATCCACAATCCCCGACAATGCAGCGGTTGCGCCGCGGATTTCCAAAAGGTCATCGGCCTTGAAGGCCGCCAGCGCCCAAGCGCGAGCAAAGTGGATCAGAAACAGGTAATCTTGGATTAGATAGTGACGGAAACACCTCTCCGGTAAGGTCCCTGCCGCAAGCTGGCGCACGAAGGCATGTCCCTTATACTTCTTCCAATCGTCGTCGCAGGCACCTTTGAGACGGGTAAATAGAGATTCGTTACCGTTATTCATTCGGACGGCTCCAGAACTATATCTGATTGTTGGTTGACGCCGGCAGCAACAGCTCCATGCCGTCTAGGTCATCGGTCACGACAATCTGGCACCCGAGCCGCGACGTCGGGCGCACCCCCCAAGCGAGATCGAGCAGGTCTTCTTCCTCGTTAGAGGGGTCGTCCAGCTTGGCGCAATAATCTTCCGCCACGATGACGTGACATGTCGAGCAAGCCATCACGCCCTCGCAGGCGCCTTCGATGTCGATATTGTTATCCCACGCGGCCTGCAGCACGGTTGTGCCGGAAGTCGTCTCGACCGGCGTTTCGACACCGCCTGTCGTCTTGAAAACGATCCTCGGCATCGCGTTACCCTGCAGCCCGCGTTTTGCCAGCGCGTTCGAAAATTCTGCCCCATTCGGCGATAAATCGGTCGATATCGTCGTCGGTCGTATCCCATCCGAGGCTGACGCGAAGAGCGCACAGAGCATCGGCGTCGCTGACACCCATGGCCGTTAGCACGTAGGGTGGTTCGATCCTGCCGGCCGAACAGGCCGAGCCAGCACTGACGTCGATCCCGGCAAGATCAAACGACATCACCTGCGTTTCGGAGCTGACCCCCGGCATCATCAGCTTAGACGTGTTGGGCAGGCGCTGCGCATCACCGCCGAAAACCCGCATCCCCGGCGTCGCCTGAATAAGGCGCGCCTCCATCCGGTCGCGCAGATCGGCCAGGGCAGCGTAGCCGTCCATACGTTCGACCGCGACCTCGGCGGCCCGTCCCAGAGCGACGATATGGGGGACGCTCTCGGTACCGCCGCGCAATCCCCTCTCTTGGCCACCGCCACGCATAAAACAATTGGCACTGTCCGGCGTGCGTACAACTAGTGCGCCGATGCCCTGGGGCCCCCCAAACTTGTGCCCGGTCAGCGCCAGCGTATCCACCCCCAATGCATCGAAATCCACGGGGACCTTGCCCACCGCCTGCACGGCGTCGCAATGGAACGATGCACCATACCGGTGTGCGATCTCGGCGGCTTCGACCACCGGCTGCAGAACACCGGTTTCGTTGTTCGCCAGCATCAGCGCTACCATCTGCGGGTCGTCAGCAGCGGCCAATGCGGCATCCAGCGCCGCCAAATCGATCACACCCTGCTCGTCGACGAGTACAAGGTTGGCACCGGGACAGGAATCGAGCACCGCGGGATGTTCAATAGCGCTGACGAAAGTTCGCGTCGGGTCGCACGGCCGCATGACCTGGTTGTCGGCCTCGGTACCGCCGCTGGTGAACACCACCTGGTTGGGCGCTGCCCCCACCAGCATCGCGACTAGCCTGCGCGCTTTTTCCACTGATTGACGCGCGTCGCGCCCGGCGCCGTGAACCGACGACGCGTTCCCAACCGTCGCCATTGCGCTTGCAAGCGCATCGATGACCTCGGGCCGAATTTTCGCCGTCGCGTTGTAATCCAGGTAAATGCGTTGATCCATAAACGTCTCAATTCTGCCGTTTAACGTATTATCGGGACCGCCTCCTCCTGCATGTCCGCGATGCTTGAAATCTCTACCCGCGATTGTGCTATATTCCGCCGGCTCAAAACCTGAACGGTTCAAAAACTCCCGCAGCGACGGCGCCACAATGCTCATCGCATGGGAATTTACGTCCCGGAAAGGGTTAGTCAACCAGCACCTTAAACCACCTCGGCGGGTGGAGAACAGGGCGCGACGCGGAACCGATAGGGAAGCCCCGATGCCGGAAATTATATTCAACGGACCTGAAGGCCGGCTGGAAGGCCGCTACCACCACAGCAAGCAGGAAAACCCTTCAATTGCCCTGATGCTTCATCCCCATCCGCAATACGGCGGATCGATGAACAACCGGGTCATCTACCAGATGTATCATTGTTTCTTGCGACGTGGCTTTTCCGTGCTGCGGTTCAATTTCCGCGGCGTCGGGCGGTCCCAAGGCGTGTACGACGAAGGCATCGGCGAGTTGTCTGATGCCGCCGCCGCGCTCGACTGGCTGCAATCGGCTAACCCGGACGCCCCCCAATGCTGGATCGGTGGGTTCTCGTTCGGTGCCTGGATCGGCATGCAGCTGCTGATGCGGCGGCCAGAAATTACTGGGTTTATCTCGGTTGCGCCGCCCGCCAGCCTGTATGATTTCTCGTTCCTGGCCCCCTGCCCGTCTTCTGGGCTGTTCCTGCACGGCGGTGACGACAAGGTCGTGCCCGTTGAATCTGTAGGCGCGCTGGCCGAGAAGCTGGCGCATCAGCGAGAAATCACTATCGATTACCGGATCGTCGAAGGCGCCGACCATTTCTTCAACACCAAAGTCGAAGAGATGACCGAGCAACTGGAAGATTACCTCAATCAGGTAATCATCGGCGTCAATCCGATCCAGGCGGACATTCCCGCGGAGGAAGAGATTCAATAGGAGTGGCTCCAATTAATTGACCATGGCTCTCGCTCAGCCATAAGATGGCGAATGGCTGAGTTCACACTTCACAAACTGCACGATTCCCTCGGCGCCGAGGTGCAGGGGATAGATCTGTCTAAGCCGCTTTCCCCTCACACCCGCAAAGCGCTGATCCAGGCATGGATCGATCACCTGGTCCTGCTGTTTCGCGACCAGGACCTGACACCCGAGACGCAGCGCGCGTTCTGCGAGCAGTTCGGCGAGCTTGGCGGCCGGCTGCGCAAGGCGGAGGAGCGCCCGGAGGGCCACGATGCTGACAACATCATGCTGGTCACCAACGTGCGCAGGAACGGCGTGCCGATCGGCTCCCTACCGGACGGCGAGATGTTCTTTCACCACGACAAGTGCTACGCGGCGGAACCCGACTGGGGTACAATGCTCTACGCGATGGAGGTCACCCGCGTGGGCGGACACACACTATTCGCAAACATGTACGATGCCTGGAACACCTTACCTGACGACCTTAAGACAAAGATCGACGGCCGCAAGGTACTGCATATATACAAATATCTGCCGACAGAACGCGTCGACCTGACCGATGACATCGACAAGTACGATCATCACTGGCAGCCCATCGTCATCACCCACCCAAAATCCGGCCGGCGCGCGCTTTACGTCAACGAACTGATGTCGGCATTGATCGACGGCTACAGCGAAGGAGAGAGCCGCGACATTATTGACGCGCTGAACGCCCACGTAAAATCCGCCGACGTGATATACAGACACAAATGGCGCCGTGGCGACCTGATGATGTGGGATAACTGGTGCACCATGCACGCTCGCACCGATTTCCCTCGGGACCAGACCCGCATGCTGCGGCGTTACACGATTTCAGGCCAGAAACTGAGCGCTTAAATGTCAGCCAAGAAGACGTACCCCGGAGGTTCGGCCGCCCCACTTGAACGAACTCCGAAGAATTCTTCAGCGGTGTGCGGCTGATCGGGATTCCTCCCATTATTATTATTTGTGGTTGGCCCTTGCGCCGTGTCTGTATGATGTATTTCGCCTGCGCGGCCGGTCGGCTGTCATGTGTCCTGGCAGTTGATTTAAACGTTTCATCGCCCAGCAGTTATGACGTCTTTATGTCTTTGCGGGCGCTACGCTAACAGGATTTCCGGAAGGTCTATTGAAGACCTTCTGATTGCGGGAAAATCAGGACTGTATGAATTCATACGCAAAGCTTGGCCACCTGCCTGGCTCAGTCCGGGGTGTGTTGTGGATGATGCTGTCCAGCCTGTTCTATGCCCTGATCTACGTGGTCGTCCGCGGCCTCGCCGAAAGTTTCGCCGTCAACCAGATCGTTTTTTTTCGCGCCGTTCTGGGATCGGCTTTCATGCTGCCGTGGCTGTTCACGGCTGGTCTCGGCGCACTTTATACGCGCCGGATACCCACTTACCTGTGGCGCATGCTGTTCAGTTATGTAGGCGCGGTGGCGTGGATGTACGGCATCGCGGGGATGCCGATAGCAGATGCCAACGCGCTGATGTTCACGATGCCCCTGTTCACGGTGATTCTGGCGGCGATCTGGTTGGCAGAGCGTCCCGGCATTCACCGGATCAGTGCGACCATCGTCGGTTTCGCCGGCGCATTGATTATTCTTCGGCCGGGCATGATCGAGATTTCTATGGCCGCACTGGCAACACTGTTCGCGGCCGCCATGTTTTCGGGCGCGCTGATCGGCAGCAAAATGCTTACGGCAACCGAAAACCCCAATGCGATGGTGTTCTATCTCTATACGTTGATGATCCCCCCGGCGGCTATCGGCGCGATGTTCGGCTGGACCAATCCCGGCCTCAGCGATATCCCCCTGCTGATCGCGCTAGGCGTGTGCACTGTCGGGGCGCAACAGTGCCAGACCCGCGCGTTCCGGGCGGCGCCGGCCAGTCTCGTCGTGATCGTCAACTACGTGCAGCTACCGCTGATCGCGCTTTTCGGTTGGCTGATCTTTGCCCAGTCGACGGATCTCTGGACCTGGGCGGGGGCGGCGGTAATCTGCACCAGCACCTATTATGTCAGCTATCGTGAAGGGCGGAACGCCCGGATGTCGGCAGACAACAAATGCGATGGAGGAAAATCATGAACGATCAGCCGCCTGGCGGCTCGTGGAAGGTCGTCAAGAATACTAAACAGCGGATCCGGCACACCATGCTCCGGGTGAAGGATTTAGAAAAATCCATCGATTTCTATACCCGGCTGTTCGGTATGAAACTGTTCCGGCGGATGGACAACGAGGGCGGAAAATATTCAGTCGCGTTCGTCGGCTACGACGATGAAAATACCCACCCGGCGATCGAGTTGACCTACAACTGGGGCCAGCACGACGATTACGACAAGGGCGATGGCTTCGGCCACATCGCCATCGGCGTGCCCGATCTATATTCATTATGCGACAAGCTGGAAGCCGAGGGCGTGGATATACCGCGCCCGGCCGGGCCGCTCAAACACGGCGGGCCGAACGCATCGACCATCGCTTTCGTCGGCGATCCTGACGGCTACATGATCGAGCTGGGCGAAAGGGCCTAACCTTTTTCGGGGATGCCCTTATAGGCGTCCCCGCCCCAGAGTTCCCTCACCCGCTGGTTCCGGCCGCAATTCCAGCGATAGTATTTGTAACGAAGCGGACTCTTGTTGTGATAATCTTGATGGTGTTCCTCGGCGCGGTAGAATTTCGCCGCGCTCTCCACGGGTGTGAAGATCTTCTGGCCCAGCTTTTCCTTAGCCGCGGCTTTGGAGGCCTCGGCCTGTTTGCGCTGTTCTTCGTTGTGGACGAAAACAGCCGTCTCGTAAGGCTCGCCCCGGTCGCAGAACTGACCACCACTGTCGATCGGATCGATCGAGTGCCAGAACACAGTGAGAAGCTGTTTGTAGGTAACTTTTTTCGGGTCGTAGGTGATCTGCAACGCTTCGTGGTGACCCGTATCGCCACGCACTATTTTCTTATAGGTAGGGTCCTTGGTTCGTCCGCCGGTATAGCCAGAAATGGTTTTTAAGACGCCGGGTACCCGGTCGAAATCCGATTCGATGCACCAGAAACAGCCTCCCGCAAATGTGGCGACTCTGGTTTCCTGCGCTAATGCCGTTTTCGCGCCCGCGGCGATGCCGAGGACAGCAAACGTAGCAAAAACAATCTTCCTCAATGTTACTCTCCCGAGATGTAACGCCCCGAAGATCGGCCGAAATCGACGCGACCTCAGCACATATACGTTATCGCGATGGCGCGGGATCGTTACCAGACACTCAGAAAATCCAGACTCTGGCACAAAAACTGGAGAGCAATCGCGGCGGCACCCGGTTTAACAGGGGTGTTTCCGGTCGCCGCAACGACACCTTTAGTGATGATTAGAAAGATCGTGTTCGTCGGCTTACAGACCCCTTCCCGCCGAGAATTTCTCACCAATTGGCTTGTAAGCGTGCCGCCTTTTTTCGATACTCCCCGCAACAATCACGGAGAGCTTCCAATGGCGTACGAATCCTTGCGGCCTTGGCTACAGGTTTTAGAACAGCAGGGCATGTTCAAATGGGTCGACAAGGAGGTCGACAAGGACTGGGAGATCGGTGCCGTCCTGCGCATGATTTTCCGCGCCATGGACGAAGACAGTCGTTACGGCATCGGATTTCGCAACATCAAGGGCTTCAAAGGCGGCCGCGTGGTCGGCGGGGTTGTGGCATCGTCGCGCAAGATGATCGCCGCGGCACTTGGATGCGAGCCGAATTTGGAAAACATCCACGAACGCGTCACCAGCGGCATAAACGCCCCGATCGAGCCGGTGCTGGTAGACAGCGGCCCCTGCCAAGAGGTCATCTTCCGCGGTGACGACGTCGATCTAACCAAGCTTCCGGTGCCTATCTGGACGCCAGAAAAAGATGCCGGCCCCTATCTCACACCCCTCTGGGTTACCAAGGACCCCGATACCGGCCGGCGCAACATCGGCATCCGCCGCTGCCAGGTGAAAAGCAAAAACACCACCGGCATCCTGTTCGGCGCACCTGATCGTGGCGGCGCCATCCATCATAAAAAATACAAGGAGCGCGGCGAACATATGCCGGCCGCCATCGTCATCGGCGGCGACCCGATCCAGTACCTTGTCGCCCCGGCACGATACGGCGCTGACGAACTGGCAGTAGCCGGCGGTATCCGCGGCGAAGCCATCGAGATGGTAAAATGCAAAACAGTGGATCTCGAGGTGCCCGCCCATGCCGAAATTATCATCGAGGGCGAGGTGCTAATGGATCACACCGAACCCGAGGGCCCTTTTGGAGAATTCACCGGCTACATGGCTGGCGGGCGCGAAGGGCCGGTGTTCCGGGTTAACTGCATCACTCATCGTAAGGACCCCATCGTGATGGGTGTGATCAGCCAATTCCCGCCGTCTGAATCCTCGATGATTAAGCGCGCCCTGCTCGAGGCCGGGCTAAAGAAACATCTGACCGAAGACCTCAACCTGCCTGGCATACACGACGTGCACGCGCTGGAAGCCGGCGGCGGCACGGCGACACTGTGGATCAGCATGAAGAAGATGTATTCCGGCCATGTTGACCAGACCGCTTTCGGCACCATGGGCCATTTCGGGATGAGCTACTTCAAATGGATCGTCATTTGCGACGACGACATCGATATCAATGATCCGTTCATGCGCGACTGGGTCATGGCATGGCGGGTGCGCCCCGACAAGGACATCAAAACGATACCCAACACGGCGTCCGTCGAACTGGACCCGTCTTCGTTCGAACCGGGCCTGACCCAGGCCGACATCAGCGGTACAAAGATGGTGATCGACGCGACGAAAAAGTGGGACTACCCGGCCGTATCACTGCCGCCGCTGGATAAAATGCGCGACGTGGCAGACAACTGGGGCGACTACGGCCTGCCAGATCTGGACGAGCTGAAACTGCCGCGGGAAGTGTAAACCTTACTCTGATGTCTCCACAAACGCGTTTACCGTTTTCAAGAACGCGTCCGGCTGATCCGCGTGCACCCAGTGGGATGCGCCCTTGATCGTCACTGTTCGCGCCCTGGGAAACAATTCGAGAATGCGGTCGCGGTGATCGTCACGTATATAGGTGGAATGCTCTCCAGCGATAAAGGCGGTGGGGCCATCAAACACGGCACCGTCAGGATAAGAAAATGCTGAAATACCGCTCATCCCGGCGGTGATGGCCTGCAGGTTAATGCGCCACTGAAAGCCGCCATTGGCGCGCTCCAGATTGGTCATCAGAAACGTGGTGATGCCCGGGTCCTCGACCTCTTCGCGCAGCTCTTCTTCCAGCTCGCCCCTGCGCTGTTCACCCGATAAATCGAGCATCTGCATCGCGGCGATGTAGTCCAGCATGTCATGGCCGTAGGTCACCGGTGCGATATCGACCACTATCAGGCCTTTCAGCAGATCCGGCCGTTCGAGCGCTAGGCGCATCGCCACTTTGCCGCCCATGGAATGGCCCATCACGACGGGGGCTTCAATACCGGTGCGGTCGATAAACCCGGCGACATCTTCTGCCATTTCCTTGTAAGTCATCGTCGACGCGCGCGGCGATGCGCCGTGATTGCGCAGATCAAGCGAATAGACTTGGTGGGTCTCGGCCAGCGCGCGTGCAATCCCCGCCCAGTTGCGGGCGGAACCGAACAGACCGTGCATCACGATCAGCGGCGAGCCGTCCTCTCCATATTCGTTGCAGGCCAGTTCGAGCATTCGTCGGGCATATCATGGCGGGCCCAGCGCGTCACCCTCCACTAGTTCATCACCTCGCCGCCATCGATGGTCATAATATGTCCGGTCAGATAGCTTGCACCGGGCGACAGCAGAAAGACTATGCCGGCAGCCACCTCGTCGGCCGTACCGAGCCGATTCATGGGGATGACGGTAGATCGCTCCGCCATCTTGTCGGCCAATTCGAATTCGTCCAGGTCGCCGCGCCACAGCGGCGTGTCGATTGGCCCCGGCGCCACCGCATTCACGCGGATGCCCTGCGGCGATTTCTCCCGCGCGAGCGATTTCGTATAGGCGAGAATCGCTCCCTTGGCCGCCGAATAATGCGCGGTCAGCGATTGCCCGCGCACGGCGTGGATCGACGTGATGTTGACGATGGCGCCTGCCGCCCGGCTCAACATCCCCGGCAGTAGAGTCCGAGTAACCGAATGCATGCCTAACACGTGCACCCGAAACATGGTCTCGAAATCGGTGTCGGAGATGTCTTCTACATTCGACCACTGAAAAATACCCGCCGCGTTGACGAGATAATCGACGGGTCCCAATGCCGCTTCCGCCGCAGCGACCGACGCGGCAACCTGTGCCGAATCCGTAACATCGAGCGTAAGCGGAAGCGCGGTTCCGCCCGCCGATACGATCCGCTCTGCAACTGTTTCGGCCAACGCGGTATCGTGATCGACCACGGCGACCTGGACACCGTTCGCCGCCAAGCGTTCGGCTGTTGCGACGCCGATACCGCCACCACCGCCAGTAATGAAAGCGACACCCCTTGAGGGATGATTTTCAGCTGATATAGACATGTTGGACGCTCCATTGATTTCTCGGATAATCAGGGAAACGATACCGGATTCTGCGACGGACGCCACGACGGCACCAAATGACTGGCCCGCTTAGATGAACTGGCACATGATTGTCGAATATTTGCGAAGGGAAGCGGAAATGGCGACCTATCTGTTAGTACACGGCGCATGGCACGGGGGCTGGTGCTGGGTGCGCGTTTCGAAACTGCTCCGGGATGCGGGTCACGACGTTTACACGCCGACCCTGACCGGTCTGGGCGACCGTGCTCATCTGGCGACGCCGGAGACGGATCTGGAATGTCACATCAACGACCTGCTCGGCGTGATCGAGATGGAAGAGCTGAGAGACCTAGTCGTTTGCGGCCATTCCTATGGCGGTCAGGTCATCACGCCGGTGCTAGACCGACAAATCGATAAATTCTGCGCCGCGATCTGGCTCGATGCTTTCGTGCCTCAGGACGGTCACTCCCTCATGGACGGATGGCCTCCCGAACGCGCCCAGCACATCCGTGAACAGGTCGCTACCACAGGTGACGGCTGGAAAGTCGATCCCATGCCGCCTGATTATTTCGGCGTGATGGATCCTGATGATGCCGACTGGGTAACACGGCGCTGCGTACCGCAGCCGATTAGGACCTTTTCTCAGCCGGTGTACCTGACTGGCGCATGGCAATCCGTGCCGAGAAAAATGTATCTGCTCGCTGAACACCACCCCAACAGCAGCTTCGACCGATTTGCTACCCAGTTGAGCCATGAACCCGACTGGGACGTCCGCACGATCTCTTCCGGCCACGACGCGATGATCGACGCGCCGGACCTGCTGGCGGAGTTATTGCTAGAATTTGGTTAGGTCAATTCCGAGTAATACGCTGCACCGAACCCCGCCTCCGCACGGGCTGCATCATTGAAAGGCGGTTTCACCGCCCCGTGGAAATACTGCTTTACCAGCCTCCGCCAGGTGTGTTCCGGCACGTCGTCGCAGAAATATTCGAACCATTTGCGCCCGACGGCCACATGGCCGATCTCGTCCTTGTAAATCACCTCTAGAGCGGCGACAGAATCTGGGTCGCCCACCTCATCGAGGCTGCTAATCATCTGCGGCGTGACGTCAAGGCCGCGGGCTTCCAGCACCAGCGGCACAACTGCGAGGCGGGCGAGTAGATCGTCCGCCGTGTCCTGTGCCGCCTGCCACAACCCGTCATGCGCCGGCAGGTCGCCATAAGCGGTACCGAGAGCTGTCAGACGATCCGACATCAAAAAGAAGTGTTTTGCTTCATCGTCCAGTACTCCCAGCCAATCGTTGTAGAATTCCAAAGGCGCATCTGCGTCCGGAAACCGGACGAGGATATCGGCCGCCAGATCGACGGCATTGAGTTCGATATGCGCGATGGCGTGCAGCAGTGCGATACGCCCCGCCAGCGTCTGCGCCTTGCCGCGCCGCGGCATGTCGCGCGGCAAAAGTAGGTCGGGCTTCATTGGGCGCTTTGGCCGGTCGCGCGGCATGGCACGGCCGATCTCAGGAATGATCCCCGATCGCCAGTCGGCAACCACCGCCCGCGCGGCCTGCGCCTTGCCTACCGCTTCGCCGGTTCCGAGAACCCCAACAACGCGGTCCGACAGTGTCTGTGTCACCCCTTAACCGTCACAGCGACTGCGCGGCCTCCAGTACCGTGTCGACGTGGCCCTTGACCCGCAGGTTGGACCAAATTTTGGCGATCTTGCCTTTATCGTCGATCAGGAACGTAGACCGGACAATGCCCATGTATTCGCGCCCGTAGTTCTTTTTTGTCTGCCACACGCCATAGGCTTCGCAGATCTTGCCATCCTCATCGCTGATCAGGGTGAATGGCAGGCCGTGCTTGGACTTGAAGTTATCATGACGCTTCACACTGTCCTTCGAGACCCCGATCACGACGGTATTCGCCTTCTCGAAATTCTTGATCGCGTCTCGAAAACCCTCCGCTTCAGTAGTGCAGCCCGGGGTCATGTCCTTCGGATAGAAATACAGAACCACGTTCCTGCCCTTGAGATCCTTGAGAGCTATTTTTCCGTCGCCGTCGGTCACGGCGTTAAAGGCCGGTGCCTTTTTTCCCGCTTTGAGCATTTTCATTTCATTCGGTTGAAAGTGTCGAGAACCGCCTGGCGCGCCGTGGCGGCCACGCCGGCGTGATAGCCGTCCTTGTGGGGCATGGAGAAATTGTGGCCAGAGCCATTATGGGCGACAATCTCGGCATTGGGGTGGTTCGCATAGGCCGATTTGATCTGATCCACCACAGCCATAGGCACTACCGGATCGTCCACCCCGAAATGGAAGCTGACCGGACAATCGGCCGGCGGCATCGGGTTAAGCTCCTGGTCGATCAGCGTACCATGAAAAGCGCCTGCGGCATCCGCGCCCAGTCGGGCCACGGCATACTGCGCGTAGCGCCCCCCGAAACAGAAGCCCAGCACGCCGGCCTTGCCGTTACAGCGCGGATGAGAGCGCAAATTTTCCATCAGATCTTCCACATCCTTGTAGCCCTGCTCCGCGTCGAACGCATTGTAGCGGTCGAACGCCTTTTCTATGTCCGCCGTGGGGCCCGGCATGACACGCCAGAAGATATCGGGCACGGAAACGATAAACCCATCTGCCGCCCAGGCATTGGCAAGTTCTTTCATTTCATCGTCGATACCGAAAATCGCGGTGATCAGCAGGATGCCGGGCACCTTGCCGTCTCCATGCGGTTCGGCTAGGTAGCCGGTGAAGGTCTCATTGTCGCGTGTCGTGTAGCTGATGTCCGTAGACGGCATGTATGCTCCCTGTCGTTGTCCGGTTTCAGTTTTTCGGTATACCGAAAAACGCTTGGCAAAGCGCAGCGCTCTTCGCCGCGGTCGTCTCTATTGTTTGCTTGAGCGTTTCGAAGTCAACCGCCCCGCAGGCCCGCGTGATCACCCGTTTCAACGCCACGGCTGCGCCGTCCTCCGAAAATCCGCCCTCTACCGTCAGCCGCAGAATGCCCTGAAGGTTCCGCCAAAGGATCGTGGCATTTACTAGTTCGGATGCGACGTCCGTTTCGATCAGGCCTTTTTCTCCGGCGACGGCAAACGCTGTAGCTGTATCCCCCGCCAAGATTTCAGGCGTTTCGGCTGCATATTTGAGCTGCAGGTACTGAGCGAGGAACTCGATATCGACTATCCCTCCCGGAATATGTTTAACGGACCAGATGTCATCAACGCCGTGTTCTCTGCGTATCCGTTCCCGCATCTCCGCGACGTCGCTGGCAAGGTCACTGGCATCTCGGCGTGCCGTCAATACTGACCGCACTGCGGCTTCGAGGTTTTCTCCCAAATCACCCTCGGCGCACACCACACGGGCGCGGGTCAACGCCTGGTGTTCCCAGGTCCAGGCATCGGTTTTCTGATACCTGGTGAACGCTTCCAGCGACGATGCGATAGGCCCGGCATTCCCGGCGGGACGCAACCGCATATCGACCTCATACAGCCTGCCTTCAGCGGTCGGCGCTGTAATCGCGCCGATAAAACGCTGGCACAGCCGACTGTAATACTGTCCCGGCGGCAAGGGGCGCCTGCCATCGGACTGCTCAGTGTTGGACGGGGAGTCATAAACGAACAACAGGTCCAGATCCGATCCTGGCATCATCTCGCGGCTACCAAGCTTGCCGAATGCGATCACGGCCATCTCTCCGCCCGGCACGTGTCCATGCGTGTCGGCGAACTCCCTTTTAATCTCGGGCAGCAGCGACGTAAGGCACGTATCCGCGATATCGGACAAGGGGCCTGATGCATCGACCGGCTCAAGCCGTCCCCGCAGCATATGGGCACCGACCTGAAAGATGCCGTCATTTGCCCAGCGCCGCTGTATATCGAGAAAATCCTGGAAATCCCGCGCCTGCCCCGTTGCCTCGGCGAGTTCCGCCGTCATGTCGTGGCGTCCAGGCACGAAATCAAAAAAATCGCGGCTCAACACACCGTCTAGCAGGATCGGATGCCGGCTGAGCCACCCGGCAAGACGCGGCGCGGCACCCATGATCTCGGCCACCAGGTCGAACAAACCCGGATGCGCGTTGAACAGCGAAAAAAGCTGTACGCCGGCGGGCAGGCCCTCGAGAAACTCGTTGAACCGCCGCAACGCCAGATCCGGATTAGGGGATGCGGAAAAGGCGTCCAACATAGTCGGGACAAGTTCGGTCAGCAATTGGCGGGCACGGGTGCTGCGTACCGCGCGGTAACGTCCTGCGTGCCAAGTCCGCACCGTGTTGGAAACTGTCGCCGGTTCGGAGAAGCCCATCTCGGTCAGCGTCTTGAGCGTGTCAGGGTCGTCGTCAGCGCCGGTGAATACGAGGTTGCCTGGCCCGCCCAGGTTTGTCTCACCCTCAAACAACGCCGCGTAGTGGTACTCGACGCATTTCAGATGCCGGAGCAATTCTTCGGTGAAATCGGCGACGCTGCTATATCCCAGAAAAACGGATATCCGTTCCAGGTCTTCTTCGTTTTCCGGCAATTCATGGGTCTGGCGGTCGTCAATCATCTGGAGGCGGTGTTCGACGCGGCGATGGAAATTATAGGCCTGCTTCAGATCCGAAAACGCCGCGCCGTCGACATGTCCGGCGGCGTCCAGCCGCTCGATCGCCGATAAAGTTCCCCGTACCCGCAGTTCCGGATCACGCCCGCCCCAAATCAGCTGTTGTGTCTGCGCGTAGAACTCGATTTCCCGGATACCACCCCGCCCGAGCTTGATATTGTGCCCCGCCACGGCAATCTTCGCGCCGCCGCGATAAGCATTGATCTGCCGTTTTATAGACTGGATGTCTTGGATCGCTGCGAAGTCCAGGGACCGGCGCCACATGAAGGGCCGCAGAATATCGAGAAATGCCAGCCCCGCCTTCTCATCTCCGGCCACCGGGCGCGCTTTGATCATCGCCGCCCGTTCCCAGTTCTGGCCGGTGCTTTCGTAATACATTTCGGCGGCTAGCACGGAAATCGCGGGGGGCGTGGCCCCGGGGTCGGGTCGCAGGCGGAGATCGGTCCGAAACACGTAGCCGTCCTTTGTCCGTTCATCCATCAGCGAGACGAGGTTGCGGGAAAACCGAGTAAACAGATGCTGCAATCCATTCTTTCCAGTATGCGGTACCATGTCCTGGTCATAGAGAAGAATAAGATCGATATCGCTGGAATAGTTCAGTTCCCGCGCCCCCAGCTTTCCCATTCCGAGAACGATCAGACCGCTGTCATTTTCGGGATCCTCGGGGTTATGTAAGGCCAGGTCGCCCCTGTCGTGCATCTGGCGCAACAAGAACCGGCAGCTTGCACCAAGCGCCGCGGATGCGAAATCCGATAACGCGCTGGTAATCCGTTCGAGCGTCCAGCTCTCCGAGATGTCCGCAAGCCCGATTGCCAGCGCCGCCCGACGCTTCGCGATTCTCAACCGAAGCTTCACTTGATCCTCGTTCTCGTCACCGAGCGACGCGCGATCGGCAGCGGCGTCAAATGCTTCGGAATACGCTTCGTCCGGCCCCCGCAACAGAAGCTCTCGCGCGAATACCAGGTCGGAGATCAGGCATTGGCTGAGAAAGGGACTGTTCCCGAAGACCGAAGACAGCACCCGGGCAGTCGCTGGATCCTGTATAGCCGCCGCCGCAAAATCGGCGATCGCATCGTCGCCGGTCCTGCCCGCCGCTTCGGTCCAGCGCTCGAAATGAATGGCCCTCAGGTCCGTGTTCGCCGCATGCGGCAGTTTCTCCACCACGGACGCCCAGTTTTCAAAGAATTTTGTCAATTGCCCCGTTCCAAATCAGGCAGGATTCCCGCACACTGCGGACATGGCCTTTCTAGGTCAAGATTAGTTCGGATTGCGTTATTCTGTGCGTATGGTTCGCAAAACATCCATCATCTGCCTAGAAGTCGTTCTCGGAATTGCCGTCGTGCTCGGACTCTTGGGCGCAGTCTCGGCGTGGCGGCTTTCGCAGGGCCCGGTTTCGATAAAATTCCTGCTTCCCTATGCGGACGACATCCTTCGCCGCGCCGACAGTCCGGTGCAGGCGGATCTCGACGACCTAATTTTGACCTGGGCCGGCTGGGAACGAGCGCTGGATTTGCGGGCACTTCGCGTGAGGTTGTATGCGACGGAAAGCGAGCGGCAACTGGCCCACATCCGCGAGGTATCGGTAACGCTAAGCGTTGGTGCCCTTATCCGCGGGAAGATTGCTCCAACGAGTTTTGAGGTCATCCGCCCGCTTATTCGCCTGTCCAGAACCGAAGACGGCTCGTTCCGCTTCGGTATGGGAGAGCCCGACAGCGCAGCGGAAGAGACGGAAAGCGGACTGCTGACGCAGCAGCTAGACAAACTGTCTGGGCCGTCCGATGAGAGAGGTCGCTTAGGTCGCCTCAAAAGGGTCAGCGTAATCGGTGCGTCGCTGCGAGTGGAAGATCGCAAACTCGGTATTACTTGGGTCGCCAAAAACGCCGATCTCACGGCGGAACGTACACAGATGGGACTGCGAACGACTTTCGACTTGACGACGGACCTCAAGACATCCCAGCCCGAGTTCAACGGCGAGGCCCATTACGACAGAACCAAAAAAACCGTCGATATTTCTGCCAGCTTCCGAAATCTGGCCCCCGAAAAGCTGGGTCAATCCTTCGAGGCGCTTGACGCACTGACACCGTTACAGACTGTCATGTCAGGAGATATCGATGTCCGGGTCGGGTCAGATGGCGACGTTAAGCAGGCCAGCTTTGAAGTCGAAGCGGGTCCCGGGTCCGTCAAAATTCCGAATATCGACGCCCAGCCTATCGCATTCAAAAAACTTGCGCTGGATGGCCGACTGGACAGGTCCCCCGATCAAATCCAGATTTCTAAGCTTGTCATCAACCTGGATGAAGCAACATCAGAATTGAAGGGCGTCGTTACGCGAGTAGGAGACATCGCCACGCTCAAGGCGACGCTTCAGGCACCCAAGCTACCGGTCGAAGCGGTTCAAAAATTCTGGTTACCCGGAACCGGTGGTGGCGCTCGTGACTGGGTTGTTACCAATATCCGTGACGGCACGATTACGAATGCGTCGGCGAGCCTCACGGCCCGCATCGCCATTGAGGGCACGGATAAGGGGGATGTAAATCTCGATTCCTTAAACGGGCGGTTCGCTCTTGACGACGTGACAATCGACTACCTTGCGCCGATGCCGCCGATCACCGACGCCCGCGCAACAGCCACTTTCAGCAACAAGCGTTTCGATTTCCTCATTCAAGAGGGACTTGTCGGCGATCTCGCCATCGAGGAAGGCGCGGTAAACATCACCAATATGGGTTCGCCCCGGGCACTTCTGGACGTGTCCGCCCTTATCCGGGGTCCGGTCAAACCGGCACTCGAATTGGTCGCGCATCCCCGTCTCGAACTCCTCGAGCGAATTGGTTTGACGGCCGAAGGCGTTGCCGGAACCCATGCAACCCGTCTTCAGATCAGTTTTCCGCTGCTGAACGATCTGAAAGCGGGCGAGGTGCGGGTATCCGCCACCTCCAACATCGTCGGCCTGGCGATAACCGATGTCCTCAAGGGTAAGGGAATCGAAAACGGGCGTGTTACGCTGTCTGTCACCAACAAAGCCCTTACAGCATCGGGGAAAGCCGATTACGCTGGAACGCCAACCGATTTTAAGTGGGCTGAGGACTTTTCGGGAACGCAGGAAGTTAAGCGCCGGCTAGAGGCCGTGTTGACTGCTGATGCCGACCTGGCGGCCGTGTTCGACCTGAATTACCCGGATGTTCTCGATGGACCGGTGCCATTGAAGCTTACCTATCAGGACCGCCGCGACAAAACCGCATCGCTGTCTGCAGGACTGAATATTCAAGAAGCAAAGTTCTCGGTTCCCGGGTTCAACTGGATCAAGCTGCCAGGGCGTCCGGGCATGGCGCAGATTTCGGCAACCTTTGAAGACGGCGTCATTACGAAAATCAATCAATTTAGGATCGAGGCCGAGGTGTTTTCGGCATCGGGAAAAATCATGTTTAATACGCCGGAAGGCGATGCGGATCCGTCAATAGCCAACCTGCAACTCAAAAAATTCAAGTTGGGGTCGACGGAGTTCGCCGCCAACGTGCAGCGAGAGAAAAACGGCGAGTATTCCATTTCGGCAAGGGGCCGCGGGTTCGATGCTACACCCTTCGTCGGGAAGAGTCTTCAGGGCGTCGATGCCCCTGGGTTTCCACCGCTTCGGCTGACCGGCGCGTTCGAAAAGCTCTGGATCGGACCGGGCACATTGGCAAACGACGTCAAGATGAAACTCCGCTATGACGGCGCCCACTGGCAGCATATCGATGTGGCAGGCACGCTTCCCAATGGCGGCAAGGCGATTGAAATTCGAATGCTGCCCAACGCAGACGGACACGCGATGGCGCTATATTCCGCAGATGCAGGCGTTTTCCTCAAGGCAACGGATATTACGGACACCATCGTGGGCGGGACCATCGAACTAGCGGGCACCCGCAAGGGCGGCCCCAACGCGCCCTGGACCGGCACTGCCGAGATAAAAAGGTTCCGGGTGGCCAATGCGCCCAACTTGGCGCGGCTCCTCACCATCGCTTCTCTGACAGGCATCAGCAACCTAGCCACCGGTAAGGGAATCAAATTCAGGCGTGTGCGTTTTCCCTTCGTATTCGAAAGCGATACGGCGACCATTAAAGACGCCCAAGGGGTGGGGTCAGAACTGGGCATTACGGCATCCGGTGAAGTCAATTTTGCGAAGGACGCGATCGATCTCAACGGTACCATCGTGCCCGCGTATACCATCAACAGTCTTCTGGGAAAGATCCCGGTCGTCGGCCCGATTTTCAGCGGCGAAAAAGGCGGTGGAATTTTTGCGGTGTCATACAAAGTATCCGGTCCGATCGAAAAACCGGTGATGTCTGTCAACCCGTTGTCAGCGCTTGCACCGGGCTTTCTGCGCAACCTACTGGATGGTAGCAAAGGGCTTAACGAAGGCCAGACACCAGCCCAAGAAGAAGAAGGTGAGCGGAAAATCCAAGGCAAGGAAAGCCCACCGACCCAATGATTAGTCTCGCACTCGACCGATACGACCGGCATTTACCGTTTTTTGACGGAACCGTCCTGCTGCCGGCTGCGCTGCAAAATCTGAGGGTCTATCAGGTAGGACAACACGGGGCTCTACGAGACGGTGCTCACCGCCACGAACGTATGCTCCGCGATGGCGAATTCGACGCGGCGGAAACGTCGCTCGCATCATATGTCGTTGCCAGATCCTGCGGCCGGCCTTTTACCGCAATCCCGGTTTTTCCACGTCGTCTGTTCAGTTAGGGACAGATATTCGTCCACGCCCGTTCAGGTATAGAAACGCCGGCGGATCTGGCCGGGCGAACTGTCGGACTGCAGTCGTTCCAGACCACGCTGGCGGTTTTGGCAAAGGGCGATCTGGCCAGCGAATACGGCGTGTGGCTGAAAGATATAAAATGGCGTGTCGGCAGCGCCGATACGGTTGAGATCGACAATAACCCCGATTTCGATATCGCTCCAATTCTGCCCGGGCAAAAACTGCCTGAAATGTTGTGCAGCGGCGAAATCGATGCCCTGTTTTATTCTAGGTTGCCGGAAGTTCCCACCGACAGGACTGGAGAATTTCGGCGGCTGTTCGACGACCCTAAGGCGGTCGAGACCGATTTTGTTGCCCAAAACGGTTACTGGCCGATCATGCATCTTATCGCCGTTAAGAGCGATACAATGGAAACGTACCCGACGCTGGCAACGGACCTTATGAGCGTTTTCGCCAACGCCGAACGGATCGCAGGAACCTCTCTAGCCGATCCGAACTGAACCCAGCTGCCCTGGGCGAAATATGCGGCCGAAGAAGAAACAGCCGCCTTTGGCAAATCACTATGGACCAGCGGAGTTTCTGCAAACGCAGCAAACCTGACACGGTTCATCGGCTATGCGCTGGATCAGGGTCTAATCGATGCGCCGCTACGGGTGGATGAACTGTTTCATCCGTCGGTGCGCAATACCTGACGGGGACAGGGCTACCCGACGGGTTCCAACACCTTAACCGCATTTTTCGCCGGGTCGTAACGATAGCGCAGCGTCTGGTTCAGATCGCATCCGGTCACACGGACAAGCCGTGTTTCTAGCGGCCGGTTCAGCGAATGAATGACGCCCTCGTTGTAAACATGCGCCTCGCCTTCATTCAGGAAATATTTCCGCTCGACCGACAGGTCTGCGTGCCCGTCGACAGAGCCGTCGTCTTCCCGCTTCCATTCCGTCATCTCGACGTGGTTCATCGCCATGCCGTAAATCACCCATGACGGCCCGTGACAGTGCGGTGTGTTGTTGGACGCGCCGCGGTTGGTGTGTGCCATCACCCGGAAGTCGAAATCTGGGTCGGCGTAGATTGTCTCCGCGCCTGATCGCTTATCCGGGCCGAGATGCGTCGCCACGAAATCGGGGTCGACCAGTAGTTTTTCGAGATGCTGGGCGATGCGTTCGCGTGCCTCCGGGCCAGTGTCCTGTTTCAGCTCGGCGCGAGCATCTTCGCAAAAAGTCTTCAGAGAATAGGCCATGGTCGTGTCCCCCCCCCTCAACGTCAGACTTTATAGCCGAATTCCACGCCCCGTGTCAGGCGCTGCCTGGCGGCAAAGAAGCGCGTATTACGGGCAGGTTGCCGAGCCGTTCGAACCATTTCAGGAGATTCGGGCAGCCGGCCCGCCAGCCGAAATCCGGTATTCTTCGTTCGAGATCTAGTGCGCAGTAAAGTAGGAGCTGAGGTTTGTTCAGATCACCGTTGAAAACCCCTTCGCCGATGACGGTTTCGAAGTAACCCGCGAGCCTAATCGCGCGCCGGCGTTCATGGTCGATGATCCCCGGCGACTGCTCGCCACTCGGGCGCTTAATTTCCCGAGCCCAGACGGAACCACCATCCAGCAAGCTGCGGGCCGTCGCCTCGAACCGGCGGAACGGCCAGTGCTCCTCGCCATTGGGAATGCCGTATGTTCGGGGCGGTGCCAGCGCATCAAAATAATCGACGATAAGATCGGTGTCCTCCATCCCGGTACCGTCACCCAGCAGGAGGAACGGCAGACGCCCGGACGGGTTTACCGACAGCAGCGGATCGTCCAGCTGACGCGTCTGCGTCCACACCAGCTTGATCCGTTCCGACAGGCCCTTGTCGTGCATCGCGATTATCGCGAGGCGCCCATAAGGGGAGGTGGGGGTAACGTATAGTTTCATGGAGAAATTTCTCCAGTCCTAACCTACTCTCACCAATACGTGTCGCTTTTTGCCAAGGGACAACTTTATGACACCATCGGCGTTGGTATTGGCTAGCGTAACGACGAAATTTTCGTCGATGATCTTCTCGTCATTCAACCGCGCCCCGCCGCCACGGATGTGTCTGCGTGCTTCACTATTACTGGAAGCCAGTCCCGCGAAATTCAGGATGTTATTCGCCGATATACCCTGTTCCAGATCGGATTCGGCAATGGTCACCGTCGGCAACCCCCCGGCGCTCTGTCCTTTTTCGAAGGTCTCGGCCGATGTATTCGCAGCCTCTTCTGCGGCCGTGCGGCCATGGCACATGGCGGTCGCTTCGGTCGCCAGGATCTTCTTAGCGTCGTTGATTTCGGCGTCCTGTAGCGCTTCGAGCCGCTTGGTTTCCTCTAGCGTCAGATCGGTGAAGAGGCGGAGAAACCGGCCAACATCGGCGTCGGCGGTGTTGCGCCAGAACTGCCAGTAGTCGTAAGGGGTAACGCGGTCGGCGTTTAGCCAGATGGCGCCATCGGCGGTCTTCCCCATCTTCGCACCGGACGCGGTGGTGATTAGCGGTGCCGTCAGCCCGAAGACCTGGGCGCTGTCGACACGGCGGGTCAGTTCGACTCCATTGACGATATTTCCCCACTGGTCCGATCCACCCATCTGCAGGATACAGCCCCGGCGGCGGTTGAGCTCCATAAAATCGTATGCCTGCAGGATCATGTAGTTGAACTCGAGAAAAGATAGCGGCTGTTCCCGCTCCAGTCGCAGTTTGACGGACTCGAAGCCCAACATCCGGTTGACCGAGAAGTGCCGACCGTATTCGCGTAGAAACGGAATATAAGAAAGTTCGTCCAGCCAGTCCGCGTTGTCGACCATCACCGCGTCGGTCGGACCGTCGCCGAACGCCAGAAATTTTTCGAATACACCTTTGATACCCGCCTTGTTGGCGGCAATGGTTTCTTCGGTAATCAGCTGGCGCGCCTCATCCTTGCCCGAAGGGTCGCCGACTTTAGTGGTTCCCCCGCCCATCAGGACAATCGGCTTGTGGCCAGATCTCTGGAACCAGCGCAGTAGCATGATCGGCAGCAGCGATCCGACATGCAGCGAATTCGCCGTGCAGTCGAAGCCGATATAGCAGGTCTTCGGTTGCCGTTCGGACAACGCAGCATCAAGCGCCTCCTTGTCTGTGCACTGATGCACGAACCCGCGTTCGGTGACGGTTTTTAGAAAAGCCGATTTGAGGTCGGTCATTGTTCAAGGCCTGTCGTTCTATAAGCGCCGCTTGGTATCACAGCGCATTCCCGAAATCCATTGCGCCGGCGCCCTGCTAACGCCAGACTGGAACGCATTTCAGGGAAGAAAATGATGAAACCGCAAAGATACGGCCCCTTCGCCTACACACCGATTAACCGCAGACCAAAGGTGGAGTGGCCTGATGGCAACCATATAGCGCTGTGGATCGTGCCGAATATCGAAACCTTTCCGCTGAATGAACCGGTACCCGGCGGCACCGGCGTAACGCCCGACGTAATCAACTGGGCACCACGGGACTACGGCGCGCGGGTCGGCATCTTCCGCATGATGGAAGTCATGGACCGGCACGGCATTCGCGGCACCGTCGCGCTGAACAGCGAGGTCTGCGACGATTACCCCGCCATCATAGAAGACGCCATGGAGCTCAAGTGGGAGTTCATGGGACATAACCATTCTAATAGCCGGTATCTTCACACGATGAATGACCAGCCCGGCCGCGACGTGGTAGCGACAACCCTCGACCGGATAGAGGCCGCGACCGGCGCCCGCCCCAAAGGCTGGCTGTCGAGCGGCCTGCAGCAGAACTGGACTACGCTGGATGCCTTGATCGACGGCGGAGTTCAATACGTCGCCGACTTCATCAATGATGACCAGCCCTATGTAATGGATGTCGACGGCGGCAAGATCTGTTCGATCCCCTACTCGAGTGAGATCAATGACCTGCCGCAGTTCATGCGCATGGGCCGCACGGCGGAAGAATTCGCCGAGATGATCCGACGCCAGTTCGATACGCTGTACCGCGAGAGCGTTGACAGCAAATCTGGCCGGGTGATGGCTATCTGCCTTCATCCGTTCATCATTGGCGTACCCCATAGGATCGGGGCGTTGGACGACGCCCTCAAATATATCGGCGGGCATGATGGCGTCTGGAAAGCGACCGGCAGCGAGATCATCGAGCACTACCTAAAGGGGGAAACGTTCTGATGACAACGGACTATGCTCCGGTCTGGGCCCTCGGCCTGATGAGCGGGACATCCATGGACGGAATCGACGTCGCGCTGATCGAGACCGACGGGGAAAATTTGTTCAGTCTCGGTCCTGCCTGCACGGTACCCTACACCCCGAAGCTGGAACAATTGATCCGGGATGCGCTTGGTGATCGGGCCGACAACCCGAAGCTAGTCCGCGATATTACCGATGCCCATGCCGTTGCGGTGTCGGTAATACTTTCACAACACCCTGAATTTAAGAATAAAATTAACATGGTAGGTCTTCATGGCCATACGGTGGCACATTCGCCTGATGAGGGGATTACAATCCAGATCGGCGACGGCGCGCGCCTCGCCGAAAAGACCGGCTTCGACGTGGTGTACGACTTCAGGGCAGCTGATGTGGCGGCCGGCGGCCAAGGGGCTCCCTTTGCGCCGCTGTATCACCAGGCGCTCAGCCGGGACCTAGACGGTCCTCTCAGTATTGTAAATATCGGCGGCATTTCAAATGTCACCTGGGTCGACCCGGCAGGGGCCGTGCCGCCAGTCGCGTTCGACACGGGGCCGGGCAATGCCCTGCTCGACGACTGGGTGAGAAGCACTACTGATATGCCCTTTGACCGGGACGGAATCGTCAGCTCGGCAGGACACTGTGACGGCACTACCCTCAACAAGCTGCTGGACAATCCTTATTTTGGTGCGCCTCCGCCAAAATCTCTCGACCGTCTCGATTTCGATATTGCCGCCGTGACCGGTCTTTCGCCCGAGGACGGCGCCGCAACGCTGGTGCGTTTCACCTGCGAGACGATCACCGCCAACCTAGCCCACGTCCCGTCACTCCCGAAGCGGCTGTTAGTCACCGGCGGTGGGCGGCATAACCCCAACATGATGCGGATACTGGCACAAATCTCCGGTTTTGATGTCGACCCGGTCGAGTCGGTGGGATGGGATGGGGATGCTATAGAGGCGCAGGCATTCGCGTTCCTCGCAGTCCGGTCGCTGCGCGGATTGCCGCTAAGTCTTCCCTCTACGACCGGCGTCCCGAAGCCGATGACCGGCGGCAGGCTGGTCCGGGCTGCCTGACCCAGATGGTGCTTATGGCGGCTAGTGACGTTTTGGCGGGTCTAGAAAAGCGTATCGATCGCCGCTGGTGATCCGGGCGTCACGACATCGTCGTGGCGCAACAGCGTATAGCAAATTTTGACACCGGCCTCGCCGGCCTCCTAGCGCTGTCGATAAAGGTCGGACAGGGCCACGACAGCCGCGAGCGAGGCATCGAGGTCGTGTTTGACGTCTGTGCGGTCCGGACGCGGCGTAGCGGCTAGTGCTGGACTCAGCAGTTGCATCAGTCCGGTGGGGCGATGACCGTTTACCATCGAGACACTGGCCATCAGCCAGCGCCCCATTCGCCTTATTCATCTGCGTCGCCGGCGACCCGCTGCGCCAGAGCAGCCGCCATGAAATCGTCGAGATCCCCATCCAGCACGTTCTGTGTGCTGGATGTCTCTACCTCTGTCCGGAGGTCTTTCACCATTTGATACGGGTGCAATACGTAAGAACGGATCTGGTGTCCCCAGCCGATTTCTGTCTTGGCGTCCTGTTCCGCCTGTGCGGCCTCCTCGCGACGCTGCAATTCGGCCTCGTATAAACGTGCTCGCAGCATCCGCATCGCCTCCGCCCGGTTCCGGTGCTGAGACCGGTCGCTCTGACAGGCAACAACGATTCCCGACGGGATATGGGTGATACGAATGGCACTGTCGGTCGTGTTGACGTGCTGACCGCCTGCACCCTGGGACCGGTATGTGTCAATGCGAAGGTCTTTCTCCTCGATCTCGATATCGATGTCGTCGTCGATTTCCGGATACGTCCAGACGGATGCGAAGCTCGTATGTCGCCGCGCGCTGGAATCGTACGGCGAGATGCGGACCAGCCGGTGCACGCCGCTTTCGGTTTTGAGCCAGCCATAGGCATTATGCCCCTGCACGCGGATGGTTGCCGATTTCAGCCCAGCTTCTTCACCCGGGCTTTCTTCCATCAGTTCGACATTGTAGCCATGGCCCTCCGACCAGCGAATGTACATGCGCATCAGCATCTGCGCCCAATCTTGGCTTTCAGTACCCCCAGCACCTGCATGGACTTCGAGGAAGCAGTCGTTGGAGTCGGCTTCACCGGACAACAACGTCTGCAATTCCTGTTTGACGGCGAATTTCTGCAGACGGTGAAGCGTCGCCTCCGCCTCTTCGACGATCTCGTTATCGCCCTCAGCCTCACCCATTTCGATCAGCTCGATGGCATCGCTTAATTCCTGTTCGAGCTTCCGGAAATCCGTAAGGGATTTTTCTACCTGGTTGCGTTCACGCATGATCTTCTGCGCACGATCCTGATCGATCCAAAGATCGGGGCCTTCGGCCTCGGCATTTAGCTCGTCGAGACGTTTCGATGCCTGGTCGGGGTCAAAGATGCCTCCTCAGCAGTTCCAGTGACTGCTCGGTCTTGTCGGCGAGGGCCTGCGTTTCAGCGCGCATGTGTCGTCCTGTGCTTCATGGGGTTCGATCTTCTGGCATACCGGGAGAGTTTAGCTCGGCTACAGTTTTATACAGTCAGTATAAACCGCGAAGCTTGCGCGTGGGAGTCACAACGCCAGTGCCGGGTCGCGGGTTCCCGTCACTGCCATCGAGGATCCGCCCCCTGCTGGTTGGAACCGTACCGGGCAGGAAAGCTTCCAGAATAACCCCCCGTGATCCCTTGCGCGCCGGCTTGCCGGTTCGTGAATCGACGCGCACGAGCTGAAGCCCCGGCGGCACCCGGAACGGAATGGCCGGCTTGTTCTGCAGCGCTGCCTCCATGAACGATTTGAAGATCGGAGCCGCCACAGAAGAGCCTGTTTCCCGCTTGCCTAGAGGCTTGGGCTTATCGAATCCCACGTAAACACCGACAGCCAGATCAGGCGAAAAACCAACGAACCAAGTGTCGCGACTTTCGTTGGTTGTTCCGGTTTTCCCGGCAAGCGGCTTGCCAATGGTACTGATCCGCCGGCCGGTCCCGCGTTTCACGACGCCTTCCAGCATCGATACGATCTGGTACGCGGTTTTCGGATCAGCGATCTGTTCGCGGTTGTCGGGGAGTTGTGGCAAATCCTCCTCGTCCCAGCGGATGGTATCGCAGCCGACGCACGGGCGGTCGTCATGGCGGAATATCGTTTTTCCCGCGCGATCTTGGATTTTATCGATCAGGGTCGGCTGAATGCGCTTGCCGCCATTGACCAGCATGGCGTAAGCGGTGGTCATCCGCATCAGGGTGGTTTCGCCCGAGCCGAGCGACATGGAAAGCATCGGTTCCAGATTGTCGACCAAGTTAAAACGCTTTGCGTAGTCAACCACCGTTTCCATCCCGATATTCTGTGCAAGCCGAACGGTCATCAGGTTGCGTGATTTCTCAATTCCAAGGCGAAGCGGGCTGGCGCCATAGAACTTCTTGGAGTAGTTGCTTGGCCGCCAGCGCCCGAGACCGGGCCCCTGGTCGATCACGAAGGGCGCGTCGAGGATCTGGCTCGACGGCGTGAAGCCCTTGTCCAGGGCGGCCAGATAGACGAATGGCTTGAAAGCTGATCCAGGCTGACGTCTGGCCTGCGTGGCGCGGTTGAACTCGCTCAAACTAGCCGAGAAACCGCCGGACATTGCCAAGACCCGGCCGGTATGCGGATCCAGTACAACGATAGCGCCGCCAATTCTCGGAATCTGACGCAGTCCGTAGGTGCCCACCTGCCGGGTTTCGTCTTTGTTTTTTTGAGTTACCGCTTCGACGACTATAACGTCTCCGACTTCCAGCACATCAGCCGACTGTTTCGGGCGCGGACCAGGCCTGTTCTGTTCATCAAATCGGCGTGCCCAGCGCATTTCCTGCAGCGGTAGTGAGCCCAGCGACCGGTCTGCAAAACCAATTTCCGCACTATTTTTTGTAAGGGCCAGCACAACAGCCGTCCGCCAGTGGTCGACGTCCGAGGGCAGGGTAAATTTCGACATGGCCCTTCGCCAGTCCTTCGTCGCATCGACCCGGCCCAGCGGCCCGCGCCACCCATGCCGGCGGTCGTAGGCGGAAAGACCCCAGCGCAACGAGGTATCGGCGATCCGCTGCAATTCGGAATTCAGGGTCGTCCGGACCGAAAGACCGCCGCCATAGAGTCCACGTTCACCAAAGGTTCCCCGCAGTTTTCGGCGAACTTCCTCGACGAAGTAGTCGGCCCTGGCCGCATCCGCCGTACTGGGTGGACGCACCCGAACCATCCCCGCCATTTCTGCGGCGGCGGCGGCAAGCGAAATATAGCCGTCTTCGGCCATACGGTTCAGCACATAATCCCGGCGAGCGCGCGCCGCTTCCGGGCGACGAACGGGATGATAGTTGTTGGGCGCCTTCGGGAGACCGGCAAGAAATGCGGCTTCTGCAAGCGTCAGGTCGTTCAGCGATTTGTCGAAATAGTTGAGCGCTGCGGCGGCAACGCCGTAGGACCCGAATCCCAGGTAGATTTCGTTCAGATAGAGCTCAAGGATCTTGTTCTTGGAAAACGCCCGCTCGATCCGCAGCGCAAGGATGACCTCCTTCGCTTTACGGGCGATAGAGACCTCGTTCGTCAGCAGAAAATTCTTCGCCACCTGCTGGGTGATGGTCGAGGCACCGATTGGGCGCCGTTTGGTATTGATCCGACGCAAGTTCGTGATCGTTGCGCGAATGATGCCCGGGATATCGACCCCCCAATGGGTGTAGAATGTCTTGTCCTCAGCCGACAGAAACGCCCTGATGACCTTCTTGGGCATAGCCTCGATCGGGATGAACACCCTTTTTTCGCGCGCGAACTCCGCCATCAGACGGCCGTCGCCTGCGTGGATCCGCGTTACCACCGGCGGATTATAGTTCGCAAGCTGCTGGTATTCGGGGAGACCTCTCCCGAAATGGTAAAAGCCGTATAGAACGGTAGCGGCGCCGGCGATCGCCAGCACCACCAATATCAGAAATGCGGCAGCCAGAATTCGCATACTTACCCTCGGGGCCGTTCCGCGCACCAAGCCAAAAAAACACCACACGATAACAATGTGGCTATTTTAAGGCTTATTTAAAGCCTGCTGCCGGTCAAAGTATAGCCGGATCGCGCGTGTCATAGCTGTTGCCATGCGTCTGCGCTGCTTGGCATCCCGCAGCATTCGCTCGTCGGTCCGGTTGGACAGATACCCTAGTTCGATCAGAACGGAGGGTATATCGGGCGCCTTCAGCACGGCGAAACCCGCGAAACGGTGAGTATTTCGCAGCATCCTACGGACTTTGGCAAGTTCGGTGACGAGCTTGCGGGCGAAAACGGCGGATTCGTTCATGGTTTCACGCTGCGCAAGATCGATCAGGATATTAACGACATCGTTGGACTGATATTCAAGGTCCACCCCGGCGATGAGATCCGATTTGTTTTCCTTTTGCGCCAGCTCATCGGCCTCTTTGTCCGACGCCCGTTCGGACAGCGTGTAGACCGATGCCCCCCGCACCTTCCGATTCCGGATCGAATCGGCGTGGATCGAGAGAAAAAGGTCGGCACCGACATGCTTGGCTCTCGCGATCCTCTCGCGTAGCCGGATGAAAACGTCGCGGTTCCTAGTCATGCGGACGTCGAATTTGCCGGTCGCTAGGAGCTGACGGCGAAGTTCCTTCGAGAACGCCAGTACGATGTGTTTCTCCCACACCCCGGATCGGCTTATCGCTCCGGGGTCGACGCCCCCATGCCCGGGGTCGATCATGATGACGGCCTTCTCGTCCTTTTTCGAAGACGACTTGACCTGCGGCGGACGCGGCGGCGGAGGGCGTTTCACTCGGGGCCCGACCCGTTCGCCGGATTGCTTGTAGGCCGTCATGAACGCGGTTTCGCTGTCCCGGGAAATATCCAGCACCACTCGGTAGGGTCTACCAGGGGCGGGTTTTACCATAAATGCTTTGGTGATTTTCACCGGCCCGGCAGAATCGAGGACCACCCGCGACAAACCCGGCTTGAACAAGCCGAAACGCATTCCGGTGATCAGCCCTCCCCGCGGCGGATTCCGCATCCGGGGCAACCATGTCACTTCCGACATATCGATAACCACACGGTACGGTTTCGGCAGGGTGAAAGTGCGGAAATCCACCGACGCCGACACGTCCAAAACCACCCGCGTTTTGCTGGGATAGACGCCGATGCGCACGTCGGTGACCTGCGGTCCGGCGGCGGCCTGCTGCACCAGGCAAACGGTGGCGACTAGAAAAGCAAGTCTGCCAGCGATGCGTCTGATCTTGCACAAATTGCGGTTGATATTGCACATATTGCGGTTCGATAAATTCTTCACACAACATATATCCCGAACCGGAAATGTTTTGTAGCGAAAACCCGCTACATAGTCGGCGAATATAAGTTGTACAGGCGCGGCACCCGGTTTATCGTCACGATGCGAACGTCCGCGGATGAAACGGAGACATACTCCGACACCCGCGCGGCCTCTATGTATTCAGCGCCTCTCGACCGTAACTTATTGACGACGGTTGGCCGGTAGCGCGAAACGGCAGGATGGCTGCGCGGCTCAAACGCGGTATATGGAACCCAAGACCGGACCCAATAACATTCGGGTTCCGCGAATCATGAACGTCCCTGCCCTGGCGGCGATCCTAAGGGAGACACCCCATTCGGCAGGTTGACGGTGGCGCGGGTGGTCTTGCAGGCCCGACAACACCCCCATCGGTCGTTCGCACGATGGGGGTGTTGTCGGGCCGGAGAAAAAAAATGTCTAAGCGCATGCTTGTGGATGGCGCTCACCCGGAAGAGATTCGGGTCGTCGTCACATCCGGAAACCGTCTCGATGAATACGATATCGAGACCACCTTCAAAAAACAGGTCAAAGGAAATATCTACCTCGCGAAAGTCACGCGGGTGGAACCGTCCTTGCAGGCCGCTTTTGTCGATTTCGGCGGCAATCGTCACGGTTTCCTAGCCTTCAGTGAAATCCATCCTGACTACTACCAGATCCCGATGGAGGACCGACAGGCCCTGATCGATGAGCAAGAAGAACTAGAGCGTCAGGCCCGCGCCGCGCGCGAGCACCTTGAAGATATCGATGGCGACATCGGTGAGGACGGCGACAACGTCGACGCTTCCGGCGAAGACGATAACGAAGATGGCGCGGACCTGCAGGATGGAGCCGATGACGACGCCGACCAGGACGATAGCTCCACGGACGAAGGCTCCGCCGTCAAAGCGGAAGACAGCGACAACGCCGAAGAAGCAGACTCCGCATCCGATGATTACACCGATGCCGGCGACACAGAAAATGTCGACACCACCGATGACCCCGACCCCGTTGCCGCCGACCCGGATGTCGAAGAGGCGCTGGAAGCTGCTGAATCCTCATCCCCCCGCCGGACACGCGGGATGCGACGCTACAAAATCCAGGAAGTTATCAAGCGTCGCCAGATCCTGCTGGTGCAAGTCGTCAAGGAAGAACGCGGCAACAAGGGTGCCGCGCTGACGACATATATTTCTCTAGCAGGTCGTTACTGCGTACTAATGCCCAATTCGTCACGCGGCGGCGGTATTTCTCGGAAAATCACCGGATCGAAGGAGCGCCGCAAGCTGCGCGACACCCTGAACTCGCTCGATATTCCCGACGGCATGGGAGTGATTATTCGGACCGCAGGTCTGGAGCGCAATAAGGCGGAGATAAAGCGAGACTTCGAATACCTGATCCGGGCCTGGGACGAAGTGCGGGAAACGACCTTGGAGTCAAGCGCTCCCAGCATGGTCTACGAGGAAGGTGATATCATCAAGCGCGCGATCCGCGACATTTACAGCAAGGATATCGAGGAAATCCAGGTCGAGGGCACTGAGACCTACCAGACGGCGAAAAAATTCATGCGCCTTATGATGCCTAGCCACGCCAAGCGGGTTCAACAATACCGCGACGACACGATTCCGTTGTATCAGCGTTTCCAGATCGAACAACAGCTTGACGCCATGCACAATCCGGAAGTGTACTTGAAATCGGGCGGCTATATCGTGATCAATCCGACAGAAGCGCTGGTCGCGATCGACGTGAACTCCGGCAAATCAACGCGCGAACGTAACATCGAGGAAACCGCCGTAAAAACTAATATAGAGGCGGCCGAAGAGGTTGCCCGGCAATTACGACTGCGTGACCTTGCCGGCCTGATCGTGATCGATTTCATCGATATGGAAGACGGCCGTAACACCCGCAAGGTCGAACGCCGGCTGAAAGACGCGATGAAGACCGACCGGGCTCGACTTCAGATCGGACGGATCAGTAATTTTGGACTGTTAGAACTGTCGCGCCAGCGGCTTCGCCCCAGCCTGCTCGAGACCAGTTCGCAGATCTGCCCACACTGCCGCGGCACAGGAAATATCTTGTCTACCGAATCTATGGCGATGCGGGTACTCCGGGCTATCGAGGAAGAAGGTGTCCGGATGCGGACCAGCGAAATCACAGTACGGGTTCCGACCGAGGTGGCGCTGTATATCCTAAACCAGAAACGCGCCACGCTGGTCAATCTGGAGAGCCGTTACGGCTTCCAGGTCATCCTCGAGGGCGACGACACGGTCGTACCACCTGACATCGATATTGAGCGGGTTAAGGGACAACCTGAGCCTGTCTCGGGAATACCGTCACGGGGCACCGGCGCCGCTCAGGCGGCCGACGACACGGGCGATGCCCGCGGAGATGCCGACGACGACGTTGGCGTCATTTCGGAAACCAACGGTGACGAGGAAAAATCCGACAAGCCGAAACGCAGCCGGCGGCGCCGCGGACGCCGCCGATCGCAAAATAGCGAAGCCCGCTCCGACGCGGAATCGGGCGATGATGCCGACGCGAAGTCTTCCGGCGATAAGGACGGGCAGGAGGCCTTCGGAGAAAAAGACGATACCGCCGGCGAAGAAAAGCAGGGCTCACGGCGGCGACGTCGCGGGCGCCGTGGCGGCAGACGCCGAAATCGCACTTTTAATGCAGAAACGCAGGATGAGAACGGTGCCGCCATCGGAGAGAAGGCATACGGCAAAGACGAGGCGGCGGAAGGATCATCCAGTGATGGTGAAAGTTCATCCCCGGTCGAAGCCGAGGCGAGCACCACCAATTCGGAAGCGAAGACCCAGGCTACTTTAGAAACCGTGATATCGGATGCGGAGGCGGGAATCCCCGCACCGAACAGCACTCAGCCGAATGACACTCCTGACAACGTAGGTGCCCCCGATAAAGACGCGAAAGAGAGCATCCCGGAATCCGCCAACGGCCAATCCGGTGCAGCAGACGAAAGCGCCGATATCGCAGATGCCACGGTAGCTGACGAAAACAAGCCCAAACGCCGGGGCTGGTGGCAGAAAATCGTCGACTGAACATCAACTGAAAAGCGCCCGGGCAAACGCCCGGGGGTTTCAACACGCTATCCAGTCCTGCAGCCGCGCGGACGCTTCAGCCATGGTCTGGGTATCTCCAGCAAACGAAATCCGAATAGTCTCATTGCCGCGATAGTGATCGAAATCCGTCCCGGGCGCGGTCGCGATACCGACCTCGGTAAGCATCCTTCGGCAGAAATTCTCGCTATCGTTCGTCAGATGCGACACATCCGCATACACGTAAAAGGCACCGTCTGCCGGGGCAAGGTTTGTCAGCCCCGCTGTAGGAAGCTCGCGCAGCAGTAGGTCCCGATTCGCCGCATAGCGCGCGACGTTTTCATCCAGTTCCTCGGTACAATCGAAAGCGGCACTCGCGGCATGCTGCGACAGCGTAGGCACAGAAATGAATATATTCTGCGCTAGACATTCCACCGATCGGTGGAACTGCTCCGGGATTACCATCCAGCCGACACGCCACCCCGTCATCGAATAGTACTTTGAAAAACTATTCACGATGAAGGCGTTTTGCGTATGAGATAGCGCAGTGACGCCGGGCATTTCGTAGGTGATGCCATGATAGATCTCATCAGAGATCAACCGGATGCCGCGATCGTCGCAATAGGTCGTCAGTGCCACCATTTCGGCGCCGGTAATCATCGTGCCAGTCGGGTTCGCTGGACTTGCAACAATCAGGCCGTCTATGTCGCCGTCGATACGGTCTAGCAGAGCCGGGGTAGGCTGATACCGGTCTTCGGCTGTGGCTGGCACGCAGACCGCCTCGATACCCAACGCAGCGAGAATATTGCGATAGGCAGGATAGCCTGGATCGACAAGCACGACCCGGTCGCCGGCATCGAAGGCGGACAGAAATGCCAGCATGAACCCTCCAGATGATCCAGTTGTGACTATCACCCGGTCCTCCGCCACATCGATGTCGTGGGCGTCGCTGTAATATTTTGCGATTCGGCGGCGCAGCGGATCTATACCGAGCGCCTCGGTATATCCAAGACGGTCGTTCACAAGCGCCTGCTGCGCGGCGGCGATCACGCCGGAGGGGGCGCCAGTCGACGGTTGTCCGACCTCAAGGTGCAGAACATCCCGACCTGTCGCTTCCAGCCGGTTGGCTTCCCGCATGACGTCCATGACGATAAACGGCTGCACCTGCCCCCGGGATGATTTCCTCAGCGTCATGGCTCAAAGCGCCGCACTGACGGCCAGCCCGTGCCCTGCGGGATCGGCAGCAAAACGGCATGAATCCGGGCTTTCACGGACACCCGTCGGACAGTGGATCAGCCCCGCACGTCCCGCCGCGCCTTCGACCGAACCAAATGCTTTCTCGGGCGGCACATCGTCATCGAACATTTTGCGAGCGGCGGCTATCACTCTGGCTGCCGCATCCCCCCCGCCTGCTCCGACGGCTGCACCCCGGGTATCCCTGAGCGGCCGGTTGACCAGCAACATCGGGACGCCGGGAAACGCATCCCCCCGAGGGGGGGCCGCCATCAAGATTCCGCTGGGACCAATCATTCTTCCGCCGCCAAGTGTCCCGTTCGTTGAGACAACACAGGCCGCGCCACCACCCTGCCGGTCGACCGAGACGAAACCTGCGCTGTCATACGAAGCCCGTGCCAGTTGCTCAGCTCCCCCGCCGGTGCGTCGCCATAACGCTGCAGCGCCAGCGCCGACCGGATTGGCGGGAAGATGCAGCTCGTCTTTTCCGATGTAGATTTTTTCGGTTTTCAACCATTTGGGGCGGTAGTCGCGAAACGCCGCTATCGGGATGTCAATCCCGGCGGCAGCACCAAGACCCTGGGCCAGAATTTTTGCGAAATCGCCGGCGTAAAAATCACCTGGGCCTCTCAATCGGATGCGTGCAAGGGTCGCAGACAATTCGAACTGGGTCAGGATGTCGCCTTCTTTGGTCATCTTCCCAGCGGGGGCGAACAGACTTTGGAGTGTCGGATCCGTCAGTGCCGGCAGCGGTACAGCGGCCAGACGCTGGGCGAATGCCCTGGATACCGGATTGCCGAACCGGGCAAGCCGTTCAGCGGGCAATAAAAGGGCCTCCCATTGCAGGCGACCGTAGCGGGCATGAAGCGCGAACATCCCCCGGACCGCTCCGGGTATCATCGCTGCCTTGCCGTCCTTTTCAAATATCCATGACCGGAAATCGATTGCCTCAACGGTCTCGCCCCCACCGCGGAAGACGACACACATGCCACCGCCGCCGAGGCTTGCAGCACCCGGATAGGTCACCGTCAACGCAAAATAGGTTGCCACTGCGGCATCGATCGCATTGCCGCCTGCCGACAGAATATCGCGCCCAATCAGGGCGGATCTTGGTTCATCCGACACCACACCGCCGAAATCCGAGGATACAGAGCCTACTCGGCCCTCACGCGGGTCATCGCTGCCGCAGGCGGCAAGTGACAGTCCCACGGCGCCAGCGACGATCGATTGACGGACCCGGGACCGCCACCTACTTATAGAGCTACGAGAGAAAGTATCGCCCGTGCGCAATGCAATGTCCTCCTTGGCAGCCATCGGCGCTGTCGTAGTGATCCTACTGCTACAATTGGCGCTGGCACTCAACCCGGCAGAAGGCGCCGGGATACGTGATGCTGAAATCGAATATACCATTCGAGCTTATGCTTCGCCACTTCTGAGGGCTGCCGGCCTTGATCCGGACGATGTCAGTTTGCATATCGTCAACGATAGGGCCCTTAACGCATTCGTGTCGCGGGGAAGGAGAATATTCCTCACCAGCGGGCTACTTATGTCGGCGGAACGGCCCGAGCAGGTTGTGGGGGTGCTTGCCCATGAAATCGGCCATATCACCGGCGGCCATCTCGCTCGGCTAGGGGGTGCTCTTGACGACGCCCGCAATCAGGCGCTGATCGGCCAGATTATCGGTTTCGCGTTCGGCGTACTTTCCAAGGATGGTGGTGTCGCCGCGGCCACCAGCGCCAAGAGCGCGGATATCGCGTTGAAGAACCTGTTGCGGTTTTCGCGCACCCAGGAACGCTCCGCCGACCAGGTAGCAGTTAATCTTCTGGATCAGACGCGGGTAACGTCGACCGGCCTGCTCAAATTTTTCGAACGTTTGCAGGATCAGGAGCTCTTGGTGCGCGCGCGCCAAGACGCATACGTGGTCACCCATCCACTGACCCAGGACCGGATCACCTTTGTCCGGAAACACGTCGAAAACTCACCTTATTCAGATAACGAGTTGCCTGAACGGGTCAAAGCCATACACGACCGAATGGTCGCGAAGCTGAGAGGTTTCATCAATCCCCCGAGCCAGACGCTGGCAGAATATTCGGCCGACGACACCGCAGTCAGCGCTCGGTACGCTCGCACCATGGCTTACTATCGCGATTCCCGCCTAGACCAGGCGTTAACACTGATTGACGGACTGGTCGAGCAGGCGCCAAAAGATCCGTATTTTCACGAATTGCGCGGCCAGATTTTGTTTGAGCACGGTCGGTTGACCGAAGCGCTCCCCGCCTATGAGCGGGCCGTCAAACTTAGCCCGCAACAACCCCTGCTTCGGGTCGGACTTGCCCATGTCCAGATAGAGATCAACAAGCCCGATCTGATTAAATCGGCGATCGGTAATATTGAACAGGCACTGAGGTACGACCGGTTCATGCCGCTTTCATGGCACCTTGCGGCAACCGCCTATGGCCGGAACGGCCAGCTCGGTGTTTCCGCGCTAGCGCTCGCCGAGCACAATTTACTGCTTGGCCGTTTCGTGGACGCCCGCGGGCAGGCAAATAAAGCCATGCGTATCCTGAGAGCGAATTCACCCGGCTGGATCCGCGCGCAAGATATCGAAGCTACGGCCAAGCGCGCAGGGGAACGAGAACGCCGTTAATCGTTACCAATCCTTAAAGTAGAATTAATCAAGCGATTGTGACCGCCGGTCCCAGCCCTGATACGATAAAACTTTGTTTATTCGGAACACCACGGTGAATATTCCGGCTATTTCCAAACCGAGAATAGGATCGAAATGTTTTTGCTAAGAAGCCAATTCCTCTTCGCAGCGGCTACTATTTTGTTCAACGCCGCGACCATCCAAATCGGTTCTGCAATCGCGCAGACAACTGCCCCGGATGCTATCTCCGCCGAGCAGAAAAAGGCTTTTGAGGGCATTATCCGCGAATACATTCTCAAAAATCCCGAGATCATTTCCAAAGCGATCCAGCGCCTTCATGAAAAACAGCGCATTGCCTTGGCGCAAGCCGACCAAGACATGCTGGTCGCCAGTAAACAGGAACTGCTGAATGACCCGGACGCCCCGGTGGGCGGCAATCCAATGGGCAATGTGACAGTGGTGGAGTTTTTCGATTATCGCTGCGGCGTTTGTAAACGCATTAAACCCATCGTCGACGAGCTGGTGAAAACCGATCCAAATATTCGTCGTGTCTACAAGGAATGGCCAATCCTGGGGCCTAATTCCGTTATAGCGGCGCGGGCGGCAATCGCGGCGCGCAATCAGGGGAAGTATCTGGCGTTTCATAAGGTCTTAATGGAAGCTAATTCCGTATACGATCTGCCATCCATTCTCGACATGGCAAATACAATCGGACTGGACACAGAACGGCTCCGCAGGGATATGAACGGTAAAGAGATCGACGAAATTATCCGCAAAAACTTTGCCTTGGCCGAAAAGCTGAAACTCAACGGCACGCCGTCCTTCGTTATCGGCGACACGCTGCTGCGTGGCGCCAGAGACCTGGAATCTCTACGCTCGATGGTTGCCGAAGCTCGGGCGGCGAAAAAATAGGCGACGGCTCTCAGTTGGGCTGCTTCGACGGCTGGGCGCTGTCGAACGCATCTAGTTTCATGCACTCGGCGAAAATGCTGATCAGTCTCGGATAGGCAGACAAGTCGCATTCATAGCGCTCGGCGTTGAATACCTGTGGAACGATACAGATATCAACCAGCCCCGGCGTATCGCCGTGAGCAAACGTGCCGGTGTCGCTATCGTTCGCCAAATGCGCTTCCAACGCATTAAAACCCTCGTATATCCAGTGCTGGTACCAAGTCACGTCTACCGCGTCCTTGTCTACACCCATCTCCCCTCCCAAGAACTTCAGGATCGCCAGATTGTTCAGCGGATGAATGTCGCAGGCGATGATGTCGGCAAGCCCCCGCACCCTGGCGCGGCCAAGCGGATCAGAGGGCAGAAACGCGGGTTTCGGCTGCGTTTCCTCCAGGTATTCCAGGATCGCCATTGACTGATAAAGGATTTTGTCGCCGTCGATCAGGGTTGGGACCCGTCCCTGCGGGTTCAGTTTCCTGTAGCCGTCGTCGAACTGATCGCCGTTAGGCAGGCTGATATTGACGTGTTCCCACGCGATCCCTTTCAGATTTAGGGCGATCCGAACGCGAAAAGCCGCCGACGAGCGGGAAAAACCGTAAAGTTTCATGGGTTACTCCAATTGATTAGGTATGGAGTTTACTGGCGCAACGCGCGGCGATCCAGCCACGACGTCGTGTAAATCGTTGTCGGCCGTCAGATGTAGTACTCGCTAAGCGGAGGAAACCCGTTGAACCCGACAGCGGAATACGTCGCCGTATAGGCTCCGGCGCTGTGTATTTCAATCCTGTCCCCGGCAGTCAGGTCAAGCGGTAGGGTATAGCCCGCGGCGGCGTAAAGAACATCCACTTCGTCGCAGGTCGGCCCTGCCAGAACCACCGGCCCACCGGGGCTTCCATCATGCGGGGTTGTGATGCGGTACTGGATTGCTTCCTCGAATGTTTCTGGCAGACCGCCAAACTTGCCGATATCGAGAAAAATCCAGCGCTTGTCAGGCTCGCGGGATTTCTCCGCGACCAGAACAACCTCAGTCTGAATGATGCCAGCATCGCCAGCGATGTAACGGCCCGGTTCAGCGATAATACGGGGCGACCGGTTTCCGAAATGCCGGACCATTGCGTCTCTGATCTCAACGCCGTAAACATCTACGGAGTCGATCGGCTGACGGTAACTGGCCGGGAAACCGCCGCCGATGTTCAACAGCGACAATTCCACGCCGCGCGTGGACAGCTCGTCGAAAATGGCGGCGCACTGCTTGATCGCGACATCCCATTGCCGGGGGTCGCGCTGTTGCGACCCGACATGAAAGGACACGCCGGCGGGGACCAGCCCTGCACGCCCGGCTTCTTCGAGCATTCCAGCTGCCTGCGCCGGTTCACACCCGAACTTTCGGGACAACGGCCAGTCCGATCCGGCACCGTCCATGAAAACTCGGCAGTAGACATCGGCACCGGGGGCCGCTGAGGCGAGCTTTGACAGTTCCGCGCGGCTGTCAAACGCAAATAGCCGAACGCCGTATTCATAGGCCCTTACGATATCGCGCTGTTTCTTAACGGTGTTGCCGAACGCGATTCGATCGGGCCCGACTCCGACGTCAAGACAGGCTTCAATTTCGTAGATACTTGCCGTATCGAAATACGCCCCCAGCGAATGCAGCAGGCTGACAACCTCCCGCGCCGGGTTGGCTTTCATAGCATAATAAATCTCAGCGCGCGGCAGAGCCCGTCTCAGATCGCGGAAGCGTTGGGCGACCACGTCAAGATCTACCACCAGACACGGAGTATCCGGATGGCATTCTTCAAGAAATTTGCGGATCTTGGCGGTCATTGCGGGCGCGTTTTAGCCTGCCAGCCCTTCGGCGGAAAGCAAATTCCGACGGATCTACATACCCTAGGCGAACTGCAGGCCGGGCATGGCCATGCCCGCCGCGCGAAATCAGTACACCCTCGGGTCAGAATTTCCGGGTAGTAGCCGGCTGTATTTTTTATCAGGGTCCTCGGCGGCACTATCAACAGGAGACAGTTGCGTAGCAGCCCGTCCATATGTTGCTAAAATTTAGCACCCACCGTCCGGACAATCGGCTCTTCTTCGTAGCCGACGAAATCGAGCACCGAGCAGTGTTTCTAGTTCTCGGCCATCTCGATCGGGTTCACATGGTTAAAAGACGGGAACGGTTTGTCGCTGCACGATTGGTAGCAACGCGACAGCAGCCGGAGCACCATAAGCTATGCCATCCCCTGAGAGGTGGCGCTGGGTGCATTGGGTGAATTTTGCATATCTATGGCCCTGATAGTGAAACAATTGGGTTAAATTCTCGTGAAAGTGTGGGTAACGCGGTTTTGCGACACCCTAGGCGTAATGGGTTCATTTGGCCGCCTAACCAGAAAGCGACCGAATCAATCGCCGGAAACGACGGAATTCCGGGTGTTTATCGCCATTGCTCTAACGAGACTTCCTGCGGTAAGGCTTAACGGTTAACGTTGAACAGGAAATCAGGAAGCGTCCGCCATCTCGCGCATTCTTGTCATAAACGGTCCGAACTTGAATATGCTCGGCATCCGGGAGCCAGAGATCTATGGGTGTGACGGCTTGGATGATATTCAGGCCGCCTGTGAAGCCCACGCGGGCTCAGTTGGCGCGGGTCTCGATTTCCGCCAGTCGAACAGCGAAGCTGAAATCATCGACTGGATTCACAAGGCACGGGATACCGCCGACGGGATAATTATCAATCCGGCGGCCTTTACCCACACGTCAGTTGCCATTTTGGACGCGCTGGTGTTGACGGAGATTCCGGTCGTGGAAGTCCATATTTCGAACATCTTCCGGCGAGAAAGTTTCCGGCAGCATTCGTATATCTCCATGGGCGCCACCGGAATCATCTCAGGTTTCGGCGCACATGGATACACTTTGGCGATAGATGCGATGATGGGACAGATCGGGGCGAAAAAGGAAAAGTGATGGCGAACAAATTCGATATAAATTCGGAACTAGTAAAGAAACTCGCCGATCTGCTCGACGAAACCGGATTATGCGAAATCGAGTTCGAAAGCACTGGACGCCGGATCCGCGTCGCGCGTTCGATAGGTGGTGCCGTCCCCGCCGTTACAGTGGCGTCGCCGGCCTCTGCCGCAGCGACACCGATGCCGCCGGTGACATCGGATGCAGAATCGTCTGCAGAGCATAGGAGAGGAACGCCTATAACGTCGCCGATGGTGGGGACGATATTCCTGTCGCCCGAACCGGGGGCGGAGCCCTTTATTCAGGTGGGCGACACGATTTCGGAAGGCCAGACCGTCATGCTGATCGAAGCGATGAAAACCTATAATCCAGTGCGCGCGACTAAGAGCGGTAAGGTCATGCAGATACTCGTCGAGGATTCGACACCTGTTGAGTTTGACGAAGAACTGCTGTTGGTCGAATAGCGTATCGATCGGATCCGGGCCGGCAACGCAATGTTCGAGAAAATCCTGATAGCCAATCGCGGCGAAATCGCGCTTCGCATTCATCGCGCCTGCAAGGAAATGGGTATTTCCACTGTCGCTGTTCACTCCACCGCGGATGCAGACGCGATGCATGTCAGGCTTGCCGACGAAAGCGTCTGCATCGGTCCGGCGCCCGCGAAAGATAGCTATCTGAATATCCCGGCAATTGTCTCGGCAGCGACCATCACCGGTGCAGACGCGGTTCACCCCGGCTATGGCTTCCTATCGGAGGAAGCGAGCTTTGCGTCAATCCTCGAAGAGCACGGCTTCACCTTTATCGGACCGACCGCTGAACATATCGAGCTCATGGGTGACAAGGTCGCCGCAAAACAGGCAGTAGAGAATAACGGCGTGCCGGTCGTGCCGGGATCAAGAGGTGCGATCGAGTCCGCATCGGAAGCCCGCAGCATCGCCGGCGACATCGGCTATCCGGTATTGATCAAGGCGGCGGGCGGCGGCGGCGGACGAGGTATGCAGATCGTACAAAGTGCAGACGAGGTCGAGGACGCCTACCGCATGGCGCGTACTGAGGCCAAGGCTAGCTTCCGGAACGACACCGTCTACATGGAGAAATTCCTCGAAAAGCCACGCCACATCGAAGTTCAAGTTTTCGCCGACGGCCAGGGCGGCGCGGTGCACCTGGGCGAACGCGACTGTTCCTTGCAGCGCCGTCACCAGAAGGTTCTGGAAGAAGCGCGCTCGCCGGCGCTGACGAATGCCTCGCGCGAGAAGATCGGCAAGATCGCGTCCGACGCTGTCCGCCGAATTGGATACCGCAATGCGGGAACGATCGAGTTTTTATATGAAAACGGCGAGTTCTATTTCATCGAAATGAATACCCGCCTGCAGGTAGAACATCCCGTAACCGAGATGATTACCGGTATCGACATGGTGCGAGAACAGATCCGCGTTGCCGCCGGATCACCACTGTCGTTCGAACAATCCGACATCACGTTTGAAGGTCATGCCATCGAATGCCGTATCACGGCGGAGCACCCTGAAACGTTCGCCCCGTCCCCCGGCCTTATCACCGATTATCACCCGCCCGGTGGCATATCGGTTCGCGTCGATTCCGGTCTGTACGCGGGCTATTCGATCCCACCGCACTACGATAGCCTGGTGGCAAAGCTGATCGTTCATGGCGCCAGCCGCAACGAATGTCTGATGCGTCTGCGGCGGTCGCTAGAGGAATTCGTAATCGGCGGTATCGATACTACGATTCCACTACATGCGAAAATCATCGACAATTTAGATTTTGTAAACGGCGATTATGATATCCATTGGCTGGAACGCTTTGTCGCAGAAGACCTAGTAGATAACTGAACGATTTCTTTACTGGCCGCCAATGACCAGCCTGACACCGGAAATACTGCTACGTGCCTACGCGGTAGGCCTGTTCCCGATGGCCGAACGCCGGGACGACCCGACGCTTTACTGGATCGATCCGGAAAAGCGCGGAATACTTCCGCTGGACGATTTCCATGTACCGCGACGCCTGCGTCGAACCGTTCGCCGGGGCGAGTTCGAGGTGTGCTGCAACACCGCGTTCGCGGATGTAATACGGGCCTGTGCAGCACCGGGCGAGGGTCGGGACGAAAGCTGGATCAACGACGAGATCGTTTCGCTTTACACCACTCTCAACGAAATGGGTCGTGCGCACTCAGTGGAGGCCTGGAAGGATGGCGAACTGGTCGGCGGTCTCTACGGTGTCGGATTGGGCGCGGCGTTCTTCGGCGAAAGCATGTTCAGCACGGTACGAGATGCGAGCAAAGTGGCGCTCGTACACTTGGTAGCCCGCCTCGGAAAAGGCGGATTCGAATTGCTGGATACGCAGTTCGTGACGGACCACCTAGCACAGTTCGGTGTGGTCGAGATTCCACGTTCGGGGTTTCGTCAGATCCTGGCGTCCGCGCTCGACAGGTCGGCGTCGTTTCCATCAGAAATCTCTCAGCCCGAACTCGAGGCTTTTTTACAGTCCACGACCCAGACATCGTAGACCGGGTGCTCCATCGACGACGCTGCCGGGCTGGACGCAAACATCCAGCCGCGGAACAGGTCGACTGCATTTTCACCCAGACGGCGTTCCCGGATTTCAAGGTACACCGTCGTTTCCGGCATCTCGGTGGGCGGTCGCCGGTGACATTTGCGCACCGTTATATCCAGCGTCCCAAACCGGACCGCCTGCCCGATCGGCGCATCGATCGTCGTTACCCGCGCGGTGATCTTGTCGAGCCCCTGGAGGACCGCGGCATAAGGCGCGGAAGGTGCATGGGGTTGCGCCGGTTGCTGCGCAAATAGACCCGGCACCCAAAGGTGCACAAGGCCGGCAACCGCAACTGATCTGAGACGTAGCATTGGTAATAAATTCGCCGCGAATAGGGCAGGAACACGGCCGAGCTAGTTGCTCTTTTCGCCGTCATTATTGGTCTGGCTGAAGATCATCTGCCCGACGAGGCTCATTAGGTCGATCGATCCCTGAGTGGTGGTGATTTCATCCCCGGGCGCCAGCATTTCATCCGCCCCACCGGGAGAAAGGGCCAAGAAATAGTCACCCAGCAAACCGTCGGACGAAACGGCAATAGACGTGTCCTCGGGGATCTTGATGTCGGAACGGATGTTCATCGATACATTCGCGAAATAAGTTTTCGGGTCGAGTGCCGACGAGGTGACGGTTCCGATTTTGATGCCGCTCATACGCACGTCCGAACCGGCGAGAATACCGTCAACGCGATCAAACTTCGCCTTGATCTCATAGCCTTCGACCTTGCCTATCTCGGCTTTGCTGTAGGCGAACACAATAAACAGCGCCGCCACAGCCAGCACGACGGCACCCATCACGGTTTCTATTAGGTTCTTGCGCATGCGCCCTCGGTCTCCTTGCTGTCTATTCGGCGGAACGGTTCAGGATGGCTTCCAGGGTTCGTAGTCACCTGTCGCAGAGGCGCGCTGTCCGCCTTTTAGGACATGCCCGGGCGGGCGGTAAGCTTCAGCCGTACCGGTCAGGTTCGGCAGGTGATCCTTCTGCCAGTCCCAGCGCCGCCCCACATCGTCCTCCGGAATATCGTCGGTCGTGTGATGCAGCCAGGAATGCCAGGCCGGCGGCACCCGGGAGGCTTCGACCTTGCCGTCGTAGACCACCCAGCGCTTCTCGCGCGCGCCCTTTGGCGTCCGCTTGCTGCGGTAATAGACATTGCCCTGAGTGTCGGTTCCCATCTGCTCGCCGTTCAGCAGGGTAAATAATCTGGTGCCTATGGTCATGCGTACCTTTACGAGGGTCTTCGCCGGCCGGTCGAATTCTGGTTAACGGGCCAGAGGACAGTACCGCATATCCGGCATTTGCGTCCAGTATGACTGAGAATCAACAGACTTATGGTTAACGAAACGTCAAAACGCAACTTGTTGAAATCCTTCGCTGAATTGGGGGGCTGGATCGGCCCGCGAGGGAGAGTTAGGCTCCCCCTGAACAACGGAGTTTTGAAATGAGCGGACGTATCGACCAGCGCCTTGAAGAGCTGGGAATCACCCTACCCGACGCCCCCGTGCCCTCGGCCAATTACGTGCCCTTCCGGCGCTCCGGCAACCAGGTGTTCATCGCCGGGCAGATTTCCGTCACCGGCGACGAAAGCGCCATAGGCAAGGTCGGCGCCGAGCTGAGCGTAGAGGACGGTTACGCCGCCGCGCGGCTGTGCGGAATGAACATTCTGGCGCAGCTCAAGGCCTGCGTCTGCGACGAAATCGACCGGGCCAAAGCGATCAAGCTCGGCGGTTTCGTCAACGCGCCGCCGGATTTCACCCAGCCGCCCGCCGTGATCAACGGCGTATCCGACCTGCTGATCGAGGTGATGGGGGAAGAAGCCGGCAAGCATGCGCGGTTCGCCGTTGCTGTCGCCTCGCTGCCCGCAGGTGCGGCGGTCGAGGTCGACGCGGTTTTCGAAATAGAATAATAGAAAGGAACGGCTTTTCTCATGCCTGATGGTGGAGAGACCGTAACCGTAAAACTACTGGCATCTCTGGACGAAGTCTCTGCGGCCGACTGGGACGCCTGCGCCGGACCGGAGAACCCGTTCGTGTCGCACACCTTCCTGAAGACGCTGGAGGATTCGTCGGCTGCCTGCGCCGAAACGGGCTGGCTGCCGCAGCATGTGGTGATCGAGGACTCGTCCGGCGGGCTGACCGGCGCGGCGCCGTGCTATCTGAAAAACCATTCCCACGGCGAATACGTGTTCGACTGGGGCTGGGCCGATGCGTATGAGCGCGCAGGCGGTCAGTATTACCCCAAGCTGCAGGTCTCGGTGCCGTTCTCACCGGTGACGGGGCCCCGTCTGCTGGTCCGAGACGGCGAGGACAAGTCCCACACCCGCCGAATGCTGGCCGCCGGCCTGTTGGAGCTCGCCAAGCAGCACGAGGTCTCATCTCTGCACATTACCTTCACCCCGGAAGACGAATGCGAAGAGCTCGCCAAGATGGGCCTGCTGCAGCGCCAAGGCCAGCAGTTCCACTGGCGCAACCCGGGCTTCGAGACCTTCGAAGATTTCCTCGGCTCTCTCAACTCCCGCAAACGCAAGATGATCCGCAAGGAGCGCGAAGCAGCCAACGCTGCCGTTGATATCGAGGTGCTGACGGGCGACGACCTGACCGAGCGGCACATGCAGGCGTTCTATCATTTCTATCTCAACACCGTGGACCGCAAATGGGCCCACGCCTATCTGAATTACGAATTTTTTCAGCTCCTGCGCGAGCGCATGGCCGATAACGTCGTTCTCGTCATGGCGAGCCACGAGGGCGACTATGTGGCCGGCGCGCTGAACCTACGTGGCCCCGATACGCTTTGGGGCCGCAACTGGGGCTGCACCGAACGCTTCAAAATGCTCTATTTCGAGGCCTGCTTTTACCGCGGCATCGAGTTCGCGATTGAGAACGGCATCTCCAAGGTCGAGGCCGGCGCCCAGGGACCCCACAAGATCAGCCGCGGCTATTTGCCGTCTCCCACCTACAGCGCCCACTGGATCCGCGACGAAGGGTTCCGCCGCGCCGTCGCCGATTTCGTCGACCGCGAACGCCGCGGCGTGGAACACGAGATGGAGTCGCTGTCCGAATTGTCTCCTTTCAAAAGATCGAACGAGTCGCCTTAGGTGGTTCCTTTTTTAGCGCCTCCTTGAGGGAGGGGGCTAGGGAGAGGGGATGATAGTGTTCACTTCCAACAACCCGGATCCGACCCCATGACCACCACCGAAGACATCCCCTACCGCACCGTCGACGGCCACACGCTGGAGGCCCGGCTCTACAGACCCGAAGCGCCCAAGGGCACCTAGCTGGTCGACGTGCATGGCGGCGCCTGGGGATCCGGCGACCGGCTTAACAACGCGGTCATCCACGAGGACCTGGCCGCCAACGGCGTCGGCGTCTTCGCGCTGGACTTCCGCCTGTCCGACGCGGCGCAGTACCCCGACCCTGTGCAGGACGTCTCCTTCGGCGTCCGCTGGTTCAAGGCCAACCTCGCCACGCTCGGCATCGACGCCGCGAAGATCGGCGGGCTGGGCTCATCCTCGGGCGCGCAGCAGCTCGGGCTCGTCGTATTCCGCCCGGATGGCCCCGCCTGGATCCTCGACGCGCCGGAGCTGGGCGGCGCGGATTCATCCCTCGATTTCTTCGTCGCCGGCTGGCCGATCTTCGATCCGCTGCGCCGCTACCGCATGGTGCAGGACGCTGGCAACGAGCGCCTTGTCGCCGCGCATGACGCCTATTTCGCGGCCGAGGCCGACATGGAAACCGGCAACCCATATCGCCTGCTGGACCGTAACGAGGCCACGCACACGCCGCCGATGCTCATCGTCTAGGGCACGAACGACGCCAATGTCGACCACGCCTGGCAGGACGAGTTCGTCGCGCTATACCGCTCCAGGGGCGGCACGGCGGATATTCGCAAATTCGAGGGCCAGCCCCATACCTTCGTCACGGCCGAGCCGGAGGCCGAAGCATCGCAAGCTGCCATCGCTGCGATCCGGGAGTTCGTGCTGGGGGTTTAGCGGCCGACCACCAATGTCATCCCGGGTTAGCGCCGGGATCCAGTTAACTCGGAATATGCCCAAACCGCGTCACTGAACCCCGGCACAAGGCCGGGGCGAAAAACTATATGAAGCGACGCTTTTGGTATCTTCGGCAGTCTGGACCCCACTCGGAAGCACCAACACCTCGTGAAAGAAAAACCCCGGCACGAAGGCCGGGGTTTTTCGTCTGTCTGCGAGGTGAAGCAGAAGTGCTCTACTCCACCAACTCCTTCTCGCGGCCGTCGTCGCCGTCGGGACCTTCGCCCGGGTCGCTGTCGGGGTCCTTGCCATTTTTACCTTTCGGCGGGGCGGCCTGGATAACGAAGGAGAGCTTGTCTTCGTCCTTCTTGACGTCAACCTGCACAACGCCGCCCTTAGCGAGCTTGCCGAACAGGATCTCGTCGGCCAGCGGCTTCTTGATGTTTTCCTGGATCACCCGAGTAAGCGGCCGCGCACCGTAGGCTTCATCGTAGCCCTTGCGGCACAGCCAGTCGCGCGCCGCATCGTTCAGTTCGAAGGTCACGTTGCGGTCGTCGAGCTGCGCTTCAAGCTGCATGATGAACTTGTCGACCACCAGAATGACAACCTCTTTCGGTAGGCTGGAGAAAGGGATGATCGCGTCTAGCCGGTTGCGGAATTCGGGCGTGAACATCCGCTTGATCGCTTCCTCGTCCTCGCCTAACCGCGCGGTGCGCTCGAACCCAATGGCAGGTTTCGCCATGTCGGCGGCGCCGGCATTGGTGGTCATGATCAGGATGACGTTTCGGAAATCAACGCTTTTGCCGTTGTGGTCGGTCAACCGGCCGTGATCCATGATCTGCAGCAGGATGTTGAACACGTCCGGATGGGCCTTTTCGATTTCGTCTAGCAGCAGCACGGAATGCGGGTTCTGGTCGACCGCGTCGGTCAGCAGACCGCCCTGGTCGAAGCCGACATAGCCGGGTGGCGCACCGATCAGTCGCGAGACCGAGTGCCGTTCCATGTATTCGGACATATCGAACCGCGTTAACTCGATCCCCATGGTGTGGGCAAGCTGGCGTGCGACCTCCGTCTTGCCGACGCCGGTCGGTCCGGAGAACAAGTACGAGCCAATCGGCTTGTCGGGTTCGCGCAGGCCAGCGCGGGCCAGCTTGATGGCGGATGCCAGCGCGTCGATCGCCTTGTCTTGGCCGAACACGACGCGCTTGAGGTCGACATCCAGCGTCTTCATAGATTCCTTATCGGAGCGCGACACGCTTTTCGGCGGGATGCGCGCGATCTTGGCGACCACTGTTTCGACGTCCTTGACCGTGATCAACTTTTTGCGCCGGCTTTCCGGTACCAGCATCTGGGCGGCGCCGACCTCGTCGATTACGTCGATGGCCTTGTCCGGCAGCTTGCGGTCGTTAATGTATTTGGAAGCTAGCTCCACCGCCGTGCGCAACGCCGCGGCCGTGTAGCGCACCCTGTGGTGCTTTTCGTAATAGGGCTTCAGGCCGCGCAGGATTTTTACGGCGTCCTCGACGCTTGGCTCCGGCACGTCGATCTTCTGGAACCGGCGCACCAGCGCGCGGTCCTTTTCGAAATAGGAGCGGTATTCCTTATAGGTTGTCGAGCCGATGCATTTCAGCGTGCCGCCCTGCAAAGCGGGTTTCAGCAGATTGGACGCATCCATGGAGCCGCCGCTAGTGGCACCGGCGCCGATGACGGTGTGGATCTCGTCGATGAACAGAACCGCATCATCATGCTGTTCCAGTTCTGTAACGACCGCCTTCAGGCGTTCCTCGAAATCGCCACGATAGCGCGTACCAGCCAGCAATGCGCCCATGTCGAGCGAGAAGATGGTGGCGCTCTTGAGGACTTCGGGCACGCCTCCGTCATGGATGCGCTTGGCCAGTCCCTCGGCGATGGCGGTCTTGCCGACGCCGGAGTCGCCGACATAGAGCGGGTTGTTCTTGGT
>DKQG01000044.1:0-28074 GCA_002471575.1 Alphaproteobacteria bacterium UBA7314 | reverse complement strand
CCGACATAGAGCGGGTTGTTCTTGGTGCGGCGGCATAGCACCTGGATGGTCCGCTCGATTTCCGCCTCACGCCCGATAAGCGGGTCAATTTTGCCGTCTGCGGCTTTCTGGTTGAGGTCGACGCAATAGGTTTCGAGCGCTTCGCCGGCGCTCTTGTTGCCTTCCTCATCTTCGGCTCCCTCCTCGTCGGAGCCGCCTACCGACCGGTTCTCGGACCGGCCCGGTACCTTCGCAATGCCATGGCTGATGTAGTTCACCGCATCGAACCGAGACATGTCCTGTTCCTGCAGGTAATAGACCGCGTGGCTTTCGCGCTCGGAGAACATCGCTACCAGCACGTTGGCACCGGTGACTTCCTGACGGCCAGATGATTGCACGTGAATGGCGGCACGCTGAACGACGCGCTGGAAACTTGCAGTGGGTTTAGGATCGTCATGACCATCCACGACAAGGTTCGACAATTCCTCATCAAGATAGTTTTTTAGGTCGTTGGTGAGCTTGTCGATATCGACCCCGCAGGCCTTGAGGACGGCGATTGCATCTTGGTCTTCGGCCAACGCCATCAGTAGATGTTCGAGGGTCGCATATTCGTGGTTGCGTTCGTTCGCCTGCGCAAGCGCGCGGTGCAGACTTTTTTCGAGATTGCGTGAGAGCATTCAGTCAGGCCTTTTCAAGGGTACATTGCAGCGGATGCTGATGCTGCCGGGCGAGGTCCATAACCTGCTGGACCTTAGTTTCGGCAACCTCGTAGGTGAAGACGCCGCAAACGCCCACACCCTTTTGATGAACGTGCATCATAATTTGGGTGGCTTCTTCGCTACTTTTGTTGAAGAACCGTTCGAGCACCAGGATTACGAATTCCATCGGCGTGTAATCGTCATTCAGCATGATGACCTTGTACATCGCCGGCTTTTTGGTCTTGGGCTGCGTGCGAACGACAACCCCTGTATCGGAGCCGCCATCGCCGCCGACAACGTTTTTGTCATCGTCGTTGTCTGCCATCTGCGACAAAGGTGCGCGGTGCTCCGGGCTGAGACCGGGCGCATGCGGATATGAAGATCGATCCAACATTCCCCCAATCATATGGGATTGGCGGTCGTGGATCAAAGTAACTTCTCGGGAATCAGGGACTTGGTTAACGGTCATTCAGATCGATCCCCACGCAACGACAGTGCCATTCGGCCCGAGCTGCCACCAGAATATGCCGTCGGATGTATTCTGGTCGAGTTCGACACAGGTCGGGTCTTCTTCGCGCCGCTCGATCGTTACCGCGCCCTGCAATTCGACCCCGGTTTTATCGTGTTCCAGCGAAACGCTCCGGAATTTTAACGACTTACACCTATCCGTGGGATACAGCCAGGCATTCGCGTGGAACCGGCCACCGGCACATCCGGTGACCACCCTTTTGAATTCGTTGGATGGCAGCAGCAGGCCGAGCAGCTTGAATCCCGTAAACTGGTCCTTCCAAAATGTGCTTATGAAGTTTACGAACGATTGGGGGTCGAGGACGGAATTTACCCGCGTACCCGGCCAGGAGAACAACAGATTTGTGATCGCGATGCCTTTGGTCAGGTCGCCAACGCCCCGCTCCCACCAGGACACCGACGCGCCCCAGCCGCCGGGAAGCCCCGGCACGTCGTAAGACTGGATCTGGGTATCGAAGATTGGTTTAGAGATAAACCGCAGCCGGTCGGACGCACCTTGACCGCAGGCGGCTTTCAGGTTCTCGGCACCGAGATAGTCGAACCAGGTAAAATTACGTGCCACCGGAGTGCCAGACTGACCGGCGTATTGACATGCAGCAAGGGAGATTGACAGTAAAATTAGGGCGGCGGGTGCAAGTGTCACGATGCGAGCCTCGCTCCGGGGAACAATAACCGGTCCGTGTGAGCCGCGAGCATCAGAATTTCAGTCAATTTTCGTCGATCAAATTTTTAAATCGTTGGTTCGTATTGGACAGGAGTTAGCGGTTTAAGTAGGGTTGGATTGATATGGGATTAAACAGTCCGGCAGTCAATCAGGCTGGGATCCGTAAGCATCAAGTCATCCGAACCGTGGAAAATACCCGCATCGCCGCTCGCGGTAGCCGTACAGATTACTCGAACCAACAGGGAGCGGGGAGCTAATTTGTCTCGACTGCTAGTAGTTCTGACTTTCGCTCTCACCGTTTTTCTGTCCGGATCGCTGACAATGTCGGGACAGGGTCACGCCAAATATGCCCATATCGTCATCGAGGCGAAAACCGGTCGCGTCCTCCATTCGCTCAACGCCCGGACCAAGAATTACCCGGCGTCGCTGACCAAAATCATGACACTTTACATGACGTTCGAGGCGCTCAAGAACGGCTCGCTCCTAATTCATCAGAAGCTTCCCGTCTCCCGGGTCGCTGCCGGCCGGTCGCCGTCCAAGCTAGGTCTGCGCCGGGGCGAGAGAATTACCGTCAACAACGCTATTAAGGCGCTGATCACCAAGTCGGCCAACGACGTCGCCACGATCCTCGCTGAGGCCATGGGCGGCACCGAGCGCAAGTTCGCGGTCATGATGACGCGGCGCGCTCGGGCGCTGGGCATGAGGAACACGACCTTTAAAAACGCGTCCGGTCTGCCCAACCGCGGCCAGCTCAGCACCGCGGAGGACATGGCAACCCTCGCCCGCGCCGTGATACATCAGCATGCCGACATGTACCACCATTTCTCGCGCCAGACGTTCAAATACAATGGCCGTACCTACCGGTCCCACAACCGGCTGATGAGACGATACAAAGGGATGGACGGCATCAAAACCGGCTATATCCGGGCGTCCGGGTTCAATCTCGTCGCGTCGGCGAAACGCAGCGGCAAGCGTGTGATCGCGATCGTCTTCGGCGGCAAGACGTCGAAGACGCGTGACCGGCAGGTTGCGAGACTGCTCGACCGCGGCTTCTCGACACTGAACAACATCGTCGTTGCGTCCGGCAAGCATAAAGTCCTCGCCTATTCGTCCGGCCGACCCAAAAAAACCGGCACAACGTCGGTGCGGCCCAAATACCGGTCAGTAGGCAAGGCAAAACGCTCGTCTTCCGGTAAGACGACCACCCGTTTACGAGCGGCATCCGGCCGGGTGCAGAGCTGGGCGATCCAGGTCGGTGCGTATAACCGCTACGGCCCAGCCCATCTGGCTGTCAATCGCGCGGCGCGAGCGCTCCCCAGCCTGTTGGGTAACAAGTTCCGAATCGTGCGCCAGAAAAGCGAGGTTCGGCGCGGGCTGCAAATCTACAAGGCCCGCCTGCTAGTGCCGTCGGAGTCCAAGGCGCGCAATTCCTGCAAGGCGCTGAAACGCCGCAAGATCGATTGCATGGTGATCTGGATGGGGCCGCGCTCGTAACGTAGTGTCACGGTCAGCCTAGAAATTCGGCGGTTTGATCCCGCTCGCACGAACCTGCTCCACCAGAGCGGCTTTCAGCCGCTCAAGGCCATCGGCCGTTTCCGCCTCGCAGCGCGCGACCAACACGTCCTGCGTATTGGACGACCGCAACAGCCACCAGCCGTCATCGGTCAACACCCGGACGCCATCGATATCCGATACCTCCGCCCCGGACGCGGCAAGCCGCTCGCGGACTTCGTCGATAACCTCAAACTTTCGTTCCTCCGAACATGAGAAGCGCAGTTCAGGCGTGTTCATCAGCTGCGGCAGGGATTTCCGGATGTCGGCCAGCGTATCGTCGCGGCTGGCCATCGTCGCGAGCAGGCGCACCGCGGCATACAGCGCGTCATCGTAGCCGAAATAGCGGTCCGCAAAAAAAATATGTCCGCTCATCTCGCCGGACAGCAGGGCGCCGGTCTCCGCCATTTTCGCCTTGATCAGCGAATGGCCGGTGCGCCACATCAGCGGCTTGCCCCCCATCGCGGCGACCTGGTCGAATAACACTTGGCTCGCCTTCACGTCCGCGATGATCGTCGCACCGGGGTTAGCCGCCAGAACGTCGGCGGCCCAGACCACCATGAGCTGGTCGCCCCACAGGATTTCGCCCTCGCTGTCGATGACGCCGATGCGGTCCCCATCGCCGTCGAGGGCGATGCCGAGGTCGCAGTCCTGGGTCAGCACAGTGTCGCGAAGCTGCTGTAGGTTTTCTACCACCGTTGGATCAGGATGATGCGCCGGGAAATTACCGTCGACCTTCTCATTCAGCAGGATATGTTCACCGGGCAGCTGCGTGGCCACCTGGACCATCGCTTCCCCGGCGGCGCCATTGCCGGCGTCCCAAGCGACTTTCAGGTCGCGCCCCTCGCGATAGTCTTGGAGGATACGTTCGACGTAGCGGTCGAGCATAGGCTCGTACCGGTCGCTGCCCCCGCCGCTCTCGTAATCCGCCGCAGCGGCGATGCGCCCTAGGTTGAGGATGTCGTCGCCGTAGAAAGGCTCGGCTACGTACATCATCTTAAAACCGTTGTAATCCGGCGGATTATGCGATCCGGACACCATGATCCCGCCGTCCGCGCTCAGGAAGTTGACCGCGAAGTAAAGCATTGGCGTCGGTCCTAGACCAACCCGGATAGTTTCCACGCCGCAGTCTTTCAAACCGTCGACGACCGCCTGCTCCATCTCGGGCGAGCTGAGCCGGCCGTCATAGCCGACACACACGGTATCGCCGCCGGTGCGGACGATTTCGGAACCGAAGGCACGGCCGATCGCGTACGCATCATCACCAGTCAGGGTATCGCCAACGACTCCCCGGATATCGTATTCGCGGAGGATCGTGCCATCGAAGCTGTGCGCGGACCCGCGGGTCATGAGGCCGCCAGCACCGGATCCCGGCCGACGCTGTGATAATCGAAACCGGCTTTGATAATTTCCTCCGGCTTGTAGATGTTTCGCAGGTCGATCATAAGAGGCTGCGACAACAGGTCCTTTACGCGCTCAAGGTCAAGCAGGCGGAATTCGTTCCATTCGGTCACAATGGCGAGCGCGTCCGCGCCCTCCATCGTCTCGTAGGCGTTTTCGCAGAACACCGTGCCGGACAACATTTCCCGCGCTTCTTCCATTCCTTGGGGGTCAAACGCACGAACGGTTGCTCCGGCGTTCTGCAACGCCGGGACGATCGCAAGGCTCGGACTGTCGCGCATGTCGTCGGTGTTCGGCTTGAAGGTCAGACCGAGGACTGCGATGGTTTTTCCGTCCACCGCTCCGCCGCAGGCATCGACGATCTTTTCGGCCATCTGGTGCTTGCGTTCTTCATTGACCTGAACGACTGCCTCGATAATCCTCAGCGGTGCGTCGAAATCCTTCGCGGTCTGCACTAGGGCAAGCGTGTCCTTAGGAAAACAGGAACCGCCGTATCCCGGACCGGCATGGAGAAATTTACTGCCGATGCGCCCATCCAGCCCGATCCCGCGTGCAACTTCCTGCACGTTGGCACCAACCTTTTCGCAGAGATTGGCGACTTCGTTGATAAAGGTGATCTTGACGGCGAGGAATGTGTTCGCTGCGTATTTGATGAGTTCGGCGGTTTCGATTTTGGTGTAAAGTATTGGCGTTTCCATCAGGTACAGCGGCCGGTATAGCTGGGCCAGCACATCAGATGCCTTTTCGGAATCCGTCCCAATCACGACACGATCCGGCCGCATGAAATCCTCGATGGCCGATCCTTCGCGGAGAAATTCCGGGTTGGATGCGACATCGAATTCGTCGGCCGAACAAACACCGCTGATAATCTTGTGGACTTCGCGTCCGGTGCCCACCGGCACGGTCGATTTGGTTACAACCACCGTATACCCGTCGATAGCGTGCGCAATTTCTTCGGCGGCGACGTACACGTAGGATAGATCAGCATGACCGTCGCCATCAGTCATTGGCGTGCCGACGGCGATAAAGACCGCTTCGGCGCCCGTCACGGCTTCTTCAAGGTCGGTGGTAAAACTCAGCCGCCCGGCAGCCATGTTTTTCTCTACCAACGCGTCAAGCCCGGGTTCGTAGATCGGCATGACACCGTCGAGCAGGCGGTCGATCTTGCCGGCATCCTTGTCGACGCAGACCACATCGGTGCCGAACTCAGAAAAACAGGCACCGGATACTAGGCCAACATAGCCCGTCCCGATCATGGCAATTCGCATAATTTACTCCATATCAGCGGTTTGGTCCGGCCGCGTATCTGTCGATGACTTCCTGTACATGGCCCTGCAGATCCGGTCGCGCCAAGGCAAATGCAACATTGGCTTCAAAGAACCCGACCTTGTCTCCGCAATCGAACCTCGTGCCTTCAAACCGCAACCCATGGAAGGGCGCTTCGCCAATCATCTGGGCCATAGAGTCCGTCAGCTGAATCTCGCCGCCGGCGCCTTTCTTTTTTTCTTCCAGATAGCCGAAAACCTCCGGCAACAGGATGTACCGCCCGATGATACTCAACGTCGAAGGTGCATCTTCCGGATCGGGCTTTTCGACCATGCCGGTAACCGCAGCCAGCCGTCCGTCATCAGACTCGACCTCTAGAATGCCGTACCGATTGGTATGTTCTCGGGGTACGTCCTCAACCGCGACCACATTGCCGCCCGTGTCGTTGAAAACTGCGACCATCTGGTTCAGGCAGGGGTTGTCCGCCATCACGAGGTCATCGGCCAGCAGAATGGCGAAAGGCTCTTCGCCGACGAGCTCGCGCGCGCACCAGACGGCATGACCTAGTCCCATTGGATCCTGCTGGCGGGTATAGGTGACCCGGCCAGGCTCCAAGACGGGTATATCGATGGCGCGCAGTTCCGCGTCCTTGCCCCGCTCGCCCAGCACCCGGCGCAGTTCGAAGCTGTGGTCGAAGAAATCCTCGATCGCCGTCTTGCCCCGCCCGGTGACGAAGATGATTTCCTCTATCCCGGCAGCCAGTGCTTCCTCTACGGCGTACTGGATGAGCGGCTTGTCGACCACCGGCAGCATTTCCTTGGGCATGGCCTTTGTCGCCGGGAGAAACCGGGTGCCGAGCCCACCGACGGGAAACACTGCCTTTCTCACTTTTTTTGCCACTGACAAATCCCGATCGGACGCAGGAGAGATTGTTTTGCGAATTTTTGTGGAGTGCACGAGATCGTGTGCGGCTTTGTGCCACGGGCCATGCTGGGATGCAAGCAATCCGGCGACTCGGCCGAGGCCTGATCATCATCTGTGCCGATGCCGAAGGAATCCCAATTACCCGTTGGGTAAAAGCAGGTCCTTGGCACGGTTGATCTGGGCCGCAAGCCAGGTCGATCCACCCCGATCGGGATGGTTGACTTTTAGCAGCGTCCTGTGTGCCTCCCGGATCTCATCGTCACTCACACCGGGCTGCAGTCCGAGAATTTCATAGGCTTGTGCATGCGACATCGAACCGTCACCCGCGGCGGCTCCCCCGCTGCCGTCGCGCCACCCAGCGCCGTGGACCCGATCGAGATAAGTTTCCAGCACGTCGGCAGATTGCGGGTCGTTCACACGGCATTCCTGAAGCAGGCCCACGATATCCTCCACCGTCATTTCTTCCAGCAATCGGCCTTCGAACTGGCCCTGCAATACGGTCCCCCGCAGCACGCCTGTGTCGTGTTCAAGCGTCATCCGGAGATACGCGGTTTCGATATCGGAATTTTTGCCCGGGGTAGGGCCGCCCATGTTGCCCAGCGCCTGCTTGATCGCCCGCCAGCGGAGTAGGAGCGGCAACAGAAAAAGCAGCCAGCCCAGCGGGCCTATCCGACCACTGGTCGCCAGAAACAGGATAATCGCCGCAGCGACCAGACCGGTCAGAACGACCAGTAAGCCCTGGATTTTCTTCGGGTTCGCCCTGCGCAACCCGCGGACAACCAAAAAAACCCCCACAAGAACGGCAAGCCCAAGGATAAAATACGGCACGGCGTCGGCTCAGCGCATCTGGTTGGTGATCTGCTTCGCGGCACCACCGGTTTTCACGGAATAATCTTCCAGCGCCGCCCGGCCGCCTGCCGCAAACACAGCTACCGCCGACAACAGATCGCGAAGCTGCTGCGCCGACGATATATTGAAATTGCAATGCGCACCGCCTGTCACCTTGGCGATCTGACGAAACGCCATGGTTGCTATGGAATCGTTACCTTCTTGGAACAGGAAGGCCGGCACCCCGCGCACACCCAGTTCTCCGGCCAGGTCGCAAACTTCGTCTATTTCCTCTTCGAAGCTGTCGCCCACGAAGACCAGCGCGTTGACGCGCCGTGCCTGAGTTTCGCGAATCGTGTGACGAAGGATTTTCCCGATCTGTGTGCGCCCGCCGAGACAACGAACCTTGGTCATGCGGCGCACGAGCTCGCCGGACGTCGACACCCAGGGGCTGGACTTACATTCTCCGAAGCCTCTAAAGAACACCAGCTGGACTTCTAGCCCGCCCTGACCGTCGGTGGCCTGGAACATCTCGGCCTGCAGATGGCACGCTTGATCCCAAGAGGGCTCACGGCTCGCCGTCGCATCCATCGCGAACAACAGCCTACCTCGTCCGCCCGCGGATATAACCGCCGGGGTTGCCGCGACCTTTGCGAGGAACGCGGATACTTGGTCGGCATTTGCCTGGCTCGGCAGATTAGATTTCGTCTTGTCGCCGGACATTTTCTCGCTCATTCCGGTTTTCACGGTTGAGATAATACGATTGTCCGCGTAATTCCAGTTCAACGGCAATACCCGCCGAACCCAACACGCAGGAAACCGACATGCCCAAAACGCCGGACTTCTTTCAGAACCGGACCATCCTGATCACCGGCGGCGCCAGCGGGATCGGCCACGCGACCGCCGCGATCTTCGCTCGGGAAGGTGCAAACGTCATCGTTGCCGATATCGATGCGGAGGGTGCGAAAACTGTGGCCAGAGAATTGCGGTCTTCGAATGTCGGTGCCGAAGCCGTTGCCGTCGACGTGACCGACCGCACCGCCGTGGACGACATGATCGCCGGGGGTATCAGAAAATTCGGGCAGATCGATTACCTGTTCAACAGCGCCGGGGCGGCGGGGCGGCGGGCGTCCTTTCTGGATATCGACGCTGAGCTCTGGCGTCAGACATACGCCCTAAACGTCGACGGCGTGTTCAATACCATGCAGTCCATCCTGCCCCACATGCTCGATAATGGCTACGGCGTGATCGTGAACATCGCCAGCATGGCCCACCGCCGCGGCGGACCCGGGCATTCCACCCATTACGCATCCGCCAAGGGGGCTGTTGTCACGTTGACCATGGGCGTGGCCCGTGAATTCGTCGATCGCGGCATACGCGCATTGTCCATTTCGCCGGGCCCTATCGACACCGCCTTTCAGGCGATATCCTCCCCGGAGCTGAAACAGCGCATGACCGACGATGTACCGATGAAGCGCATGGGCACGCCGGAGGAAATCGGCGAAATGGTACTTTTCATGTGCTCTGATGGGTGCGAGTTCATGACCGCCGATACGGTCTATATAAATGGCGGCGGCGGGTTCCGCTAGGGAGGACGCAATCATGTCCGTACCGGACGAAACACAGGCACGGCTGGATGCGCTGGAAGCCCATATTGCGTATCAGAACCAGGTAATTGAGGAACTGAGCGAAGTAGCTGCAATGCAATGGTCGGAAATCGCCGAACTCAAAGACCGCCTCAACCGGCTGAACAACATTTTCCAGGAATTCGAAGCCGGGATGGACGGCGAGCCCGACCAGGAGCTGCCGCCTCATTACTGATCCGGTGAGAAACATCCCCTCGAAACGGCCCATTGAGCTTCCTCGGAATGTTGGGTGTTGGTTGATAGCAAAAACATCGGAATCGTCTATCCACACCCTATCGATGGCGTGGGTGGGATTCCGCGTGAGATTCGCCCCCCCGTGCGCTAAGCAGATAGCTATGAAAGCGCGTGTTCACATCACCCTCAAAAACGGTGTTCTCGACCCTCAGGGCAAAGCTATCGAGCATGCCTTGGCCGGGCTCGGTTTCAGCGGTATCAACGATGTCCGGCAGGGAAAGTATATCGAAATGAATCTCGACGAGACTGACGAAGCCACGGCCCGGGCCTCGGTTGAGGCGATGTGCGAAAAGCTCCTGACCAACACCGTCATCGAAAATTATGAGATTGACTTGGACGCATGAAAGCAGCCGTCATCGTCTCTCCCGGTTCCAACTGCGACCGCGATATTCAGGTGGCGTTGCGGCAGAGCGTCGGCGCCGATCCGGTCATGCACTGGCACGGCGACCCGGATTTGCCTGGCGTCGACCTGATCGTGGTTCCCGGCGGGTTCTCATACGGCGACTATCTGCGTGCCGGCGCCATGGCGGCGCATTCTCCGGTCATCCGCGAAGTCGTCGACCGGGCAAACAGGGGCGTGCCGGTACTCGGCATCTGTAACGGTTTCCAGATTCTGACGGAGTGCGGCCTGCTGCCCGGCGTGCTGATGCGGAATGCAGGCCTGAAATTTATTTGCCGCGATATCGATCTGCGGGTCGACGCCGCCAATACCGTCTTCACGCGGTCGTACGTCGACGGACAGATCATCCGCATCCCGATCGCGCACAACGAAGGCAACTATTTCGCGGACGAGGACACGCTGAACCGGCTGGACGGCGACAACCGGATCGCGTTCCGTTACTGCTCGCCGAGGGGCGAGGTCACTGCAGAGGCCAACCCGAACGGTGCGGCCCTCAATATTGCCGGAATCCTGAACGAAAAACGCAACGTGCTAGGCATGATGCCGCATCCGGAGCGCCTAGCCGACGACGCCTTGGGCGGCACCGACGGCCGCCCGATGTTCGACGGCCTGGTCGAGGCGCTGGCGGCGGCGGCATGAGTGGTATCACGCCGGAGATCGTGGCCGAACATGGACTAACTCCGGACGAGTACGACCGCGTGATCGCGATCATGGGCCACGAGCCCAACCTGACTGAATTGGGCATCTTTTCCGTTATGTGGTCGGAGCACTGTTCCTACAAGTCGTCGAAGTTCTGGCTCAAGAAACTGCCGACGGAGGCGCCTTGGGTCATCTGCGGTCCGGGCGAAAATGCTGGCGTGATCGACATCGGCGACGGCAAGGCCTGTATCTTCAAGATGGAAAGCCATAACCACCCATCTTTTATCGAACCGTACCAGGGCGCGGCGACGGGAGTGGGCGGTATCCTGCGCGACGTCTTTACAATGGGCGCACGCCCCGTCGCCAACATGAACGCGCTGCGATTCGGTTCGCCGGACCATCCGAAAACTCGGCATCTAGTGGGTGGCGTGGTGGCCGGAATCGGCGGCTACGGCAACAGTATGGGCATCCCCACCGTCGGCGGCGAGACGAATTTCGATCCCAGCTATAACGGTAATATCTTAGTCAACGCGATGACGGTGGGCGTTGCCGATACCGACAAGATTTTCTATTCAGCCGCTGCCGGTATCGGAAATCCAGTGGTCTATGTCGGCTCCAAGACTGGACGCGACGGCATACACGGCGCGACCATGGCATCCGCCGAATTCGACAACGATTCGGACGAGAAACGCCCCACGGTCCAGGTCGGCGATCCATTTACCGAGAAACTACTGCTGGAAGCTTGCCTGGAGCTGATGGCCACCGATGCCATCGTCGCCATCCAGGACATGGGCGCCGCGGGGCTCACGTCCTCGTCGGTCGAGATGTCGGACAAGGGCGGCGTCGGTATCGAATTCGACCTCGACCTGGTGCCGGTTCGCGAAGATGCGATGACGCCCTACGAGATTATGCTATCCGAAAGCCAGGAACGCATGCTGATGGTCTTGAAGCCGGGATGCGAAGATATGGCCCAAGCGATCTTCGAGAAATGGGAGCTCGATTTCGCGGTGATCGGTCGCGTGACTGACAGCAATAGGCTGGTACTTAAATCCGGCGGCGAGGTGGTATGCAACATCCCGATTTCGCCGTTAGTCGCCGAAGCGCCCGAATACGAACGCCCGTGGGAGCGGACGCCGCCCTCCCCCTTCCTGTCGGCAGCCGATGCGCTGGAAGGCATAGACCAGTCGCCGGCGGACGCGCTGTCGGCCCTAATGGCGTCGCCGGACCTCTGCTCGCGGCGCTGGATCTGGGAACAGTACGACCACATGGTAATGGGGGATACCGTCCAGCGCCCCGGCGGCGATGCGGCGGTCATCCGGGTCCACGGTACCGACCGCAGCCTTGCCATCACCACGGACTGTACACCGCGCTATTGCGTTGCCGACCCGGTCGAAGGCGGTCGACAGGCCGTTGCTGAAGCCTGGCGAAACCTGACGGCGACGGGGGCGAAGCCGCTCGCCATCACCGACAACATGAATTTCGGCAACCCGGAACGGCCGGAAATCATGGGACAGTTCGCAGGGTGCATCGAAGGTATGGCTGAGGCCTGCCTAGCGCTCGACTTTCCCGTCGTTTCCGGCAACGTGTCGCTCTACAACGAGACCAGCGGCACTAGCATTCTGCCGACGCCCGCCATCGGGGGTGTGGGCCTGGTCGAAGACGTGAATACGAAGATGGTGTCGTCGGGGTTCACTGCGGCGGATGAGGATATCGTCCTGATCGGCGAAACTGCCGGGCATCTCGGCAGATCGCTGTTCCTGCGGCAGCTCGGCGACCGGGACGAAGGGCAGCCACCGCCGGTCGACCTGGCCGCAGAGAGGCGAAACGGTGATTTCGTGCGGTCTCTGATCGGCATGGGATCAGTGACGGCCTGCCACGACCTGTCCGATGGCGGGTTGCTGGTTGCGATTGCGGAAATGGCCCTCGCCGGCAGTGTCGGCGCGGAATTGTGTGAACCACCGACTGACATTCCACCCCTTGCCTGGTGGTTCGGCGAAGATCAAGCTCGATACCTGGTCGCCACGCCATCGGCAGAGGCGCTGGTTTCCGCCGTCGGGCACACGAGCGTTCCGGTTTGCGTGATCGGCCGCACCGGCGGGACGGTGTTGACCATGGCGGACGGCAACTCTATACCCCTGTCAGATCTCGGGAGCGTGCACGAAAACTGGCTTCCGCACTACATGGCGGCAAGCTAAGCGCCAGATAAGGCAGGCGCGAACTTACGCGGGTGAAGAACGAAGGGAATACGCAATGCCGATGGATGCAGGCACGATCGAAAGCATGATCAAGGAAAGTCTTCCTGATGCCGAGGTCACTATCCAAGACCTAGCGGGAGACGGTGATCATTACTCAGCACTTGTCGTTTCCCGGGCTTTCGCCGGTAAGACCCGCGTTCAGCAACACCAGATGGTCTACCAGGCACTGGAAGGACGCATGGGCGGCGAGCTCCATGCGCTGGCTTTACAGACTAGCACTCCCAAGGAAGCCTGAAGTCACATTCAACGCAAAGGAAAAGCCGCGATGAGCGAAAATCCCGTACTCGAACGTATTAAAGGCGAAGTCGACGAGAACGAAGTCGTTCTTTTCATGAAAGGCACGCCGGTATTTCCGCAATGCGGATTTTCATCGGTCTGCGTGCAGGTTCTCAGCAATCTCGGTATCTCTTTCAAAGGGGTCAACGTCCTTGAGGACGGCGAAGTCCGCGAAGGCATCAAGGCCTATTCGAACTGGCCCACGATCCCCCAGCTCTACGTGAAGGGTGAATTCGTCGGCGGTTGCGATATCGTACGCGAGATGTACGAATCCGGCGAATTGATCGAGTATTTCAACACCAACGGAATCAACGTCGAGCTCGCCAATCCAGAGTAACCGTCAGCGTATAATCCGTATCGTGTTCAGACGGGTTGCCACATTCTTTGCCGCAGCCGGTTTCCTCTCCTTCGCCGGCGCGCGTGGACGAAGCGAATTTTCCCAAACGCATCAGTTCCTGTCATATTACGCCTGCTAAAAACACGTCAGTTCCAGCTCAACAAACGAAGATGTCTCTCATACGAGAACTTTCTCAGCTGTGTCATGCAATGATTGTCCTGTCGCTTCTTGCTCTGTCCGCCTGCGGCATTGTTGGCAGGGATACGGCAAAGGGCCCGCCGCAACTGCAGCTCGCCTGTCAAACCGTCGAATGCGATTGCCGGGCAGCGAATGAAAGCATGTTCGGCGACCGCAAGACGACTGAGATCGTCTGGCGCAGGAACGGTGACGCCACCTGCCCCGCCGGCTACGTGCTGGAGCGCGTCGAGGTCGATTTCCTAGGACGCAGAAGATAAGAAAAAAGCGCTTCGGCCGAGATCTGAGCGCTTTTTCGCCGATATCCGGAACGGATCAGCGCGAATAGAATTCGATGACGAGGTTGGGTTCCATCTGGACCGGATAAGGCACGTCGGCAAATTCCGGTACCCGCAGGAACGTGCCTTTCATCTTGACGTAATCGACTTCCATATATTCCGGTACCTCGCGTTCGGTCAGCTGACCGGCTTCGAGAACCATCGGGATATTGCGCGATTTTTCTCGCACCTCAATCACGTCACCTTCCTTGACCCGGTAGGACGGGATGGTGACGCGTACGCCGTTGACCTTGACGTGACCGTGATTGATAAACTGGCGCGACGCGAAAACGGTTGGCACGAATTTCATCCGGTACACGACGGCGTCGAGCCGCTGTTCCAGCAGACCGATCAGCGCTTCAACGGTATCGCCACGGCGCTTGACCGCTTCGCCGTAGATGCGGCGGAACTGTTTTTCGGTGATGTTGCCGTAATAACCCTTCAGCTTCTGCTTCGCCTGCAGCTGCAGACCGAAATCCGACATCTTGCTACGCCGGCGCTGTCCGTGCTGTCCGGGACCATATTCACGGGTATTCCAAGGGCTTTTCGGACGACCCCAGAGGTTGCACCCTAGGCGTCGGTTTATCTTGTACTTCGAGCGCACGCGTTTCGACATGGCGCTGTCTCCTTTGTTCTCTCTATTTGTCCCGGTAGTCCGGTTCCAGACCATGCTGGCGGCGGGAAGCTACCTGTTTGCGGCACCATCCACATTCCCGGGAGTGGCGGCGGAGTATATGCATCGCGCCCGCCATGTCAAAAGAAATGCAAAGTGGCCGATCCTTGTGTTAACGGCTTCTATCACGTGGTCGTGACAGCCCTGCCACGATGCCGCGGAGCGTCTTAACCTCTTGGTCGCTGAGACCCGCACGGGTGAAGATATTGCGGATATTTCGCACCATCCGCGGGCGTTTTTCCGGCGGAAACAGGAAACCGCAATCCTCGAGTTCCGATTCCAGATGCTCGAAAAAACCCATCAGCTCGTCCAGCGAGGCCGCCTGGCCGCCTTTGCGGGTCACTTCGTCCAGCGTTTCCGGCGCGGTCTGCTGGAACCATTCATAACCAATCAACAGTACCGCCTGCGCAAGGTTGATGGAGCGGTGTTCCGAGTTCACTGGAACCATGATGATGGCATCCGAAATAGCCACGTCGTCGTTGTGCAGGCCTTTGGCCTCGCGCCCGAACAGTATGCCGGATTTCTCCCCCTTAGCGCTGTTCCGGTGCAGCGTGTCCGCGAGGGCACGCGGTGCAAGAACGGGCTTTTCCATGTCACGCACGCGCGCTGTTGTCGCGTAAAGACGCTGAAGGTCAGCGACCGCTGCGCCCGTGGTGTGGTGGATCTTGGCTTCCTCGAGAATGCGCTCGGCGCCGGACGCGGTGTTGATCGCTTTCTGGTTGGGCCAGTCTCCTTTGGGTTCGACCAGCCGCATCTCGGAAAGACCGAAATTCATCATAGCGCGCGCCGCGGCGCCGATGTTCTCGCCCAGCGTCGGGCGCACTAAGATAATGGCGGGGGGCGTCGCTTCCGTCATGTGAACCTGGTCCGCCGTCACGCCGCCTTGGCGCCGTCGCGGTAAAGCTTGTAGGAAATCGAATCCTGCAGCGCATTGTAGGATGCATCGATGATATTGGTCGACAGCCCGACGCAGGACCAGCGTCGGTCCTGCCCGTCGGCACTCTCGATCATGACGCGTGTGATGGCGCCGGTACCCTCGCCGGGTGTCAGGATACGCACCTTGTAATCGACTAGCCGCATGTCCTCGAGTTCGGGATAGCTTTCCAACAACACCTTGCCCAGCGCGTTGTCTAGCGCGTTGACCGGGCCGTTGCCCTCCGCGACCGCCATGTGATTAAGATTGCCGACATCGACCTTCACCGTCGCCTCCGACACGGTCACCAGTTCACCACGCGCATTCCAGCGGCGTTCGTCGAGAACCCGGAAGGAATGCAGCTTGTAATATTCCGGCACGTCTTCCAGTGAACGGCGAGCAAGAAGTTCGAAGCTTGCCTCCGCACCGTCATAGGCATAGCCCTCAAACTCGCGTTCTTTTACTAGTTCCAGCAGACGAGGCACCTTGGGATGCTTGGCATCGATCTCCATCCCGATTTCACGGAACCGCGCCAGGATATTGGACCGCCCGGATTGGTCAGACACCACGATACGCCGTTCGTTGCCGACCCGCGACGGATCGACATGTTCGTAGGTCGCCGGGTCCTTTTCGACGGCGGAGACATGCAAACCACCCTTGTGCGCAAACGCGGATTCACCCACATAGGCGGCGTTTCGCGACGGCGGCCGGTTTAGCCGCTCGTCCAATATGCGCGAGACGTGGGTCAACTGTTTTAGCTCGTAGTCCCCCAGTCCCGTGTCGAAGCCCATTTTCAGCATTAGGTTGGGGATGATGGACGTCAGGTTGGCGTTGCCGCAACGCTCGCCTAGCCCGTTTAGAGTTCCCTGGATCTGGCGCGCGCCCGCATTTACCGCGGCTAGCGAATTGGCGACCGCGTTTTCGGTATCGTTATGGCAATGGATGCCAAGATGCGTTCCCGGCACATGTTCCGCGACGTCACGGATAATCCGGTCGATCTCGTGCGGCAGCGTACCGCCGTTTGTGTCGCACAGGACAACCCACCGGGCACCGGCCTCATAGGCCGCTTTCACGCAAGACAGTGCGTATTCGGGGCTCGCTTTGTAACCGTCGAAAAAGTGCTCGGCATCGAACAGGACCTCTCCGACCCGCCGTTTGCCGTAGGCGATGGAATCGGAAATCATCTCCACGTTTTCTTCTCGCGGAATCTCCAGCGCGACATCGACATGATAGTTCCAGGTTTTGCCGACCATGCAGACGGCACTGGGATCGGCATCGAACAGGGCAGCAAGCCCGGGATCGTTTTCGACCGACCGGCCTGGCCGCCGCGTCATCCCAAAGGCCGTGAACTTCGCCAGTTTAAGCTTCGGCGGATCACGGAAAAAAGCATCGTCCGTCGGGTTGGCGCCCGGCCAGCCGCCTTCGATATAATCGATGCCAAGCCCGTCCAACGCGCGGGCGATGGCGGTCTTATCGGCAACGGAAAAATCTACGCCCTGCGTCTGCGCGCCGTCTCGCAACGTCGAATCGAACAAGTAGATGCGGTTGTCGTCCGCCATGGCTCTGATGTTCCGCCTTTTTTCCCGTTAAAAGCCGGGAATTCCTATCAGAGTCCACCGGATGCGTAAACGATTATGGAAACCTGGACGGACGCTTATGCGGACACGCGCCGGCGAGGCTTAAGATTTCCCGCGGAACGCATTTACTATCGGATAGCGGCGGTCGCGGCCGAACGACCGGCCGGTGATTTTTACCCCCGGCGGCGCCTGTCGGCGTTTGTATTCCGCGCCCAGAAGCATCCGCCAGACACGAAGAACCAGGGCGCGGTCATAACCGTCAGCAACGACGTCGTCGATGCTCCGATCTTCCTCGTTCAGCCCGGCGAGCATCGCGTCGAGCTGATCGTAAGGGGGCAGGCTGTCTTCGTCTTTCTGGTCATGCTTCAGTTCGGCAGTCGGCGGTTTGATGATGATGTTTTCTGGTATCACCGGGCCATCGGGCCCAAGCACTTGAACCGGCTTGTTCTGGTTACGCCAATTGCAAAGCTGGAACACCTTGGTCTTGTAGACGTCTTTGAGTACCGAATACCCTCCGCACATATCGCCGTATAGCGTGGCATAGCCGACCGACATTTCAGACTTGTTACCGGTCGACACTACCATCGAGCCAGTCTTGTTGGACAACGCCATCAGGGCCAATCCGCGCGAGCGCGACTGGATGTTCTCTTCGGTCGTATCCGCCTCGGTCCCAGCGAACGCATCGGCAAACATTTCGTCGAATGCCCCCATCGCCGGCTCGATGGAGATCGAATTCAGCCGTGCGCCGAGAAGGCGGCAGGCCTCGGTTGCGTCGTCCAGGCTTTCCTTCGATGTGTAGGGTGACGGCATCATTACGCAGTGCACCCGGTCTGGTCCCAACGCGTCGACCGCCACCGCCGCTGTCAGCGCGGAGTCGATGCCACCAGACATTCCGATTATTACGCCGGGAAATCCACTCTTTTCTACGTAATCCTTAAGCCCCAACACCATGGCTGAATAGATCGCGGTATCGCCGTCCGGCGGCGGGTTCTTGTCTCCCTCAGCGCAAGCCCAGCTGTCGCCGTCCCGTGTCCATTGGGTCGATATCAGGCTCTCTTCCCAAGCCGGTGCCTGAAGACGGAGAGATGCATCCTTACCGAGCACGAAGGACGCACCGTCAAACACCAGTTCGTCCTGGCCACCAACCTGATTGACGTACACCAGCGGCATCCGGCATTCGGTCGCTCGCGCGGCCGCGAGGTTGAGCCGCGTATCCCATTTATCTTGCTGGTAAGGGGATCCGTTCAGAACCACCAGCATCTCCGCACCCGATTCTTGCAGGCATTCGGCGACTTCGTCGGTCCACATATCCTCACACACCATGACGCCGAGCCGAACACCACGGAAATTCACCGGTCCCGGTAGCGGGCCCGCATTGAACACGCGTTTCTCATCGAAAACGCCGTAATTCGGCAAGTCGTGTTTGAAGCGAACCGCTACGATTTTCCCACCATCCAGCAACATCGCGGCGTTGTAGAGTTTACCGTCCTCGCGCAACGGCGCTCCGACCAGCATGGCGGGACCGCCATCAGCCGTCTCAGCCGCCAATGCTTCTATTTCGCGCTCCACCGTTTCGCTGACGATGGGCCGGAAAACCAAATCTTCCGGCGGATAACCACAGACCACCAGTTCGCTGGTGACCACCAGGTCGGCGCCGGTTTCCGCTGCACGGGCTCGGGCCTCGCGCAGTTTTTCGACGTTACCGGGGATATCGCCAACGACAGGGTTTAACTGAGCCAGCGCTATTTTTAGCGTGTCTGTCATGAGGGCAGCGGGTCCGTCCAGTCTATTCGGCAGCCTCTCTTGCCGTGTCATCTTGGCGGTCTTGATCGCGTTTGGCTTTCAGGTGTTCGCCGACTAGGAACGCCAGCTCAAGTGACTGGGAAGCGTTCAACCGCGGGTCGCAATGGGTGTGATAGCGGTCCGACAAACCCTCGTCGGTGATCGCCTGCGCGCCGCCTGTGCACTCGGTCACGTTCTGGCCGGTCAGCTCGATGTGAACGCCGCCGGCATGGGTCCCTTCGGCATCGTGGACTGCGAAGAACCCCTGCACTTCTCGAAGAATATGGTCAAACGGCCGTGTCTTGTAACCGCTTTGCGCTTTGATCGTGTTGCCGTGCATTGGATCGCAGGTCCAGACAATTTTCTTTCCTTCCCGCGAAACCGCACGCACGAGGTCCGGCAGCTTTTCTTCAACCTTTTGGTGCCCCATCCGGCTGATCAGAACTAGGCGCCCTGGATCATTGTCCGGGTTCAGCTGGTCAATCAGTTTCAGCAGATCGTCAGGCGTCTGGGACGGCCCGGTCTTCAGGCCAATCGGGTTCGCTATACCGCGCATGAATTCGACGTGCCCACTATCGAGTTGGCGGGTCCTGTCACCGATCCACAGCATATGCGCCGACGTGTTGTACCAGGCACCGGAGGTCGAATCCACGCGGGTCATGGCCTCTTCGTACCCCAGTAGCAATGCCTCGTGACTGGTATAGAAATCAGTTTCGCGCAGCTGCGGTGCCGCATCCGGCGTCAGCCCGCAGGCCGCCATGAAGGTCATCGCTTCATCGATGCGATCGGCCAGCTCAGCGTATTTTTTCGCCTGCTCGCCGGAAGACACGAATTCGAGGTTCCAGCGATGGACCTCTTGAAGATCGGCGTACCCGCCCTGAGCAAACGCCCGCAGCAAATTCAGCGTCGATGCCGACTGGTTGTACACCTGTACCATGCGTTCGGGATCCGGAACGCGGCTGGCTTCGGAAAACGTCATGTCATTGACCATGTCCCCCCGATAGCTAGGCAAAGTCACCCCGTTCTGTTCCTCCACGTCTGAAGACCGGGGTTTGGCAAACTGTCCTGCCAGGCGGCCAACCTTTACCACTGGTTTGCCTGATGCGAACGTCAGCACTACCGCCATCTGCAGCAATACGCGAAAGGTATCCCGGATATTATTGGGGTGGAATTCCGCGAAACTCTCGGCGCAGTCCCCGCCCTGCAGCAAAAAGGCCTTGCCTTCCGCCACGTCGGCAAGCTGGGCACGCAGCTTGCGCGCCTCACCGGCAAACACCAGCGGCGGATAGTTTCGCAGCTTGTTTTCCGCAGCCTCCAGGGCATCGGAATCCGGATATTCAGGAACCTGAACGACAGGCTTGTTTCGCCAGCTTTCGGGCAACCAGTTCCCCGACATGGCCATCCTCACTCAATCAATCTCGTTTGGAGGGTCGCGTATACGCGGTTTATCCCGCTTTTTCCAGCAAAACCACGCCTTGGCCTACATTGCCGCATACAGCAGGAATAAGGCGGGGATTAACCGGAATTGCTGAGAACCGGGGGAAGTGAAAACACTGGAGACGCCCCGAACCAATGGGTCCCAGATAAAATACTGCTGAACGCCACCAATTTTACCGACGAAGGCGGCGTGTACTTGGCGACGGTTGAACGGAACAGTGACGAACTAGAAATTTCTATTACCAATACCGGTATCGGTATCGGTATCGCGATGACGAGCGAGTAAGTCATCGCGATTTTCGAACCCTTAGAGCAGGCCGACAACAGCCTGTCGAAAAGCACAAAGGCACGCGGCTCAGCGTATCGATCACGAAGGCGCTGATGCAGCTCCATGGCGGCAAGCGGGAAATAAAAACAGCCCCCGGGCTGGTTAGGACGGCGCCGATTATCCTGCCGGCCAGACGCGCACGCGGTTCCGCACCAACCGAAACGTCGGAAATCGACCCCGCGAAACTCTGACTATCCCGCCACTGCAGCGGCCTCCGGTTCCGGAACGGGCTCGCGCATCGTGACAAATTCTTCGGCCGCCGTCGGGTGAATGCCGACCGTCGCATCGAATTGGGCCTTGGTTGCCCCGCATTTCAACGCGATACCCATACCCTGCGTAATCTCTCCCGCATCGGGACCGACCATGTGGCACCCGACAACCCGATCCGACGCCTTGTCGACGATTAGTTTCATCATCGTTTGCTCCGACGAGCCGGTCAGCGTGTCTTTCAGGGCGCGAAACGTCGACCGGTAGATTTCAACATCGTCGTACTTGGCCCGCGCGTCCTCTTCCGTCAGCCCCACCGTCCCGATGGGCGGATCCGAAAACACCGCCGTCGGGATATCGGCATAGTCCATTTTGTCGTTGGTGCCCTTGAACAGGTTGGAGGCAAGTTTCATCGCCTCGCCGATGGCGACCGGCGTCAACTGATAGCGGTCGATAATGTCACCGAGCGCATAGATGTTGTCGACGCTGCTCTGGTAATAGTCGTCGACGACAATAGCGCCGCTGCCAGTCATCTCAATCCCGACCTCTTCCAAGCCCATGTTGGACGTGTTGGGGATGCGGCCGATCGCGTACAGCACCTGGTCGTACTGCTGCGTGGTTTCGTCATCGAACGTGACGTCTAGTCCGCCTTCGACCTTGTCGATCCGCTTGATCACGGTATTCCACTTGAACCCGATGCCCTTCTTTTCCATCTCGGCCGCGAGGTGCTTGCGGACGTCGATGTCAAAGCCGCGCAGGATCATGTCGCGGCGGTATATCAGCGTCGTATCGGCGCCGTAGCCGTTGAAGATGCCGGCGAACTCAACCGCGATATACCCGCCGCCGACCACCAGCGCCCGATTAGGCAGTTCTTTCAGATAAAACGCGTCGTCGGACACAATGGCATGTTCCGTCCCCGGCACATCGTCGCGCGACGGCTTGCCTCCGGTCGCGATCAAGATCTTGTCGGCCGTTATCCGATCCCCGCCGACGTCTAGCGTATGGGCGTCGATCAGTGTTGCGCGCGCCTCATACAGCCTTACCCCGGCATTGTTCAGTAGGTTCCGGTAAATGCCGTTGAGCCGCTCGACCTCCTTGTTTTTGTTCTCGATCAGTCGCGGCCAGTCCAGCGTCGGTTTTGCGAAGTCCCACCCATAGGCGGCGGCCTCGTGCGTGTAGTGAGGATAGTGCGATCCGTAGGAGAACAGCTTCTTCGGGATACAGCCGACATTGACGCAGGTGCCGCCGAGAAAGCGTTCTTCCGCAACCGCCACTTTCGCTCCGTGGGACGCGGACATCCGCGATGCACGCACCCCGCCGGACCCGGCGCCGATAACAAACAGATCATAGTCGTAACTGGACATCGCGTCCGCCTCTCAAAAGTTCTTGTTCCCGGGCCGCTCATCGCGGGGAGGCTTACGCCCCGATCCCACCGATAAGGCCGTACTTGATTTCGAGGTAGTCCTCGATCCCGTATTTGGAGCCTTCGCGGCCGGTGCCTGATTCCTTCATGCCGCCGAACGGCGCCACTTCGGTGGAAATAATCCCCTCGTTTACGCCGACAATGCCGTATTCCAGACCCTCCATCACCCGCCAGATACGGCCGATATCGCGGCTGTAGAAATAGGCGGCGAGGCCGAATTCGGTATCGTTGGCCATCTCCAGCGCCTGTTCCTCTGTCTCGAAACGATAGAGCGGCGCGACCGGGCCGAAGGTTTCTTCCCTGGTCACCTTCATATCGGTATTCACTTCCGCCAACACGGTGGGCTGAAAGAACGTACCGCCAAGATCGTGGCGCGAACCGCCCGAAATCACCTTGGCGCCTTTCGCGACCGCGTCCTCGATATGCTCCTCGACTTTTTCGACTGCCGCCATGTCGATCATGGGGCCCTGCTCGGTTTCGCCCTGCAGCCCGTCACCAACGCGCATCTCCTCGACCGCAGCGGCTAGTTTCGCGGAGAATTCCTCGTAGACACCCTCTTGAACCAGCAGGCGGTTGGCACAGACGCAGGTCTGTCCGGTGTTGCGGAACTTCGACACCATCGCACCCTGCACCGCTTCGTCCAAATCAGCGTCGTTGAAGACGATGAACGGCGCGTTGCCGCCAAGCTCCATCGACGTCTTTTTCACCGTCCCCGCGCATTGTTCCATTAGCAGCTTGCCGATCTCGGTCGAGCCCGTAAAGGTCAGCTTGCGCACAGTCGGGTTCGATGTCATTTCGCCGCCGATGGCACCGGACGATCCGGTCACCACGCTAAATACGCCCGCGGGAATGCCGGCGCGTTCGCCGAGCTCGGCCAGCGCCAGCGCAGAATAAGGCGTCGCAGTCGCGGGCTTAAGAACCATGGTGCAGCCGGCGGCGAGCGCCGGTCCGCATTTCCTCGTGATCATCGCTGCAGGGAAGTTCCAAGGCGTGATCGCCGCACAGACACCGATGGGTTCCTTGGTGACGACGATCCGCTTGCCCGGCGCATGCTGCGGGATGGTATCTCCGTAGATGCGTTTACCTTCTTCCGCGAACCATTCGATGAACGACGCAGCGTAAACTATCTCACCCATGGACTCCTTAAGCGGCTTGCCCTGCTCCGCCGTCATCATGCGGGCGAGATCTTCCTGATTTTCCATCATCAGATCGAACCACTTGCGAAGGATCGCGGCGCGTTCCTTTGCCGTCTTGGCGCGCCAGGCGGGATAGGCCTCGTTCGCCGCCTCGATCGCCTCTCGGGTTTCGTCAGCTCCCATTTTCGGGATCGTGCCTAGCGTTTCGCCGGTCGCCGGGTTAGTGACGTCGATGGTCTCGTTGGACCCTGCGCCGACCCACCGGCCGTTGATGTAGCAGGCTTCACGGAAAAGGCTCGGATCTTTGAGGTCTAGCGACGCCATCTTGTTATCTCCCTTGGTTGCCCCTCCGGGGCCGATTGATGATGGTGGAATAGGAATTTTCGGCGCGGAGTATACAGCGCCCGAATTGCTGAGTCAGGGCCGCGGGTGGAAGCTCTCAAAAAACGCGACTTCCAGTTCGCAGGCGCGGGTAAAAAGCCGGGAAACCCGGTCCTTTTCCTGTTCTGATATTGTCACCGACACGCGATCCAGTTCGTCTTTCATGAACATCAATTGTGTCGTATTGGAATGAACTTGCGTTAACTGGGTGACAGTTCCATTCCTTTATATGCACTTTTGGTCGAGAACCCTGTCGGTGATGATCGCAGTTGTTTGTCGGCACGAGCACCACACTGACTGCATTTAAACCTCTGTTGGACGTAATTCACATTAGGTTTCCCCGCATCCAACCATTCTTTAGGGATGACCTCACCCCACCGATTGCACTCGAGACAGTGGAGCCCAAGGGTCATTCCCGACTCTGCAAGGTCTGAGATTGTTCTGATGGTTATCGGGGTCTTGGTGGTAGTCATGATCCATGACTATCAAAGAGGTATTAGACGGGGGAGTCCTATGAGGAAATTAACAGTGCATAAAGTCAAATAAATCCTGCGACCCCTAACGCGAATATGATCACCAGTTTGAATGCCAGGGAAAATGCTCGGAGTGAATATCGAATGATCAAATAGATGATCCGTCCCAAAGGGAAGATACCTGTCAGACTTTCCTATTCAGATTTCCTTCATCGCTGGTTCTTCGTCATCTCGCCTGGGTTCACATCGCGTTTCCATGGAAATCACAGGTAGTGAGAACCGAAACGTTTTTGCAGACCTGAGACATTGTTCTTTACTCTCTTGAGGAATCCTAAGTTCGAAGGTTTTTGACTCTTCTCCGATCACTGGTGACCCCATGGTAATCAGAACGACCAACATGAACTTCATTCGTTAACATCCTCTACCCATTCGAACCAATCCTTCATTCCTGTCATCTTCCAGACTTCATCGAAGGATCGACCTGGCTCCTTCATCGTCTCTTTAATGTGATAGGTTCTAAGATAACCCTCGATTACTATCTCCGAGAATCCATCGTAAGTCATTCAGTCTCCGTTTCACTGTTCAAAAATCGACCATCTGTTGGACTAAATTTTTGGGGTAAAAACGCAAGGTGAACTGAGGGTCTAATTTGACGAAATTAGACCCCCTTTTTTGGACAGAAGATTAAATCAAGGGATCACAACTTTCCCACGGATGCGTGCCTCATCCCATAACGAGGTGACGTTTGTTGGCGTTATTTCCGTTATGGTCATCGGTGGATGTGCCTTCAACTTGTAGACATGTGGTTTGGGGGCGGGTCTGCGCAAATACTCAACGAGATAATCCTCGAGGACCCGGCAGTCATGGTTGGCGGCATAGAATTGCCCGATTGGATTTAAAGACTCTCGCCTGGGTACACGCGCACAGACGCGGTATCCCAACATTGTGAATTCCACAGAACGGAAGTTTGGTTTGGTCTCGCCATTGGACTCGTAAGTCATTTCAATTCCTCAGTGTGTTTCTTATTTGCGGCAATGGTGGGTTCAGGAAATTTCCCGAACCCACCTATTGGTTCGGCGTTATGCCGCCTGCGAATGGTGCGCAGCGATTGACTGAACCCAATCCAGTTTCAATGTGTGCCCTAATACCGCCGCCAACGCATCGAGGTGGTCGGTGGTAAGGGTGGTCTTAATGGGATTGCCGTCTGGCGAGAGGAATCGTGAGGTGTAAAACATTAAGACTGGGACGGAGATCGGGTCCTCTGACTTAGTGACGAGTTTCTCTAGATCTGGACGTGCAGTATTAAACATCTGTCTTGTTCGAAACGTGTCTCCAACCTGCAGGTCTTCTCCGACGATCTTAGTTAGAATTTCATCGAAGAAACCGCGTGCCTCGACTCCCCTAATTATGTCGAAAAGCAAATCCTCGTAAATTTTGCTTCTAGACTCTCCGCTTGTCTTTGACTGGGAAACAACTTCTGCGAAGAAATCTCCGCAAGGAGGTCCGAAAATGAGTGAGAGGTCTTTGTAGATTTGCGTAGTCATAGGAATTCCCTTTCCAAAATCGCTTTAAAGCGATCCGCAAAGAGAATGTCGGGATACGGAAGGTAGAACGTGTAAGGTCGTTGCTACACCAGAACGATTAGGTCGTTACTATTCCGATCCAAACATTCGTTTGGGATCGGGACCAGAGTAACAGATAAGCAAAAGCGATCTAGAGGTTTCTGCGTCGAGTTTAAGTAATTTTGATCGCGTTTTCGGATTTCATCAGGATCGGACGTGCATCAGGTGTACTGAGGGGAATGATGTTGCCCTCGTATCGAACACAGAGAGTGGGTGATGAATGCGTCTGATCACCGAGATTTACTTCTAGGTCTGCGATTACAACCTCTGCACCTTCCAGGACACTCAACACTCTCATTTATCTATCTCCCTTACACTGCCTTGAGGACGTTGGATACCGTTCCTCGACTGACACCTACTTCCGATGCGATGTCCCGAATCGAGTTCTTCGCATTCCGTAGTTCGATGATCTGCGCGGTGATCACATCGTTGATCACCTGATTACCTTTGTTGTGTATTTAAAAGGGTCTTCCACAAACAAGAAAAGATCCCGCAAACTTAGGGGTGAACAGGGTCTTTCCCGTTTCCATGTCCTCGAGAAAATCCTAGTCACAATAGGAAGTACGCAATCAACCCGCAAATGGAGTTCGCAAGGAGAATTGCCGGTCTTTATCGAGGGTATTCGCTGTTCAAAATTGCAATAACGTGCTCTGGAGAGTGACCTTCTCTCTCCAATCCTCTTTGACGCCAGTCTCGAATGCATTGGATGCACATGAAGGCCCACTCAAATCCATCCGGTTTCTCACCGAGAATAATCCAGCGCCCCTCTCGTTCATCAACGCTTGACCGGCATTCGTGACACAAGGTCAGGTTCTGTCTCAATTCAAGTCAATTTGGTGGTCTTTGAGATCCTGCAAACGCACATACTTGAGTGTCTTGATATTGGTCGAGGTAATTTTGACGCGAGGTGCGCACCCTGCTCGACGTGCTTCTTCCCAGCGTACGGCGCAAAGGCACCAGCAGTCTCCATTCTTTAAACCCTCGAACCCGTATTCTGGTCGAGGTGTAACCAAATCATTTCCCTTGCTCATAGAGAACTCAAGGAATCGGTCATCTACAACCGCGCAAACTGTGTGAGTGCCCACATCACCATCGCCCGTGTTGCAGCATCCGTCTCTAAAATAACCTGTAATTGGGTCTGTTCCGCACACTTCCAAAATTGTTCCAAGAACGTTTTTTTGAGGTTTTGGCATTATACACCCTCGTGGTCGCCTAAAATTAAAAGGCAGAGTTATGTCGTGAAAAGGGTCTCTGTGAGCATCCACAACGCGCATCCTCTACTCCGCCGTAGTCAGATCTTGGTGAGTAAGGTGCTCAAGCACGAACGGTTCCCAGACTTGGGAAATGTTCAGATAAGTGAGGATTAAGGTGACCGCAAAAAAAACGAGCAGCACCGCATAGGCAGCAAATAACTCGTGAAAAATCATCTTCAACCGATTCATGTGTCAGTTACGCAATAAAAATCGTCCGAGATCACGCATTCCTCATACACCATAATGCCTCCCTCGCTGGTTCGGCGGTTGGGTATCTAATACCGAAATGGTGTCAGAACATCCGAGTTCGGTACACTGCAGAATTAGACCCGCTCGACACACCATTCAGATACCCTTTCTTGAGCATTACAAAGGTTTGGTCTCAAATAAGAAAGGACCCCAATCAATTGAATGATCGAGGTCTTGTTTCTTCAAACAGGATGAAGAGTGGTTATGCGGGGGGTGCCAGGGGAGTGAGCGAATATGGAATATGTTCTATCACATAATCCTCAGTGAGTTTCTGGAAGTCCGGATCTTCCATCATTGCTGCCATCGCTTGCATATCCACGTTGAACAGGGTGACCAGAGCGGTTGCATCATCCGCTTTTCCAACAAGGGTCCTACTCTCATCACAAATCTTTGATCGGTTCTCCGCGTCATTAATAAACAATTCATGCCACGCTTCGTATGAGGACTTCAGTTTGACAATTAGGTGAATATCCATCGTTTCA
>DKQG01000023.1:84492-100467 GCA_002471575.1 Alphaproteobacteria bacterium UBA7314 | reverse complement strand
AAAGTCAGGCTTTGGGGAAGTGTCGAAAAAGACATTGGTAGAAGATATCGCCGCCAAGCTGGCGGTGGAGCGCAATTAATCGCCTAGCTAGCGAATCTGGGGAACAACGTTTCGGCATTTCCGCGGTTCACTGCGGCGCGTTCAGCGTCGGTAAACCCGTCCCAGGCGTCGAACCCGTCGCACTCCTCCGTCACCTTTTCGGTGGAGATATAGGGGTAATCCGTGCCGAAAAGGATCCGGGATTTGTCGGCGATACCCGTCAGGCCCGCAAGCGGGATGGCGTCCCCGGATAATGCTGTGTCGAACCAGAAGTGCCTGAAATAACACAGCGCGCCTTCGGGATAGTTATCGCGGAACGGCATGTCCTTGTCGAAGATCGCGATCCGGTGGGCGAGGAAGGGCAGCGTGCCGCCGGAATGGGACAGGATAAACTTTATGTTCGGATATCTCTGCACTACACCTTGTAGGATTAGGTTGACGGCGACGCGTGTGGTTTCGAAGGGATAGTCGATCAGCATGCGGGGAATATCCCATCCGTTGGCTTCGGTCCCGGGCGGATAGCATGGATGGATGAAAACGACAGCCTCACGTCTGTTCAGTTCCAAATAAAGCGGCTCGAAATCGGGATGGCCGATATATTTTTCGTCGATACTGGTCAGCAAAGTGATGCCGTCCAGTTCCAGATCGTCCAGTGCCCGGCTGCACTCTTCGATCGAGGCGTCGATATCGGGTAGCGGAAGGGACGCGAAGCCTCCGAGCCGGCCTGAATGGTCTGCCGTCAGACCGGCAAGGTAATCGTTGCATTGCCGCGCCAGATCTCTCGTCTGCGCGATGTCGCCGAACCATATCCCTGGTGACGTGAATGACAGGATCGCGGCTGCGATATTTTCGTTGTCCATCACCGACATGCTGTGTGACGGTGTCCATTCAGGAAAACCGCGATAAGCCGTGCCGCGGATCCCGGCGCCCTTCTGAGCCTTGATGTAAAATTCCGGCAGAACGTGATGGTGTACGTCGATGCGCCCGTTTGCGGCCATGTTTGTCTGCTCCTTGATATGTTGAGGGATTTTAACGGTGGTCCGAGTGCGTCGTCGAGAGGGCGTTGTCAGTCCGGAATGCCCAGACCCGATCGGAGTACGTCGATGTATCTGGCGTATCTTTCGGCCTTTGAGATCGACAATCCATATACGGGATTGCATACCTGCCAGCGACTGGCTGTTTGAACCACACGTTCGCAGATCTGGGCTGAGGCATTACCGCCCCGCACGGCAGAGCTCGCACATACAACGTTGTAATTACCGGCGCGTCGTGTCACACCGCGCGCCATGTTGCAGATCGAAAATCTCACCTACCGGATCGGCCCCAGGGTGTTGTTCGATGGGGCGTCGGCTTCAGTGCCGGCAGGACACCGCGTCGGACTGGTGGGTCGCAACGGCACCGGCAAGACGACACTGCTGAAACTGATCATGCAAGAGCTGGAGGCAGATGGCGGATTTATAACCTTACCGTCACGCTGGCGCATCGGGGTCACCCGGCAGGAAGCGCCGGAAGGTACCGGCTCGCTGGTAGATGCGGTAGTGGCCGCAGATACCGAGCTGCTGGGATTGAGGGCCGAGGCCGAAACAGCGACCGATCCCGATCGGATTGCAGCAATTCAAGAGCGGTTGACTGAAAAGGAGGCGCATAGCGCCCGGTCGCGGGCCGCGCGTATTCTCGCAGGCTTGGGTTTCGACGAGGCGTCGCAACGAAGATCGTTAAATGAATTTTCAGGCGGCTGGCGCATGCGGGTGATGCTGGCATCGCTACTTTTCATGAAACCCGACCTGCTGCTGCTCGACGAACCGACCAACCATCTCGACCTCGAAGCCGCATTGTGGCTGGAGGAATATCTCCGCCGATACGACGGTACAATCGTGATCGTCAGCCACGATCGCGGCCTGCTGAACCGGGTCGTACAGGAAATCGTCCACCTCGAAAACGGCCGGCTTACGCTCTATCAGGGCGGTTACGACCGATTCGAAGCCTCGCGACGGATGCGATTGGAACAGAACGCGCGCGCGCGCTCAAAGCAGGACGCGCAGCGCGCGCACATACAGAAATTCGTCGACCGTTTTCGATACAAAGCGACCAAGGCGAAGCAGGCCCAATCGCGGATTAAGATGCTGGAAAGGATGGAACCGATACCGGAATTTTCCGATGGCCCGCCGGTCACCTTCAATTTCCCCGACCCTGACCCACCGCTTGCGCCGCCGCTGTTCAGCGTCCTCAACGCCGCAGTCGGTTATGCCGGTACACCGGTGCTGAAAAACCTGTCCCTCCGGCTCGACGAAGACGATCGCATTGCATTGATCGGTGCCAACGGAAACGGCAAATCGACGCTCATCCGGCTGCTGGCCGGGCGCTTGCCGACAATCTTAGGCACGGTCACGGCCGCGCCCAAGCTAAGGGTTGGTTATTTCGCCCAGCACCAGACCGACGAATTGGATGTGGACGCGACACCGGTAATTGAGTTAGGGCGAAAACGTCCCGATGACCGCGACGAACAGCTGCGCAGCCAGCTGGGGCGGTTCGGGTTCAGCCAGCAGCGGGCCGACACCAGGATCGCGAACCTGTCGGGTGGTGAAAAAGCGCGGCTGCTCTTTGCACTGATGACTTGCGACGCACCGCATATCCTGCTGTTAGACGAACCAACTAACCATCTTGACGTCGATTCCCGCCAAGCGCTGATCCAGGCAATCAACGGTTTTGCCGGTGCGGTGGTGATCGTTAGTCACGATCCACATGTCCTAGAACTCACCGCAGACCGGTTCTGGTTGGTCGCCGATGGCGGGGTGACGGCCTATGACGGTAATCTGGACGAATACAAAGCGCTGCTTCTTGGCGGAAGCAAAAAGGCGGTCGCAAATAATGCCGCGCAGATGCCTGAAAAATCCGAGGTATCGGCTGTCGACAAACGTGAAAAGCGCCGCCAGGCGGCCGAGAAACGTCAGGCGCTGGCACCCCTACGCAAGCAGGTCACGCGGCTGGAAAAGCATATGGAGAAACTCGCCGCCGACAAGGCGGAGATCGAGCAGAAAATGGCCGATCCTGAACTTTATGAAGGGTCTGCGGATGCGCTCGTTTGCATGCAGAAAGATCTTGGCTGGATATCGCAGCAACTGGCAGAGGCCGAGGAAGCCTGGCTCATTGCGCATCACGAACTGGAAGCGGCGGAGGAAGGTGTCGGCTAGAACCAACCGCCTAGATCGCGGATGTCTCGCCCGCCGTTTTCAAACATGTTAATCAATCGGCGAACGATACATCGATTGGGAGGATGACATGATCGACCTGTACGCGGCGCCGACGTCGAATGGACTGCGCGCCAAGATTATGTTGGATGAGACTGGGCTGGATTACACGCTGCATCCGGTGAACCTGTTGGAGGGTGCGAACAAATCTGAAGAGTACCTGGCGCTGAATCCGATGGGTCTGATCCCCACGATTATCGATCCGGATGGGCCAGACGGCACGCCGATGACGCTGACCCAGTCAATGACGATACTGACCTATCTCGCCACGAAAACCGGTAAGTTCATGCCTGATCATCTGGCGACGGATATGATTTTCTGGCGCAACACCATGTCGATCGCGACCGATATGACTGGAGTGCTGATGGCGATACTTACGATCGGCCGCATGGAAAATCCGCACCAGCCGACAGTGGACGATTTCGGCGCACGGTTTAACCGCTACCTGAAATACTGGAACGGGTTGATGGCCGATCAGAAATACGCCGGCGCCGACGAGATTTCGATCGCCGATTTTGCGTTTTACCCCGTCGTCTACCGAGCCAAGGCGGTGGTTCCCCAGTTCACAGTGGAGTGCCCCAACATAGATCGTTGGTACGAAGAAATCGGCGCCCGTTCGGGCGTCCAAAAAGGCCTGGATTTCAGCCAAGGCTGACAGAGTAAAATAAGGAAACAGACTCATGAAAATCGCCGTTCCCGACCTGATTTCGAATTCCTACCTGCCGGCGCCTGCCGCGGTAGAGCTTGGTTTCTTCGAAAAAGAAGGTCTCGACATGACCTACGAGCTGATCTTCCCCGTTGACGATGCCAATAAGGCGTTGCGCGACGGCAAGGTCGATTTCGTTGGCGGGTCCGCGCATTCGACACTTGCTGGATTTCCGGAATGGGAGGGCGCGAAACTGGTCTGCGCCCTGTCGCAGGGCATGTACTGGTTCCTTGTTGCGCGGAAGGACCTGAATATAGCGCTGGGTGATGCGCAGGCCCTTAAGGGACTGAACATCGGTGCGGCGCCATGGGTCGATCTGGGCTTGCGCGCTCTGTTGAAAGAAGAAGGTATCGATCCGGACAAGGACGTGAACATTGCACCTATTCCCGGCACTGTTGTACCAGGCGTTTCGTTCGGCGTGACCGCTGCTGCCGCGCTCGAGGACGGAAAGATCGACGCATTCTGGGCCAATGGCATGGGGGCGGAAGTCGCGGTGACCAAGGGCGTTGGTAAGATCGTGCTCGATCCCCGTCGCGGTGTGGGGCCGGCGGCGTCATTCAATTTTACCCAGCCGGTTTTTGCGACAACGCAGACGATGATCGACGAACAGCCTGACACTGTAGCGGCCGCGGTCCGCGCCATCGTCAACGTGCAGAAGGCGATGAAGAGAGATGTCGGCCTGGCGACCGAGGTGGGGCGTAAAAGCTTTCCCGAAGCCGAAACCGCGCTGATCGCCCAGGTAGTGGAACGCGACCTGCCGTTTTACGATGCGTCAATTACGCCCGACTTTGTCACGGGTATGAATGCGTTTTGCCGAGACATGGGCCTGATGACGAGCGATCCGGCATTCGAGGACATTGTCGCGACCGAGTTTAGTAACCTTTGGTAAACCCTAATCCTTAATGAAATATTGAGATTTTTTGGATATCCCTAACGGATGTTTACAATTGTTGCCGCCAACGACAACGCTGTCGCGAATACCGAGGGCGCAAAACAGGCCTCTGCCCTTAATATTTGCCCAGCACGATAATCTGCGGGTCAATCCTCTTGGGCCCATTCGTCACGGACCAGATGCTGCCTCCGAAGGGTAACGGCACCGTAATTGCCGAATTTTTGCCCATAAACTCTATATCCGGCCAGCTTTACCGATCCCCGGTTGCCGGTAAAGCCGCGGGACCAAGTACTCCTGCCCCTAGTACAACGCCGGACAATCGCTATATTTGGAACCGGATAACCGGGAGCGTAGTGTGACCGCCAGTTTCAAATCGAAAACAGACCCGAAAACTATTCCCGTGACCCCGATTGAAACCGCGGTCTTCGAGGCATGGCTTGGGAGAGAACCCAAAGATATTCAGGCATGGGTGAAATCATCGGGTTTCAGGGCGAAGCCGGGGCAGATCAGCCTGGTATCCGCAGCGAACGGTGCGTTATCGCGGGTTCTTCTGGGCGTCGAAAACCACGACGGCATGTGGGATTACGCCAGCCTGCCGACGAGCCTGCCCACGGGCAGTTACCGGATCGACGCCCGTATGGGGGCCGCGGGCGCAACCGCCGCGGCGACCGGTTGGGCTCTCGGCGGATACAAGTTCGATACCTACAAGTCCGGAAAATCGCGGAAGCTGCCGACGCTGGTCTGGCCGGCTCGCGCCGACAGGGCGCGAGTCAATGCCATGGCGGGTGCGATTTCGCTCGTTCGCGATCTGATTAACACGCCGGCAGAAGACATGGGGCCGTCTCAGTTGGCGTCGGAGGCGCGCAAGCTTGGCAAACGGTTTAAGGCGGATGTTAAAGTCATCACCGGAGATGCGCTGCTGAGACAGAAGTTTCCGACCATTCATGCGGTCGGCAGGGCGAGCGATGATCCGCCTAGGCTGATCGATTTACGATGGGGGAAGAAATCGGACCCCAGAGTGTCGATCGTGGGCAAGGGCGTGTGCTTCGACACCGGAGGGCTCGACCTCAAACCGGCGGCCGGGATGCTGAGGATGAAAAAGGACATGGGCGGCGGCGCGCATGCGTTGGGCCTTGCCAGCCTTATTATGGCATTGAAACTGCCGGTTCGGCTTCGCATGTTGGTGCCGGCGGTGGAAAACAACGTGGCCGGTAACGCAATACGCCCGCTGGACGTGATCAAGACCCGCAAGGGAATCACGGTCGAAATCGGCAACACCGACGCCGAAGGGCGCCTGGTAATGTGCGATGCGCTGGCCGCGGCCGACTCGGAGAAACCTGACATGATCGTCGATTTTGCGACGCTGACGGGTGCGGCGCGGGTCGCGGTCGGCATCGAACTGGCGGCGATGTTCTGCAATGACGAAGGGCTCGCAGGTGATCTCGAACAAGCTGCGGCCACGGTACAAGATCCGTTGTGGCGCCTGCCCCTCTGGCAGCCTTACCGCAAGTTGCTCGACAGCAAGGTGGCCGATATCAACAACGTATCCGAAGGCGGGTTCGGCGGCGCCATCACGGCGGCGCTGTATCTACAGGAGTTCGTCAGCGAAGAGACGCCCTGGGCGCATTTCGACATTATGGCGTGGAACACTTCGCCACGTCCCGGACGACCTGTCGGCGGCGAAGCACAGTCTCTGCGGGCCGTGTTTGAGATGCTGGAAAAACGTTACCGGTAGTTTGCGACCGCCACGTACAAACAGTCCGGCGCGGGCGGGTCTTTTTCCCCAAGGAATTCCGAGTTGAACAGCTCGGACTGATTACTCGGGCCGCCGTCATAGAGGCCGGTCACGATGGTATGGCCGGGACGAGGCTTCTGAGCGAGACGCATTACGACTGCTACATTGATGCCGAACGACCCACCCGGCAAAAGGCGTTCTTCTTTCAGCGAATCAAACACCATGGGGAGGGCCTCTGCATCGGGTGGGCGGATCGGCAGGTTGACCGGAGCCTAGACGACGTTGCCGGTGATACAGCCCTGCCCGATGCCGTGACTGATCGAGCTCCCCTCGCGAGCCAGTTCGCCGAAGGAGCGTATCGTATGTGTGGATGACGCGCGGCATGGGCAGCGCCGATTGCGTCACCAGATACCGCAGCATCCAACCTTCTAGTTGCTCGGTCCCCGCGCCCGTCGCCTCTTATGCGACCAGTTCTTTACCGTCCGCGAGCGTCATATGCGTCAGGTTTCTGAACGTTCCACCCGACAGAGTAGAGATTTTAAGTAATTCGCTGCCGAGGATTTGCATGACGCGCCGAGCAGGGTTATCCGCCGAGATGATTTGCTTCGATCTCAGCCAGTAGGCCGCGCGACGCGGCCTCGATCATATCGTATACGTCGGCAAAGCCGTCTCCCGTACCGTAATAGGGATCCGGGACATCGCGCGTCCCCGTGTCCGGCGCGTAGTCCATCAACATGCGGATGCGCTGCAGAAGTTCGGGCGGACAGCCGCGGTTCATGGCGTCGTAGTGACCGTGGTCCATGGCTAGCAGCAGATCGAATTCCTCAAAGTCATAGGGTCGAACCTTCCGGGCGCGCTGGTCACGGATATCAACGCCGCGGGCCAGAGCGGTCTCCGTCGAACGCGGATCGGGCGGGTCGCCGACATGCCAAGAGCCGATTCCCGCTGAGTCCGCGTGGATCTGGTTTGCAAACCCGCGTTCGTTGACCAGATGCCGGAATACGCCTTCGGCGGTGGGCGACCGGCAGATATTTCCGGTACAGACAAACAACACTTTGAACACGCATGGCCTCCCTGTCTGGCGCAGGCGTATAGTAGCCTTTTCCGTTTCGGAAAGCCCAATGCCTGACACAATTGACCAGATATTCCGTGATATCCGCGCCTGCACATATTGTGAGGCGGATCTGCCCATGGGAGCCCGTCCTGTCGTGCGCGGTACCCGGAAAGCGAAGATCTGCATTATAGGGCAGGCGCCCGGCATCCGCGTGCACAATAGCGGCGTCCCATGGGATGACCCCAGCGGCAAGCGCCTGCGTGGCTGGCTGGAAGTCGACGACAACACGTTCTACGACGAAGACAACTTCGCCATCATCCCGATTGGGTTCTGCTATCCCGGTACCATGGAAAATGGTGGCGACTATCCGCCGCGCAAGGAGTGCGCGCCGCTGTGGCATGCGCCCGTGCTGGATACCTTGGAGAACGTGGAACTGACGTTGCTGATCGGCTCCTACGCCCAAGCATATCATCTGGGTAAGAAGCTCCAGAAGAATATGACCGAAACCGTTCGGGCCTGGCGCGATTACCTGCCCGAAATCCTGCCGACCCCGCATCCCAGCTGGCGGACCAATGGCTGGCAGAAAAAGAACCGCTGGTTCGACGACGAATTGCTGCCTGAACTACGCCGACGCGTTCACGGCCTGATTGGATGAAGGCACCCGCCCTGTATCTGGCGTTGCCGGTCCAGACCCGCGCGATCATTCTGATGACGATGTCGGCGATCGCGTACGCGCTGACCTTTGTGACCGTCCGGGAGCTCTCCGAAACGTTCTCGGTTTACATGCTTGTGATGTTACGAGCCGCTATCGGCACCGTGATCTTGTTGCCGTGGCTGTACCAGTCGGGTATCGGCATACTGCGAACTTCGCAGGCAAAACTCTACGGATTTCGCGCGATCCTAGTTTATTCGGGCAACCTCTGCTGGTTTTACGCGTTGGCGAAAATGAGCCTCGCGGACGCTACGGCGCTGTCTTTCTTGATGCCGGTTTTCACGGCGATCATCCTTGCGGTCTGGATGCGCGAACACCTTAGTGGGCCGCGCATAACGGCTCTGGCGCTTGGCCTGGCGGGTGCGTTTATCGTTATCCGCCCGGGCTTCACCGTGATCAGCCTAGCGACGATCGGGATGCTATACACTACCCTTTCGTACGGAGCCGCGACAGCGGCCACCCGCGTACTTACCTATAAGGACAATCCCAGTGTGGTCGTGTTCTATATGTTTGCGTTGAACCTGCCGTTGGCGCTCGGTCCGGGCGTGTATCACTGGACAACGCCCTCGCCCGCTGACTGGTTGCTGATTGGAGCCTTCGCGTTGTTAAGCCTGTATTCGCAAATTTACATGACCAGAGCTCTGGCGCTGGCCGAGGCGGTGATCGTCATGCCGACGTTCTATCTTCAGCTGCCGCTGGCCGCGATATTCGGATTTTTCTTGTTTGGCCAGATGCCGGAAATCTGGTTGATCCCCGGCGCGGCACTGATTATCGGCGGCAGCTATTATTCGCTCTGGAGCGAGGCACGCCGCCGCACCCGAAACAAAGAGGATGGCACCCGATGACAGTTGGGGGCTTTACACCCGCCGTGACGGGCCTGCTGTGGATGAGCGTTACGGCAGCCTGTTACGCGGCGAGCTATGTGACGATGCGATTGCTGTCGGATGACATCAGCATCTATGAAATCACTTTCCTCAGGTCCACGATCGCGTGTCTGTTTCTCGGCCCTTGGATGCTCGCGACGCGGCCCGCCGCCATCCGCGTAACCCGCTGGAAGCTGTATTGGATCCGTTCAGTGGCAACCTATGCAGCGATGATGTGCACGGTTTACGGCATCGCCCATGTCGCGATTGCCGATGTGACGGCGCTACTGCTGGCATCTCCGCTGTTTACCGTTCTGTTCGCGGCCATGTTTCTGAAGGAACGCGTCGGCATTCATCGCTGGGCAGCCTTGCTGGCGGGGATAGCGGGCGCGCTTCTGATTATCCGCCCCGGCTTCACCGCGATAACCCTTGCGAGCTTTGCCGGTCTGCTTGCGGCCTTCGGCTACGGGATCGCCAATGCCGGTACCAAGGCGCTGACCTCGACCGATCACCCCGACGCGGTCGCTTTCTGGATGTATGCCCTGATCGTGCCGATTTCCGCCGTCCCGGCGATTTGGACATGGACTACGCCGGGCTGGAACCACGTTCCGCTTATTGTGTTTCTCGGTCTACTCACGATGCTGTCGCAATACAGCATGGCGCGGGCGTTCCGCGCGGCGGATACCAGTGTCGTGCTGCCGGCGCATTATCTGCAGATGCCCTTCGCAGCGGGCCTAGCGTTTTTGATCTTGGCGCAGGTGCCATCGGTCTGGGTGTGGCCGGGCGCGGCCATCATTGCGGCGAGTGCCTATTATTCGGCCATGCGCGAGCGCAAACGGCGGGGACAGTAACAGACTCAGGCTGCCATCAGTGACCCGCATGCAGGGGTCTACAGTTTCCCGGAAACCGAATTGGCCCAGATCGCGGGACTGTATGTCGAGATTTGGCGGATCACGCCGCCGCCTCGGTCCGTTCCATATCCTCGTCGGAAAGGCCCAAATGATGGCCGATTTCATGGATCAGGACGTGGCGCACCAGATGGGTCAAATCTTCTTCGGTTTCGCACCAGTAATCCAGCAGCGGACGGCGATAGAGAAAAATCACATTCGGTCCGTTCTGAATGCCGGTTTCTCTCTCGCCGATTGAGATCCCCGAATACAGCCCCATTAGGTCGAACGGGCTTTGCAGGCCCATTTCGCGCTCAGTGGTCGGGTCCGGAAAATCGTCGACGCGGAATACGATATCAGTGGTCAACTGCCGGAATTCTCCCGGTAGACCGTCGTATGCTATCCGGGCGATTCTCTCTATATCGTCCAGCGTCGGCGCTATGGTGAAAGGTACGGTCATGAATGCATCTTTACCCTCCCTTGATTGCCGGGCCAAGGCAGATCATTTTGAGGTTTCACTCGTCGGAGAAAGTTATGGTTCAGAAGCTCTCCAGCAAAGAGCGGCAAAAGGCACTGGATACCCTTGAATACTGGAAGAAAGTTCGCGGACGGGACGCTATACACAAAGCGTTCCGTTTCAAGGATTTCAACGAGGCGTTCGGATTTATGACGCGTGTCGCGATAAAAGCCGAGCAGATGGATCATCATCCTGAATGGTCCAATGTTTATAATAAGGTGAATGTGACCCTAACTACCCACGATGCCGGCGGCGTGTCGAAGCGGGATATAGACTTAGCAAAATTTATCGACGGAATCGTGGCGCGAGAAGCACTCGAGTAACGGATGAAAGCGCGTAAACCGGAATTGGCGAAGAGCTAATTTTTACGATTTTCTTGATCCGCGGCTTTCTCCTTGCGTGCCTCGTGGCGAGCGATATAAAGCGTCGCGCTGACGATAATTGCCGCTCCGACGCCAGTCCAAATGTCGGGTATTTCAGAAAAGATGAAGTAACCAGCGATCGCCGCGAGTACCAGACGGATGTATTCCATGGTGCCCATCAGGCTGGATTCGCCGACGGAAAATCCTCGCACGAAGAAGTTCATCCCGATCGCCGTGAAGGTTGCGATCAGAATCAACCACAGCCATTCCAACGGTGTAGGGTCCACCCAGACATAGGCGGCCGGCCCCGCAAAAATCAGAGCGCCGAAGAGGTGATACCAGAACAGGATCGTGCCCGGTGGATCGTCCCGCGCCAGCACCCGGATAATGATAAGGCCCGAGGCGAACAGGAACGCGGTGAACAGGGCAACAAACCAGGCAATCTCGATTTCGCCACCGAACGGCCGCATCATAACGATTACTCCGGCGAAGCCGATTACGGTGGCTCCCCACCTGTGCCCGCTGACAAACTCTTTCAGAACGAATATCGCTAGCATCGTTAGAAACAGAGGTCGGGTGAAGGTCATCGCGGTTGCATCCGCGAGGTGAAGGTGGATGACCGCGAAAAACATCCCGGCTTGACCGAGCGAGGCGACCATGGCGCGAAAGAAATGAAGCTTCAGCCGTTTTGTTTTCAGCTGTTCCGGGCCGGTGCGGACGAACAGCGGGACCAGAAGGATAAAGCCGACGACGTAACGAAAAATAGCCATTTGCGCGGGATGTATTCGGTCGCCGGCAAACTTCACGACGATGTCGGTCATTACGAAGAAGGCGGTCCCCATAACCACGAATATCGCGCCGCGCATATTCGGCGGCAAAGACTGGAACCAGACGGAAAACGCTTTCACCGGCCAGTTCCGCCCAGCCGCGTCAGCCAGATCGATGCGGCGAAGATGATCGTTCCGCCGACCCAAGTCCAGATGTCGGGCAGTTCACTGAACACGATCCATCCAAGCAGCGCCGCCCAGATCAGCCGCGTGAAATTGAACGGCATGGCGATGGACATATCCGCTGCCTGAACACCGCGATTGTATGTTCGCTGCAGGATCACGCTCATGAATCCGATGACGGCGAACAACCCCCATTGCTCTGGCGTCGGGTTGTTCCAGACGATGATCGTGGGGATCAGCAGGATCAGCGTCTGCGTGACGAACAGCCACGCGGCGATAGTATCTGGTGGATCGGTTCGGACGAGCGTCTTGATCATGATGGATACCAGCGCGCCGGCCAGCGCCGATCCCAGCGCGTAGGCGATCCCCAGATTAAAATCCGCGAAGCCCGGCCTGATGACGATCAACGCTCCAGCAAACCCTGCTGCGATGGCGATCCACCGATGGCGAGTGACAATCTCGCCCAATACGAAGCCGGCGACGGCGGCGGCGATCACCGGCTGCAGGAAGCCGATCGCGGACATATCGGCGATGGGTATAAGCGCCACCGCGGCGAACAACAGTGTCACATTGGTGGACGACATGAACCCGCGCAGGATATGACGTCCTAGCTGTTTGGTGCGCATCGCGCCCAGCCCCACGTTCATCAGCCACGGCATCATGAAAAGCATAGCAAACGCATTTCGTAGAAACGCGATCTGAAATACTTCGATGTCGGGTGCCATGTAGCGGCCGATGGCTATCGACACCACGTAGGTCACGGCGGATATCGACATCCAGACCCCGGACCGGACCGGTCCCGGTAGGGCTTGAAAGCGGGCGTTTGGTCCGGAGAGTGTCATCTTATTCCTGTGTCGCTGACGAGGCGCCTGGGTCTCGGGATTTCAGTGTTTCGCGCCGTGCGATATAGACAGTGGAACAGAAAATCAGCAGACCGCCCAGCGCGGTGTATATCGATGGGATTTCAGAAAACAGAACGAATCCGAACAACGCGGCGAAGATCAGACGGGTATAGTCCATCGGTAACATTATGGAGGCGTCGGCAGCTGAAAATCCGCGGCTCATCGCCCGTTGTCCCAGCGTCCCCACTAATCCCATGAACAGCAACCAGCCAAGCTGTTCCCAGGTCGGCGTCTGCCAGACGAACAGAGCCAGGATAAGCATCACTGGCGTCGTGAAGATGACGTAGTAGATGGTGATCGTATCCGGCGCCTCCGTGCGCGCCAGAAAGCGGATGAAAACCGCTGATCCAGCGCCGGCGATGGACGCGACAAAAACGGAGGCAAGCCCGATATTGAATACCTCGAAACCGGGCCGCACCATGATGAGGACGCCGATAAACCCGACGATCAAGGCGATCCAACGCCGTAATCCTACCAGTTCCCCCAGAAAGATGATGGCGAATACGGTACCGTAGAGCGGCCGGCTAAACATGATAGCCACTGCATCCGCTAGCGGAATTTTCGACAGGGCGTAGAAATAGCCCAGCGTTCCGATCGCCACGAAAACAGCGCGGGCTGCGAAATGCGGAATCTTATCCGTCTTGAGCCCTTCGCCGCGCGTCCGCAGCAGCCAGGGTGCCATGAAAACGAAGCCCAGCCCCGTGCGAAAAAACGCAATGATGAAGGTGTGCACATCTGCCGACAGGTGCCGGATGGTCGCCGCCATTGCGGTCAGGCAGAACGCGCTTGCGATAAGCCACATGGCACCCCGGATCGGTCCCGGCAACCCGTCGAACCAGTTCCGTGCCGCCGCTGGGATCACGTGTCTGGTTTCCGGCTGCGGCGGGACTCCGTCTGGCCCGCGAAGATTGACGCTGCAAAGATGACGGTGCCGCCAATGATGGTCCAGACATCGGGCAGCTCGGAAAATACGACGAATCCAATGGCGATGACGAAAGGCAGTCGGGTGAAGTCGAACGGCGCGATGGATCCGACGTCGCCGGTCGTGAAGGCGCGTGAATAAAGCCGTTGCGCCGTCGTCGACAGGCAACCCAGCATGAAGCCCCAAAACCACTGTTCCCAGGTCGGCCATTCCCAGACGAACAGGACAGCGATCAGCGCAAAGGGCAGCATGTAGACGACTTGGTATAGCGCCGCCGTATCCGGTTGATCCGTGTGCAGGCAAATTTTGAGGATCATGGCGGATCCGGCGATACAGATACCGGCGCCGATCACCATGAACACGCCGATGTTCACCTCGTGAAATCCGGGCCGGATGACGATCAGGGTGCCGGCAAAGCCAACCGCAAGCGCTATCCATCGAGTCAGGTGGGCGTGTTCCTTCAGGAATATTACGCCCGACAGCGCAATAAACAGGGGAAAAGTAAACGATATCGCCGTAGCGTCAGCCAGCGGCACCAGTGCGAGCCCCCCGAACCATCCATACATCGCCATCGTGCCCAGGAAGCCACGACCTATATATAGCCTCGTGTGGGGAGTTTTCAGTGCGGCTGATCCGACCCGGATAAGCCACGGCAGCATGACCACGATGCCGAAAATCGCCCGGAAAAAAGAAATCTCGATGAAATGTAGATCTTGGGCGAGATACCTAACGATGCCGGCCTGGGCTGCAAAGAACACGGCGCTAAGGGTCATCCATATCGCGCCTTGCACGGAAGCTGGCAGACGGGTGAAAGTGGTTTGAACAAACTGGATCATGGGCGAGCCTTTAGACGGAGTACAGCCGACAAGGAGGGATGTCGATGCGTTTTCGCGACTCAGTGATCTGGATTACCGGAGCATCGTCGGGAATCGGCAAAAAGACGGCAAAGCAATTCCATGCCGAAGGAGCCCATATCGTTTTCTCAGCGCAGCGCGAGGGCGACCTGAACCGGGTCGTAGACAAGTGCGTCGGGCCCGGCGATACGGTGGTCTTGCCACTAGACGTGGTCGAAGAGTCGGCCGTTTCGGCGACGACCGGAGAAATTCTGGCACGGTTTGGTCAGATCGACATTCTGGTGAACAATGCCGAGTTGATGCAAAGGGGGCGGATCGTGGAGACGAATCTCGACGTTTACCGACGCATCATAGACGTCAATTTTTTCGGTCCCCTGATGCCGACCAAGGCAGTCCTGCCATCGATGTTGGATCGCAAGGCTGGGCAGGTTGTCTGTGTGACCAGTGTCGCCGGCAAATACGGTTCTCCCATGCGGTCCGGTTACAATGCCGCCAAGCTTGCCGCGCACGGATAGTACGATTCGCTTCACGAAGAAGTGTCGTCAAAGGGCATCGGCTTGACGCTGATCGTGCCCGGCAAGGTGTGGACGAATGTGTCGCTCAATGCGCTTCGTGGTGACGGCTCGCTTTACAATCGGATGGCTCCATTTCTGGAATCCGGGATGGCGCCCGCAGATTGCGCGCGGCGCATTCTGACCGTTGTCCATGCCGCAAGCAGGAAGTGTTGATCGCCTCCGGCGTTGGCCGGCGGAATCTTTGGCTCAAACGCCTTCCGCCTGCGCTTTTGTCGTGGATCACACGGCGCCGCTGTCCTTAACGCACCTCCGTTCCGGCAGGACCGCTAAGCTGATAGGCTGCCACAATTATCCGAAATAAATTATCAACAGGAGAAAATTTCATGGTCAGCGATCACAGGGCTTTTGCGAAGGAAGTCGACGGACGGGCGGCGAACCTGTTTAAGGCGGTGCCGGACACCATGCGAGCGTTTCGGGGGTTGATGGAAAGTGCCGGCAAGGACGGGGAGCTGGATTCTAAAACCAAGGAACTGATGGCGCTTGCGGTGGGAATCGCCGTTCACTGTGAAGGGTGCATTAACTATCATACGCGCGAAGCCATCCGGAAAGGGGCGACCCGCGGAGAAGTAGCGGAAACCGCTGCCGTCGCGATCGAAATGGGCGGCGGGCCGTCGGCCGTCTATGGTGCGCAGGCGCTCGACGCCTTCGACCAGTTATCCGCCTAGCGGAAAAGCCCTTTGATGATCCAAAAAAGGTTTTGACCCGTAGGCAAACGAGGCTCATTTTTCGCAACGCAACCGGGCTCCCCCGGTAGTAT
>DKQG01000023.1:0-84164 GCA_002471575.1 Alphaproteobacteria bacterium UBA7314 | reverse complement strand
CCGGGCTCCCCCGGTAGTATTTATTTAGCGGCTCTCCGGGGCGTTTTGGAGGCTATTTAGGCGCATGTTTGGTGATGTTTCCGCTGGCTTGATCAGGGCTGGCATACTCTCACTTGTTGTCATGGCATTCAGCCTTCCAGTCTCAGAGTCTGCGCTCGCTCAGAGTAAGGAATTGTCCGATCGCGGCAAGGCGGCTGACAAGAACAAGAACGGCGTAATTGACCGTGGTGAGGCGGGAGGCCCGCTGAAAGCCAATTTCGACGATATGGATTGTGACAAATCCGGCACGTTAGACGGCGGCGAGATTCGCGGTTTTTTCACCGGCGAAGAGTGTCCGAAACAGGCGGCTGCGCCCAAGCGGGCCGAGGCGGCCGCTAGGGGCGGCAAAAAACCCGGCGTTGGACCGCGCGCCCGCGCGGTCCGGGTCGATGCAGTGATCGTTGAACCGCTGTCCCAGACCAGCCCGGTTATCGGTCGGCTGGTGGCGAGCCGCACAGGCGATGTCGCAGCCCGGATCAACGGTGCGGTGGTTTCCATGCCTACGTCGATCGGCGATCGCGTGAAGAAAGGCGATGTGTTAGCGACGATCGCCCTCGAGCGGCTGACCGCCAAGCGCGACAAGTACGCTGCCGCTTTGTCGACGCGGCGTGCAATGGTCCAGTCTGCGAAGGCGGAGTACTCCAAAAAAAATCAAGAACTTCGCCGAATGGCAAACCTGAAGAAATCGTCGGCCTTTTCCCGTGCCCGTTACGAAGACCTGCAACGCGACGTCGAGGCGAGGAGTGCTGCGCTTGTCGAACGCCGGTCACAGTTGAAAGAAGCTCAGGCCGAGTTAGATCAGGCGGCCATCGATCTTTACAATGGCGAAATCCGAGCACCCTACGATGGTGTTGTTAGCGAAAAGCATACCGAGGTCGGTGCCTACGTGAGTTTAGGCGCCCGTGTCGTCACGCTAATAAGTGATACCAATATAGAGGTCGAGGCAGAAGTCCCGTCGCGAAATATCGCCGGCCTGACGCCTGGTTTTCCTGTGCGGTTTACGTTGGACGACGGGACCCAGCACCGTGCAAAGGTCAGGTCCGTGATCCCCAGGGAAAATGCTAGGACGCGTACCCGGCCGGTCCGGTTCGTGCCGGAATTTGGCAAAAAGAAAAAACCGTTCGCTGTAAATCAGTCCGTGACCGTGTTGGTACCCATCGGGAAGGTGCGCCAAGTGTCCACGGTTCACAAGGACGCGATCATCTACAGCGGTAAAAATCGATCGGTGCGGATAATTCGGCGGGGCAAAGCCTTCACCAGAAAGGTCGAGATCGGGCCGGCTGTCGGCAACCGTTTCGTCGTCACGAAGGGACTGAAAGCCGGCGATCAGGTTGTAACGCACGGCAATGAAACGTTGGGCGCTCCTGGAACGCCGGTACGCATTCTGAGTTCAAAATCGCCTAGTGCGAATATCGAACGCCGCAAAACCAATTAACTTCGGGCCGGTGGCCGGGAAACACGGAGCAGGGTGATGAACCTGATTAGATTATCCATCGAACGGCCTATGGCCATCGTTGCGATGGTGTTGATGATTCTGCTTTTTGGTTATGTCGCCATGCAGCGGATCCCGATCCAGATGGCGCCCGATGTCCGCCAGCCGGTGATCATCGTCAAGACCAACTGGCCGGGCGCTGCGCCGCAGGAAATCGAGCGCGAAATTATCAATCCACAAGAGGACGAGCTCAAAGGCTTGGAAGGCGTCAAGAAGATGGAGTCCCGGGCGCGCCGTAACCGGGGAGAGATCACGCTGGAGTTCGGGCCGGAGATAAACTTCGACCGCGCCTTATTACTGGTCGCCAACCGGCTCGACCGCGTGTCCAGCTATCCAGAAGAGGCAGACGAGCCGGTTTTGTCGACATCCGGCACCGAAGACAACGCCATCGCCTGGTTCATCATTACCAAACAGGACGGCAATTCCCGGACCATGACGTCCTACGGCGATTTTCTCATCGATGTTGTTCAGGAACGGATCGAGCGCATCGACGGTGTCGCCGGAGTGAACATCTACGGCGAAACCGAGCGCGAGATGTCGATAACGATCACACCGGAGGCGCTGGCGCGTTATGGCATGACCGTCAGCGAGGTCCTGCGACGGCTACGGGCAGCCAACGCATCAATCACCGGCGGAGATGTCGAAGAAGGCAAGCGCCGCTATGTTGTCCGCACCGAGGGTAATTTGAATACTACCAAGCTGGTGGAAGAGGTTGTTCTGCGCAGCGACGGCGAGAGCGGTGCAAGGGGCGTAGGCCGGGTTTTGCTGCGCGATATAGCTCAGGTTTCCATCGGATACAAAACAGCCCAGGCGCGCCTGCGTGTGCTCAACGAACCTGCTTTGGCGTTCAACATAACGCGCGAGCAGGGCGCAAATGTCATCAAGACCATGGCGGAAGTTCGTGATGTGGTGAAAGACCTGGCGAAAGGCTCGGTTGCACGGCAGGGGCTGAAGCTCGAACAGGTCTACGACGAGACCGACTACGTCAACGCGTCGATCAACCTTGTCCAGACCAACATCATCTACGGCGGTGTGCTGGCCATCATCATCCTGATGATCTTCCTGCGGTCGTGGCGGCCAACCGCGGTTGTCGCGATGTCGATTCCGGTGTCGGTGGTCGGTTCGTTCGTTGCCATGGCAATTCTCGGCCGGTCGCTCAACGTCATCAGCCTCGCGGGTATCGCCTTTGCGGTCGGCATGGTCGTCGACGCCGCGATCGTGGTGCTCGAAAACATCTTTCGCCTCCGGCAGGAGGGAAAATCTCGCGCCGAGGCTGCGTATTACGGTGCACAGCAGGTTTGGCCGGCTGTTCTTGTGTCGGCGCTGACCACGGTGATGGTGTTCATCCCAATTCTGATCATGGACCTCGAGGTCGGTCAGCTGTTCCGCGATATCGCAGTCGCTATTTCTGTGTCGGTGATGCTGTCGCTTCTAGTGGCGGTGACCCTGATCCCGGCACTGTCCAACGGCCTGCTGGGAGGGGTAAAGTCGGAGAACTCCGGCTTCCGGGTCCCAGTGCTGGATGATTTTGCAAGTTGGTTCACGCGGTTCTGGACCGGATATGCACGGTTCGTCGTGCGGCAGAAGTTTTTCGCCGTTGCGCTGGTTGCACTGATCGTGACGGTAGCGGGCACGATCTCGATCCTGGTCATACCCAAGCTGGATTATCTGCCCAAGGGCAACAGGAACCTTGTCTTTGGGATCGTCCTGCCACCCGCGGGCTACAATCTGGATACCAACGAAGGGATCGCCAGGAATGTCGCAAACGCAACAAAGAAACACTGGACCCGGGGTAAATACCGCAAGATCAACAAGGCGGAAGACCAGAAGATCGACCGCTTTTTTTACGTTGCGCGGCTGGGTCGCATGTTCATGGCGGCCACGCATGTCGATCCGCAGCGCGCGAGCGAATTGGAAGCCATCATCGAGGGACCGGCACGTGCGGAACCCGGGGTGTTCGCCTTTATGTTCCAGCCGTCTCTGTTCGGCAGGTCCATTGGATCGGGGCGTGCCATCGATATCGAAATCGCCGGACCCAACCTCGAAACGATATACGGCGTCGGGCGGGAGGTCTTTTTCTCCACCCGGGGCATATTGCCACCGAGCGAGGGTAATCGCGTGCGGCCCCGACCCGCGCTGACACTGGGCGAGCCGGAAGTGCGCATCACACCGGATAGGGTGCGGCTATCCGACAACGGGCTGACGGCCCGTGAACTGGGCGAATCCGTTGACGCTTTCAATGACGGTATCCGCGTGGCGGAAGTGACCGTCGATGGCAAGCGCATCGACCTCACGCTGAAGGGCCCAGATCTCCAACGGGAATCGACGCAATCGATCCGGTCACTGCCGGTGGTCACCTCCGATGGACGGATCGTTCCGGTTGGCAATCTCGCCGACGTACAAGAAACGACGGGTCCTACAGAAATCCAGCGTATCGACCGGTCGCGCACCATGACCGTCAGTGTCGTGCCGAATGATTCGATCCCGCTCGAAGCTGCAGCCGAATTGCTGGAAGAAAAAATTCTCAACCCGATGCGCGAAAAAGGTCTGCCTGAAGGCGTGCGGTTCCGGCTAGCCGGCAGCGCCGACAAGCTGGAAGCCACCTGGAATCACATGCAGCTGGATCTTTTGCTGGCGCTGATTATCGTGTTTTTGGTGATGGCGGTGCTTTTCGAGAGTTTCCTGTATCCTTGGGTCGTCATGCTGACGGTGCCGGTCGCGGCGGCGGGCGGTCTGGGCGGGCTAGCATTGCTGAACACTTATGTGACGCAATCTCTGGATATGCTGACCATGCTGGGTTTCGTCATCCTTATCGGGATCGTGGTCAATAATGCGATCCTGCTGGTGCATCAGACCCTGTTCCACATACGCGAAGACGGGATGGACGCGAACAGCGCCATCGAAACCGCCACGCGTAACCGGATCCGGCCGATTTTTATGTCGACCCTGACATCCGTATTCGGGATGCTGCCCCTGGTAGCGTTTCCCGGCGCGGGCTCGGAACTCTATCGTGGGCTGGGATCGGTGGTTCTCGGCGGGCTGTCGCTGTCGGCGGTTCTCACGATGGCGATCGTACCGCCCATGATGTCGATTACGGTTGGCGTCATAGAGCGCCGCAAGCAGCGCAAGGCGGTGGGTGCGGAACCCGTGGCCGCCGAATAAACCGCACTCATGAGCGATGAGATACAGCAGCTTATCCGACTGATCGACAAGGCAACGCGTGTGGTGGTTTTCACCGGCGCAGGCATTTCGACCGAGTCCGGCATTCCCGATTTTCGCAGTCCCAACGGCATCTGGTCAAAGACCACACCGATCTACTTCGCCGAATACATAGCGTCTGCCGATGCCCGCATTGAGGCGTGGCGGCGCAAGTTCGAAATCGATCGGGACATGATCGGTGCGGAACCGAACCGAGGGCATCGTGCGGTCGCAAAGCTGGTTCGCACCGGCAAGGTCAGTGCTGTCATCACCCAGAATATAGATGGCCTGCACCAGGAATCGGGCGTGCCCGACGACAAGATGGTTGAACTGCACGGTAACGGAACCTACGCGACTTGCTTGTCCTGTGCGATGCGTTACGAATTGGAACCGATCAGGACAGCGTTCGAAGCAGATGAAACGCTGCCCGTCTGTGACGATTGCGGTGGGGTGGTAAAAACCGCGACCATTTCCTTTGGGCAGGCGATGCCTGAAGGACCGATGGATCGAGCCCGTGAAGAAACGCTGGCCTGCGATCTTTTCCTAGCAGTCGGGTCGTCGCTGGTGGTCTATCCCGCAGCCGGGTTTCCTGCCATGGCGAAACAGAACGATGCAAGGCTGGTGATTGTCAACCGCGATCCGACCGATCTCGACCGCATCGCCGACCTGGTTCTCAACAGCGAGATCGGCCCGACACTGGGAGAAGCGGTCAACGTTAACTAGGGTGAGCCGGTCGCTAGCCTTTTTTTAAGCAACATCCGGCTGATGCCGCTTCAGCCGTTCGATCAGCGCCCTGTCGCTCAGATAGACGCTGGGTTCGTGCCGCGTCGGATCGACGACATGGGTATTGCGTTTCAGTCAGTTGGACTCTCGCAGGTTGTCGAGCAGATAGCGCTTGGCGTCGATGCGTTTCCGGTCGGGCGCGTCGCCGGCGCTTGCGACAAGGACTCTGAACTGGGTATCCGCGGGGCGGGAACCTGCTTAAAGTTGGTGATTGATCTCGGCGATATGGCTCGGAGCGCCTGTAATTAAGCGTTTTGCCTGATTTGCCGCGTCGTGGGGAGGGTAGGGATAGTTTTCGTACTGGCCGCGCAGGTCTTCGTTCATAAAGTGTTGTACTCCAAAGACTTGCGCGATTTTCAGTCGGCTGTAGAATCTTCCGCCATGCGCGGATATTTCGGCATCGGCATAGAGGGGGTCAGCAAACCCATCAACGTCGGCAATCTTGTCAGATCCGCCCACGCGTTCGGTGCCAGCTTCGTCTTTACCGTCGCGGCAAACTACGACGTTGTCGGCAGCGCCTCAGACACGTCGGATACCGCGAAGCAGGTGCCTTTTTATCCATTCGAGTCCATCGATTCTATGCGTCTGCCAAAGGGCTGCGCGCTGGTCGGAATCGAAATCGACGACCGGGCGATCGACCTGCCTAGTTTCCGACATCCGCGCCGCGCCGCCTATGTATTGGGCATGGAACGGGTCGGCCTCAGCGAGGAATTGAGGGAATGCTGCGATCACCTGATCAAAATTCCGACAAAATTTTCCCTAAACCTTGCGACTACGGGCGGCATCGTCATGTATGACCGTATGCTGTCGATGGGACGTTTTGCCGACCGACCGGTCATGGCGGGGGCGACACCGGAACCGTTGCCGGAACATGTATTCGGCACGCCGGTCATTCGCCGGGACGCCGCGAAAACGGAAGGATGAAGATGAAGTTTTTCGTAACCGCTGTGGTAAGCGTCGTTCTGTTGGCGGTTTCTCCCGTTGCGGCGAAACAGCTCGGCAGTTTCAAAGACTGGTCGGCCAATGCCGAGGGCAAGGGCAAATCCCTAACCTGCTGGATTTATAGCGAACCGGTGAAGGACGAGGGCAAGTATACGAAACGTGGCCAGATCTATTCGCTGGTGACTCACCTGCCCGGCGAAAAGGTGACAAACCAGGTGCAGTTTACGGCAGGCTATACCTTCAAGAAGGGGAGCGCGGTCCAAGTCGTGATCGGCAAAAGGAAATTCGAACTCTTCACCAGCGGCGACAGCGCCTGGGCGAGGAACAAAAAAGATGATGCCAACATCGTCCGTGCCATGCGATCCGGGGCGAAGATGATTGTGACCGGTGTGTCATCGCGCGGCACGAAAACGAAAGACACCTATTCGCTGTCCGGCATCTCCGCCGCGCACAAGGCCATCGGCAAAGCGTGCAAGGTTAAATAGGGTTGGGTCATGTTTGGCGATCCTACTTAAGCGGATTATGTGTTAGCGCGTCTGACAGGTGGCGGGTAGACTGCGACCCATGACCGATACCACCATACCCAATATGAAACAGAATGTTGCGCTGCTGTCGCTCTGCCAGGGCTATGCGCAGACCAGCGTAACTGTCGTGATCAGTGTCTCGGCGCTGGCGTCTCTGCTGATCCTCGAAGACAAATCGTTGGCGACGCTGCCGCATGCCTTCATGTGGGTGGCGACCGCGCTTATGGCTACGCCGGCGTCGCTGTTGATGAAGAAATATGGCCGTCGCGGCGGGTTCGCCATCGGATCGATTTTTGGCTTGCTCGGCTGTGGGTTTTGTACGATTGGCCTCTATATCAGCGATTTCTGGGTGTTTATCGCCGGAACGTCGTGTTTTGGCGCTTTCAATGCGTTCAATCAGTATCTGCGTTTCGCTGCAGCCGAAGCCGCTGATGACGAATTCCGTCCCAAGGCGATATCGTGGGTGATCGGCGGCGGCATCCTGGCGGCGTTCGTTGGCGGCACGCTTGCTGGCAATACGGCTAACCTGATGTTGCCGCAGTATGTTGCCACTTACATCATTCTCGCCGTCACGCCCATTCTATTCGCGATAACGATCCAGTTCGTAAAAATGCCGGAGCCGGAAAAACCGGCGCCTGTTGAGGAGAAACAAAAGAAATCGTCCGGTCGGCCGCTCCGCCAGATCATGAAACAGCCGGCTTTCGTCGTCGCTGCCATCGGCACATCAGTGTCGTGGGCGGGAATGATCCTGATGATGGCTGCGACGCCTCTGTCGATGAAAGCATGCGGACTTATCGACGACGTGCCGTTCGTCATCCAGTGGCATATGTTCGCCATGTTCGCGCCGTCGTTCTTTGCCGGTCAGCTTGTCAGCCGGTTCGGCAATCTGAACGTCATCATGATGGGATTCGGCCTGTTCGGGGTGGGCATTGTTTCCGGTCTGACGGGCATTACGCTGGCTAATTTCTTCATCACGAATATGGCGATCGGGGCGGGCTGGAACCTGATGCTGATCGGCTCCACTTCGCTGTTGGTGACTTGCCACACGGAAGAAGAAAAGGGCAAGGTACAGGGTGCCAACGACACCATCGCCTACGGGCTGGCCGCGATTTCGTCCTTCTTCGCCGGCTACCTGCAGATCGAGATCGGCTGGAATGCGGTGATGATCGCCATCGTGCCGCAGATCGTGATAGTCGCCCTTGTGGTCTGGTGGATGCGGTCGTTTAACGCCCGGACGGTTGCGGCAGAATAGAAACCGGTTCTACTTCAGACACTGCTTTCTGCTTACCGGTCCAGATCAGCCTGAAATGCCGCCTTTGTGTTGAGTGTCCCGTCAGTGGCTTTGCGTGACAATTTACGATCTCGGCGTGTCCCGATGCGGGACTGGACATTGGCCTTTATGAATTCAATTAACCGGGCTCCGATATCGATACCCACAGTGCTTTCGATCCCCTGAAATCCCGGGGAAGAGTTGATTTCCAGCATCTTGGGCGCCTTCGGCCGTTCTAAGAACGTCGACTTCTGCCACATTTAATCCGATGACCTTCACCGCGTTTTTAGTTCATTCAAGAACGACGCCGGGTCCTTTGGTCCCCTCAATAAGTTTGACCACGAGCGGAGCGTCTCCAGCGATGTCAATTATATCTGCTGTATCCCCCTAGAGAATGAGCGAACCGGTTCTCGGCAGTCGATTCAGTGACCGCCTTCCTTGGTCGCCAAGCGCCATGTGCCGAAGAAGATGACGCCCGCGCCGACGATCACCCAGATGCCCGGCACTTCGGCGAAGAACACATAGGCCGAAAACGCTGTGATCGGGAGGCGGACGAACTCGAACGGGATGACCACACTGGCATCGGCGCATTTCATCGCCTGCGCGAGGCACATATGGGCCGCCCAGGCGGTGACGCCCATAACCAGAACCATCGGCAGGTCGGACAGCGCTGGGGTGTGCCAGTTCAGCGCGGTCGGTACCGCGGCGAACACGATCAGCCAGATATTGAGGTTGAGCACGATCAGCCGTGACGGTTGCGTCCGCGACAGCATCTTTGTGCAGATGTCGCCGCCCGCGTATCCCAAAGCTGACAGGAAGACCGCGAGCGCCATGTAGTTGAGCACCGCCACGCCCGGCCGCAGGATGATCAGGACGCCGATGAACCCAATCACGACCGTCATCCAGCGGTGGGGTGTGACCTTTTCCCGCAGAATAAGGACGGACAGGATCAGCCCGAACACCGGCAGCGTGAAGTGCAGCGCCACAGCCTCCGCCAGCGGCATTGCGGCGATCGCGAAAAACCACGCTGATACGCCGGTAAAGGTGCAGAGCCCACGTGAAATATAAAGCCCGCCCAGCCGGTCGGGACGAAACGTTCGGGAGGCCTGGCGCAGAACACCGAACACGGTGGGCACGGTGATCAGCAGCCCGATGACGCTGCGGAGGAATACCTGTTCGAACGGCGGGATAGTGTCCGATAGGAAACGAACGGAGATGATCATGGCCGAGAAGCTGGCCGTGCTGGCGATCATCCAGAGAATACCCTGCAGGGCGGGAGACTGGTTCATGTGATGGCTTTCCCGACGGGCAGAGAATGCGCGGTTGATCGGGCGATCGGTGCGCCTATATTGCCGCCATGTCAACGACAGCCAAAAAACTGACCCCGGACGCCGCCATCGACGAAAAAGACGATCTTATCGACCTTGTCGGCCTGTCGCGTGCTGAGATGGAGGCCGTGTTCGCCGAGATTGGCCTACCCAAATTCCGGGTGAAACAGGTATGGCACTGGATCTATCATCACGGGGTCCAAGATTTCTCCGAAATGACGACTATCGCTCGGGGGTTACAGGCCGAGCTGGCGGAGAGGTTCACGATATCGCGCCCCGGTATCGCGACCGAGCAGACGTCGACTGACGGCACCCGAAAATGGCTGATGAATTTCCCCGACGGTAAAATGGCCGAGGCAGTGCATATTCCCGAATTCGACCGCGGCGCGGTGTGTATTTCGTCGCAGGTGGGCTGCACTCTGACCTGCAAGTTCTGCCATACCGGCACACAGCGCATGGTTCGCAACCTGACGCCCGGCGAAATCGTCGGCCAGTTTATGTTGGCGCGCGATTCCTACGGCGAATGGCCATCCGCTATGGAACCTCGCCTGCTGACCAATATCGTCATGATGGGCATGGGCGAGCCACTTTATAATTACGACAACGTCGTCCAGGCACTCCGCGTCATCATGGACGAGGAAGGCATCAACGTATCGCGCCGCAGGATTACCCTGTCGACTGCCGGCGTGGTCCCCATGATTCCCCAGGTAGGCGCCGATCTCGGCGTGCAGCTTGCGATCTCGCTCCATGCGGTGAACGACGATCTGCGCAACGAGATCGTGCCCATCAACAAGAAGTATCCCATCGCCGATCTGCTGGACGCCTGCCGCGTCTATCCGACCGCCAAGAATTCACGCCGCATTACATTCGAGTACGTCATGCTGAAAGGCGTCAACGATACGCCCGCGGATGCCCGCGAATTGGTGCGGCTGATCCGCGGCATTCCCGCCAAGGTGAACCTGATTCCATTCAACCCATGGCCTGGGGCGCCTTACGAATGTTCCACCGACGACGATATCGCGGCCTTCGCCGATATCGTCAACAGGGCCGGGTATTCGTCGCCTGTGCGCACGCCGCGCGGGCGGGACATACTAGCCGCTTGCGGGCAGCTTAAGACCGCGAGCGAGAGGGAACGCAAACGCGTTTGATTGTGAAAACATATGGGGAGGGGTAATGGAATGGAAAGACGTTACGCCGGCGGAGGCGGAAGAGAAAAAACATTACAGACTTGGCGGTTGGCTGCTGCCCTTTTACGTACCGGCGGTACTCAGGTTCATCGCGTCCTTCGGATCGCTGCGTCGATTGAGGCGCTCAAGCAGGTATTTGGCGAAAAGTACGCGATCATGGTACGGCCCTGCGTTGTACAGGGATTGTTGTATCTGCCGTCTCTCATGCTCTCCCCACAGAAGAACCCATTGATGCCAAAGGTAATGATATCCGCGCTCTAGCTCAGTGTGGCAGTCATGGCCATTGCCGGAACGTTAGTAAACCTGAGTCAGATGACGATCCCGCTGATTGCAGGCATGGTCTTCGTTGCGCTGTTTTCCTGGTTTCTGCGCAAGTCCAAGCGTGTAAAACGCGCCCCTACCTTGCCGCGTCCTGCTGAAAGCCTATACTCCGCCCGCGCTGGCTTTCAACTGCACCAGCTCACTCCTCCGCTCGGCCACCCGTAAAGATGACCCGGTGGTTGGCTGGGTGGAGGAGTGGGCTGGTGAGATGTCGCGCAAGCGGATAACTAACAGACCAAGGGACACGTCATGGCGGGACCAATAACCGGAGAGGTTAACAAAATCGTGCTTGCCTATTCGGGCGGGCTGGACACATCCGTCATTCTGAAATGGCTGCAGCAGACCTACGATTGCGAGGTGGTTACCTTCACTGCCGATCTTGGGCAGGGGGAAGAGGTCGAACCGGCGCGGGAAAAGGCTGAAGCGGCGGGCGTGAAGGAAATCTATATCGACGACCTGCGCGAGGAATTCGTCCGCGATTTCGTCTTTCCGATGTTCCGGGCCAATGCCCTGTACGAGGGTATCTATCTGCTCGGCACCTCGATCGCACGACCGCTGATTTCCAAGCGCCAGATCGAAATCGCGCGGGAAACCGGCGCCGACGCGGTCAGCCACGGCGCCACTGGCAAGGGTAACGATCAGATCCGGTTCGAGCTCTGCTATTACGCGCTGGAGCCCGACATTAAGGTGATTGCGCCGTGGCGCGAATGGGATCTCGATTCCCGCAGTAAGCTGATGGAATTCGCCCGCAACAACCAGATCCCGATTTCGCGCGACAAGATCGACGAACCGCCCTATTCGACCGACGCCAACCTTCTGCATATTTCCTATGAGGGAAAGGCGCTGGAAGACCCTTGGGTTATGGCTGACGATGACATCTACACGCGCTCGGTTTCGCCGGAAAACGCGCCGGATACGCCAACCTATGTCGAGATTGATTTCCAGGCTGGTGACGCGGTGGCGATTGACAGTGAGGCAATGTCGCCGGCTGTCCTGCTGACGAAGCTGAACCAGCTTGGTGGCGCCAACGGCATTGGGCGGATCGATATCGTTGAAAACCGTTATGTCGGCATGAAGTCGCGCGGCGTCTACGAAACGCCCGGCGGAACTATCCTGGCCGCCGCCCATCGCGGCATCGAGTCCATCACACTGGACCGCGGCGCCGCGCATTTGAAGGACGAGCTGATGCCACGCTACGCGGAGCTGGTCTATAACGGGTTCTGGTTCTCCCCCGAACGCGAGATGATTCAGGCGGCGGTCGATGAAAGCCAGAAACACGTTTCCGGTACCGTCCGGCTGAAATTGTTCAAGGGCGCGGTAACCGTCGTCGGCCGTAAATCGCCGGTCAGCCTGTATTCCGAGCAGCATGTCACGTTCGAGGCTGATACCGTCTACGACCAGCGGGATGCCGAGGGCTTTATCAAGCTGAATGCCTTACGCCTCCGGCTGATGAACGCCCGTAAGGGATGATTGCCGACCCCGGGGTGATCAAACCTCGGTTTATCCTCGCGGCGATCTGGGCGCTGCTGGCAGCCGCCAGCTTTGCCGTCATGATGGCTAGCGTCCGCTACATGGACGGTAAGTTCGATGCCTTCGAGATCGTTTTTTTTCGCGCGCTGATCGGCATTTTCATTGTCATTCCGCTGGTTTCGAAATCCGGAGTCGGCGCGCTGAAGACCTCCCGTTTGCCGATGCACATAGTTCGCACGCTGTTTGCCCTGTTTGCCATGGCAACACTGTACTACGCCTTGGCCTTCATACCGATCGCGCAGGCCGTGGCGCTGACCTTCCTGATCCCACTGTTCACTACGATCGCCGCGGGCACCGTGTTACGCGAAAAAGTCGGTATTCACCGATGGGGTGCAACCCTGGCCGGGTTCGGCGGCGCGTTGGTTATCATTCGCCCGGGGGTTGTCGATGTCAGTCTGCCGATCCTTATGGTGGTGCTGTCGTCGGCTCTCTATGCTGGGGCGTGGCTGAGCGTAAAGGTCCTCACCCGGACCGACTCTGCGGCGGTGACGGTGTTCTGGATGAACCTGCTGATGCTGCCGTTGACAGCGATCCCGCTGGTATTCGTCTGGATCACGCCGGGTCCGGAGGATGTCCTGCCGATCGTCGTCATGGCGCTATCCGGCTGGGCGGCGCATTTTTTTCAGGCGCGCGCCTTCAAAGCCGCTGATGCCAGCGCCGTCATGCCTTTCGATTTTTTGCGCCTACCGCTCGGCGCGCTGTTCGGTTACCTGCTGTTCGCAGAGCTGATCGATGGCTGGACCTGGGCAGGAGCCGTCGTGATCTTCCTCGCCGGCTACTACATCACCCGGCGGGAAGCGCTTAAGAAATAACTATAGTCGGTCCAAACCGGGAACAGGTGAACGTGAAACACGGTTTCGTGGACATACAGCACCAAGAGATAGAGTACCGTCCCCGGGGCGATCCGCCACCATCGAATATCGCGCATCACCAGCGTACGGCTGTCTTCCAGGATGGCGCCAAAAAATGTAAGGCGTATCTATATACCCGCTTATCATCCATTAGGTCGTTGGGACCATCAGTAGCGAATAGGCCCCGAGGAATGGACCTAAGCCGATGAGGCCCGTCAGCGGTCCACGTTCCGCCGCACTCGATAGCAGAAAATGTCCGCGGACAAAGGCTAGGGTTGCGAGGGCGAGGAATGGTCAGTCCGAGTCCATCTGATAGACTGTCTAAATCAATCCAAGTTCGCGAACACCCAAAGTATGACTAGTGCGATTGGCAAGGCTAATAGTATTCGTGGGCGCCACTTGGATTTTTTCGTTCTAGCACTTTGAGGAAAACAGATAACCTAAGCTAAATGCTAATGTGCCGAACACAGCGTACACGATACATGCGGTGGCACAGTAAAGAGACTGGTGCACTTTACGTATATCCGGTTTCACAGAGATATATCCGGATGAAAGACCGATAAGACAGTAAAGGATCGCGAATAGCGAAACTCACACGACCTTGTGGCTGTATCCTCTGTCTGGCGAGAAACCTTTCCAGTGAATTCCCATGGCCCAACCTTACGAGTTAGATGCCCAGAACTTCGACTCCGTTTTGTCGGCAGGCAGCCACAAGCGTGTTGCGCAGCAGGCAGGCGATTGTCATCGGGCCGACGCCACCCGGCACCGGGGTGATCCCGCCGGCATATTCTACGGCTGCTTCAAAGTCGACATCGCCGACCAGACGTGTCTTGCCTTCTTCCCTGCCGGGTACCCTGTTAATTCCGACGTCGATGACGGTTCCGCCAGGCTTGATCCAGTCGCCCTTGATCATCTGCGGCCTGCCGACCGCGACGACGAGAATATCGGCTTCGCGGCAGACCTCCGGCAAATCGTCGGTGCGCGAATGGGCGACCGTCACCGTGCAGTTCGCGTCCAGCAGCAGTTGCGCCATCGGTTTGCCAACGATGTTGGAGCGCCCGACGATAACCGCATTCAGGCCGGTCAGATCGCCGAGCCGGTCTTCCAGCAGCATTCGGCAGCCCAGTGGGGTGCAGGGCACCATGCCGTCGCGCCCGGTGGCTAAAAGGCCGGCATTGCGCAGGTGAAACCCGTCGACGTCCTTGGCCGGGTCGATCGCGTCTATCACCGAATTCGGATCGATCTGACTCGGCAGGGGCAGTTGCACAAGGATGCCGTTGACCGCCGGGTCGGCATTGAGCTTGTCGATGACGGCAAGCAAGTCGGCCTGGGTCGTATCTTCCGGCAATGTCTCGCCCAGCGATAGCATGCCGGCTTCAACCATCTGCCGGTTCTTGTTACGGACATACACTTGGCTAGCCGGATCCTCGCCGACCAGCACCGCAGCGAGCCCGGGAACGATGCCGTGATCGGCCTTAAGTCTGTCGGTTTCGACCGCAACCCGTTCTCGCAGGCCGGCAGCAAACGCCTTGCCGTCAATTATTCGGTTATCAGACATCCGATCCGTTCAGGATGCCATCCAGATATAAATCTGACGGAGGATACCGTCCTTGATGAACAGCAGCAGCAAGATCGCGATCAGAGGCGAAAAATCGATGCCGCCGAAATTCGGCAGCATGTTGCGGATCGGTTGCAGAACCGGTTCGGTGATCCGGTAAAGAAAGTCGCCGACGGTATAAATCAGCCGATTGCTGGTATTGATGACATTGAATGCGATCAGCCAGCTTAAAATCGCCGAGATGATAAAACACCACATGTAGAGGTTCACGACGATGTCGAGCAGGTTGAACAGGGTAGTGATAATCTGCATTAAAATGGTGCCTATAATTTTGAGGGGGCAGGGTAGCGGCGGCCCGATACGGGCGCAAGCGGATCGGGGGCGGCAGTCCAAAAAATCGGTGAGACAGCCATTGCCGGAGAATCTGTGGCGAAATCGTTTCAGATTGCTTGACAGATACCCGCTTCCTAAACATTATCCGCCCGCCCGGTATACCGGGGTCGGGACTGTGGGGCCGTAGCTCAGCTGGGAGAGCGCTGCGTTCGCAATGCAGAGGTCGGGAGTTCGATCCTCCTCGGCTCCACCACTTTCATCCCGAGCAAGCAAGGTGGCGTTCGAGAGAGCGCCTCGCCTAGTCCAGTCCCGCTTTCCACCGGTCGATCAGGCGGAATACGGTGAACGCGGCAGACTAAGCCAGCATCAGCAGGCCGACCAGCGCCGCGAAGCCGCAAATCGTGCGTAGGTGTCTAGTTAGGGAGAATTCGTCGTAGCTAACCGTCGTGTAGTTGACAAGCGAGATATAGAGATAGTCGCTGGCGCTGCTGTCGAAGAGGCCGTCGAACGAAACCGTATTCAACAGGTCGTTCGCCACTTATAGGCCGCTTGCGAATATCCAGACTTCTAACGAATGCGCGGTGCTGGTGAGGCAGGTGAGTCTGATTAACTACGACCAGAATTTCTGGCATCAGAGTATCACGCTCAAGTTGCCGAGGTTTTTCAATGGCCAACAAAAAAGGCGGCTTGTAGGCCGCCTTTTTCAGTTCTTGTCTCAGATCCGTCAGGACATGCCGTCGAGATCGGCGATAACCTGGCCGGGATGATCGGCCGGCGTCACTTCGTCATATGCCACGGCGACTTTGCCGTCAGGTCCGATCAACACAGATTTGCGCGGGGATCGCGTGCTGTCCGGTTCGGACACGCCGAAGGCGATAGAAACGGCGCCTTTCTCGTCGCTGAGCAGGTCGTAGGGAAACGAGAATTTATCGCGAAACGCGCCGTTGTCCGCCGGGCCGTCATAACTGATGCCGACGATTGAGGCGTTACGTTCTTCGAAGTCTTGGATTCGATCACGGAACCCATTGCCTTCGATGGTTCAGCCGGGTGTATCGGCTTTGGGATACCACCAGAGAAGGACATAGCGCCCGGCGAAATCGTCTTTCTTCACCGTCTTTCCATCCTGGTTCGGGAGGCTGAAATCCGGCGCATCCGCGCCGGCAGCGATTAGGGACATTAAGATTTCTCCATTCGATTTGTCGTACCCGGAAAATATACCACCCGCACAACGACTCCAACATACCAGCACAAAAAAACCCGGCGAAAAACACCGGGTTTTTTGGATATCGATCCGAAAGATCAGACGAAATCGGGCTCGCTTCGTTTGCGGCAGCGCAGGCATAGGCGGTTGTGCCAGCCTTCGCTCGCAAATTTCTCGCCGCATGACATGCATGCTCGATCGGTGGGCACATCGCTTACCGCGCGATGATCCATCACCAGTTCTTCAGCTTCCAGCGAGCTTGTGTTCGATTCGCTCATCTAATGGCTCCCTTTTCGTAGTCAATTACGACGTAATCGTTAGTTGTCCCAACCACCATTGCGGTGATACGCAGTTATACTCTCCTCGGCTTTTCGCCTTCCATAAATCCGCATTGATCTTATTTCGCCTTCAGGTATCCCTGTCCGAGAACCGTCAAGCCAGCGGTTATTAAGGTAGTTTATTTTCCCACACTTGCCTGTACGGGCGGGAACGGACTTCCCACCCTAGAGGGGGCCCGCGCCAGGTGTTGCACCCCGATTTCACCGACCCCCGATACTCTCTATGTTAACATAACCTCTCCGGAAAGGGGTAGTGAATCCGTGCAATCGACGACATTTTTCGATACTCCGACAGACCGACCGGAACCCTTTGGCTTCGCTGCAATCCCGGCGAAGCCGATAATTACTATAAAGACTGGCTGCCCGGAATTGCGCCGATTGCGGCGGCAGCGACTTCCCGATCCTGCTCTCCGGTGCCGGAACCGACGCCAACGCCGCCTATGCAATGTCCATCGACAATGATCGGCAGGCCGCCCGGCAGATTGATGCGCTGACCATCCGTCCCGAGTGCCAGCTTGATATCCACACCCTCCATCAACCCGCCCGACGGTTCTCCGTAACAGGCGGCGGTTCGAGCCTTCCGCAGAGACGTCTCTAGAGACATGTGAAAGGCGCCATCCATACGTACGAATGCCAACAGGTTACCGCCATTGTCGACAATGGAGATGCACTGCGGCTGGCTCATCTCAGCCGCCTTCGCGATCCCGGCTTTCAGTGCGGCCAGCGCACCGTCATGCGTAAGTTTTAGAAACTGTGTCGTTTCGGCCATTACGTTTCCCCCAAGTTCAGATCGGCGGAAGTTTTGCAGTTAAGGCGCATCTCCGCAACCATTCGTGTTTACTCGGCCGAAAAACGCCAAGGGAAGGCGAAAATCAGGCTTTGCGGCGGTGGGAAATAACACGTCCGGCAACCAGTGGGCCGCCGGTCACCCGACAAGGCGCCAGCGCGGGTTTCGGAATGTCCGTTGTCGTTTCGAACTCGCTTTCAACTGCCGAATTAATGCTTGAGTTCTGTGAGCCAGCCAGAGGTGTGATGGTTGCGACCGTGGTCAGAGAGTGGTCGCTGCTCAAGGTTTTGCTGTCGTTGTCGACTAGCAAGAAACCGATGGTCAGTACACCGGGATCGGACCGCGCAATATCCTAAGCGAAGCCGGTGTTAGCGACAGAGGCGAAATGTTATCACCGGACCGTATTCGCGGTCACAATCCCGATAGCCGTCGAGAAATCGACCGTTGCGCCACCGGAGAAGAATTCGGTTTCCGGGAATTCGATCGTTAGGACTCCGCCTGCAGCACTGGTGACATCGATTGGGTTCAGATCCAGCACCGGGTCGGTTGGGAAACCCAGCCGGCGCCTGGTGATGCCGGTCGTCACATTGATGTTGAAATCGCCGATCGATCCGTTGAAGACCAAGACACCGGCCAGGGCATTGGCGTCACCCGAAATATCGGGAAAGACTACGATGAGAGAGACGCTTCCGGATTTTCCAAGGGCCGGTCGTCGATACACCAGTGAATCAGGGCGGCTGCTGCCGACAATGCGATCGCCAGCCACCAGGCTGCCTCATAGGTGCCGAACATGTCGTAGAACAATCCCCCCAGGAAGACGCCCGAAAACGCTCCGAGCTGATGGCTTAAAAAGACGATCGCGAATAACGTGCTCATATAGCGGGGACCGAAGACCTGCGCGACGATCCCGCTGGTCAGTGGAACGGTGGACAACCACAACAATCCCAGAAGTGCGCTGAAACTGATTACCGTTACTTCGTTCACTGGCACATAGAGAAAAACTAGGAACAGCAGACCCCGGGCCAGATATATCTGGCTCAGCAGGCTCCTTTTGCGCCATCTCCCGCCGGCCCAGCCTGCGGCAATCGTGCCGAACAGGTTAAACAGGCCGATGATGCTGATCGCCGTGGCGGCCAACCAGGCCCCGGCGCCGCTATCGGTAAGATATTTGGGAAGATGCGTTCCCAGGAACTGGACCTGAAATCCGCACACGAAGAACCCCATCACTAGCAGCCAGTATCCGCGATGAGAGCTCGCCTTCTTAAGGGCGCCACCCAGGGTCTCGGTATCCGGTTTCGAAAAGGCGCTTTCGCCAGCCCACCGCATGGAGTAGGCAAGGGGCACGGCCAGCGCGACTAGGATCGCCAGCGCAATAATGCCGCCAGCCCAGCCGAAACCGTCGATGAGCCCGTTGGCGGTCAGGCCGAAGGTGAACTGTCCCGCGGATCCGCCGGCCGTGACGATGCCGAGCCACAGCGTGCGCGATTTTTCAGGGGCGATCCGGCCGACGATGCCGAGCGGCAAAGTCAGCCCGACGCCCGATGCGCCGAGGCCGACGATCAGCCCTGCTGACAGGAACATGGTTTCCGGGGTCACTGACACCGATATCAACGCTAGACCCGCCGTGTAGAGGGCGGCAGACAAAGCGATCACCGATGTCGGGCGCATATAACGGTCGGCTAGCGCACCGGTAAATGGCGCCGCCACCCCCATGATCAGGTTCTGCGCGGCAATCGCGAATGCGAATTCGCTAACGCCCCAACCCAGGTCGGTGCTGATGGGTTCCAGAAACAGACCGAAACTCTGACGGGAGCCGTTCGCGATCAGGACCACTGCGGTGGCGGCAAACAGTATGTATATTGGGGATCGAAAAAACGACTTCATGGCAATGGCATCCGGATCAGGTCATTTGGCGGACTATACCCGCTGGCTCGAACGCCGCAATCAGCCGTTACCGCGTTCCAGCGCGTGAATTTCGGCGCCCGCGGCAATTTCCTCGACGTTCGCCCCCTCGCCCAACTCGATCAGCTCGATCTTCTCGCCCCGGCTTGTGACCTTGTTTGTTGAGGTGCGAATCTTGCCGATATCTTCCTGCGCTTGGCGGAAATGGGTTTGCAGCTTGTCCACCCGCTCGTCGATACGTCCGACATCAACCAGCATCTTGCGGACCTCTGTCTGGATGAGCCCGGTCTGTTCCTGCATGGAGGCGTCTTTCAGGACAGCGCGTACCGTATTCAGGGTTGCCATCAGGGTGGTCGGCGAAACGATCCACACCCTGGCCCGGTAGGATTTTTCGACCGTGTCCGGGTGGTTCGCATAGAGTTCCGCATAAACCGCTTCCGACGGCAGGAACATCAGTGCGGATTCCGCGGTTTCGCCCGGAATGATATATCGGTCCGCGATATCTCGTACATGTTTCAGTACGTCCGCGGCGAAGGCCCGCGAGTACTGCGTCTTGCCAGCTTCGTCCTCCGCGGCCCGCAATGCGTGATAGCTTTCCAGCGGGAACTTTGCATCGATGGCGATGGCGCCCGGCGGGTTCGGCAGGTTCAGCACGCAGTCCGCGCGCTTGTTGTTGCCCAGCGTTTTCTGAAATTCGTAGGCCGACGGCGGTAGCGCCGCCTGCACCAGATCTTGCAACTGGATTTCACCGAACGCGCCCCGCGCCTGCCGGTTGGTAAGGACATCCTGCAACTGGACGACCTGGGCTGACAAATCGGTGATGTTTTTCTGGGCCGCATCGATTACCGCCAGGCGTTCCTGCAGTTTAGTCATCGTTTCAGATGACCGGGTGCTAGTCTGCTGCAGGCTGTCTCCGACCTTTTTTGTTACATCGGCTAGGCGTTTTTCCAACGTCTTGGTGATCGCGATCTCCTGATTTTGCAGCCGCTCCGAAAGTGCCTTCTGGCTGGCGGCATCGGCCTCCGCGATTTGGGACAGGCGACCGGCAAGCTCCGCCTGTTGCGCGGCCAGCCTGTCGGCCCTCCGGGCTATATCCTCGGACGTATTCCGGTCGTTGTTCCGCAGCAGGACAAAGGCAGCCAGCGCCAGAGAGCTGGTGGCGACCACGAGAGCGATAATCGTGACAGCTTCCATGCTCGAGAACGTATCACGAACTTTTCCGAATCGGCCTGCCGTCGGCGCGGAGGTACGTCGCGCTTGACCCTGCGAAGCCGAACGCATACCTAACCACACAGGGACACCGAGGATTTCAATCAAGATGGCGTTACTGCCCATCATCACCGCCCCCGATCCGCGCCTGAAGAGGGTCGCGGCGGCCGTCGATGCCGTAGATTACGACGTGCGCTGCCTGATGGATGACATGCTGGAGACCATGTATGCTGCGCCCGGGGTCGGGCTGGCGGCGCCACAGGTCGGCGTGTTGAAACGCGTGATCGTCGCCGACGTGGCCCGTGCCGGAGAAAAGCCACAACCAATGCACATGGCCAACCCGGAGATTATCGATGCTTCCGGTGACATATCGGTCTTCGAGGAGGGTTGTCTGTCCCTGCCGGAGCAATTCGCGGAGGTGAAGCGGCCGAATACCGTACGGATACGCTACCTGGACTACGAGAACGAGACTCGCGAACAGGACATGGACGGATTTCTCGCAACCTGCGTCCAGCACGAAATCGACCATCTCGACGGTGTGCTTTTCGTCGATCACATTTCCAGCCTGAAGCGCGGCATGATCCTCCGCAAATTGACAAAGTTCAAAAAAGCCGACGCCAAGGCCGAAGCTAAAGCAGGCGCCTGAGGATATCCCGATGCGGGTCGTATTCATGGGCACGCCCGGTTTTGCCATTCCCGCCATGGCAGCACTGATCGATGCGGGTCATGAAATCGTATGCGCCTATTCGCAGCCGCCCCGTCCCGCCGGCCGCGGACACGAGGAAAAGCGATCGCCGGTTCAGGCCTTCGCGCAGTCAAAGGGACTTCCCGTTCGCTATCCCGTCAGCCTCAGGGACGCCGGTGCGCAAGCCGATTTCGCAGGGTTGGACGCGGATGTTGCCGTCGTTGCCGCCTACGGTCTGATTCTGCCAAAAGAAATCCTGGAGGCGCCGCGTGTGGGCTGCATCAATATCCACGCGTCGCTTTTACCGAGATGGCGCGGTGCCGCACCCATCCAGCGGGCAATCCTTGCAGGTGATATGGAGACCGGTATCACGATCATGCAAATGGACGAAGGCCTCGATACGGGCCCGATGCTGGCGGTCGAATCTGTGCCTATCAACAACGGCATGACGGCGTCCGCGCTGCACGACACACTCGCAGATATAGGCGGCCGGCTGATCGTCGACGTACTTTACGGGGACCTGCCGCCTGCGGTGCCTCAGCCCGATGAGGGGGTTACCTATGCGTCAAAGCTGGACCGCGTCGAAGGTCGCATCGACTGGACGGAGGATGCTGCCGACCTCGGCCGCCGGGTGCGGGCATTGAACCCTTGGCCCGGTGTCTGGTGCGAACGGAATGGCCAACGTCTTCGCATACTTTCGGCCACCCCTTCGGAGGGAAACGACGTGCCGGGAACGGTTATCGCCGGACCTCTTACTGTAGCCTGCGGTGACGGCGCACTGAAGGTCGAGCGAGTACAGCGTGCCGGAAAATCGGCCATGCCCGCGGAAGATTACGTGCGTGGTAACCCTGCACCTGTCGGTACCGTCCTCTCATGACCCGCTGGAAACTGACCGTCGAATACCATGGCGGCCCCTATGCAGGCTGGCAGCGCCAGGATAACGGCCCGTCGATCCAGCAATGCATTGAGGAGGCCGTATTCCGGTTCTGCGGAGAAGAGACCCGCGTGCACGGATCGGGGCGCACCGACGCCGGCGTACATGCGCTCGGCCAGGTCGCGCATGTCGACATCGAGAAAAAGACCGATGCCTATACGGTTCGCGAAGCGTTGAATGCGCATATGCGCGAAGAACAGGTTGTCGTGACGCAGGCGCACGCAGTTTCAGAAGATTTTCATGCCCGAGTGTCGGCGGTCGAACGGTCCTATCTGTACCGCATCCTCAACCGTCGGCCGCGTCCTGCGTTGGATGCAGGACGTATCTGGCATGTGCCGCTGCCATTGGATGCGGACGCCATGCACAACGCGGCGCAAGTGCTGGTCGGGCAGCACGATTTTACCAGTTTCCGCGCGGCCATGTGCCAGGCAAAATCGCCCGAACGTACCCTCGATGAACTGCGCGTTGCCCGGTTGGGCGAGGAGATTCATATTCATGCGCGGGCACGGTCCTTTCTCCACCATCAGATTCGGAACTTCGCTGGCACGCTGGAACTCGTCGGGTCCGGCAAATGGACAGCCGACGATGTCGCTGCGGCACTTGCGGCACGCGACCGAGCAGCGGCCGGGCCCACGGCACCGCCGGACGGTTTGTATCTGGTGTCGGTGAAGTACCCGGACATTGGCGCCGGTTAGGCGCCCGTATAGCCGCGATAGAAAGACCGCGTGACGACGTTTAGCACCAGTGCCACCAATAGGTCGATGGCAACAATCATAAAGGCGGCTGGCGCGCGGATATTTAGCGCAACGAGAGCGATAAAACCCTGATAGACTAGGATGGCGATTACAGCGATCAGGCTGACGAAACCTGAAATCTGTGGCGGTACCCTACCGTCCGCAACCAGTGCGCTGATGGCGAGAAACAGGAATACCTGCAACACGATCGCCCAGTTCCAGGCAGTAATGAACTGGAAATATCGGTCAAAGCGGTTAAGCGTATCCGTCACCGCGATCATGATTAGCGGAAAGATCACCCAGCCAATGACATAAGCGGACGATTCGATGATCAGGATTCGCGCGCCCGATGCATTGACCGGATTTTCCGCGAAGTTCAGCAGAACCAGCAAGACGTATGCGGGCAGGGCGAAGGCTGCTGCATGGAACGACCGCCAGAACGCTTCAGGTGTGTCGTCGAAATAACGGACGGCGGCGCGGTCGAACTTTGCGAGCTGGCAGGCCCCGTAAATTGAAAGCGCGACCTCCCGGGTCGAGATCATGAGGTCTTTGCGCCGATATCCGCGAAATATCCCAATAAGATCGCGGTATAGATGTCCGCCAGATCGCGAATGTCCGCCACGGCAATTCGCTCGTCGACCTTGTGCATGGTCTGACTGACCAGTCCGAACTCCGCGACAGGGCAGCAATTCTTGATGAACCTGGCGTCCGATGTCCCCCCCGAAGTGCTGAGTTCCGGCCTGATGCCTGTCACCTGTTCCACGGATTTGGCGATCAGCGCGCTAAAGTCGCCGAGTGGATTCAGGAAAGCCTCGCCCGATACCTTGATGTCGAGTTCGTAATGGCCGCCCAATTCACCGCACTCCCGGTGCAGCCATTCTGTCAGGCTGTCTCCGGTATGCAGGTCGTTGAAGCGGATATTGAACCCAGCGGTTGCCGATGCGGGGATCACGTTCGTTGCAGGGTTCCCGGTGTCTATGGTGGTGAGCTGAAGGTTCGACGGCTGAAAGTGATCCGTGCCCTGGTCAAGCTTGTGGGTCGAAATCGCGTCGAGCATCCTGGCTAGTCGGGGCAGGGGGTTGTCGGCGAGATGGGGATAAGCGGTATGGCCCTGAATGCCGGTGACAGTCAGGCGGCCGGTCAGGCTGCCGCGCCGGCCAATTTTCACCATTTCGCCCAATTTGTTGGGATTGGTGGGTTCTCCCAACAGACAGACGTCGATGGTTTCTCCGTTGTCCGCTATCCAGTCGAGTACCTTTTTGGTGCCATTAATGGCGGGGCCCTCCTCGTCGCCGGTGATCAGAAGGCTGATAGACCCTGCAGTGCCGCCCTCCGCCTGCAACCGGCTGACGGCTTCGATGAATGCCGCTATCGCGCTTTTCATATCGGTCGCACCGCGGCCATACAGGATGTCATCGATGATCTCACCGCCGAACGGGTCGACAGACCAAGCGTCGGGATTACCCAGCGGAACGACATCTGTATGACCCGCGAAACAGAAGTTCGGGCCGGTGTCGCCCAACCGCGCGTAGAGATTGTCCACGTCGGGGGTATCGGCGTCCGCAAACGGCAGCCGGTGGCAGACGAAGCCCAGATCTTCCAGCACTGTCTGAACAACACCCAGCGCGCCGGCATCTTCCGGCGTCACGCTGGGACAGCGGATCAGGTCACGGGCTAGTTCGACGGCATCTACGATGACGGTCAATCCCTTAAAAGATCGTTTATGGACGTCTTCGATCGCGTCTGCTCGTCCACCTGTTTCACAATCACCGCGCAATAGAGGCTCGGTCCGTCGCTGCCGTCGGGCAGCTTCTTGCCGGGCATCGATCCGGGTACGACGACCGAGTACGCGGGCACCCGGCCCGAGTGAATCTCGCCGGTGTCGCGGTTCACGATCCTGGTCGACTGACCGAGGAACACGCCCATCGACAGGACGGCGCCCTCCTCGACAATGACGCCTTCGGCAACTTCCGACCGTGCGCCGATAAAGCAATTGTCTTCGATGATGACCGGATCGGCTTGCAGCGGTTCCAGAACGCCGCCGATGCCGACGCCACCCGATATATGACAGTTCTTGCCGATCTGCGCGCAGGACCCGATCGTCGCCCAGGTGTCCACCATGGTACCGGAATCCACGTAGGCCCCGAGGTTGACGAAGCTCGGCATCAGCACCACCTCCGGAGCCAGGAAGGCCGAGCGACGGACCGTACAGTTCGGGACGGCGCGGAACCCGGCATCGCGGAATTTTGCTTCGTCCCAGCCTGCGAATTTGGACGGCACCTTGTCGAACCAAGGGCTGTCGCCGATACCGGGGAAAGACGGACCGCCCGACAGAGGCGCCATGTCGAAAATACGGAACGACAGCAGTACCGCCTTTTTCAGCCACTGATTGACGGTCCAGCCGCCGGCACCTTTTTCGGCGACACGTAGAGTGCCCGAATCGAGGCCTTCCAGTGCGGCATCGATGGCGTCGCGTGCTTCGCCCTTGGTGTCTGGCGTGATGGTGTCCCGCTCGTCCCAGGCGCGGTCGATAGATTGTTCGAGTGCGGTTTCGATCATGTCACTGTCACTTTGCCCCGTTGAATTCCGGCGGGAATATAAAGGAATTTCCGTGGTGGTGGAAACCGGTCAGCCGCAATTTGTTGCCTGGCGCAACCAGGCCGAAAGATCTTCCGTTACGTGATCTATATGACCGGTTTTCGTAAAACCCTTCGCCCAGTCCGTTTCCGTCCGGACCCAGATGGTCGTCATGCCCAGTTCCGCTGCCGGTTCGAGGTTGCGGGGGATGTCTTCGACCATGGCCGCCCGGGCAGGATTTATATCGTGCAGGTCGCACAAACGGCGATAGGAATCGATCGCCGGCTTGGGGATGAAATCGGCATCGCTTATATCGAATACCCCGTCGAAATGATCGGTGATGCCAATGCGTTCCATGACGTCGCGCGTGTGCTCGGTGAACGCATTAGTATAGATGAACTTGCGCCCTTCCAGGCTGTGCAGGGTTTCGGCGAGATGGGGATCTGCACTCACATCGGTCAGATCCAGTTGCGACAGGTGGTCGATGTAGTCTTGGGGATCGAGTCCGTGCTCAACCATGAGGCCGCGCAGCGTAAGCCCATGGGTGCGGAAGTATCCTTTCTGGATACGGCGCGCTTCGACGCGGTCGACTTTCAGGAAATCCGCGATAAATGATCCCATTAGGTCGTCGATTTGCGCCAGCATCCCGGGCGTCGTGCGATAAAGCGTATTGTCCAGGTCGAAGATCCAGGCATCGACATGATTAACCCCGCCTGACGGCGCTATTTCGATCTTAGTATCGGTCATTTCCTGAATTTGGCCGTGTAGCGCCCCCGACGCAAGGAATCGTTACGAGCAGGCCTGTAGAATAACGTCCGAGGACTGATAGACCAAAGAACCGCTATATTAATGCGCAGGTAAAACCAGAATATTTGGGGATGCCGAGGAAGGAATGCGACCGTTTCGTCTCCTTGGCCTTCTGTGCCGCCGAAGTTCTTTTCGAAGTCGACGAAAAATAGATGATCACCTATCCCGCAGGTGGGATCAGCGCGTTGACGGATTACGAGCGGCACGATGCGATCGGCAAGAGCTGTCTGGACCTGATAGACCCGACGGAAAAGTTCTATGTTGCCGGCCGGCTGGACGCTCTGAGGTTGGCCAACCGGCTTGAACCCATGATGCTGCGCCTCAACGGCCCCAATGCACAGACCCCGCGCAGGATGTTGACCGGATATTATCTTGCCGATCTACCGGGATCGTTCTTCTTCCCACTGTATCTAACCGGCAAGGACGAATTTCTGAACAACGCCGACAATCCGAGGCGAACGCTTATTCGTGATTGAGGCGATAGCATTGCTGGCCGGCTCGATACGACGGTGGTGCAGAAGGTATTTCCGCTGGGGAGTGCGAAGGGCGTTCCGGCAATGACGTGGAAAACAGGCTTATCCACCGATCTTACCCTCCAGATGCAGATTCGCGTTGCGAAGATATCCCCCGACGAGGCGATCAAGTCGACCGACGGAAATTACGCCATGACGGAAAAGGATCCTGACTGGCAGGTCGAGTTTTTCGGCGGCTAGCTTTTCTTCGACCGGATCATCGTTCCGGCACCGTGCTCAGTAAAGGTCTCTAATAGTAACGCATGGGGCACGCGGCCGTCCATGATGACCGATGCCTCGACGCCGTCTTTTACGGCGTTCAGGCAGGTTTCGATTTTCGGGATCATGCCACCTGAAATCGTCCCGTTCTTGATCAATGCCCGAGCCTCGCGTGCCGAGATATCGGTGATTAGGTCGCCCTTTTTGTCGAGCACGCCGACCACGTCGGTTAGCATAAGAAGACGCGTCGCGCCGATCGCGCCGGCGATGGCTCCCGCGGCCGTATCCGCGTTGATGTTGAACGTTGTTCCGTTGGCGCCAATGCCCAGCGGCGCAATCACGGGAATCATATGCGAACTGGCAAGCGTATCCAGCACCGTGGTGTTCACGGCATAGGGTTCGCCCACGAAACCAAGATCGACGACTTTTTCGATATTCGAGTCGGTCTTACGCCTGTGCTTAAGCTTCCGGGCCTGGATCAGGTTGCCGTCTTTTCCGGAAATGCCGACGGCGGTGCCGCCGGCGTCGTTGATGGCGGTGACGACCTCCTTGTTGATCGATCCGGCCAGCACCATCTCCACGATCTCAACCGTGCGCTTGTCGGTCACACGCAGACCGTCGATGAATACGCTTTCGATCTTCATCTGCTTCAGCATCGCGCCGATCTGCGGTCCTCCGCCATGGACGATGACCGGATTGATGCCAACCTGTTTTAGCAGCACGATATCGCTGGCGAACTGCTCCGCAAGCTTCTCGTCGCCCATCGCATGGCCGCCGTACTTAATGACGAAGGTCTTGCCGCCGAACTCCTGCAGATAGGGCAGCGCTTCGGTCAGCGTTTCCGCCGTGCGCAGCAAAGACTTGATTTCGAATATATTCTTGGACTCGGTCTTTTTCTTTGATGCCATCGGAATTTCCTAGGGCAAGCGCGTCCATGGACGCAACGGATGGGTAGCCGTTTAGCGGATATCGGCCATCATTGCCAGTTCGGCGCGTAATGCTTCGATCCCTTCGTTCCTCAGCGAACTGGTCCGGATGATCGTCGGATGCGCGGCGACATGTTTTGCGATCCGGGACGAGGTTGAATCCGTCAGGCGTATTAGCGCGCCGGGTTTGACCTTGTCGCACTTGGTAAGAACGATCTGATAAGAAACCGCCGCTTCGTCCAGATCCTTCATCACCTCGATGTCTTTGTCTTTCAGGCCGTGGCGCGCGTCGATCAGCAGACAGACACGGCGTAGCGAAGGCCGTCCGCGCAGGTAATCGAAAATCAGCCGGGTCCAGCGTTTGATCTCGGTTTTCGACGCCTTGGCATAGCCGTAACCGGGCAGATCAGCTAGCATGAGCGCATCCTGTAGGCGGAAAAAATTGATCTGCTGGGTTCGTCCCGGGGTGTTCGACGTGCGGGCCAGAGTTTTTCGGCTGGCTAAGGCGTTGATTAGGCTGGATTTCCCGACATTGGACCGGCCGACAAAGGCGATTTCCGGTAAATCCGCTTCGGGCACTCCGTCATAATTTGCGGCCCCGGATACGAAAACGCATTCCTGCGCGAATAGCCAGCGGCCGCATTCTATCAGTTCCGGGTCGAGTTCCTGTCCGTCCGGTGCATCCGTCATGACCGGGGCTCCGTCGATTGGGCTCAGCGGCGTTTCCGCTGGCGCCTGGTCTTACCCTTGGATTTGTTTTTCACCTTCGGGGGTTTGGCCGCAGGTGCCGTTTTGTTATCGCCGTCGGGGTCGATGTCGTCGTCTTCCTTGTTGGCCTTTTTCTTCTTGTTGCCGCGCGGCGGTGCCTTCGGCGGTTCTTCGTTTATCGCCTCGCCTGATGCCGAAACACCCATCTGCCGCATGATCAGCCATTGCTGGGCAATCGACAGCGTATTGTTCCATGCCCAGTAGATAACCAGGCCTGCAGGGAACCCGCCGAGCAGGAAGGTGAACACAATTGGCAGTACCATGAAAATCTTCGCCTGCATCGGGTCCGCGGGCTGCGGGTTCAGCTTTTGCTGCAGGAACATGGTCAGGCCCATGATGATGGGCCAGATGCCTATATTGGCGATCATCAGGACCTGCGGCACATCCCAAGGGACGAGCCCGAATACCGTGAGGATGCCGAGCGGATCCGGCGCGGACAGATCTTGGATCCACCCGAAAAACGGTGCATGGCGCATTTCGATGGTGACGAAAAGCACCTTATAGAGGGCGAAGAACACCGGGATCTGGATCAGGATGGGGAAACAGCCCGACATCGGATTGGCCCCCTCCTTTTTGTAAAGGTCCATCATCGCCTGGTTCTGGCGCTGGCGGTCGTCCTTATACCGGTCGCGTATCTCGACCATTTTCGGCTGCAATTTCTTCAGCCGGCTCATTGAGCGGTAGGATTTGTTCGCCAACGGGAAGAAAACGATTTTGATAAGGACGGTCAGCAATAGGATCGCGAGCCCAAAATTGCCGAGGATTCGGTTGAAGTATTCAATCGCGTAGAAAATTGGCTTCGTCAGGTAGTAGAACCAGCCGAAGTCGACAAGCTTGTCGAACACTGGTAGCCCCAGACCATCCCGGTAGGAGTCGAGCAGCCGGACTTCCTTGGCGCCGGCAAACAATCGTGTCGCGTATTCGCCGGTCTGGCCCGGCCCCAAAACGTTGGCCGACGCCAGGTAATCGGCCTGGTATTTTTCCGTGGCGCCCCGTGGCGCATTGTGTACCCAGCGGCCCTTGTTCTCGGTTTTCTGGTCGGGCACCAGCGCGGTCGCAAAATATTTCGCAGTTATGCCGATCCAGTTACTTTGTCCGTCGGGCGCGATCAGGCCATCGTCTTCGTCCTGGAGCGTACTGTAGCTTTCTTCAAGCAGCGTGCCGTCGAAGGCGCCTGTCATGCCCTCGTGCAGAATCCAGAAACCCGATGTTTCCGGTGTACCGGTAAGCGAGATGAGGCCGTACGGGTTCAGCGTGATCGATTTGCTGCTGCCATTCTTGACCTGCTGGCGGACCGAGAACATGAAGTTCCTATCCAGCGAAATGACTTGGCTGAACTCTACGCCCTCCGGGTTGCTCCAGCGCAAGGTGACCGGCGATCCTACCGACAGGGTCTCGCGATCGGCTGTCCAGACCGTATCCGCGTCCGGGACCGTAATGCTCGCGGTCTGAGATACCCAGCCGAACTGTGCGTAATACGGATTTTCCGTATTGAGCGGCGACAGGAGGACGATATTCGGGCTGTCTTTCTCAATCGTCTGGCGATAGTTGAGAAGCGTCAGGTCGTCGATCAAAGCGCCTTTTAGGCGGATTGATCCAATAACGCGGTTGGTTGAGATTTTGACCCGGGGAAAGGCGCTCAGAACTTTTTCGCGGGCGATCTTGGGCGCAACGGGCGGTTGCCCCGCTACTGGTGCTGTCGCTCCGTTGGGCGGTGCCGTCCGGGGAATGTCGGGTGCCGTTGCCGCCGGTGGTGCAGCGCCCGGCGCGCCGGTTTGCACTGCTCGGTTTGTTTCCTGCGCTTTCTGCGCTTCACCCGCGGCGCGTTCTTTTTCGAGTCGCGGCGCTTCGATGAAAATCTGAAAACCCAGCAGGATGGAAACGCTGAGCACGATCGCCATGATGAGATTGCGTTGTTCCATTATCTAGCGCCTGTCTCCTTCGGGTACCGGATCGTATCCGCCGCTGCCCCACGGATGGCATTTGCCGATCCGTTTCAACGCAAGCCATGCACCCCGGGCCGCTCCGTGTTTGCGGACCGCCTCTATGGCGTAACCCGAACAGGTTGGATGAAAGCGGCATGTCTGCGGCAAGATTGGCGAGACGAACAATTGGTATCCGCGTGCGACGCAGATCAGCAGACTGCCGGGTAGTCGATTAAGTCGGTCCATGCCGTTCCGTTATCTAATGCGCCCCGTCGGGGGCATCGTTGTCGTTATCCAACTCGCGCAACGCGCTGAGCTTTTCAAGACCTGTTTTCAGGTCTTTTTTGAGCGCCGCGAAATTGCGTGACGGCGTTCCCTTACGTCCGATCAAGACATAGTCATACCCCGCAGATGCGGAGCACGGCAGTATTTCCTCCGCTACCGCGCGTAGTCGCCTGCGGGCACGGTTGCGGATTACGGCGTTTCCCACGCGTTTGCTTACCGTTAGTCCGTAGCGTGGTCCGTCGGTTTCCGTCCGGTCGTCAGACGGCTGAGGCGCAATCTGGAGAACGATCCCCGGCGCGGCCCATTTGCGGTTTTCGGCGGCAACCCTGAGGAATTGTCGCCGGGTTTTCAGGCGCTGTAACATGGCGCCCTTGCAATCAGGCGGACAGACGTTTGCGGCCCCTGGCGCGACGGCGGGACAGAACCCGTCGACCGCCTACGGTTTGCTTGCGCGCGCGAAAGCCGTGCCGGCGTTTGCGTACGAGGACGCTGGGCTGGAATGTACGTTTCAAGGCTTTCTCCGGCTTCAATCAGGTCGAAAAACTGGCCCGGTGTATAGAGTTTTGACCCGGCGAAGTCAACGAAACTGCAAAAATCTTAGGAAAGAGTTAATTCCGTTACTTAACGCTTTGTTGGGGGGGTGCTGATCAGGGTTGTTCCCCGCGAAAATCCAGAAATCCGTCTGTAGGCGGGTTCCGCCGTCTGTGCATTGAAACCCGACAGGCAGTATAATGTCCGCCTACGCTTCCTCCCCGGTCCCCCGACGGCACTTTGCCATCGGAAATTCCCTCTTTGGGCACGAAAATGGCAGAAAACAGGCATACGAACTCGTATAATCCGGAGAAAAAATCGGTTTTTTCGGTCGGTCGCGTTTTGCCGCTGGTGCTGCTGGCTGCAGGCTTCGCCGCGTTTTTCGCCTTGGATCTGAACCAATATGTGTCGCTCGACGCCTTGAAGACCCATCGGGAAACGCTGCAGTCCTGGGTTCAGAACTACGGCGTGATGACTGCTGCCATTTTTATTTTTGTTTACGCGCTCGCCGTTTCTTTTTTGGTGCCAGGAGCGATCTTTATCACGATTGCCGGTGGTTTCATGTTCGGGCCCTATCTCGGGACCGTCTATGTGGTGATCGGCGCTACCGTCGGTGCCGTCGGGGCTTTCCTTGCCGCTAAATACGCGCTTGGCGACGTTCTGCGCGCCAAAGCGGGGCCCGCCATCAAAGGGATGGAACTCGGGTTCCGCGAAAACGAGATGAGCTATCTACTTATCCTCCGACTGGTGCCTCTGTTCCCGTTCTGGCTCGTCAATCTGGTTCCGGCCTTGCTGGGCGTCAGTCTGCGGAGCTATACGATCGGAACCTTTTTGGGCATCATCCCGGGTGTATTTGTCTACGCGCTGGTCGGTGACGGGGCGGGGGCTGTTCTGGATGCCGGCGGCGACTTTAACCTCGGTATCATCTTCGAACAGCGCTTCCTCGCGCCGATTATCGGACTTGCGCTTCTTGCCTGCATTCCCATCGTTTACAAGAAAATCAAGGGACGTAAAGACTTCCCTTCCTGCTAACCGGCCACCCGGCTCAACAAAGGTGTCAGAGATGTCGAACGAGATTACGACTGATATATGTGTCATCGGCGGCGGATCCGGCGGATTGTCTGTCGCAGCCGGCGCGTCCCAGATGGGGGCGACCGTCGTCCTTGTCGAAGGTGGGAAGATGGGTGGCGATTGCCTCAATTATGGGTGCGTGCCGTCCAAGTCCATGATTGCCGCCGCTCATGCCGCGCACGCCATCCGGTCGGCGGACAAGTTCGGGATCGAGACCAGCGAACCCAATGTCGATTTCGAAAAGGTGCACGATCACGTGCATAGCGTGATCGGCGCCATCGCACCAAACGATTCCGTGGAGCGCTTCGAGGGGCTTGGCGTCAAAGTCGTTCAGGCGCGCGGTAAATTCATCGGCCCCACTAGGGTGCAGGCAGGGGACACGATCGTTAATGCGAAGCGCGTGGTGGTGGCGACCGGCTCCCATGCCGGCAGACCTCCCATTCGCGGCCTCGATACCGTGTCTTTCCTAACCAATGAAACCGTCTTTTCCCGGGCGCAGGCGCCTAAAAAACTGCTGGTTATCGGCGGTGGGCCGATCGGCAGCGAACTTGGGCAGGCGCATCGCCGGCTGGGGTGCGAGGTCACGATCCTCGACATCGCGAAGACGCTGAATAACGACGACCCGGAACTGACGGAGGTTGTCCGTACTCGGATGCAGAAGGAAGGGGTCGTCATTCGCGAGGAGATCGAAATCCTCAGCGTCGAGAAGGACGGCGGCGGCGTGGCCGTGAATATCAGGGATAACGGCCAAGAAGAACGCGTTACCGGATCCGAATTGCTGGTCACCACCGGACGCGTGCCCAATCTTGCCTGGCTGGAGCTCGAGGCCGCGGGAGTCGACTACGATAAACGCGGGATCAAGGTTGACGCGCGGTTGCGGACGTCAAATAAGAAGGTCTTCGCCATAGGCGATGTGGTCGGCAGCCACCAGTTCACCCATGTTGCCGGTTACCACGCCGGAATCGTGCTCCGGAACGTGCTTTTCCGTCTACCCGCCAAAGTCGACTATTCGGCAATGCCATGGGTTACCTATACCGATCCGGAAATCGCGCATGTCGGGATGACTGAAAAACAGGCGCGGGAAGCGCACGGCGATATCCGCGTGCTGCGGCACCCGTTTGCCGAAAACGACCGCGCCCAAGCCGAACGCGATACCGACGGTTTTGCCAAAATCGTCACGACCGCCAAGGGCGTGATGGTCGGAGCGTCGATCGTCGGGCCGCATGCGGGTGAACTGATTCAGCCTTATATCCTGCCGATCCAGAAGAAGATGAAGATCGGCGCGGTGGCGGGACTGATCATTCCCTACCCGACGCTGGGCGAAGTGAACAAGCGGGCGGCCGGCAGCTTTTACACATCAAAGCTGTTTAGTGAGAAAACGAAAAAAATTGTCCGTTTTCTTCTCAAACTGGGATGATGTTTTCGCCCTGTTTCAATTTCGGCGCACGGGTTCACAACTAGTTGAGAAAGTGTGAGGGTTCTTTGCACTGTTTGAATACAGCAACCCCCATCTAAATCGTTGGACGGAGGAAATCCTCACGACTTCCCGGGTTTCCATATCGTCAATGGGCGAATTTCAGATGATCAAGAAAATAGTCATCACCCGAGGCGTCGTTGTTCTTGCCGCCGGTACCGCGGCTCTCCCGGCCGCATTGGCCACGGTCTTTCCATCGCCCGAGAACTGATACGCGGCCACCGCGGCGGCGTGTCTCTGGAAAGCACAGGCGAAGAAGGCAGGGTGTCCGTCCTCAATTTTCCAGTTGAGAAGAAACACGAACGCACGCGGTTTTCCCGGACAGCTACGATCCGGATCGGCCCGCCAATGCGGCGGAGTAGGTCGTTGCACCTGACCATCCGACCGGTTATCTATGACACCGTCACACATGATCGACAGCGGAACGAATTATGACCAATTTCTCGAACTGGATTCTTGGCTTTTGTGCCGCCGTAATGGGTCTTGGCGGATTGTTCGTTGCCTCCCATGCTGGATACGGCGTTGGATATTACGGTGGACTGGCGGTTTTCGTCTTTGCCGTTCTATTCGTTTTCTTTCTGATCCGCACTACGCTTGATCACGAGGAGCCGGGCCACTAATCCGGTTTACGGTCTTCCAGCCGGGCAAGCCAAACGGCTGCCGCGCCGCCCGCCGCCGACAGAGCAATCATCGCGTAGAACGCGCCGCCGCTGTATCCTTCGTACAACCAGCCGGTCACCATCATCATCAGCCCCATCACAAGGCCGATCGCAAAGCCAGAGTAAAGGCTCTGTGCAGATGCCGACATATGCTCCGGCACGGTCCGAAGCATATGGTGCATGGCTGCCAGATGGGCAGCCCCGAAAGTCAGGCCGTGTAGCCACTGGGTTGCGAACAGTGTCGTGACATCCGCGGTTCCGGCGAGGACCGCCCAACGGACGATCCCGGCAACAGCGGCGATCCACATCAGCCGGATCGGGCTCAGCCGCACGACGACCGCGCCGGAAAATGCGAACAGGATGATCTCCGCGATCACGCCTTCGGCCCAAAGCGCGCCGATCACGTCGTCCGAAATACCGGCGGCGCGCCAGTGGATCGTGCCGAACACGTACAACACCGCATGGCTCGATTGCAGCAGGCTGACGGCGGCAATGAACACTAGGAATTTTTTCTGCCGCATCAGGGCAAGCGCGGGAAACCGAACACGCTGCACTGACGCGGGATCGCGGGCGGGACGTTTCGGCAGGCCGAAGCCGGCGATGAAGGCCGCGATCATGGCGGCAACGATCATCCAGAGAATGGCGGCATCGCCGGTTTTCTCCACCATCCAGCCACCGGCATAGGCGGCGAGGATGAACGTGATGGACCCCCAAAGCCGGACTCGGCCATAATCGAACCCGTGCTCGACCGAGGCGCGCGATGCTAAATTTTCCCCAAGCGGGATCAACGCCATGAACATGGCGCTTGCCATGATGTTGACGACGAACAGCATCCAGAACCCGTCCGCGATACCGAACAGGGCATAAGTGATGACGCCGCCGCCCGCCGAGATCATAATAATCATTCGATGGGCGCCGGACCGGTCGGCGAAATGCGCAATGAAGGGATTTGCGAAGGCCCGGATCCAGACCCCGACCGACAGGATCAGGCTGATCTCTGCCGCGTCCAGGCCACGGAATGCGAGCCACGCGGGCCAGAATGGCAGATGAATGCCGACGGCGAGAAATATCGCGGCGTAATAAAAGGAAAAACGGGTGGCCATGCTGTGGTCGGGTTTAGCACGCAGCCGTCAAATCGGCATCGCTATTCGTAGGTGTCCCAATTCTTAGTCGCTGTTCAGAAAATCGACCCGTTTGGTGTTTATGACGAAACCATTGCCGTCGGCGAAAAATACCCAAGTTACGTGTGCTGAAAATATGCATTGTTCGTCGCGCCGATACTCGACGAACAACAGATTTGCCCTGGCCGTCAGCATATCTGTGACCGCGTCGTCGAGCGGCGGGGCGAAATTCAATGGTTTTCCGAGCTCAATCCCCGCACATCGGCGCTGGTTGTCGTCGACATGCAGAACACGTTCTGTCTGCCGGACGTGCCTAGCGAAGTACCGACGGCGCGCGAGATCGTACCGACCATCAACGACTTGGCGGCTCGGGTTCGCGACCTGGGCGTACCCGTGATCTGGGTGCTGCACATCAATACGGAGGCCGATGGCGTCAGCGATTGGGAAGTGTTTTCACACATGTCGTCCGGAGTCCCGACATAAAGAAAAGATGGTCGACACTTTTGCGCCCGAAAACCAGAAGGTTTGGGACGATTTGATCGTTCACGAGGACGATCCGGTTATCATCAAGAACCGCTAACGCGCATTTGCGCAGGTTCGTTCAACCTCGAACGCGTTTTGCTCAGCCAGGGGATCGATACAATTCTTGTCGGCGGCGCCAAGATGAATGTTCGCTGCGACCCCACCGCGCGCAACGCGATGATGCTCGATTTCAAGTCCGTCATGGTTTCGGATTGCTGCGAGACTCCGTCGGATGACGAGCACTTGGCGTCGCTGGAAACGTTTATCCAGCAGTACGGCGAAGTAATGACATCAAACGAGGTGATGGATAGGATGTTAGGTCGCAGCGACACCGCGGTCGACGAATAAGACCCACGATTCGATCCGTTTCTTTGTGTCGCCGCCAGCTAGCCTAGATCGCTTGAGTCGTCCATGCTATCGGACAGGCAACTTGATTGGATAAGGGACAACCATGCCAGCCAAGACTATCAAGGTGGACAGCGCCGCGGAGGCGTATCTGACTGTATTGAAAGACCGTGGTGTCGACTATCTGTTCGGCAATGCCGGCACCGATTTTCCGTCGATCATCGAAGGTCTCTCCAAGTCGCTGACTGGCGAAGGTAGCGCGCCCACGCCGGTCACCGTCCCGCATGAAAATCTTGGGGTCGCGATGGCGCACGGCTTCTACGTATCGACCGGGCGCATGGCCGCCGTGATGGTGCATGTGAATGTTGGCACCGCCAATGCGATCTGCGGCATCATGAATGCGGCGCGGGAAAACGTGCCGATACTGATGACGTCGGGCCGCACACCGCTGACCGAAGAGGGCTACGACGGTTCGCGTTCCCTTTATATCCACTGGGGCCAAGAAATGTTCGACCAGGCCGGCGTGCTACGCGAAATGGTCAAATGGGATTACGAACTGCGTAACACCAAGCAGATCGAAACGATCGTCGATCGCGCGGTGAGTGTTGCAATGTCCGAGCCGCGGGGCCCGGTGTATCTGTCGCTGCCGCGTGAAGTCCTCGCCGAGGACCCGGGCGAGTTCATTTTCCAGTCACCGACCCGGCGCGCCCCTGCACATGGCGCTGCGCCCGATCCGGTGGCCCTCGATGAAGCGGCGGAAATGCTGGCCGCGGCGAAGAATCCGCTGATCATCACAGCCAGCATGGGACAGAACCGGGCTGCAGTACCTGCACTGGAGTCGCTCGCGGAACGCTATGCGCTGCCGGTGATCACTTACCGGCCACGCTATGTGAACATCTCGTCAGACCATCCCATGCACATGGGCTACGAGCCAGGCGCCTACCTGCCGAACGTTGACGCCGTCCTCGTCGTCGATTGCGACGTGCCGTGGATACCCTCCCTGCACGAGCTCAACCCCGATGCAAAGGTCGTTCATATCGGCAGCGATCCGCATTTCGAGAACTACCCGGTTCGCGGCTTTCCGTGTGATCTTGCCATTCGTGCGAGTGCCGGGACGGCACTTCCGCAGCTCGAAGAGGCCATGTCGAGCCGGGAGAAATCCGCAAAAGACCGGATCGATGCACGGCGCAAGAAAATCGCCGATATCAAGGGCGACCAGGCAGCCGCCAATCAAGCGCGTATCGAGAAGATCGCGTCCGGTGGTGCCGCCATGGACAATGCCTGGGTGGCGCACTGCCTCAGTCACCTGAAGGAAGACGAAGACGTCTTGGTTTCCGAGTCCCAGTTGGCGCTGGGGAACCTGTCGCTGCGAAATCCCGGCACGTTTTTCGGTACCAGTCCGGCCGGCGGACTTGGCTGGGGACTTGGTGCCGGGATCGGGGTCAAGCTCGGCGACCGCGACAGGCGTGTCTGGAACGTGGTCGGCGATGGGTCTTATATGTTCGGAAATCCGACGCCCGCGCATTTCGTCTCCTCCGCCTACGATCTGCCGGTGTTGACCGTTATCATGAACAACAAGATGTGGGGGTCGGTCCGGAAGGCGACGCTTGGCCTGTACCCGGAAGGCGCCGCGTCCAGCGCCAACCAGGCACCGCTGACCTATCTCGACCCTGCGCCGGAATATCACAAGATTGTCGAGGCCTCCGATGGTTACGGCGAGGAGGTTAAAGACCCGGCCGACTTGCTCGCCGCATTGGAACGCGGCATGAAGGCGGTCGATATCGACGGAAAAACGGCGGTCATCAACGTTCACACCACCTATAACGATGCCGCCGCCAAGGCGGATGCTGTACGCTGATGTCGTTTCCCGCCGATGCGCTGAACGCGCAGCTTGAAAAACTGGCAGCGCATCCCTTCTACCAGGACCGGGTGCCCGCCAGCATCGCCAATGCGGCGGACTTCGCTGCCAACGTGCCGTTGATGGGCCGGTCTGATCTTGTCGCGGAAATGACGAAGCCCGGCTACGGTGCGTTTGGTGGCAGTAAACCGGTGCGCGTGAACCTCAGCCCCATGGGGCCGTCGTTGGTGCCGGCGATGCAGACCGTGGGCGATCTGGAAAACCTGATCGCCGCCGCGCGGACGCATCTCGATGCCTGCGGGATTGGGCCGGGCGACGTATGCGCCGTGACGTTCGGCTATCACCTGTTCGTTGCCGGTCTTTTCTATCAGTCGCAGATGGAATCCCATGGCGTCGCCTGCATTCCGCTGGGCCCGGGCGAGGCCGAACGCACTGTTGAGGTCTGCGCCCAGCACAATGTTACGGTACTTGCGGGCAACCCGTCGTTTTCGCTGAAGCTGATTGAGGCCGGGCTGACGCCGCCCAAGGTATTCTTTGCCGGTGGCGAGGCGTTTACGGGGAATCCGGCCCTGTATGGCGCTGTCCGCGACGCAATGCCGGATACCATTCTGGTGGACTCTTTCTCGCTATCGGAATTTTTACCCGTGGCCCGGACGTTTCCCGGCGGCGAGGGGGTGCATGTTTTCGACGAACTCGTCTACGCGGAGGTGATCGAGCCGTCGACCGGCGAGCCGGTGGATGACGGCGAGCGCGGCGAACTCGTGCTGACCCACCTGAAAAAAGAAGCCCAGCCATTGCTGCGCTATCGTACCGGCGACCTGACGGTGCGCCGGACAACGGCGCCGGTTCACGGCCGGACGGTTAGCCTGCCGCGTGTCGTGTTCGGGCGCACCGACGATATGGTGAAGGTGAAGGGTGTCAAGGTATATCCGTCCGAAATCCGCAGCGTGCTGCTGGGTCTTGACGGGCCGACCGGCGGATACCGGCTGACCGTGTCCGGCAAGGACGGCGGCGGCGACCGGCTGGCATTAGCGCTTGAAGGACGCGGCGACGACGATGTATTGGAGGAAATCGCGAGACGATTTAAGAGCCAGACATTGATTTCGGCCGACGAAATCACGTTTGAAGAAAAACTCGAAGAGGCCCACGCGGTGGTGGACACGCGGGAACAAAAGACACGGGAGAAGAAACTATGACCGATTCGCCCTGGCGACTGATCGTCGACGAGAACTCCTATGCAGATTTTTCTGTCTCGGTGTCACCCGCCGTCGAAAAAGCGGTGGTGAACGGTGACGCGCCGCCTACGATCTTCCTCAACGTTTTCGACCGAGACTCCATCACCATCGGCGTAAACGAAGACCCGGAGCAGGTGCTGGATCTCGAGTTCTGCCGTAGCAACAACATCGATTTCCGGCGCCGAGTAAACGGCGGCGGGGCGATCTACACCGGAACCGGGTCCGCGTTCATGGTCTACTACGTGCCGACATCGCACCCCGACGTGCCTGAAACGACGGCTGAGGCTTTCCCCAAAATTCTGACCGCCTTTGCCGAAACGCTGACCGAACGGTTCGGTTTCCCCGCCGAATACCGGCCTCTGAACGACGTACAGGTCGAAGGCCGCAAGCTTGTCCCGACATCCCTGAAAATCGAGAACGGCGTTATGACGTTCCGTTTCGTCGTCAACGTTAAAGAGATGAACACCGAGGTCGCGGGCGCCGCGATGCCGATGCCGCCCGAAAAAGTGCAAGACAAGGTGCACAAGGATCTGCAATCGCGGTTTACTTGCCTAGAACGCGAAGCAAATCGAGATATCTCGACCGACGACCTGGAACAGATGGCGCGGGCCGCCGTAGCGCATGCGTTCAGCAATCCCGATCTCGAGTTCGGCGAACTGACTGAAGCCGAACGAAAATATGCGGAGGAATTTCGCGCCGAGTACGATAATGACGGTTGGCTATTCGGTAAATCCGAACGCAATCGGTTCCGTGCTGATACACAGCCCGGCGACACTGTCGGTTACGGTCGCGAAAAAGCGGTCGGCGGCATGCTTTGGGCGACGCTGGCGGTACGAGATGGCAAGGTGAATCACGCGATCCTAAACGGCGACTGGCATCCACGGCCGATAGAGTCCGTCGGCTGGCTGGAAGACGCCCTTGATGGTGTCGAGGCCACTGAGGGCGCGATACGCGAAGCGGTGTCGTCGTTCATGGGCCGCGACGAGGTTGAATTCGCCAGCGTCGAGATCGAAAATCTTATGGCAGCGTTCGGAAAGGCGCTTGCCGATCAGAAGACGGTTGGCTGACCCCGACCCGGACCCGCTGCCTAGCGAAGGTGGAGCTTACGCGCTTTATTTCGACATTCACGCCCCGGTCGTCCTGCGGATCCCAAGGCTTGAAAATCCGCACCTCGATCCCGGCACTTATGTATATGCAGGCAGCGCTTATGCACCCGGTGGTATTTGCGCCCGCGTGACGCGTTATCTCCGCGAGGACAAAACCCCGCACTGGAACGTGGATCATCTCAGCGCACAGTTGAGATGCTCAAAGGTCGAAACCTGCCCGAGAGCGAGGGAGTGCGACCTGATCGCCGACCTCTCAGCGACCGGTGCGGACATACCCATCCCCGGACTTGGAAGTTCGGATTTCAGAACCTGCGTGTCGCATCGGGTGCGCCTTGCCGGGGGGTAGCAAAACGGCAATATTGCCGCCGGGTCAATTAAGGGAATACAAGGACATGGGTGCCGTAAATATCGACCGCCGGGATGACGGTATCGCGCGCGTCGCGATCAATCGTACGGAAAAGCGCAACGCACTTAACGATGAGGTGCGGCACACCCTGATCGCCGAACTAACGGGTCTGTTGCGGGACGATGCGGTGCATGCCCTGGTACTTACCGGCGAAGGCGGCCATTTCTGTGCCGGGGGCGATATCGCCAGCATGGAAGGACTAGATTCCAAAGGCGCCCGTGCGCGGATGAAGGACAATCACACAATTGTCCGACTGATCGCCGAAGCCGAGAAACCCGTTGTCACTGCAATCGAGGGATTCGCCGTCGGAGCCGGTGCTGGGCTCGCGATGCTTGGCGATACCGCCGTCATATCGGAAGGCGGGACCATCGGATTTCCGTTTTTCCGGGTCGGCCTGATCCCGGATTACGGCATCCTGCATACCCTGCCCCGCCGGGCGGGCGGAGCCAGGGCGCGCCAGCTTCTGCTGTATGCCAAAATGGTGAAAGCGCCCGATGCGGTCGCATGGGGATTAGCTGACGAATTGGTGGCTGACGGCAAGGCCGAGGAAAAGGCGGTCGAGCGGGCGCTCGAATTGGCGCAGATGCCGCCGTTCGCTTTTGCCATCGCTAAGCAGCAGCTCGGTCTTGCCCCGGTAAAGCTGGACGAAGCGCTGGAAATGGAGGCATTGGCGCAGGCAGGGTGCTTCGGCGCCGACGAATTTCTCGAGGGTTCCACCGCGTTTCTCGAAAAGCGCAGCCCTGTTTTCAGGAAATAGCCGATGAAGCCGCAGACCTTCCGTACCCGTATCACGGACTTGTTCGGGATCGATCATCCAATCGTGTGCGGCGGGATGATGTGGCTGGCAGATGCCGAATACGTCTCCGCCGTGGCACGCGCGGGGTGTATCGGTTTCATTACGCCCCGGTCGTTTCCGACACCGGAGGATTTCCGCGAACAGCTGCGCAAGGCGCATGACTTGTCCGACGGCAGGCCATTCGGCGTGAACCTATATATTTCGGCCCGTCCCGAATCCAATCAACTGCTCCAGACGTTTCTCGATATCTCCATCGAAGAAGGTGTGAAATTCGTCGAGACGGCTGGGTTTTCGCCCAAGGAATTTATCCCAAAGATCAAAGACGCCGGCATCACAGTGATGCACAAATGCACGACGTTGCGCCACGCCCTGTCGGCCCAGAAAGCGGGTGTCGACGCGATCGCGATCCTCGGCGCCGAAGCCGGGGGACACCCGGGGATGGATATGATCGGTACCATGGTGCAGGGCGCGATCGTGCCGCAGGAACTGAGTGTGCCGGTCGTGCTGGCGGGTGGCATGGGTACCGGGCGCCAACTGGTCGCCTGCCTGTCGCTGGGTGCCGAGGGCATGCTAATTGCCACGCGCATGGTTGTCGCTGAGGAGATCTGGGCGCACGAGAACTATAAGAAACGCCTCGCCGAACTCGGACCGGACGGCACCAAAATCATCATGTCGATTTTCGGCGACAATTCGCGGGTGATCGACAACCCCTCGACTGAGGCGGTACTGGCCCTCGAAGCGGAAGGCAGCACGGATTACGAAGCCTACCGACCGCATGTGCAGGGAACTTTACAAAAAGAAGCCTATGAAGACGGCGACTGGACAAAGGGGACGATGTCGATCGGGCAATCTGTGGCCTTTGCCGGCGATATCAGGCCGGCGGGGCAGATTATCGACGGGATTGTGGAAGAGGCGACAACCGTCCGCGACCGTCTGAACGGATTTTAGAAGAGGACATACTTATGGCGCAGGATATCAACTCGCCTGATTACACCATTGGCGTCATCGGCACCGGAACCATGGGACGTGGCATTGCCCAGATCTCAGTCGTCGGTGGGTACAAGGTCAAAATGTTCGACGCGCAGGAAGGCGCTGCTGCAAAGGCCGAGGAATTCATCCACCGGATGGTCAATCGTGCGGCCGAAAAGGGTCAGATTACCGAGGGCGAAGCCGAGGCCGCCAACGGGCGTTTGGTCATCGTGAACAGCTTGTCGGAGATGGGTGATTGCAGCCTCGTGATCGAGGCCATCGTCGAGAACTTGGACGTAAAGCGCGCCGTGTTTTCCGAACTGGAAGGCATTGTCGCTGAAGATGCCATCCTTGCATCGAACACCTCGTCGCTGTCCGTAACGCAGATAGCGGCAGGCTGCGAAAAACCGGAACGGGTCGCGGGTTACCACTATTTCAACCCTGTTCCGCTGCTGAAAGTTGTTGAGGTCGTCGACGGGCAGATGACGGCTCCTTGGGTGGCTGACAAGCTAGATGCCATTGCGCGGAAATGCGGGCACGAACCGGTGCGGACGCAGGACACGCCCGGCTTTCTGGTCAATCATGCCGGGCGCGGGCTCTATACCGAAGGTGTACGTATCCTAGCTGAAGGCATCGCCGAGCCGCACCAAGTGGATGACGTGCTGCGCGAAGGCGGTGCCGGCTTTCGCATGGGGCCGTTCGAACTGATGGATACGACCGGGCTGGACGTGTCCGGCGTGGTGATGGAGTCGATTTACGAACAATTCTATCAAGAGCAGCGCTTCAAGCCGCAGGCCTTTATCCGCAACCGGATGGCTGCCGGGCTTTACGGCCGAAAGGTGGGGCAGGGGTTCTATACCTACGAGTCCAATAAGAAGATCGCGCCAGAAGAAGCCGCCGTACTGTCCGATCTGCCTGACAGCGTGTGGGTCGGTCCGGAAGGACATGACGCCGCCAAGATCCTGGCTGATTACCTACAGGATTACGTCGAGGTCGAAACCGGTGCCAAACCGTCCGCCAAGGCGATCTGCATGGTCGGGCCAATGGGCCGCGACGCGACGATGACCGCGGTCGATCTCGGCATCGAGGCGGAGCGCACCGTGGCAGTCGACACGCTGTTCGGCCTCGATGGGCGACGGACAATGATGACGACCAGCGTCACCGACGAAGGCGTGCGCGACCTGGCGCACGGCGTGCTGGCGGCGGACGGCGGCAAGGTTACCGTCATCCATGACAGCCCTGGATTCATCGCCCAACGGGTGATCGCCACGATCGTGAATATCTCGTCCGAGATCGCCCAGATGCGGATCGCGACGCCGGAAGACATAAACAAGGCAGTGATGCTCGGCCTCGCCTATCCCCAGGGACCGCTGGAATTCGGCGATACGCTGGGGGCGGTGAAAATTCACGCCATCCTGACGGCGATGCACGATTTCTATGGCGATCCGCGTTACCGCCCGAGCCCGTGGTTGACCCGCCGTGCGCGGCTCGGCATTTCGCTGATGACGCCCGAAGCATGATATACCGCGCCGTCCACCTCGCCGCCCTTTGCGCCCCGGCTGGCGGCTACGGTCGGATTCATTGAATTGGTGCCCAACCATGGCGACAGGCGCGATCTAGCACTTAATCAGTTGTTATTTCGAAATCGATTTAGAGATCGAGCCTATCACGAGGTTTCTAAGTTCACCCGTTAGAAGCTTTTAACCCTTTCGCCTCTGTTTTGCAGTTTCGCCTAATGCGTATCGAATACCGCCTGGTACTGATCCAGCCGGTCCTGGATCGCTGCTGTTTCCGCCTCTGTGGGTGCCGTCGGATCGGCGGCCGGCGGCGGGGCGCCGAATTTCAGCAGGCAGGCCATAAGCACCAGCCGCGCCTTTGTCGAGGTCAGGTTGCTGCCGCCAAGGAAGACCCCAGCGCGGCCAGAAAACCCTTCGTTGTTCCCGCGGCCGACACGGACCACCGGCATCCCACAATAGACCGCCCTTATCATCAGCGCGTTGCGTTGGGCATTCGTCATTGAGCCGTAGGGCGACTGGCCTTCGACAACGAAGCCTGCCAGTGGCGAATTGATTAGGTTGTCGTCGATCTGGGCGACGAGGTCGACTTCCCGGTCCGCGCGCGAGTCCGACGCTTCCGGGCTGTAATTGCCTTCCTTGGTGATGGTCACCTTGGGGATCGCGGCCTCGAGTAGTCGGCCATCGCCGTCCTTCACCGATATTTCGACCGCATCTATCCCTCCACCCGATTTCGTATAGCCGGTCACGCTGTCCGGCAGACGCGTGCGGTTCACGTCGGACAGATAGGTGTGCTTCGATCCGGGCAGATAGGTTAAGATCGGCGGCATACCATGGCGTACCGCGCCCAGCAATCCGCCGTGGCCGCCAGTGGCAACATAGCCGCCGGGCCGCGCCTCGCCCTTCTGCACCTCTCGCGAGGCGAAGATCTGCTGTTCCTGGATGACGACGGTGCCGGCCCGGTTTTTACCGTCGCTGTCCCGCCAGATCTCCGATGTAATGTAGTTAACCGAATCCACCAGGTTCTTCGGTCCGTCATTGCTGATTTCGCCATGGGTCCGCTGGGCGGCGTTGCCACACACGGGGAGGGTGGTGTCGAGCATAAGGTTCAGCCAGTACAGCGTTTCTTCCACCCGCGGACTGCCCTGGGTCCAGACCGCTCCCAGATAATCGCCGCTGTCCAAAATATCCTGGATGTCGTTGACCATGCGTGCCATCCAGCCGCGATGTGGCGACGTAGCGAGATGCACTGGGCGGTAGGCGAAGAAATCTCGGCCCATGACCTCCGGTTCGATGTCGCCTTCGCCCATATCGGTCCGATCGGCGGCGGCCTGCCCCCTTGTGTAGCCACCCGACGGCATGATGCGGAAGAAATCCATGTCCGCCAGTTGCGAAACCAGATTGCCAGTCCCGTCTTCGGCGATGCCGAACCGGTCGATTTCCTCGAAGATACGTGATCCGTCCGGATAATAGGCCTGGCGCGACTTCTCCGCCGGCGCACCGGGAAAGGCGCAATCGTCTTCCCAGGCGCTACCGTCGGCCTGCCGCGCCATGTAGGGCATCGGGTAAAGTCCGTCTTCCGGCGTGAGTTCAATCTTAAAGACTGGCGTGTCGCTGTCGGATTGGCGTTCGGCATGGAACGTTCTCGTGGCATCCACATACCCGTCGGGCGGGCCGTACAGATCGGCGGCATCCGCTTCCAGCGGATGGGCGCTGAACTGTTCCACGTACACGGTCACCGGCGCGGCAAGCCGTTGCGGGCGCAATACGTCGAACCGTGCCTCGCTGCCGTCCGGGTTGGTTTTGGGTGGCAATCCGTGCATTGCCCTCGCTTTGTTGCTGGTGACGAGCGGCGGGGAATTGCTGATCGTGGCATTGGCGCCGGAAAGGTAGGCGATGCGTGGTTTGCCGGTCATCGTCGGGTCTCCCTGTTTAGACGACACTACCCTAAATCATTTACCTTTGCTGCGGTATGATTACGGCCTGACCACTTTGTGTGCTGGCAATTACCGGTTGGCAGACATATCTTCCGCGGGGAGACATGGAGTGCTTGGCAATGCGCTTGCGAAAAATTCAAGCCCTCGTTCTGGCTGCCGCGGTGTTGTTTTTGTCGGCGGACTCCGCCGAGGCCGCGCCCGTGCCGCGCCAGATGAACTGGGAAGATCTAGCCCCGGCTTCCAATGAGCCCATCGAGGATCCGCTGGAACATATGGATCCCTATATTACTGCCGATCTTTACGGCATCTACTCCGCCATTCGTCAGAAGGAAACCGGTTTTTTGTCCGCGGTGAGTCCCGAGTACGAAGATGCCATGGAAGCGAAATACCGGCTGCAAAAGCGGGGCGTGGAAGTTGAGAAACTTATGCGGCAGCTGGAAACGGTGGAAGCTGAGGCCCGCCGCCTGGAAGAGAAGATGGTCCATTCTCTAGATGGCCAGTTCGTAAAAATTCCAGGTTACGCTCTACCGATCGAATTCGATGGCGTAGCGGTTCAGGAATTCCTTCTGGTGCCGTATATCGGTGCTTGCATCCATGTGCCGCCACCGCCCAGGAACCAGATGGTCTTCGTCAAACTCTCGGAGCCCTTCTTTGTAAAAAGCCTGTTCGAGCCGGTATGGATCACGGGCCGAATTACGGTCAAAAACACAGAGAAAATGCTGCCGGTCTCGGACGGAAAAATCCCCGTCTCTGCCGGTTATACGATCGAAAGCGCGATCGTCGAACCATACAAGGAGTAGGGAAGAAAGGCGCTGGAAATAATGCTCTAAGTCGATTGTGTTATGTTATAACGTCGTTCATAAATACAAGGTTACCTACATTGGAGACTGTTTCTAAATGAACTGCGACCTTCCTCATTTCCGAAAGACGACTGCCGCTATTTTCTGTTCTCTGATGTTTGCCGGCGCTTCTCCGTCGGCTCTTTCCGCCGACCGCCATCACGATGCCCACGAACACGGGGTCAGCAAGCTCAACCTCGTCATCGAGGGAAAACGGCTGGAGATGGAACTCGAATCTCCGGGGTCGGATATCGTCGGTTTCGAGCATGCGCCCGCCACCGATGCAGACAGAAAGGCGATAGTCGAAGCGGCTGAGCGCCTTAAGGCTGGCGCCGCTCTGTTCGTTACGTCCGCTGCCGCAGGATGCAAATTGCAATCGGCTGAAATCGAGGCGCCTGAGGCGGAAAAAAGGGAAAAGCATCACGGGCATGGTCACGGTCACGGCAAGGATAAGCACGGCCACCATAACGACAAAGCCGATGAAGAAACCCACTCTGAATTTCATGCGCATTACCGGTATGTCTGCGACCATCCGGAGAAGCTGTCCCATATCGATGCGAAATTCTTCGCTGTCTTTCCACGCGCGAGGGAGATCGACGTCCGAGCAGTTACACCCGAAAATCAGTTCCGGCGGGAATTGACAGCAGGGAACGCGCGCCTGACTCTCTAGCGGTTTAAAATCGCGGAGAAATGACCTGCCATGGGACTGGCGGTAGAACTTAACGACATCGTTTACCGGTGGCGCAGGGATCGCCCGGTTGTTCTCGATATCCCCGAGTTTTCTGTTCCTGTTGGCGAAAAGCTTTTCATCGCCGGCCCCAGCGGCAGTGGAAAAACGACCCTGCTCAATCTGTTGGGCGGGGTCGACTTGCCCGAACGGGGCGAAATGACGATCCTCGGCGAACGGCTCGATCTGCTGTCAGCCAACCGCCGGGACAAATTTCGCGCCGACCGCATCGGCTTCATTTTTCAGCAGTTTAATCTGGTGCCGTATCTTTCGGTTGTCGACAACGTGCTTCTGCCGTGCCGGTTTTCGGCCCCGCGCCTTGCCCGCGCATCGGACGCCGCGAACGAGGCAAGGCGTTTGCTGGGAGCCATGGATCTTCCGGTTGACGATCTGACCCGCCGTCCCGTTGCCGATCTGAGCGTCGGCCAGCAGCAACGGGTAGCGGCTGCCCGCGCCCTGATCGGCAGGCCGGACCTAATCATTACAGACGAACCGACATCGTCGCTCGACGAAGAAGCGCGCCGCGCGTTTCTCGATCTTCTGTTCGCGGAAGTGCAATCGGCCGGTCAGACGCTGATATTCGTGAGCCACGACAGCCGACTTGCCGACGCGTTCGACCGGACAATGGCCCTGGCCGACGTGAACCGTGCTTCGGTGCTGGAAACTGTATGATCCCGGTCTTCCGCCTCGCCGCGAAAAGCCTCGCCAGCCGCCGGGTGACGGTTTTGCTGACCGTTTTTGCGATTTCCGTCAGCGTGTCGCTGCTACTCGGCGTCGAACGCTTGCGCACAGAGGCGCGTGCGAGTTTCTCGAACACGGTATCCGGCACCGATCTTATCGTCGGCGCACGCAGCGGATCGGTGCCCCTGCTGCTGTACTCCGTGTTCCGGATTGGGAATGCGACGAACAATATTTCTTGGCGCAGCTACCAGGATATTGCCGCCAATCCGGATGTTGCATGGACGATCCCGGTATCGCTGGGCGATTCCCATCGCGGTTTCCGTGTGCTTGGTACGAATACCGACTACTTCCGCCATTTCCGCTACGCCCGCACGCGGACTCTGGAATTTGCCGCCGGTAAACCGTTCGACGACGTGTTCGACGCCGTGCTGGGGGCGCAGGTGGCATCTGCCCTAGGTTACAACGTTGGCCACAGTATCGTGATCGACCACGGCGTCGGTAGTGTCGGTTTTGCCAGTCACAAGGACAAACCGTTCCGCGTGTCCGGGATCCTGAAGCGAACCGGCACGCCGGTAGACCAGACCGTGCATGTTAGCCTGGCCGGGATCGAGGCGATCCATATCGACTGGCGGTCGGGACGGCCGATACCCGGTCTCAGCATCGATGCCGAACGTGTCCGACGGATGAACCTGCAGCCAGAGGCCATCACGGCGTTTTTCGTTGGCCTGAAATCGCGGTTCGACACGTTCGAGATGCAGCGGCGGGTGAACACCTATGCTGACGAACCGATGCTGGCGATCCTGCCCGGTGTGGCGTTGCACGAATTGTGGTCGCTGATGGGGACGGCGGAAAGCGCCTTGTCGATCATCACCATATTCATCGTCATGGCCGGCCTGATCGGTATGGTGACAATGCTGATGTCGAGTCTCAATGAACGGCGCCGCGAAATGGCGATATTGCGATCTGTCGGCGCGCGGCCGCATCATGTCTTCTCGCTTTTCGTCCTCGAGGCCGCGTTCGTGTCCGTTCTCGGTGCCGTTTTGGGAGTAATATTGCTCTATGCAGGTATGATTACAGTCCTGCCGGTAATCGAATCCCGCTATGGTCTGTTCATTCCGATCAATCCGCTGTCGATCAACGAATGGATGTATCTTGGTGCGGTTGTCGCGGCCGGGATATTGGCCGGTATAGCTCCCGCGATTGCGGCGGTGCGCATGTCTCTGGCCGACGGCATGGTGGTCCGGAGCTAGTCGCAGCGCGCGATCACCACATCAGCTGCCCGCCGTTTGGATGAACGATCTGACCTGTCATATAGGCTGACCGGTCGCTAAGCAGAAAATCGAGAACGGCCGAGACTTCTTCTGGCTGGCCCAGACGGCCGACGGGGAGTTTGTCCGCCAGCATCAGGCGGGCATCCTCATACTCCTGCGGCGACCGTCCTGACTGCAGGATTGGCGTGTCGATCGGCCCTGGTCCGAGGGCATTGATGCGGATATTGTGCGGAGCGAACTCCAGCGCAATGCTTTTGGTCAGAGAATAGATCGCCGATTTCGCCGCCATATAGGCGGCTGCCGCGGGAACGGCCATCACCGCAAAATCGGACGACATGTTGACGATGACCCCTTTGTTTGCGGCGACCATGTCGGGCAGAACGGCCTGGCAGCACAGGAATGTTCCCTTCACGTGGATGTTCATCATCCGGTCCCAATGGTCCTCCGAGATGTCGCATACTATGCCGCGGATATAAATCCCGGCGGCAAAGAACGCCTTGTCGACCGATCCCACATCTTTTTCGATACGCCCCTTCATTGACGTCACTGATGCCTTGTCGCTTACGTCGACCGGTATTGCTCTCGCCGAGCCGCCATCGGCCTCGATCATCGAAACCGTTTCCGCGGCGCTATCCGCATTTAAGTCGGCGGCGATAACATGCATGCCTCTCGCCATCCGGAGAGCCGCGGCACGGCCGATACCGCTGCCCGCCCCCGTTATCAGGATATTTTCTTTATCCGCCATCAGAACAACCCCGCTCCGCCGTTGACACGAATGTCCTGACCGGTGACGAAGCTGGCATCGTCGCTCAAGAGGAAGGACGCAGCTTCAACCATGTCTTCCGGCATGCCGATCCGCCCCAGCGGTATGTCGTCGCCCTTGGCGAACAGATCTGCCTCCGCCATGACCCGCCTTGGCATCGCTGTGTCCGCAATGCCGGGAGAGACCACGTTTGCGCGAATGCCGGCCCGGGCATGATCCAGCGCCAATGCCCTGCATAGGCCGAGCACGCCGCCCTTGGTCGCGGCATAGGCAGCGCTGTTCATCGCCCCGCGCCGCGCGATCAGCGACGAAAACATCACGATGCTGCCCGATCCCTGTTCTAGCATCGCTGGCAGCACGGCCTGGCAGGCCAGCAGCGTTCCTTTCAGATTGATGTTCAGGTGATCGTCCCAGTCGTCCTCAGCGATTTCCAGAAACGGTGCGGTTCGGTATATCGCCGCGCAGGTCGAAAGGCCGGCAATCCGGTCGCCCCATCCTGCGGCTTCCGCGGCAGCTTCTGCCAGTGCATCGGCGTCCCGAACGTCCAACTGATGGAAGGCGAGATTGTCATCATTGACGCCTGCTAGGTCGCCTGGCGCGATATCCCAAGCCAACACCCGATAGTTTTCGGCCAGCAGTTTTCGTGCCAGGCCGAGGCCAATGCCGCTGCCTGCGCCGGTGACTATCATGGTTTCCATGGGATTGAATTCCTGTTTCCTGAGGTGTTCGGATTTAACCAAAATCTATGCGTCCGCGCATCCCCGTGTCGACGCCGTATCTGAGTTCAAAAAGCCTGACGATTCGGGTTGAAGGGGTTGAATCAAACGGTGGGGCGGATACATTGCGCCTGTATCGCATCGGAGAGGTCAGGGCTGTCCGGACACCGCGAAATGTCCGGTTCGTCTGCCCGCATCCGCCGCAGAATTCCTTGGCCAAACCCGTCTGCGCGACCTCGCGCCGGCCAGAATGAAGACCGCGTCTTGCCAGAAGCAGAAAACATCGATCACGCCCAGCTCGCCAACGCAATCCGCGCGCTGTCCATGGATGCGGTTCAGGCCGCGAATTCCGGTCATCCCGGTATGCCGATGGGCGCTGCCGACATGGCGACGGTCCTTTTTACTCGGTATCTAAAATACGACCCGGCCGAACCCGACTGGGCTGACCGCGACCGTTTCGTGTTGTCCGCCGGGCACGGTTCGATGTTGCTGTATTCGCTGCTCTATCTCACGGGCTACGCGGATATGACCATCGACCAGATAAAGAATTTCCGCCAGTGGGGATCGAGAACCGCGGGCCATCCCGAATACGGGGAAGCTGGCGGTATAGAGATGACCACCGGGCCGCTGGGGCAGGGCATTTCCACCGCGGTTGGCATGGCCATCGCCGAACGGTCGATGAACGCGCGTTACGGCGACGACCTGGTCGATCACCGCACCTGGGTGATCGCATCCGATGGCGACCTGATGGAAGGTATCAGTCACGAGGCGGCGTCGCTTGCCGGACACATGAAGCTCGGCCGACTAATCGTGTTTTACGACGACAACGAAATTTCCATCGACGGCGGCACTGAAATGTCGCTGTCTGACGATGCACTTGGCCGGTTCGAGGCCTATGGCTGGCACGCTCAGCGTTGCGATGGCCACAGCCCGGATTCGCTGTCCGCCGCGATCGATGCGGCCCTCGCCTCCGATCAGCCGTCGATCATCGCGTGCCGTACGACCATCGGCTATGGCGCGCCGACCAAGGCTGGCACGTCCGGTTCGCACGGCGCTCCGCTGGGCGATGAAGAGATCGCGTCGACGCGTGAAGCGCTGAACTGGCCGCATGATCCGTTCGTCGTCCCCAATGACATCATTTCGGCTTGGCGTGAGGCGGGAGGGCGCGGCGCCGAAGCGCGCAAGGACTGGTCGGGCCGGCTCATGAAATCTGAAAAACGGCAGGATTTCGAGCGTGCCATGGCAGGCGATCTGCCGGTGGGATGGGAAAATTCTGTTATTTCTGCGAAGAAAGACTTCTCCGAAGAGGCATCCAAGTTGGCAACCCGCGCGTCATCAGGCAAGACGCTGGACCAGATCACGCCTGCCGTTCCCGAAATGATCGGCGGATCCGCAGACCTGACCGGGTCGAACAATACGAAGGCCTCCGGGTTCGAAGGTCTTCTGCCCCCCGACTACGCAGGGCGTTACATGTATTACGGCGTGCGCGAGCACGGCATGGCGGCGGCGATGAACGGCATGGCGCTGCACGGGGGCGTCATTCCGTATTCCGGCACTTTCCTAATCTTTTCCGACTACCTGCGCCCGTCACTGCGGCTGGCCGCCCTGATGGGTGTACGTGCGATCCACGTGCTGACCCACGATTCCATCGGCCTCGGCGAGGACGGACCGACGCATCAGCCGGTCGAACACATGGCGGCGCTGAGGGCGATGCCAAACGTCAACGTTTTCCGTCCCGCCGACGCGGTCGAAGTCGCGGAATGCTGGCAACTCGCACTTGAAAACAAGAGTGGGCCGTCAGTTCTGGCACTGACCCGTCAGGGGCTGCCGACGCTGCGTACCGATCACACAGACGAAAATCTCTCCGTAAACGGCGCTTATGTCTTGGCCGAGGCGGATGGCGATCGTGCGGCGACGATCTTGGCAACCGGGTCCGAAGTCGAAATTGCGATGACAGCACGGGAGACCCTGCAGGCTGACGGCGTGCCAACGGCGGTGGTTTCCATGCCCTGTTGGGAGCTTTTCGCAACGCAGGACGATGCCTATCAGGCGTCGGTGCTGGGTGATGGCGTCCGGGTCGGAGTTGAAGCGGCAATACAATTCGGTTGGGAACAGTGGATCGGACCCACGGGCGGTTTCGTCGGCATGAAAAGCTTCGGTGCTTCGGCACCCGCCGGTACGCTCTACGAAAAATTCGGTATCACAGCGGATGCCGTGGCTGCTGTGGTGAAGGAACGGCTCTAAAGCGGCCGGTTTCGGCCATAGATACAGTGAAACGCAAACAGTGCGGTAATCGGAGGATTTAGAATGGCAGTTCGAGTTGCAATCAATGGCTTTGGCCGCATCGGGCGGCTGACGCTGCGTGCAGCACTGGAGTCCGGGCGCAAAGACATGGAATTCGTGGCGATCAATGATCTCGGCCCGACCGAGATGAACGCGCTGTTGCTGCAACGCGACACCACGCACGGACCGCTACCGAACAAGGTGAAAGCGACCGCCACCGGTATAAATGCTGGAAATGGCGTGATGAAGGTATTTTCCGAACGCGACCCGGAGAAACTGCCCTGGGACAAACTCGGTGTCGATGTCGTGCTCGAATGCACGGGTATCTTCACCAAGCGGGAGATGGCTGAAAAGCATCTAAAGGCGGGTGCTAAGAAAGTGCTGATTTCCGCCCCCGGCACTGGTGAAGACCTGACGGTCGTCTACGGCGTCAACGATCACAAGCTGCGCAAGTCGCATACCGTCGTGTCCAATGCGTCGTGCACGACCAATTGCCTGGCCCCGGTCGCCGCCGTTATGCACAAGGCCTTCACTATTCAGCAGGGCTACATGACGACGATCCACGCCTATACCGGCGATCAGCGCATCCTCGACACCCTGCACAGCGATCCGCGCCGTGCCCGTGCCGCCGGCCAGTCGATGATTCCGACATCCACCGGTGCCGCCAAGGCAGTCGGCCTTGTGCTGCCGGAACTGAACGGCAAGTTGGACGGCACATCCATCCGCGTGCCGACGCCGAATGTCTCGGTGATCGATTTCACCTTCATTCCGAAGAAAAAGACCACGGTGGAAGCGGTGAATGCCGCGGCCGTGAAGGCGTCAAATTCAAATCGCTTGAAGGGCATTCTGAACATCAATGAAGCGCCGCTGGTCTCGTCCGACTTCAATCACGATCCCGCTTCGTCGACCTTTGACGTCACCCAGACTCAGGTGGTCGGCGGCAAACTGGTCCGTGTCGTGAGCTGGTATGACAATGAATGGGGTTTTTCTAACCGCATGCTGGATACTGCAGCGGCGATGGGCAAGCTCAAATAGGCTGTTGAGACCACCCGGCGAGACGGGTCTTCGGGCCTCTTCAGGATGTGGCCGAATTGCAAAATCCCTCACCTTGAGGAGACCCGTTAGGGTCGTCCCGAAGGGTGGGGGATTTTTTCGTAGAAGGACAGAACACCCATGTTCAAAACCATCGACGAGTACGACGTTTCCGGCAAAAAAATTTTTGTCCGTGCCGATCTGAACGTACCCATGCGGGATGGCCAGGTCACCGATGCGACCCGTCTGGAGAGACTTGCGCCGACGCTTACAGAACTTGTCGACAAGGGGGCTGTCGTGGTCGTAGCCTCCCATTTCGGCCGTCCTGCGGGCGAACGCAATCCGGAAATGTCGCTGGCGCCGCTGGCCGGACCGTTATCGGGCGTGCTTGGTGGACGCAACGTCGTCTTCGCAGACGATTGTATCGGCCCGGACGCGAAGAAAGTGGTCGCTGCTGCGAAAGAAGGCGACATCGTCCTACTCGAAAACCTGCGTTTCCACGCAGGCGAAGAGGCCAACGATAGCGCATTCGCAAGCGAGCTGGCGCTGCTAGCTGATCTCTACGTGAACGATGCCTTTTCCGCAGCGCATCGGGCACACGCTTCGACCGCGGCACTCGCCAGACTTTTACCTGCGGCGGCGGGCCGCCTAATGCAGGCGGAGCTCGAAGCACTGGATGCGGCACTCGGCAATCCGGAACGCCCTGTTGGCGCCATTGTCGGTGGCGCCAAAATCTCCACTAAGCTCAACCTGCTGGGCAACCTGGTCGAGAAGGTCGACATGTTGGCAATCGGCGGGGCGATGGCGAATACGTTTCTCCATGCGCTTGGCACTGACGTCGGCAAATCGCTGTGCGAGTACGAAATGGCGGATACCGCTTTGCAGATTCTCGGCCGAGCCGACGAGGCCGGATGTCAGGTCATCCTGCCGTCCGATGCCGCCGTATCTGCTGAATTCGCCGAAGGCGCCCCCAGCCAGGTCGTTCCGACTACCGCAATCCCCGCTGACATGATGATGCTCGATGTTGGCCCTGGCAGCGCCAATTCGTTGGCTGCAAAGCTGGGTGAGTTGAGAACGCTCGTCTGGAACGGCCCGCTCGGCGCGTTTGAGATCCCGCCCTTCGACGCTGGGACCGTGATGGTGGCGAAAGTGGCAGCCGATCTGACCCGGTCCGGTTCGCTGAAGACGGTCGCCGGCGGTGGCGATACCGTGGCGGCGATGGCTGCGGCCGATGTACTCGACGAATTGTCCTATGTATCGACCGCGGGCGGCGCTTTTCTCGAATGGCTGGAAGGCAAGGAACTACCCGGCGTCAAGGCGCTGGACTAGGGTCTAACTCTTTGTATTTTCGATAATAAACGCGTCGATCTCAGCATCCGTCATAGCACCCGGGAACATTTCGGCACGCATTCTGACGCGTTGGACGCTGATGTCGCGGATGGCGTCCTTCATGCGCGCTAGATCGTCGTCCGTTTTGATAAGTTCGACGCAGATCTTTGCCTGTTCGGCATAGTGATCCTTCTCGTCGTCGAAGATGATCTCCATCGCCTTGGCCGTCATATCGTTGACGGTATTGCCCGACAGCTTGGCGCCTTCGCGAAACAGGCGCGCGCCACCGCCTTCGGTAAAGCCGACGGCCGCCCGGGTCAGTTCGTCGTCAACATAGCCCCGACGCAGGTCGCCCAGCTTCTTTTCTTCCGGCAGCTGCACTGTATCCTCGGCACTTATTTTCCGGCCCATTACGTGCTCGAGGATATCGGCCAGCATGACGTAGTGATTGAATTCCTCCGTCAGCTGGGTTAGCAGGAAATGATATTCGTGTCGGTCCATGGTCTTGTCGACTTCCGGAAACCGGTCGACCAATTCTTTCAGCTCTCTGTGCAGGCCGTTGAAAAAGCCATCCACTGGGTGCAGCTCTTTCCATAACTGTGCTTTCAGATAGAAAGCATGACCTTCATCGGTCGCATCGGCGTAATAACGCTTGGCAATTTCGCCCTCGCATTCCCAATAGGGCCACGCCGCGTCTACCAGCGTCTGTTCGGTATCAGTCGTCATCTCGGCTCCTTTTCTTTCGGTTCCTCGCCAGAGGATATCAATTCATCCTGCATTTTTAGCAACCCCGTATTCGTTGCGCCACATTGCGAACCTGGGCTGGATTAGTGATTATACGGCCAAGGGAGTTTGAGAAACATGATTCATTTGGAAACCGAGGTTCTGGTCGTTGGATCGGGCGGCGCGGGCATGTATGCGGCCATCGGCGCGGCCCGGAACGGGGCCGGCGTCATCCTTGCCGACAAATCGATGATTAGCCGTGGCGGCGCCACCATAATGGCGCAGATGACCACCGCGGCAGCGTTAGGCGAGCAGGAACCCGACAGCTGGCAAAAGCATCTCGAAGACACGCTGGAGGCTGGCCGCGGCCTCTGCAACGAGGAACTGTCGGCCATCCTGTGCGAGGAAGCCATCGACCGTATCCGTGAAATGGACGACTGGAAGGTCGGCTGGGCGCGAAAGGACGGTAAGATCACGGGCGTCATGGCGCCGGGACACAGCGTGCCGCGCTGCGTTTATGTGGATTTCCTCAATACCGGCCCCGCAGTCGCAAAATGTCTGCGTACCCAGGTCGCCCGTGCCGACACCGTGATGAGGGTCAGCGGGCTGGCAATCAACGACGTTGTGGTCGATGACGGGGTCGTCGTCGGCGCGGTCGGCTGGACCCTGGAAGATGAAACGCCGGTGACCATTGCTGCCAACGCGGTGATTTTGGCGGCGGGTGGTCTGACACGGCTGTACGCCCGCAACAGCGCATCGGTCAACATGAACGGCGATGCCTACGCAATGGCATTGCGCGCCGGTGCCGATCTGATCGACATGGAATTTCCGCAGTTCTTTCCCATCGGACACCTGGCGCCGCGGCTGGTCGGGATGGACCCGATCATGTGGGATCCTTTCCGCTACAAGCTGGGCGGACGCTTGTTCAATGCAGAGGGAGAGGAATTTCTCCATCGTTACGGCGGCGAGGACGCCGAGAAATACACCACCACCCGCGATATCATTTCCTACGGGATAACCAAGGAAAACGAGGCCGGCCGGGCGACCGAGAACGGCGGCGTGCATCTAAGCTTCCAGCATATTCCCGAAGACGATCTCCGCGAAGCTTTCGGCCCGGTGATCGACAAGCTCGCAAAGAATGGCATCGATCTCACCAATCGGACGATCGAGGTTTCGCCCATCGCCCATTACCACATGGGCGGCATCCGGGTGAACAGGCAGATGGAAACCGGCATTCCCGGCCTTTACGGCGCAGGCGAGGCCGTCGGCGGTGCGAATGGGGCCAACCGACTGTCAGGCAATGCCATCCCCGAAGCCTTCGTGTTCGGCGAACGGGCGGGCAAATTCGCCGCCGACTATGCGCGTGGCCGCAACCGCAGCTGGTCCGATGCCGCCGCGGAGGAGCATCTCGACCGTCTTAAAAGCGTGATCGGCCGCCAGACCGATGCCAACGGAGAAAAGGCGGCGCTGGGCGAGATGTGGGCCGAGCTGCAAAAGCTGATGTGGAATCAGGTTGGTGTGCTGCGGACCGGCGACAAAATGACCGCTGCACTGGCTCGCATACAAGATATGCGGATTGAGCTCGATGGCATCGCACCCGCGGACGACACCGGATTCAACTTGACCCTGCAGGACTGGTACGATCTGCGGTCGGCGCTTCTGACGGCGGAGTCAGTGACCCTGGCGGCGATTAACCGCACCGAAAGCCGTGGCGCCCATCAGCGCGAGGATTTCGAGGAGATTGATCCCGCACAGACGCACAACCAGCGCCTGCGCCTCGACGGCGGTGGCGGTCTTGTTTCCGACTATTTGCTAGCGGGAGCTACCGCATGACCGCTGTTCCCGAAACTGTGTCAATTTCCATTCAGCGCGGCGCGCCCGGTGAGGAAAGCCACGTAGAGACCTACGACGTTCCCTATCGCGAAGGTATGTCGGTGCTGGACGCGGTGGTCTGGATTCGCACCCATGTCGACTCCTCTGTCGCGTTCCGCTACAGCTGCGTTAACGCGAATGCGTGCAAGGAGTGCATGGTGGCGGTCAACGGCAAGACCGAATATGCCTGCACGGCGCGGCTGTCGACCGATGGGATGACCGTCGGCCCGCTGACCAACAAGACCCTGATCCGCGATCTGGTAACGGACATCGTGCCACCCAAGGAAAACCTGCGGACGATCCTAGCGGAACGGGACGGGGGCTAGAATCGGAGCCGGCATTCCCGCGCAGGCGGGAGTCTGCGACGGCTTATTCCGCCGCTAGCATTTTGTCTATAACCCGTCGTGCCTGCAGGACACCGGCATCGGCGTTGATATCTATGCCCCGCCATTCTGCCTTGGCGCTATCGATGCTGCGTTGCTGCGCTGCCAAGATATCCACGTCTTCGCCAAAGGCGGTGCTGGCAGCCTTTGCGAGGAATTCCGTGAGGTCTGGATCGTCGAGGCGGAAGTTGCGCGCGTGGTGCCAGAAATAGTGGCAGGATTTCTCGGTTTCGGGCGTGATCGTGTGATTTGAGTAAACCGTGATGCCTTCGGCCCGATTGCCATCCCGCGCGCCGGTACCCGAATTGGCGCAGCCCGCATCGATGACGACATGGGTCGGCGCCGTCCAGCTAATGAGCTGCCAGCGATCGACATTTCCGGGGAAATTGCCGGCGCCTGCAAACATGGCCGGCGGCGGCTTGTCCATAATCCACCGATCTATGCGAACCTTGTCGTCTTCGCGACGGGTATCCAGCGGCGCGTTTGACACGCCATCGGCGCCCAATGTCGAAGCATGCACGAACTGCACGTGCGACAAGTCCAGTAGGTTGTCGACCAGCAGCTGATGATTGCCTTCGACATGAAAATACCCGGTGTTGGAAATCCAGTCCGGGTCGTCGTTCCAATGATAGTCGGGGATTAGGTCCGGATCGGCCTTGTGCGCATCGCCCGGCCATATCCAGATATAGCGGTAGCGTTCGACTACCGGGTAGGACCGCACGCCGGCGCCCGGCGGAACCCGGGACTGGCCCGGCACCGATACGCAGTTGCCCCCCCGGTCGAATTCCAACCCGTGATACCCGCACTGTACGACGTTGCCGACACGTTTACCTAGCGACAGCGGTAGGTGCCGGTGACAGCAGCGGTCTTCTAGCGCTGCCGGCGTACCGTGTTCGTCCCGGAACAGCACCACTGACCTGTCGCAAATCGTGCGGCCAATAAGATCGTCTGCAACTTCGTGGCTTTCAGCGGCGACGTACCACGCGTTTTTTACAAATTTCATGTCGCACTCTCCTGTATCATTTCCACGATCCGCTTCGGTTCGATCGGCAGTTCGCGGATCACCACGCCAAAATCCGTCAGCGCATCGTCAACCGCGGAGGCGATGGCCGAAGTCACTGGTATGGTGCCGCCTTCGCCCGCACCTTTGACGCCCAGCGGGTTGAGCGGGGTCGGGCTTTCGATGTGCATTATGTCGTAGGACGGTACCTCGGGGGCCGACGGCAGCAGGTATTCGCCGAAATTCGTGGTCTGCGGCTGGCCCTGGTCATCGTAGATCATGCGTTCAAACAGTGCGCTGCCAAGGCCATGGGTGGCGCCGCCGGTGATCTGGCCCTCGACGATGGTTGGGTTGATCAGCCTGCCGCTGTCATGGACGATCACGTAATTCAGTATATCGACATTGCCGGTACCGGGGTCGACCTCGACCTCCACCACGTGCACGCCGTTGCAATAGGTCAGGGTCGGTGGGCTGAAATTGGCCGTCGCTTCCATCCCCGGATCCACACCACCCGGCAACGAGAAGCCAGGCATGCCCTGCACGGCACGGGCGACATCGCCTAGGCTGACTGACATATCGGAGACGCCACGTACCGAAATTCTACCGTCCGCTATCTCCAGGTCTTCCTCGGCGGCTTCGAGCATGTGCGCGGCGACCTTCAGTGCCTTGTTGCGGACTTCCAGTGATGCGACGTGGACTGATGACCCGGCGGTGACGGCTTGGCGGCTAGCGAACGCCCCGAGGCCGAGTGAGACTGCGCCGGTATCGCCGGTGACGACCTCGATATCTTCCATGGTGACGCCCATCTGCGCCGCGCAGACCTGCGCCAGCGCGGTCTGCAATCCCTGACCCTGGTCGGTTGCGCCGGTATAGACCACGATTTTTCCCGACGGTTTGACGCGCACGATGGCGGATTCGAAGGGACCGCGGCCGGTGCCTTCCACATAGTTGGCAACGCCGATCCCGATATACCTACCCTCGCTGCGGGCAGCGTTCTGCCGTTCTCGGAAGCTCGCATACCCTGCGCGTTCCAGTGCATTGTCGAGCGCCGCCGGATAATCGCCGGAATCGTACGTCATGATTGCGCCGTCGCGGGTTTTGATCTGGGTGTCATAGGGCATCGCGTCGGCCGGGATCAGGTTACGGCGGCGTACCTCTACCCTGTCTAGCTCAAGTTCCCGCGCGATCCGGTCCATCAGGCGCTCCATCGCGAAAGTGCCCTGCGGGCGGCCCGCGCCCCGCACGGGAGTAACAGGCGTCATGTTGGTCAACGCCAGTTTTACGTCCAGAGACATCGCCGGCAGTTCGTAGGGTCCGAGGAAATTGGTGGCCGCGTTGTAGGGTAGGTTCACGCCGTAGGGAGTATAGGCGCCGTGATCGTGCGCCATGTCCCCACGCACACCCAGCAGGCGGCCATCCGCATCGACCGCGACCTCCAGATCCCAGAGTTGATCACGCTCCATCGTGGCGGCGGTGAAATGTTCGCGCCTGTCCTCAACCCATTTGACCGGGCGTCCCAGCAGTATCGTGGCGACGGGTATTACGACCTCTTCCTGATAGAAGACGAATTTCGGGCCGAACCCGCCGCCAACATTGGGTGTGATAACGCGAATGCGGTCTTCTGGCAGGTTCAGAAGCTCGACCAGGATGGATTGCGCGCGGTGCGCCATCTGGGTCGCCGACCATACGGTCAGCCGTCCGTCGTGGTCGTCTAGGCGGGCAGCAACGCCCCGGCATTCAATGGCGTGGCCCAGGCCCTTGTGCTGATGCAGGGTTTCCCCAAACACGTGCGCAGCATTAGCAAACGCCGCATCGGCATCGCCGTAGGACAGGGTGAATCCGGCGACCAAGTTGTCGGACAGCGCGCTGTGAGCCTTGGGTGCGCCGTCGGCTAAAGCGCCGAGGTAATCGGCCGACACCGCCAGGGTGTCGTAAGATACTTCCACCATGGCGGCGGCATCTTCCGCGCCATAGGCGGTCTCCGCGATCACAACAGCCACGGGTTCGCCGACGTGACGGACCTCGCCGTCCGCCAGTACCGATGGGCTTGCGGATTGTTTGAGCGCGCCGGATGGCTGTTCCACCGGCATGACCGTGTTCGTCAGGTGTGCCCGCAAATCGTCCAGCGCGTAAACAGCAACGGTACCGTCCATATCCAGCGCCGACGACGCATCGATCCCGGTGATGCGTGCGTGCGCATACTGGCTGCGAACAAAGGCGGCATGCAGCATGCCGGGCAGGTGGATATCATCCAGATACCGACCTTTTCCCCGCAGCAGCGCAGGGTCTTCTACACGTGTTATTTTCTGGCCGAACATTGACGGTGCACTCCTTCTATTAAGAGAGAATACCGGTCCTGCGGTCACGCGTCATCTTCGAGTAGGGTAGCTTTGCCGGTTTAACCCTCGGCGGCGAATTGCTGCTTCTGCTGGGCGTTCAGCTGTTTAAGCGCGAATAGGTAGTCGGGGTCTAGGCGCGAGTGTTCGAACGCCCTCTCGGCCGAGTCCAGCTTTATCTGGTCGTACATATCGAGTACTCGAGTACTCCGGAGGCTTTACGACCTTATCGCCCGGTCGGGCGCTTCCGCTGATCAGGAAGATTGATGCTAAAACGGCCTTCAGAATTTCCAATGCCCCGCATTGTATGGCCAGGGCCCGTCGCCCGGTTCGCTGATCGATCTCGCTGCCTGACCGGCATTTGTCGGGTGCGCAGCTCCGGTTTCCGCTTGCCTACAGCCTGTGATCGACCCATGCTCGGGATATGACCAATTTTCCCAAACTGGCGGGACCGTCCGTCCTGCAGACTCCCGATGGCGATAACCGCGAACGCCTGACCTGTCCCGATTGCGGATTCATAAACTACGAAAATCCTAAGATCGTCGTTGGTGCGGTCTGCACATGGGATAGCCGGTTGTTACTGTGCCGCCGAGCAATTGATCCGCGGCGCGGGTTTTGGACGATCCCTGCTGGGTTTATGGAACTGAACGAAACCGCCGAGGCCGGTACCCGCCGAGAAGCAAAAGAAGAAGCCTGCGCCGATATCGATATCGATGGTTTGATCGGCGTGTACACCATCCCGCGGATCAGTCAGGTTCAGCTTATCTACCGGGCGACGGTCAAGGACGGCGTGTTTGCCGCCGGTGACGAAACGGAAGAACTGGACCTGTTCGGCTGGGACGATATCCCGTGGGACGATCTGGCATTTCCATCCGTCAAATGGGCGCTGGATCACTGGCGTGAAATTGCCGGGGAGGACTCATGGTCGCCGTTTTCCAACCCGCCCGGCCAGGACGGAAGCTATTTATAGTGACTAGCCGCAATGCCGATGCGGATCAGGCTCTGAGCTCCGCCGGTGGGAATACGCCTGCCTTCCCGATCATCGCGGGGATGGCATGACCAAGCCTTTCACCGATCCATTCGCCGGCTGCGATTAGCTTGTCGATATCGATCCCGGTTTTGATACCCATTCTGTCAAGCATGTAGACGAGATCTTCCGAAGGGACATTGCCGGTCGCCCGAGGGGCGAACGGACAGCCTCCAATCCCGCCCGCGGATGCGTCGATTGACTGGACACCAGCCTCGGTCGCTGCGTAGCAGTTGGCGAGGCCGGTATTCCGGGTGTTGTGGAAATGCGCGCGGAAGCGGGCGCCGGGTGCGACCGCCATCACCGATCCGAACAGGTCGCTGACTTGGCTGGGAACGGCGCATCCGATGGTGTCGGCAAGGGCGATTTCATATGTGTCGTCCCCGGCAACCCGTTCGACGAGGCCGACGACCCGCTCGGGCGGAACCTCACCCTGAAACGGACAGCCGAATGCAGTCGATATGGTCAGCGAACAGCGCGCACCGGCAGCTTTGGCTTCGGCAGCGATTTCTTCGTAGACGTCGACTGCCTGCTCGATAGTGGTACCCTGGTTCTTCTGGCTGAATGTATCCGATGCCACCAGCGCGTAATTCACTTCCCTGCATCCCGCTTCCAACGCGCGGTCGAGCCCGCGGCGATTTAGAGCAAGACCGATATATGTCACGCCATCATCGTCCGGTAGCGCGGCAAAGACTTCTTCCGCTTCAGCCATCTGGGGCACGCGCTTTGGGCTGACGAAGCTGACCGCTTCCATCCGCCTGATGCCGGCATCGGCGAGCCTACGGATGAATTCGACCTTCGTGTCGATATCCAGAATCTCGGCTTCGTTCTGAAGGCCGTCGCGCGGGCCGACATCGATGATCTCTATGCTGCGCTGCGCGTCCGTCATTGCTTTCGTTCCTTAATGTGTTCCCTCATATCCATTTTAGCGTATTTCGTTACTGGTTGGCACGCCGCTCAAGCGGACGGGATATAAGTGCCAGCATCACACCGACGGCGGCTATAGTCGCCACCAGCCAGATGACGTCATTCCAGCTTCCGGTGCTGGCGCGAACGGCGGCCAGCGAGGGCGGACCAAACAGCATGCCGGCGTTCGTGCCCATTACCATTAGCCCATTCATGGTGCCGATCTGCGCTGGCGCAGGCGTGTAAACGGCAACGGAGCCCAGCGCCGCCGCCGGGATCATGCCGCCGAATATGCCGAACATAAGTGCACAGGCTAGGCGTAATTCTTCGGCCAGAGAGGTCGAAAAAACACCAAACTGTGTCAGCCCCATGCCGAGGGCGCCAACAAACAGCAGCAGCCAGCTCTGCATGCCGCGGCCCATTGCCCAGGCCGACATCCAGTTTCCACCCGCGTTGAACAGCAGGACGACGGCGGGCACCGTGGCGGCGAACAGTGGCGACGCGTTGTATTCCTCGCGCATATATGTCGGTAGCCAGGCCATCATAGAGATATGCTGGGCCGCATAAATTGCGAAACACATCGCTACCAGCACCGCCCCCGGCTGTTTCAGACAAGCGGTCACATTGCGGACGAGCCTGGCGCCTCCGACCCCGCCGCCGCGCCGCCGCCAGCCGCTGGTAACGAAAAAAGCCACGACCGCCCAGAAGACTGTGGTGATCGTGCTGACCAACCACAGGGTTCGCCAGTCCGCTATGTTGAGTACCAATGCCCCCCCGATCAGCATGCCCGCAAAGCCAACCGGTACGTGTGAGGACCAGATACCCAGAGACCACTTACGATCCTTGTCCGACGTTACATGGGTGACCAGACCCGCGCCGGCGACTGTTGCTGCGCTGTAGCCGATTCCTTCGATAAAGCGCGCCAACAACATGATTTCGCCCGATCGCGCGAATGTTCCGATCAGGCTTCCCGCCGAAATAATCAGCAATCCTAGAATCAATACCCGGCGTTGGCCGATCCGGTCGCCGATGGTGCCGGACACGAGACCCAGTGCGAAGCCGGTGAACGATATCATCGAAGCTATCCAGCCACCCATAACCAGGCCGGCGTTCAGCTCCGCCATGATGTCCGGCAGGGCGACGGGGAGTTTGCCCATATGGGTCGCCGCGACAATGCCGCCGCCGAACGCAACCCACATGATCGCCCACTGTGTTTTCTCTTCCGGGAAGGGCACTGACATACGAAAGTTATCACCCGTCCGCCTTGACCCGTCCATACCCGTCAGCGACGATGCAAAAATAAGCTTGGGAGAATTGAGAATATGGGGACGGAGTCCGCGCCGCGGTCAGGACCACTTACCAATATTCGCGTGATCGAGATGGGTACGATGATCGCCGGGCCGTTTTGCGGCCAGCTGCTGGCCGATCACGGCGCTGAGGTGATCAAGCTCGAACAGCCGGAAATTGGCGACCCGATGCGGCAGTGGGGCAAGGAAAAACCCCATGGAAAGGCATTGTTTTGGCCCGTGCTGTCGCGCAACAAGCTGTCGGCCACACTTAACGCGCGGGAGGCTGACGGCCAGGCGTTGGTCAAGAAACTGGTCGAAGGTGCGGATATCCTGCTGGAAAATTTCCGGCCCGGCACGATGGAGCGCTGGGGGCTAAGCTACGAAGACCTCTCGGCCATCAATCCGAAACTGATCATGATCCGGGTATCCGGATTCGGCCAGACAGGTCCCTACGCCAAAAGGGCCGGGTATGGCGCCATCGGCGAGGCGATGGGCGGCCTGCGCTACACCACTGGAGATCCATCCCTACCGCCCAGCCGGGCAGGAATTTCGATCGGCGATTCGCTGGCTGCGATGCATGCCTGTCTTGGCGCGATGATGGCGCTGCATCAGGTTCATCTGACAGGCAAAGGCCAGGTGATTGACGCGTCGATCTACGAATCCGTTCTCAACATGATGGAAAACATAGTGACCGAGTACGATGTCGGCGATTATATTCGCGAACGGACGGGATCGTTCCTGCCCAAAATTGCGCCGTCGAATATCTATCCCACCAAAGATGGTATCTGGCTGGTGATCGGAGCCAATCAGGATTCCGTATGGGCACGTATGGCCGACGCCATGGAGCGGCCCGAGCTCGCCACTGATGAACGCTATGCCACGCATGGCGCGCGCGGCATCAACCAGATCGAGCTGGATGAACTGATTTCCGCATGGACCAAAACTTTCTCGGCGGCGGACCTAGAAGAGCGATTGAATGAATTCGGCATTCCGAACGGCAAGATCTACCGCCCGCCAGAAATGCTGGTCGATCCTCAGTTTCAGGCGCGGGACAGCATCGTGCGCGTCGACCACCCGGAGTTCGGAAATGTCGCTATGCAGAACGTGACGCCGCGCCTGTCAGAAACCCAGGGGGGCGTGCGCCATCCGGGGCCGGCGCTTGGCGAACATAACGAATATGTATGGGGAGCTGTCGCAGGAAAATCTACCGAAGAAATCTCAGATCTACGCGACCGCGGAATAATCTAGCCGTGAAATAGCGGCGCCTGCCTTTTCCTCTCCCTGCTGCTCAAAAGTATTACCCCGTGGGCGATCGCAGGAGTGAGAGGGTCGGAACGGGAGAAGAAAGTATATGCTTAAGACCGGCAAGGAACACCTAGAATGCCTGCGAGACGGGCGCGAGGTTTATATCGGCGGCGAAAAGGTCGACGATGTAACGACCCACCCTGCCTTCGCTGCAAGCGCGCAATCCATGGCAGCGCTCTACGACATGAAGGCCGACCCCGCGAACCACGATCTGATGTCGTTCGAAGAAGACGGCGAGCGGTTCTCGATGTACTACCTGAAACCGACATCCCAAGATGATCTGCGCCGCCGCATGCTGGCGCACAAGAAAATTGCGGACGAAACCTGCGGCCTGTTCGGGCGCTCGCCGGATCACGTGTCGAGCTTCGTCACTGGTCTTGCCATGAAGCCGGAGGTATTTGATGACGTCGGGCCGGGCTACGGCGATAATCTGAAAAAGTACTACGACTATATGCGCCGTAACGATATCTACGCGGCCTATGCCGTTTTGCCTCCTGCCGGTGCCCGCAATCCTGATTTTTACCACCGGAAATCCATGCCGGTTCCGACCCTACGGGTGGTTGACGAACGGGATGACGGGCTGGTGATCAACGGCATGAAAATGCTGGCAACGGGGGGCGTCTATGCGGATGAGTTGTGGATCGGTAACCTGCTGCCAATTGCCAAGGGACAGGAAGCGGAAGCCATCACCTGTGCCGTACCCTGTGGTATGCCTGGTGTAACGCTGTGGTCGCGCAAACCGTTCGGCCAGAGTTTGCGGAACGACTTCGATTATCCGCTGTCGGCGAAGTACGACGAAAGCGATGCCATGGTGCTGTGCGACAATGTGCTGGTGCCGTGGGAAAAGGTGTTCGTCCACGCCAACACGGATAAATCTCGCGGCATTTACGTCGAAACGCCAAGTCACGCCATGGGAAACCATCAGTCCAACATCCGGTTCTGGGCAAAGTTGCAGTTGCTGACGGGCGTGCTCAGCAAGATCACGGAATCGTCGGGTAACAACCAGATTCCCGCGGTGGCCGATCAGCTCGGCCGCATGGCGGCACTGGAAGCGACGCTGGCGGGAATGATCCACGGCCAAATCGAAGCGTTCGAGGGGTGGCCCGGCGGCAATGACGACTACGTCACGATTAACCGGCGTTACATGTATGCCGCGCTGAATTGGTGCACCGAAAATCACTCCATGATTATCGAAATGCTGCGTGAACTTATGGGTGGTGGCGTGTTCCAGATGCCCGCCGATGTCAGCGTCATGGAAGACGATGGTCTACGACAGAAGTTCGAACAGTTCTGGTCGACACCGTTTATTGAAAGTCTCGACCGGATGAAGCTGTACAGGCTCGCCTGGGATCTGGTCGGATCGGAATTTGCCGGGCGCCACACGTCGTATGAGAAATTCTATGCGGGATCGCAATTCGTCGTGCGCAACCATTCGTTCCGCGAGGCCCCGTGGGAGGAATTCCATGCCATCGCGGATCGCCAGCTCGATGCGATGGATATTCCCGGCGGCTGGTGAGAGAACGCCGCCGATTGACCAACCTCGGCAGAGTGCATCCTCCCAGGAATATTATCTCGATTTTTTTCTCTATACGCGATGCCTCGATTCCGATCGCGCCAACAGATACGTACTGGAAAAAATCACTAACGCGCCGACGACGGTCCAGATATCGGTCGGTTCGTTGAACAAAAGCCAGCCCGCTGCGCCGACAAGCGGGAGGCGCAGGAAATCGAATGGAACGACCGAGCTCATGTCGGCGGTTGCATAGGCGCGGGTGATAAACCAGATCCCGGCCGTTCCTGTGATACCCACGCCGAGAAGCAGAAACAGGTCCGTCGAGGTTGGCGGCATCCAGTAGAACGCCGCCGGTATACCCGCCAGCGGACACATCAGGATATTTACCCACAGTGTTGTCGTCGTGATACCTTCGGTCGATGTAAGCTTCTTTATGCACATGTTCGAGCACGCATAGGACACCGCACCGCCCAGAACGACGGCGGCGCCGAAGCCGATTTCGCTAAATCCGGGCCGTAGCAGGATCAGCACTCCGGCGAAGCCGCCCAGCGTCGCCGCTAGGCGCATGCCGCCGAATTTTTCACCCAGCAACAAGGCGGCCAGAATGACAATAAATATCGGCTGCATGAAGCTGAGCGAAACGACGTCCGCCAGCGGGATTTCCCCAATACCAATGAACAATCCCAGCATGCCGAAATAGGCGAATATTGCGCGCATTAGATGCATCGGAAAGCGCCGGGTTTTGAGCACACGGACACCGGATCTCCCAATCAGCGGTGTTAGCAGAAGCAATGCGGCAGCGGTCCGGATGAATAATATTTGGAAAGACGTGTATTCCGCCGAAAGGGCCCGCACCAGAACCATCATCGCCGACCAAACGACGACGGCCAACAGCATGTAGCCGATTCCGCGAAGCGCGTTGTTTTGCTGAGACACCGAAGTCCTGCGCCGCGTTCGCCAGCTTTAGCTAAGACCCGTCATTATGTGTTTTCGGAATGCCGGTCTTCCACACAGCGCATCGTACCAGCGTTTCAGATTGTCGAATTCCTCGCGCTTGATCGGTAATTCGTACCAGCGATAGGCAATGGGCCCGATGGGAATATCCGCCATCGTGAAACTGTTGCCGCCAACATACGTATTGCGCGACAGGTGATCGTCTAAAATCGCCCACTTACCCGCCCAGTCATCGCGCGCGGCATTTATGGCATTCATATCGCGTTCTTCCGACGGCTTACGGATCAACCCGTGAAACACGGGCACCATGTCCATGACAAGCTCTGTCAGTTGCCAGTCCATCCACATCTCGCAGCGCGCCCGGTCGGCCGGGTCGGCAGGGCACAACGTTCCGAGGCTGTGCCTCGACGCGAGGTACCGCACGATGGAGTTCGATTCCCACAGCACCAGATCATCGTCGATGATCGTCGGGATCCGGCCGTTGGGGTTGAGGCTCAGGTAGGGTGCTTCGTGATTTTTGCCGAACTGGCCGCCGACGTCTTCGCGTTCGTATGCCAGTCCGATTTCGTCCAGTACCCATAGCGCTTTCATCACGTTGGATGAGTTTGTCCGTCCCTTTAGTTGCAGCATCTTGTTTTTTCTCCCCTGCAGGATTTAGTGTATTCCGATATCGATTACGTGTTCGCGGAACGCCGGGCGTTCGCAGATCGTCTGGTGCCATCGTCTCAAGTTCGGGAATTCTTCCCGCTCGATATCCAGATTGAACCAGCGAAACGTCAATGGCGAGGCTGGGATATCAGCAATCCCGAATGCGTCACCCGACAGGTATTGGTGATCCACCAACCAGTTTTCGAGTACCTGGTTGGCCTTGGCCCAGCCGTCCCGAGCCGCTTCAATCCTGGCCATGTTGCGGTCGGCCGCGGCGGTCCGTATTAGGCCCTGGTAAACAGGAACATGCGTACCGGCGAGCGTCGAAAGCGCCCAGTCCATCCAGCGATCGGCGCTGGCGCGAGCCTGAACGTCGTCGGGCCGCAAGGGGGTTCCCGCACCGTGCTTGTCTGCCAGGTACCGCACGATCGCATTCGATCCCCATAACACGAACCCATCGTCATCGATGGTGGGGATCCGCCCATTGGGGTTAATCGACAGGTAATCTGCCTGATCGTTCCCGCCGAACGGTCCACCGATATCGATGCGTCCGTAAGCCACGTTCAGTTCCTCGCAGACCCAGACCACTTTCTGCACATTGGACGATGTCGCCCGTCCCAGAATTTTCAGCATTCGTCTTCTCCGTCTAGTCGAGTTGCAGGAACAGGCATGTCATATAGGCACTTTCCGGCAGGTTCGGGTGGACAGGATGGTCTGGTCCTGCGCCGCTGTTATGCAGAATACGGCCCGACCGGCCAGAATCACGCATGCCGCGCTGGACCTGCTCGGCGAAGGAAGCTGCGTCCATGTGATGCGAGCACGAGGCGATACACAAAATTCCGCGGGGTTCCACGAGCGTCGAGGACAGCCGGGCGAGCTTTCGATAGCCGCGGGCACCGGGCTTCAGGTCTCTGCGGGACTTAACGAATGCCGGCGGATCGGCGATGACGATACCGAAACGTCTCCCTTCCTTGGATAGTCTTTCCAGAGCGGAGAAAGCTTCCGATTTTTCGAAACGGCATATGCTGGCATATCCTGCTTCTTGAGCGGCGCGGGCGGCGATTTCAAGAGCAGGCCCAGATCGGTCGATGCACAGGACGTCCGATGCGCCGGCTGCGGCGGCTGTCAGCCCGAAACCGCCGAGATAGCTGTAAACGTCGAGCACACGTTGTCCGGCTGATAGGGACGCGGCGCGCGCGCGGTTTTCTCGGTGATCGAAGAACCAGCCCGTTTTCTGCCCCGTCGATAGGTCGGCCAGAAATTCAACGCCGTTTTCCAGAACCCGGGCCGGGATGGGCAGATCGCCAATGATATCGGGCGCTACATCGTCCAGCCCTTCCATCCGCCGTGCAAAACCGTCCCGCTGCAGAACGATACCGGACGGCGACAGCGTTTGTTGCAGCGCCGTGACGATTTCCTTAGCAAGCAGGTTCATGCCCGCCGTGTTCAACTGGACGACACATGTGTCGCCGTAGCGGTCGACGATCAGGCCCGGCAGTCCATCGGCCTCGGCATGGACCAGCCGGTAATACGGCTGTTCGAACATGCGGTCGCGCAGTGCCGACGCATCGACGAAGCGCGCCGCGAGCCAATCCGAATTTATTTCTGCCGCCGCATTCCGGTCCAGGACGCGTGCGCTGATCAGCGGACGCGGATTGAACATCGCGGTCCCAAGAGGACGTTGGTAGGCATCGGTCAGCGTGACGATCGCGCCCGGCGTCAGAGTTTTTAGGTCCGCCGTCATGTCGATTTCGTTGGAATACACCCAAGGGTGGCCGGCATACACGCGCTTGTGGCGTCCGGGCAGGATTGGAATCGTCGGTCTGGCCTCGGGCGCGGCTAGGTCGGGTGCTTCAATGTCGTCCATGACGGCAGTCTACAGAGTTCGGGATGTCAAGGATATCGCCGGTCCGCTTTTAGCCGCTCGCCTTGGCTTCGCGGATGGTGCTGTAATACCCGGCGGCAAAAATGATTAGCGCGCCCGCAGCGGTCCACCCGTCCAGGATTTCCGTAAACAGCAGCCAGCCCAGCAGCGCGGAAAACGGCAGGCGCATGAAGTCGAAGACGATGACGAAACTGGCGTCGCCCACCGCAAGCGATCGCGTGATGCAGTAATGCGTTGCATAGCCGGTGATCCCCAGGCCGATCATCGCAGGCATGTCGGCCCAGGTCGGCGTCTGCCAGACGAAGAAGGCGGGGATCGCCGAATAGACCAGAATGGTGACGCTCATATAGAAAACGACCGTACTGCCGGACTCCGTATCCGAAAGGCGCTTGGTAACGACATGGGCACAGGAATATAGGAACGCCGCCAGCAGGATCGACAATGTTCCGATGTTCACCGGGATGATGCCCGGCCGGATGATTATCAGGGCACCCGCGAAACCGACCAGGATGGCGACCAAACGATGACCGCCAATGCGTTCGCCCAGAAACGCTGCCGCGATGATCGCGGTGAACAGCGGTGACGTAAACTGAAGCGATGCAACATCTGCCAACGCGATCTTGGTCACCCCGAAGAACCAGGCGACATTGCCGCTGTACAGAAAGGCGTTGCGCAGCGCGTGCGTGCTGAGGCATTCGGTTTGGAATACCGCCTTGCCCTGGCGAAACAGCGACGGCGCCATGAGAAAAAGATTGATCACGTTGCGCAGGAAGATCATCAGGAGCACCGAGTAGGCCGGCAGATAGCGGATACAGATCGCCATCGCTGTCAGTGCGGCGGCAGCTGCGATCATCCACCACGCGCCTTTCGCTGCATTGCTCATCATCAATCGCCCAACGCCAAACCTTCGCGCCGTTTGTCTGCGCCGCCATCGTATCCGCGGGCCGTGACCCGGATACCGTGCAGACCGCTGGTCAGCGCGCGGATTCGCACGTCATGTCCCAGCCGACGCAGATCGTCCGCCCACTTCTCGAGATCCGTACCCTTCTCAATCTCCGTCGCCCCGTTCCGGTTCACATGGGTCGGCAGGTCGATGGCCGCCTGCATATCGAGGTTCCAGTCGAGCAAACCGATCAGCGTTTTGGCCACATAGGCTATGATCCGCGAACCGCCCGGCGAGCCTACCGTTGCGAACAGTTCGCCATACTTGTCAAAAACAAGCATCGGCGACATCGAACTACGCGGACGTTTGCCCGGTGCCACCGCATTGGCGACGAGCCGGCCGTTTCGGCGCGGCATATATGCGAAGTCTGTCAATTGGTTGTTCAGCAGGAAGCCTCGCACCATCAGGCGGCTACCGAAAGCCCGCTCTATCGACATTGTCATGCTTACCGCGTTGCCGTCCCTATCGATGACCGACAGGTGCGATGTGGACGGCAACCCGTGCCGTTTGTCCGGCGCGTATTGTGTCTTTCCTGCTCCTGGCGGCCGGCCCGGTAACGCTTTGCCCATCGACTCGGTGGTCGTGATGCGCCCCGCTCGTCGGCGCAGGTAAGCGCGATCCAGCATGCCCTTCACCGGCACCGAGACGAAATCCGGATCGCCGATATACTGGCTCCGGTCGGCGTAGGCGAGGCGGCTTGCCTCCGAGATCAGATGGATCGTGTTGAGAGATCCCGGACGTAACCCCGCTATGTCGAAATTTTCCAGCAGCCCCAGTATCTGCAGCGTCGTCAGTCCGCCGGATGTTGGCGGCGGCATACCACACAGCCGGTAGGTCCGGTACGCGGCGCAGACCGGGATTCGTTTTTTGGCCCTGTAGTTTACGATATCGGCAACCGTCATTTCGGCCGGGTTGCGGACGGCATTCTGAACGGCCTCTGCGATGTCTGCCGCGATTTCGCCGCCGTAGAAGGCGGCGGCCCCCTCTCTGGCGATCCGGCGCAACGTAAATGCGAAGCCCGGATTGCGTAGCCGGTGTCCGACCGCGAGCGGGTCGCCTGCTGCCGTGTAGAAGTATGCCCGTGCGGCCGGAAAATTCTTCATGTCTTTGGCACGGCTAATCATCTTGCTTAGGCGGGGCGAGACCGCGAAGCCGTTTTCGGCATAGGCGATGGCTGGTTCGAACAGGCGGTTCCAAGGCAGTCTACCATGATCCCTGTGCGCCATGGCCAGCATCCGGATGACGCCGGGCACGCCCACTGCAGCGCCGCCGGTGCTAACATCCCGAAAGGATCGCCGCTTGCCGTCGGCTGTTAGAAACACGTTTGGCTGAATGGTCGACGGGGCCGTTTCCCGTCCGTCGTAAGCCTCGACTTTTCGATCCGCTTTCCGGAAGTGCATCAGAAACGCGCCGCCGCCGATCCCGGAGCTTTGCGGTTCCACAAGGGTCAGGACCATCTGGGCCGCGATGGCCGCGTCGACGGCGCTTCCTCCGGCACGAAGCATCTCTCGTCCAGCCTCGGACGCCAGGGGATTGGCCGACGAGATCATATGACGCCGCGGCAAATCTGGGCCGGCGGCACAAGCCGAGATCAGCCCTCCAAGGATTGCTAGCAAGCCGGTCCTGCGAAGAACAAGAAGATAATTAATTCTATATTTCAACTGGGTACGGGAAATTTGCGTAAATCCTTTCGCAGGTGCGAAAAAGAAGGTAGAACAGAAAACTCTTTCGCCGGATCAGCCCACGGAGGGCGACAATGAGCACCCCAAGCCGGATCAAACGGATTACAGCGCCGGAACTGTCGGCGCGCAAGGGCAAGGAACCGATTGCTGTTCTGACTGCCTACACCGCGCCCATGGCACAGTTCCTTGACGAACACGTCGATTGCCTCCTGGTGGGCGATTCACTGGGTATGGTGGTCTACGGTCTCGACACCACCCTGGCCGTGACGTTGGACATGATGATCAACCATGGCGCCGCGGTCGTGCGCGGATCGAACCATGCCTGCGTTATCGTCGATATGCCGTTCGCATCCTATCAAGAATCGCCGGAACAGGCTTATCGCAATGCCGCCCGCATGATGCAGGAAACTGGCGCCGACGGGGTCAAGCTGGAGGCAGGAGTTGCGCTTGCCCCGACTATCGAATTTCTCGCCCAGCGGGGCATCCCGGTGATGGGCCATGTCGGACTGATGCCGCAATCCGTCAACACCTACGGCGGCTTCCGCGTACAGGGAAAGGAAACTGCCGTGGCCCGTCAGGTGATCGACGACGCCCGCGCCGTGTCCGACGCCGGCGCGTTTTCCATGGTGGTCGAAGGTGTAATGGAACCAGTCGCGAGGGAAATCACGAACGTGGTGCCGGTACCGACAATCGGCATCGGCGCATCCGCCGAATGCGACGGCCAAGTACTTGTATCGGAAGATCTGCTTGGCCTGTTCAGCGATTTCACGCCTAAATTCGTCAAGCGCTATGCCGAACTGGGCAATCAGATATCTGCCGCTGCTGCGGCCTATGCCGAAGATGTCCGCGCCCGCCGTTTCCCGGCTGCCGAGCACTGCTTCGGCGCGCCGAAAACCGACGGTGCAGAGGTACGACAGCTCAAATCCTGATCGGCGTCTCCCGTGAGCGGCTCCAACACCGAAACCTGTGCTTCGAAATCCATGCGGATTATCCGAACGGCCGTTGAAATGCGAGACGCGGTCGAACCGGCGCGCAATGACGGCGTCGTCGTCGGGTTGGTTCCGACCATGGGTGCGCTTCATGCGGGGCACCTAGCGCTCGTCCGCCGCGCGCGGCTCGATTGCGGTTTGGTCGTCGTCAGCCTGTTTGTCAATCCGACCCAGTTCAACGCGAATGAAGATTTCGACTCCTATCCCCGCAATGAAGCCCACGACTTGGAACTGTTAGAGCGCAACGGCGTCGATATCGTCTATGCGCCGACAGCGGCCGAGATGTATCCTGATGGTTTCGGGGTCACGGTAACGGTTACCGGGCTAACCGAAGGTTTATGCGGCGCGAGACGGCCCGGTCATTTCGACGGGGTCACGACAGTGGTCTCGAAACTGTTCGCTCATTGCCGGCCTGACGCTGCATATTTCGGCGAAAAGGACTATCAGCAGCTCAAAGTCGTTGAACGGATGGTGCTTGATCTGGATCTGTCCATCCGCATCGTCGGTATACCGGTGGTGAGAGAGCGCGACGGTCTGGCGCTGTCATCGCGCAACGCGTATCTCAATGTTTACGAACGCCGTATCGCGCCAGCATTGCAGGATACGATGCGGGCGGTCGCCGGCCGTCTTTCCGGTGACGTCGAACTGGAAGCCCAGTGCCGCTGGGGTAGGGATGCCCTTCTTGCCGCTGGCTTCGACGAGGTCGATTATTTCGAAATTCGCGACAGTAAAACGCTGCAATCCGTTGAAGCATGCAGGCCCGGGTTGCGCGTCTTCGTAGCTGCCTGGCTGCGCGAAACGCGTTTGATCGATAACGTCGCTGTGGACGAAGTCGAGTAAAGCAAACGTATTTGCCAACCCCGTGGTCGGCACCGATAATCTCGTTGAACGAAGGAGGCGCGCATGTTCTACGAGACCGCCAAGAACAATCACGGTCTGCCTTACAATCCTTACAAGTCGATCGTGGTGCCGCGGCCGATCGGCTGGATTACGACCCTGGATTTGGAAGGCCGGATCAACCTGGCGCCCTACAGCCAGTTCAACAATCTCGGATACGATCCGCCTTACGTGATGTTTTCGTCAAGTTCCCGGCCGGGCGGCGGCGGACCCAAGGATACCGCGGGCAATGCCATGCAGGGCGGCGAATTCGTCTGCAACATGGCGACGTGGGATCTGCGCGATCAGATCAACACCACCGCCCAGATGGTATCGTCCGACGTCGACGAGGCGAAACTGGCGGGTCTCGAAATGGTGCCGTCCAATCTGGTCGCGCCGCCGCGTGTCAAGGCGTCACCCGTTCATCTGGAATGCCGTTATCACACCACTCTGACGTTGCCGGGTCATTCCGTCGACAACATCGTCTATTTGACGGTCGGTGAAGTACTAGGCGTCCACATAAGCGATGACGTCATCACCGACGAGGGTAAGATCGACATCCTGAAGTGCCGCCCGTTGGCCCGGATGGGCTACTTCGATTACACGTCGGTTGAGACTGTTTTCGAAATGGCGCCGGGCGGGCCTAACCTGGAGAAAATCCAACAGGGCCTGGAAGGACGCGCCAAGGGCAGGCGAGACGCGGCCGAGTGACTCATCAATAAGGCTACAAAAACAGGCGCCCTGCGGCAGCCGTTTCCATATCGGGCATTCGCGAGTTTAGCGAACGTATAAATGTACTTCGTTGGTCGCCGCTGTTTTGCTGGTCAGGGCCGACAGCCGGACCCGGTCCAGCGGCAAACCCATATCGGAAAGTGACCGCAGAACCGTCTCGGCATTCTTTTTCGACGAACTGGCCGAGAGCGCCACCCGCGCCGCATTACCGTGATTAGGCGCGACCGCGACAAGATCGAACATCGCGTTCGGACGGCGTTGCAAGGCACTGCTGACCGCATTGTATAGCGGCTGTTCGTATTGCACGTTAGTTCGGTCGAAACGGATCACCACCAGCGGACGGCGAGTACCGGCGGAGGCTGGGGGTGACGATGCGAATCCGCTGCTCGCTGCCGGTGCGGCAGACGAAAATGCGCGGTTACCCAGGCTCGAACCCAGTATTTCGCCGTTCTTGATGGCTAGCGCCAGGGTCGTCAGGTTGGTGCGTTCCGTGCTGAGATAATTGCTTTGCCGCGAGATGTCCTCGCTCAGCTCGTTCAGCAGCCTGTCGATCAAGACGACGGTGCGATTGACCTCGTCTTCAAGAATGGAGAGTTGGCGGTGATCTTCGTCGATTGCGCCGGACAAGCCATAGGCAGCCCGCGTCGTTTCCAGCAGAAAGGCAGAAAGCGTCGATGTACTGGCAACGCCGTTCGCCAAGGTGTTCATCTGCGCGATATCGTTTTCGACCTGCGCCAGGCTGGCCTGCGCCACATTCCACTGGTTCACCAGGGCCGGGTTGCCGGGCGTAGTTCCTACCTGCAGCCGCGAATTAATGGCACCAACCGTGGTGTGATAATTCTGCGAATGCTGGACTGTCAGGTTTCGGATCGACTGCAGTTGGGTGTTCTGCTGATTGATCTGGGACTGCAGGCGCTGCAACTCGCCGCGAACTTCGACCACGCGCTGTCCGACGTAGGTGCCGGTCGTTGCGCCCCGCGAAACCTGCGGCGGAACGAAGTTCGTCCGGCCGAGCGCGGGCGGCGGCGGCGATAATGTTGGTGCCGGATTCGACTCCGCTCGGGATGGCGGAATGATTTGCGCCTTCTGATTACCGGCAGGGTCTTCTCCGGTCAGCGACGGCCAAAGCGCGTCGGATACAACCGAGCATCCGCCGAGCATGGCGCCGGCTGCTAGAATGATCGCACAATTTTTAATCGTGTTCGTTCGGGTTTTCAAAGGGGCCATGATGAAGGCCTTACCCCCAATAATTCATTTTTCGGCGGTTCCGGGCAGGGAAAATGGCAAATCCTTGTAAAAAGGTAAGAACAAGCCAGGCCGCCCGGACCGGCGCGCATGATACTTTAACGATTCTCCCTCTACAAGCCGATTGTCGGTGACAAAAACGCACCGCTGTCGGCCAAATTTTCCCTGTGTTTCCTGTTATCTTGCGGGAATTCGACGCCTTTACGTGGGTTCTGGGACGTTTCGGGGCGCTACACGGTCCGAACCCGCTTTCGTTTGTGCGGTAAACGCGAATCGCGGTAGGGAGGGGCTGTTCAATCAGACCGGAAAAGCAAGAAAGAACGCATTGCACCGCGAACCCGCATTAGCTATACCCCTTGCGGCCCGCGCGCCCGTAGCTCAACTGGATAGAGTGCCTGACTACGGATCAGGAGGTTGGGGGTTCGAATCCTCCCGGGCGCGCCATTTCTTTTCATTGAATGATCACCCTCTCGTCGAGCAAGAAGTGCGAACAGTGTTCTATCCGACGCGCGGTTATTCGGGCTTCCGCCCCGTCTTTATATCGTGTGCGAGCTGCTTGCTTGCATGTTCGAGCCTCGCCTGCCCTGCAAGAGCACGTAACCTGTAGGTATCTTCCATCTGGAAAGCGGTGGGACCGCTGATCCTAGAGGATGCTGTCTGGCACGCAAACGCGACATTGGGTTCTGACGGCCTGGAAATACCCGGCAGCAACGATGACACTGTCTTAACGCGATCAAGATCTTCGGCCCCGACCAAGATCCCTGCCGCGACCACGACTACCGGCAATCCGAACATCCAATTGCCGAAGATGCCTCTCGAGTGCCGGATGCTGTGCGTCGGGTACGCGGACAACATGAGGCTGCCAGCCTGTTTAGATTGTGTCAGGAAAGATATCGCCGAGATGTTGAGCTTCGTGAAAGAACAGGATTGAGCAATTGTGAGTAGCATTTTGCCACCTCCGATAAATTTGCTATCAGCATCCTAACGAAGCCCGACGAAGTGCAATGGCCAGTAAGCAATCAATAATAGAGAAAATCAGTCGCCCGTTGCCGCGAATTGCGGATGTTCTTTTGCACGCCTTCGGGCATAATCTCGTCAACGGGTTCAGCGCGTTCCTGTTTGCCGCGACCGGCCCCGGCGCGATGACGCTCGCGATCGGGACCGCTGCGAAACTGCCGTTTGATCAGATTGCCGTATGGATGTTCGCGGGGTATTCGCTCAGCGGCGTTTTGACGGTATTCGTCTGCTATCTGTACCGCCAACCATTTGCATTCGGCTATAGCATGCCCGCACTGGTAATCGTCGGTCCGGCGTTGCTGCAACTTTCTCTTGCCGAGATGGTCGGCGCCTATTTGGTCACCGGCGTGTTGATCTTGGTAATGGCGTTCACGGGCTTCATTCGTAGGGCGACGAGAGCATTACCCGAGCCAATCGTTATGGCGATGGTCGCGGGGGTCTTCATGCCCTACAGCCTTAGGATGATCGACGCCTTCGAAACCGGCGTCTGGGTTGCCGGCGCGATGATTGCAGGCTATCTCGCCTCTTCGGCGTCGCTGGCGATGCAACGGCGGTTTCCACCACTTCTCTCGGCATTGGTCGCCGGGACGATTGCCACCCTTGCAACGGGACAGTTCAGCCCGGTTGGAGATATCACTATGCAGGTTGTGGCGCCTGTTGTGATCCGGCCCGATTTCAACATGAACGCGATTATCGAATTCGTTATTCCGCTGACGGTGACGGTCGTCGGCATACACAATACCCAGGGCTTCGCGATACTGCGGAATGCCGGTTACCGTCCGCCCGAAAACCTGTCGACGCTGATTTGCGGCGGCGGCACCATGGTATACGGCGTTTTAGGGTGCGTGCCCACGGTCGTTACCGGGCCGGCAAACGCGATCCTGAACGTTTCGGGCGACCGGGACTGGCGGTTCGTCGGTGGAATTTGGTTCGGCCTTTTCTTCATCCTTTTCGGCCTTTTTGCGCCCTCGGCGCTCCAAATCGGTGTGGCGTTGCCGACGGCCTTCATCGCGACTTTGGCGGGGCTGGCGATGATACCGGTATTGCAATCCGCGTTTGTCAGCGGGTTCGGTGGCAAATTTCCCCTCAGTGCACTAGTGACGTTTCTGACCACGGTGGCGGGTGTGTCGATCTTTGGGATCGGGGCCGCGTTCTGGGGACTTGTTTTCGGATGTGCGGTCGCGCGCCTCGTTGAACGCCGGGATTTCGCCGAGGGCGACGCGCCGCAATAAAAAACGGCCGGATAGGTTGTCCGGCCGTTTTCGTCAGGGCCTCCTCCGGCCCGTAGATAATCGCCCCAATCAGTCCGTACCGGTGCGCCGTGCGCGCCGCGCCTTGATGCCCTCACGGAGAGCGAAGCCCGCGATGACACCGGCCGTCACCAGAACAAGCAGATGATCCAAGTTTGTGACGAGGTGCAGGAACCCCGCGCCGACACCGTCGACGGCATGGGCTTGCGCCGATGTCGCGCCCGCCGTCACGACCAGCGCGGTCAGAGAAAAAAGTCCGAATTTGTCTATCATTGAGGTTCCCCCAGAATAGTACCACCAACGTAAATGCCGATGATGTCAGTCGAAAAATGCCTCGTCGGTTTACGACTCTGATTGAATGAATGCAAGGCAACGAGCCAGATATGTCGCATCCGACGCTCGGACCGCCCGATCTTCTGCAGCAGTTATTAACGCGCTTTTGGCTAAATTTGATTAAGTAGCTAATGCTAATGCATCGAGAGCGCCCACGGCACCGGAACAGTCTGTGGACACCAGCTACATCGCCCGGTCCGGACCAGGCCCCGGATCCGGTAAAGGGTGCCGAGGCAGCCAGTGCGCTGGCGTTGTCGGATCTGTCGCATTCCATCGATGCAGTACCGGTGACCTGATTCGCGCGAAGGCGGATTTCGGGGTCGGGTGTGGCTAAAAATATCTGGACGGCGGGTCGGGCGCGCTGAAGTTCTCGTTCGCCGCCGCTAAACACCATGCCGATGCGCAATAGCCGCTGCCGAGCCTGGATGGGACATGCCCAACTATTTGCATTACAATCGTTTTGGCCTGTTCCAGCGGAGTTTTTGTATGACAACACACCCCGACGGTACTATCACCGCGTCACACTGGGGCACCTACAGGGTGCAGACATCCAACGGGCGTGTCACGGGGGTTAAGGCGTTCGAGAACGATCCCGAGCCATCGCCTATGATCGAGGCCATGCCGGGAATGTTGTACGCGGACTGCCGCGTGGCGCAGCCGATGGTGCGCAGGGGGTGGTTGGAAAACGGCTATCGCAGCGATACGTCGGGGCGCGGCGTGGAACCGTTCGTGGCCGTGCAGTGGGATACCGCGCTGGACCTAGCAGCGGCGGAGATCGATCGAGTGCGGACCGAACACGGCAACGAGGCGATATACGCTTCGTCCGGCTGGGCTAGCGCCGGGACATTCCATTCCGCCGCCACGCAGCTCAAACGGTTCTTCAATGATGTGGGCGGGTTCGTCGATCAGGTGACCAACTATTCGTTCGGTTCGGCATCGGTGATCGTGCCGCGGGTTACCGGGGGGATGGAACCGGTGATGCGGCCGACGAGCTGGCCCAATATCGTCGCCAACACGAAGCTGCTGGTTGCTTTCGGTGGGATTTCGCCCAAGAACAGTCAGGTGTCGAAGGACGGCATCGCCCAACATGAAACTCAGGACCACGTGCGCGATGCCAGGCAGGCCGGGATTGATATCGTTCAGATCAGCCCTATCCAGGACGATTTTATCGACGAATTAGATGTCGACTGGATCGCGCCGCGGCCGAATACTGATGTGGCGTTAATGCTCGGTCTCGCCCATACGCTGGTCGCGGAGGGGTTGCATGACAAAGAATTCCTCGATCGGTACTGCGTGGGGTATGACCAGTTCGAGCCGTACCTGACTGGGGCGGCCGATGGCGTGGTCAAAGACGCGGACTGGTCCGCCGGCATCACCGGTATCGATGCCGAAAGACTGCGCAAACTGGCTCGGCGGATGGCGGCGACGCGGACGATGATCACGATGAGTTGGTCCGTCCAGCGCTGCGACCACGGCGAACAGCCCTGTTGGATGGCAATCACTCTTGCCGCAATGCTGGGCCAGATCGGCCTGCCCGGCGGCGGGGTCGGCATTGGCTACGGGTCCAATGCCACGATCGGCCAGCAATCGTCGAAGATGCCGAATTTCGGCTTGCCACAGGGTGGGAATGCGGTCGGCACCTATATCCCGGTCGCCCGTGTCGTGGATATGTTGCTCAATCCCGGCGCCGAATACGATTTCAATGGAGAAATGCTGACCTACCCCGACATTCGGATGGTGTACTGGGCGGGTGGTAATCCGTTTCATAAGCAGCAGGATCTCAACCGGTTTCTTGAAGCCTGGAAAAAGCCGGAATGCATCATCGTGCACGAGCCGTGGTGGACGCCTGCGGCGCGGCGTGCCGACATCGTGTTTCCCGTCACGACGACACTGGAACGCAATGACATCGCCGCTGGCCTCCGCGACCGTTTCTTCGTCGCGATGTACCAGGCCGTGGAACCGGTCGGTGAGGCGCGTAGCGATTTCGATATTTTCTCCGGGCTAGCCGAACGGCTGGGCGTGGCGGATAAGTACACCGAAGGGCGAGACGAGATGGCCTGGCTGCGTCACATGTATGCTGTAGCGCAAAAATCGGCTAAAAAGCAGGATATCGAGATGCCGGACTTCGACGAATTCTGGGAACGTGGCTTCTGGGAATTTAAAACGCCAGTCGAATCGTCGATCCTGTTTGAAGGGTTTCGAAACGATCCCAACAAGATGTCGCTGAAGACGCCGTCCGGCCGGATCGAGATTTTCTCGAAAACCATCGACAGTTTCCGTTATGAAGACTGTCCCGGCCATCCGGCCTGGCTGGAACCCGCGGAATGGTTAGGATCCGAAAAGGCGAAACGGCATCCCCTGCACCTGATTTCCAACCAGCCGAAGCGGCGCATGCACAGCCAGCTCGATTTCTGCGAGCCTAGCCAGAGTACCAAGATCACGGGCCGCGAACCCGTATCCATTCACCCGGACGATGCTGCGTCGCGGGGCATCGCGCACGGCGATGTGGTGCGGCTGTTCAACGATCGTGGCGCGTGTCTTGCCGGTGCCGACGTGACGGATCGCGTTCGGCGCGGCGTGATAAGGCTGTCGACAGGTGCCTGGCTCGACCCGCTGGATGCGCGCGATATCGGCTGTCTCGAAAAGCATGGCAACCCCAACGTGCTGACGATTGATAAGGGATCTTCGCGTCTCGCGCAGAGTTGCGTGGCGCAAACCGCGCTGGTAGAGGTCGAACGCTATGAAGACCAGGCGCCGCCGGTTACAGCGTTCGACGTGCCCGAAGTGGCTGCGGATTAGAGGGGGGTGCAACCATGCTGACGCAAGAAGAAAACGAAACTCTCACCCGTACCGGGCGCGATACGCCGATGGGCCGGATGATGCGTCGGTTCTGGTTACCCGTTGCG
>DKQG01000016.1:76565-106978 GCA_002471575.1 Alphaproteobacteria bacterium UBA7314 | reverse complement strand
CGCCAGCCCGGTGAGTTGGATGCCTTCGAATGGTATTGCGAGAATTGCGACACCAAGGTGCATCGCCGAGAAGTCGAGGTCACGGACATCGTCAAGGACCTTCCGCCGGTATTCGAGGAATATTACGGCGACGCATCCCTCCGGGTATGTCCGGCCTGCGGACACGAAAACCCCGGCAAACCGGGTATCTAACTCCGTCTTCTTGTAGGCCTCGTCCCTTCTCCCAACGTTGAGAGAGGGTCCCGGCCCACTTCCGGTCTAATGACCCTTGTGACCGCCGGTACCCATTTTATGACCCGGTTCGTGCATGTTTGGCTTCATTGCGCCAACAGATCCGACCTTTACCATGACCTGGATTTCGCCCGCTTTTTCGAACACCAGTGTGATCGGAAAGCTCCCTCCTTTCATAAGGGGGCGGTGCAAGCCGATGAACATGACGTGATAACCGCCGGGTTTCATCATGATCTTGGCGCCCGCCGGCAGATTGATCCCCTCAACCCGCCGCATACGCATCACGCCGTTATCCATCAGGTGCGCGTGAATTTCGACGCGCTTTGCCAGGTCGCCCTTCACCGCGACCAGACGGTCACTCGATTTACCACCGTTTACAACGGTCAGATAGGCGCCGCCGTTCTTGGCCTTTCCTGGCGTTGCCCGGGCCCAGGCGCTTTCTACCCTTACGGCCTTCATAACGTGTTTTCCTTGGTCGCCGTGTTGGCGGTGCATGCCATCCTTCATCTTGTGCGACTGTGCATTGGCTGGTGCGGTAATGGCGGTTGCGATCGCCGTGACGGCGGCAATGGAAAGGATCTTCTTCATGTCTATACCTCTAAAGCTGAAAGTCCCAGCCAAAGCCGGGGCGTAAAAGGATCGTGTCAGCTTCGATACGGCGGTGCGCGGCCGTTTAGCGGCGTCAGTTCAATTCGCCTGACACTATGTGCAACATAGTCAGCGAAGAATGTCGGCCTTTGCAGTGTTGAATAGGCGTGCCGGTCGTCGGTTGTTCCGACGAGAAACGGCACGTTGATGAAGCCTGCCGGGCATAGCTGACAATGTTCGTATCCGGCAAAAAAAGGCTGTTCTCCAACCGGTTCGCTGCTCGCACTGTCTGGTGAACAGATATGCCCCTGAATCTCAACGCCCTGTGCGGCGGCCAATAGCCCCGGCATTACGGCTGTTAGCAAAAAAATGGCCGCCAGCATCGAGCCGATCCATTGGCGTTTATGGCGCAAAGATCTCATGTTCTATATGTAGTCTCGTTAGGTTATCGGTTCCAATTCAATGAACCCGCGACGGCGCCTGGCGCCCTTGACGCAGCAGTTTCATCGCCGCATCGAGCCCATCAACCGTCAAAGGGAACATCCGGCCTTCGAGAATCTGGTATGTCATTCGGATGCTGGGGGTGGACATCCAGCGTTCCGGCGGCACTGGGTTGAGCCAGACGGCGTCGGGATAGGTTGCAAGAAAACGGCGCAACCACAATTCACCCGCTTCCTCGTTCCAGTGCTCGATGGAGCCGCCGACTTCGGTGATCTCGAACGGGCTCATCGTCGCATCACCTACAAAAATCGCCTTCCAGTCCGGCCCATAGGTGTTCATCACTTCCCAGGTAGGCGTCCATTCATTGTAGCCGCGGCGGTTCTGCCGCCAGACGCGCTCGTACAGGAAATTATGGAAGTAATAGTATTCCAGGTGCTTAAACTCGGTTCGGACGGCGGAGAACAGCTCTTCCGAGATCCGGATGAAGCTATCCATGGATCCACCGATATCGAACATGGTCAATACCTTGACCTTGTTCTTGCGCTCGGCGCGCATTTTGATGTCCAGCATGCCGCCCCGGTCGGCAGTGGACTTGATGGTTTCGTCGAGATCGAATTCGTCCTCCGCCCCTTCGCGTACGAAGCGGCGCAGACGCCGCAGCGCCATCTTCATGTTGCGGGTGCCGATCTCGGTTTCTCCGCGCAGCGAGCGAAAATCCCGCTTCTGCCACATCTTGGTCGCGCTTTTGCCGCCACCGTCGCCGCCGATACGCACGCCAGCCGGGTTCTGGCCACTATTGCCGAACGGCGATGTTCCACCCGTCCCGATCCAGCGGCTGCCGCCGTGATGGGCGCCATCCTGTTCCTGCAGGCGCTTGGCCAGTTCGTCCATAAGTTCCTCGAACGACATTGCCTCAATTTCCTCGTCGGAAAACATCTCCCGCGCGAGGCCCTGCAGCCAGTCTTCCGGGATGTATTCATCCAGCAGTCCGGCGGTCTTGTGCATAGCACCCTTGAAGAAATTCTCGAATACGAGATCGAACGTGTCGAAGAACCGCTCGTCCTTCACCAGCGATGCGCGCGACAGGTAGTAGAATTCGTCGATATTCGCCTGCGCGACGCCCTTGTCTAGTGCTTCAAGGAACGTCAGGTATTCCCGGATGGTGACGGGAATCCTCGCTTCCCTAAGATCGTAGAAAAACTGGACGAACATGCGTTCGCGCGGCTCCTTAGCTTTCTTGGCGGCGGGACATGAAGGCGAGCCGTTCAAACATATGCACGTCCTGCTCGTTCTTCAGTAGCGCGCCGTGTAGCTGTGGGATCGCCTTGGTGCTGTCACCGCGCAACGCCTCCGGGTCAATGTCTTCCGCGAGAAGCAGCTTGATCCAGTCCAGTAGTTCCGACGTAGAGGGTTTCTTCTTGATGCCGTTGACGTCGCGTATGGCGAAAAACACCTCCATCGCCTCCTTCAGCAGGCGTTTTTTTATATCCGGGAAATGCACCGCAATAATCTTCTCCATCGTGTCTTCGTCCGGGAAACGGATGTAGTGAAAGAAACAGCGCCTGAGAAATGCGTCGGGCAGTTCCTTTTCATTGTTAGACGTGATGATCACGACAGGCCGGTTGACGGCCTTCACGGTCTCCTTCGTCTCGTAGACGTAAAATTCCATTCGGTCGAGTTCACGCAGCAGATCGTTCGGAAATTCGATATCTGCTTTGTCGATTTCGTCGATCAGCAGCACCGCCTGCTTTTCGGACGCGAACGCCTCCCACAGCATGCCACGCTTGATGTAGTTGTTAATATCCTGCACCCGATCGTCGCCGAGCTGGGAGTCCCGCAGCCGCGATACCGCATCGTATTCGTACAGCCCGTGGCTCGCCTTTGTGTTCGACTTGATGTGCCATTCATGGAATGGCATGCCAAGCGCATCCGCTACTTCCATCGCCAGCATAGTTTTGCCGGTCCCGGGTTCGCCCTTGATCAGCAGAGGGCGCTCGAGGGTAATCGCCGCGTTGACGGCGGTCATCAGGTCCTCCGTAGCGACGTATTTATCTGTACCGGCAAACTTCATGAAGTGATCTTTCTGGCAGAATTGCTTATGATGTGGCCGGAACGTAATGCACCCCCCCCCAATCAAGCAAGAGCCCCGGAATGACCACGATCGCCCTAGCCCTCCACCTACTAGCCGCCCTTGTCTGGGTCGGCGGCATGTTTTTCGCTATCATGGTTCTGCGTCTCGCTGCCGGCGAGCTCGAACCACCGGTCCGTGTGCCGCTATGGGGCCGCGTATTCTCGAAGTTCTTCCCCTGGGTGTGGATGGCGGTGATCGTGCTGCCGCTGACCGGCTACTGGATGATTTATACCGTCTGGGGCGGGTTCGCCGCGCTGCCTGTGCACGGACATATCATGAACGGCCTTGGTCTGATCATGATTGCGGTCTACCTACATCTCTGGTTCGCGCCTTACAAGCGTTTTCGCGCCGCGCTGATCGATGGCAATATCCCGGCGGCCGGCGCCAATCTCAACCAGATCCGCATCTTGGTAACGGCGAACTTGGTAATCGGGCTGGCGAATTCTGTGATCGGGAGCACGGGTCGGTATTGGTAGTGATCTCTAGCTCAGAAGAATGTGCCCGCTGATAAACGGAAACGGAATTTAATTCAAAATTTTGGAGTACCTGCCTCGGGACAAGAGCGGGCGATTACATGGCGGACCGCCAACTAATTCAACTCCGCGCCGGCCGCTCCGTGCCCCCAACAAACATCCGGTATCCTAGCCTCTCATTTGGCCAGTAATCCCAAATGGCATAGTGCTGAACAGCGCGGTTGTCCCAGCAGGCGACAGTGTGATCAGTCCAATTGAAGCGCATCGTCCAGTTGGGTTTCTGCTGGTGTTGGTATAAAAATTCTAGGATCGCGCGACTTTCATCCTCCGGAACGTCCTTGATGTGGCGCGTAAAATACGGATTTACGTAAAGTACCTCCCGGCCATTTTCCGGGTGGGTAATCACAATGGGATGTTCGGCGACCAGATGCGTTTCCTTATTGTCTTTTGTCACCGACGCGTCAAACGCGACGTCGGCGTTGTGAAAGGCAGTCTTGCCGTCCAGATACGCTTTCATGCTGTCGCTCAACTCGTCATACGCTTTGGCAGCGGATAGAAACATCGTGTCGCCGCCGCCATCCGGCGGGATGATTTCCTGATAGAGCACGCTGTATTTCGGCGGAATTTCTGCGCAACTCTGGTCGGTGTGCCACGCCTCGCCCGATATGCGCGCCGAGTTCTCGTCGAAATGCTGTTTCCGCAACGCCGGATAACCGTCCACCGGTTTCGAAGCCGTGCTCTTGCCGCCTACATGGACATGCGGTTCACCTAGGCACCGGACGAAACGGTCCTGGTCCTCGGGGGTCAAATTCTGGTCGCGGAAAAACACCACCCCGTGCGCGTTTAGCGCCGAATGGACCTGATCCACTTCGCTGTTTGACAGCGAGCAGGTCAGATCTACCCCGCCAATTTCGGCGCCGATATGCGGCGAGCATTTTTTGACGGTGATGCCGGTTTCTGACATTCCAGCAATCCTCCCGGTGCTTATCCCTATTCGCGGAGCCAAGTATAACAATTTGGGCGGCTGCGGATAGTGCGCCAAGCACGACAACTCTTTGCGGTTCTAACCGCCATAACCGGCACCTTTGCCGCAACAGCCGGATCGCCTAATCTCTCTCGCTGATTACCAACAGAGGCAAAACTGACACGTGACCAGCGAAGAAAGCGTTACCGAACGCGAGAATGTTTTTATTCATGCCTCCGTCCACCGAGCCAAGGCGTTGGGCTAGTTGCGGGGTATCGGCGATACGTTGACGATGTCGCACTGCCGCGCATGGTTGACGTAGCTTATCTGCGATCGCGCTACGCCCATACTCGGATTATCTCGATCGATGCGGAGGCGTCGCTGGAAATCTCCGGTATCGTCAGCAATGTTACGGGAAGGACGTCGCCGATTGGCGCATAGACGCAACAGGTCACCAACGATGGGAGACAACGCCATGAAAATTCGCAAACTCGGGAACAGCGATCTCGATACGTCGGAAATCGGCCTCGGCTGCATGACCATGGCCGGGATCTACGGCCCGGCAGACGAGGATCAATCCATCGCCACCATTCACGCGAGTATTGATGCTGGCGTCAACTTCATCGACACGGCGGACGCCTATGGCGGCGGGGCTAACGAAATCCTGGTCGGCAAGGCCATTTCCGACCGACGCGACAGAGTACTGTTGGCAACCAAGTTCGGCAATATCTATGCCCGGGATTCAGAACGCGGTGCCGACGGGCGGCCAGAATACGTCCGTGCGGCGTGCGAAGCCAGCCTGCAACGGCTTGGCACCAACGTAATCGATCTTTATTTCCAGCACCGGGTCGACAAGCAGGTCCCGATAGAGGACACGGTCGGCGCGATGGCCGACCTCGTGAAAGAGGGAAAAGTCCGCGCGATAGGGCTGTCGGAATGTTCTTCCGAAACTCTGCGCCGAGCGCATGCAGTGCATCCTATCTCAGCCCTTCAGAGCGAACTGTCGCTGTGGACCCAGTTCGCGCTGGAGGATCAGGTTCCGGTTTGCCGAGAGCTTGGCACCACCTATGTCGCCTATTCGCCGCTTGGCCGCGGCATGCTGACAGGTGCAATTAAAGGGGGCGCCGATTTGGCGGAAAAGGACCGTCGCCGCGATCATCCGAGGTTCCAAGGCGACAATCTGAAACACAACGTCGCAGTCATCGCGCCGATCGAGGCGCTCGCAAAGCGGAAAGGCTGCACGCCTGCGCAGATCGCGCTTGCCTGGGTGTTGGCGCAGGGCGACGACATCCTACCAATTCCCGGCAGCAAGCGGGTCGAACATCTGAGCCTGAACATCGCCGCGACCGAAATCGATCTCTCAGCGGACGAAGTGCAGGAACTGCACGACTCGATCCCACCCGATTTCACCGCCGGCAGCCGCTATCCGGACGCCCAGATGTGGACGTTGGACCTATAGACGGAGTAAAATGCTATGAAGGACTCAATCCCCATCCTCGTCGAAACCGAATGGCTTGCCGAGAATCTCGATAACTCCGATATCCGCATCGTCGATGCTACCTGGTATCTGCCGACGGTCGAGCGCGACGGTATCGAGAACTACGACGCCGGCCATATTCCAGGTGCCGTTTTCTGGGATATCGACGCCATTGCGGATCCGCAATCGTCCCTGCCCCACATGATGCCGGACGAAACAACCTTCCAGGAGCATATGAAAATGCTCGGCATCGGCGGCGATCATCACGTCATCGTCTACGACAACATGAAGATGATGACCGCGCCGCGCGTCTGGTGGACGCTGCGGGTTTTCGGCCATGAGCGCGTTTCCCTGCTTAATGGCGGGCAGAATAAATGGTCCGCCGAAGATCGCCCCCTAACGACAGACGCCCCTGAAATTTCAGAGACCGAGTTCCGGGCTATTTTCAATTCCTCCATGATCCGCTCAGTCGACGATGTCTTGGCCAATCTAAGAACCAGTAACGAACAAATTCTCGATGCGCGCGGTGCCGGGCGCTTTGACGGGACTGACCCGGAACCGCGGCCCGAATGCCGGTCCGGCCATATCCCTGGCAGCCAGAACCTGCCGTTCAACGATCTAATCGATCCGCAAATGGGAACGGTCCTGCCCATCAAAGAACTGGCGTCGCGCATACAAGCCGCCGGCATCAATGACGCCAGGCCGGTCGTCACCACCTGTGGATCAGGTATCACCGCTTGCGTGCTGGCGCTGGGCCTGCACCTTACTGGTCGTCACGACGTTGCCGTCTACGACGGGTCTTGGACCGAATGGGGCGGCCGAGAGGATACACCGGTAGCGTCCTGATCGCCGTCCCTATATGGTGCGGCTTCCCTTTTCCACAGCGTTTCGAGAGCAATGAAAGAAGATACCAAGATCGTCCATAAGGGGCGCGACCCAGAGGCCAATCACGGCATCATCAACCCGCCAGTATATCATGCCTCGACCATCGCCTGGGGCTCCGTCGCAGAGATGGAACGCCGACGCGACAATCGCTGGGAACCCGGCGTCTACACCTATGGCCGCCACGGCACACCAACCCACGATGCTCTGGAAGAAGCGTTCGCCGCTGTTTGCGGGGGGTACCGTTCCGTGGCCGTCGCCTCCGGCCTTGCGGCCATCAATGCCGCCATGCTGGCCTACCTGGAACAGGGAGATCACGTTCTCATGGTCGACTGCGTTTACGGCCCGGCCCGCAATTTCTGCGATAACGTTATCGGCCGGTTCGGCGTGGACACCACCTATTACGACCCCACTATAGGCGCCGGTATCAAGGACCTGATCCGCGACAATACCAAGATCGTCTATGTCGAGGCGCCCGGCTCGCAGACCTTTGAGATGCAGGATATCCCCGCGATCGCCAAAGAAGCCCACAAACGTGGTTGCGTTGTGATCATGGACGATACCTGGTCCGCCGGAATCTATTTTAAGCCCTTCGACCACGGTGTCGACGTCTGCGCTATGGCCGCTACGAAATACATCGTCGGTCATTCCGACGTCATGATGGGGCTCATCACTACAACCGAGGAACAATGGGACAAGGTGCGCCCGTCCGCCGCTGTGCTCGGCGCAAACTCCGGTCCGGACGACGTCTACCTCGCGTTGCGCGGCCTCCGCACCCTGCCGGTCCGCCTGCAGCGTCATATGGAGACCGGCATCACGCTGGCCAAATGGCTGCAAGAACGCCCCGAGGTCGAGCAGGTCTTTCACCCGGCCCTGCCGTCGCACCCCGGACACGAAATATGGAAACGTGATTTCACCGGCGCCAGCGGGCTATTCTCCTTCGTGTTGAAGGACGAGTTCGAAAAACAACGCATCCACTCGATGCTCGACGGCATGGAGCTCTATGCTATGGGTGCAAGTTGGGGAGGGTTCGAAAGCCTGATCATGCCCGCAAATCCGGTCGGAAACCGCACCGCGACCCAATGGAGGCATAACGGTCAACTGATCCGCATCCATGCCGGGCTGGAAGACCCGGAAGACCTGATCGAGGACCTTCAACAGGGCTTTAACCGCCTGAACGGAAATGACTGACGCGAGGGCAAACAGCGGGGCAACGGCCGAAGCCAACACCGAACCGGTTCAGGTCTCCCTGCTGACCGGTTTTCTCGGCAGTGGCAAGACCACCCTGCTGAATAAGTTGCTGAAACACCCGGACATGGTCGAGACCGCCGTTCTGATCAATGAATTCGGTGAAATTGGCCTCGATCACCAGCTTGTCGAGCGTATCGACGAAAACACCGTCCTGCTGAATGCCGGCTGCCTGTGCTGCACCATCCAGGGCGATCTTGTTAACGCGCTGTCGGATCTGTTTATCAAGCGTGTGAAGGAAGAGGTCCCCTACTTCCGGCGCGTGCTTATCGAAACGACCGGTCTCGCCGATCCGGCGCCGATAATCCACACCCTGATGACCGCACCCGTTGTTTCAAACCGTTTTGCGCTGGACGGGATCATCACAACGGTGGATGCGGTAAATGCGCAAAACGAGCTGAACCGGCACGAAGAATCCGTGAAGCAGGTTGCCGTTGCCGACCGGATCGTGATCACCAAGTCCGACCTTGTGGACGCCGAAGACCTAAAAAAATTGGAAGACCGGATCTCGACCCTCAACCCCGGCGCTCCGCAGGGAAAGGCCGTGATGGGCGAAATCGATCCGGTAAGACTGTTCGATACCGGTCTTTACGACCCCAAGACCAAGTCGATCGACGTGCAACGCTGGCTCCGCGGCGAGGCCTACCTGAAAGACAACGGACACGATCACGATCATGGACATAATCACGGTCATGATCATGAGCATCACCACCACAACGATGTGAACCGCCACGACGAAACCATTACCGCATTCTGCATGACCCGGGACGACCCCATCGACTGGGAGGCCTTTGTCGCCTGGGTCCGTATTATGATCGGGCAGCACGGCGAAAAACTGCTGCGGATTAAGGGGATCCTGAACATTGCCGGACGCGAAAAACCTATAGCAGTGCACGGCGTTCAACACATGTTTCACGATCCGGCGGAACTGGCTGAATGGCCGGATAACGATCGCCGTTCGCGGATCGTGTTTATTACCCGTGATCTGGATCGTAGCGTGATCGAGGATAAACTCGATAGCCTGATGGAACAGGCAGCAAAGCTGGATCAATAGCTAGACCTGTCCACCCGTTATAGCCGATGGTATATAACGGTATGAGATATCATCCGCTGTATGTTGTCGCGCTGCTGCTTTCTTCAGGAAGCGTCGCCGTTGCAGAACCTTTGACGGTTTACGCACCGGCAAGCATAGCCGGTATCGTCAAGACTATCGAATACAACTGGTTGGTCAAACCGGGACCCGGCATCAGGTTCATAACGGGATCAAGCGGAGCGCTTGCACGGCAAATAGAATACGGCGCTCCGGCACATGTCTTTATTTCAGCCAACCCGGATTGGGTTGAATACCTTCAAAGCCGGAAACTCATAAACAGACATACGAAAACTGCTTTCATGGGAAATGTGTTAATCGTCATTACCGGCGAAAGAGCACGAGACGAGTTTTTAGCTAAACAGCCGAAAAGTTTTGAGGATGTATTTCGGAATTTCGATCGACTGGCGCTGGGTGATCCTCGACATGTCCCCGCCGGAATTTATGCGAAACAGGCTCTTAAAAAATTACGCCTTTGGAAAACTGTAAAAAAACGTACCGCCAAAGCCTCAGATGTACGAAAGGCGTTTCTAATGGTCGAACGCGGCGTTGCGGATCTCGGAATCGTATACCGCACGGATGTGGGCAAGCGTGGAACCGTAGCAATCGTCGCAGAAATACCTGCCGCGCTCCACGAGCCTATTCGCTACGTTGCCGCCGGCACGAACCGGAAGCATCCGGATACTGCAAGGTTTCTCGATTATCTGATTTCCCCCGGCACTCGTAAATTCCTTAGTGATGCCGGCTTCGTAGTCCCGGAGTAGCCGCGAATGTTCGATCTCTCACAGGCGGAAATCGCCGCCGTCCTGCTGAGCCTCAAAGTTTCGCTCTGGGCAGTCGGAATTAGCCTGCCGTTCGGCATTGCAACCGCTTGGGTGCTGGCGCGTCTGGAATTTCCAGGTAAAACGCTGCTGGATGCGCTGATCCACGTGCCCTTAGTCGTGCCGCCAGTCGTCGTTGGTTACCTGCTTCTTCTTCTATTCGGGCGCAACGGGTTCCTCGGCGGCCCGCTTTACGACACTTTCGGGATAACGATCACTTTTTCCTGGCAGGGCGCGGCGGTCGCCGCCGCGGTTATGGCCTTTCCCCTGATGGTACGCGCCATCAGGCTTTCCATCGACGCCATCGACACGCGGCTGGAACAGGCGGCACGTACCCTTGGCGCCCGCCCATTTGACGTCTTTCTGACGATCACCCTGCCGTTGACCGCGAGCGGGATCGTGGTCGGCGTCATCCTTGCCTTCGCCCGCGCGCTGGGCGAATTCGGCGCGACAATAACCTTCGTGTCCGCCATTCCTGGCGAAACCACCACCCTGCCCGTCTCGCTCTACACCCTGTCACAGATCCCAGGCGAGGAAACCGGTGCCGTCAGGCTGGTCGTCCTGTCACTAATCGTCGCCTTCGGAGCGATGTTCACCGCCGAGGTTATCGCGCGGCGGGTCCGGAAAAGGATCGCGGGATCATGAGCCTAGCCGTCGATGTTTGGAAGAACCTCGGGGCGTTCACCGTCGATGCCCGCTTCGACTGCACAGACGGGATTACCGCCCTGTTCGGCAAATCTGGCGCCGGCAAGACCAGTATCATCCAGATGATGGCCGGGTTAATCCGTCCGCAGCGTGGACGTATCGAAATCGACGGCCAGGCAGTCTTTGATAGCGCACAAGGCATTAACGTGCCGCCGGACAGGCGCCGGATTGGTTATGTGTTCCAGGACGCCCGCCTCTTTCCCCATATGAACGTCCGACGAAACCTTGAATACGGACGACGGAGACGAGGAGCGTCCGACGCTTCCCCGGATTTCGGCGAAGTTGTCGACGTACTGGGGATTGGAAACCTCTTGGACCGCCGGACGCACCTCCTGTCGGGCGGCGAACGCCAACGGGTGGCCATTGGCCGCGCACTGCTGTCGGCGCCGCGCATGCTGCTGATGGATGAGCCGCTGGCGTCGCTGGACCCGGAGCGCAAGGCGGAAATTATTCCGTTTGTTTCCAAGGTTCAGGTTCAGTTCCGCCTGCCCATCGTATATGTCAGTCATTCGGTCGATGAAGTACTTCAGCTGGCAGACACCATGGTCCTTGTCGCAGAAGGCGGAATTGCCGCGGTCGGACCGGTGGAAGATGTCATGAACCGGCCTGATCTGGTGCGAATTACTGGCACAGGTGATGCCGGGAGCGTCATTCCCGCCCAGGTGGCCGACAGCGACCCGAATTTCGGTATTACAACGCTTTCCTTTTTAGGCGGAGAATTCCGGCTCCCTGCGGCGGGATTGGAGCAAGGCAAACGCCTTAGGCTTCGCGTCCGCGCCCGTGATGTGAGCCTGGCCCTGACCCGACCTCAGGACGTAAGCGTGATGAATATTTTCGAGGGGACCGTGACCTCGGTATCGAACAGTGGCAGACCTCAAACGGACGTATCGGTAGATGTGGGGGGCACGATAATCTGGTCGCAGATCACCCATAAATCGCTTTCCGAGCTGGACATAGAACCCGGCTGCACGGTCTATGTAATGGTGAAAGCGGTCGCCATCGACGATCCGGTGGTACATCCATGAGAAAGCCCGGATCGGTTAGAGAACTGGAAGATCTTGGCTGCGTGCACCTGTCTCCCTCCTTCTCCCTGCGGGGTTTCTCGATAGCGAGATTTCGGCGAACCACGCTAGTTAGAATATCCCCGATAATCCGAACCTTGCAGTAGCGTCAGGCCGAAAGCTCTGTTCCGAGCTGCACGAACCTCTCCGCGACAAATTTGGCGCGCTTCACACTCGTTCGAGATTTCGATCGTACTAGCTAAACAATCTTGGCAGCAGGAACAACCTGAACTGCGTCGCCAATAAAAAAAGACTTCGAGGGCCATATCTGGGGTCGCCCCGATGCCGAAGGCTACATTGGGTTGTTTTCCAACTTTTGAAGAACCTCCCGGCGGCGCGGATAGGCGCTGCTCCTACGCCGCCTGCACCACCTGATCCCTGTTGTGGGGGACCGTCAGGTCGATAATCGGGCCGGTCGGCACAATGCCGGACGGGTTCACGTTCGACTGCCCGCCGTAATACCCTCTCTTGATCCCGGGGATATCGATGACATCGGTCAGGCCGGGCGTTTGGTATAGATCCAGCGTGTAGTTCCAGAGGTTCGGGTAATCCTGGATACGCCGGATATTGCACTTAAAATGACTGAAATAGACGAAGTCGAAGCGGATCAAGGTCACGAAAAGCCGCCAGTCCGCTTCAGTCGGATAGTCGGTGACGAGATACCGTTGCTTGGAGAGGATTCCCTCTAGGAAATCAAAGCTCTCGAACATCGGACCGATGTATTCCTCGTATGCTTCCTGGGTCTTGGCGAATCCGCATCGGTAGACGCCGTTATTTATGGTCTCGTAGATGCGGTCGTTGAGCTCGTCGATGCGGGCACTATGCGCCTCGGGATACAAGTCCGGCAGGTCGTTTTTCGCCCACTCGTCGAACTCGGTATTGAGCATGCGGATGATTTCAGAGGACTCATTGTTGACGATGGTCTTTTTCTGGCGGTCCCAAAGGGTGGGTACGGTGACGCGGCCGGAATAGTTGGGATCGGCTTTGATGTAGACCTCGTGTAGTTCCAGCACCCCACTCTCGCCGGGCTGGATGTCGTCGATGCCCCGGGTATAGGCCCAGCTGCGGACGCGGGGGCGGTCCGACAGGGTTGCGGAGATCACGTTTTCCAGACCTTTTAGGCGCCGAATGATCTGTGTGCGATGCGCCCACGGGCAGGACGGGGCTAGGAACAGATGATAACGGCCTGGTTCCGCCTTGAAGCCGGACGAACCATCGGCGGTGATCGTATCGCGCCAAACGGATTCGGCGCGGACGAACGCACCTCCCGCCGGGTTTCGGTATTTTTCGTCGTCATCGATCCATTCGCCGTCAATGACCATACCCATAGTTCCGCTCCTCTTGTGGGTTTGGGCTATATGCGGCGAGATAATAGTGCGTTTTTTCATAGGTTGCAGCACTCTCCCCCTCCCGACCACCCCCGGTATGTTGCTTATGGTTGGCCGGGAGAGGAAGAGGGGCGGTGCAGTCGCGGCCCACAGGTCAGACATTGGACAGGCTCTTGACGATCCGCCATCATTCCGACGGAAAAAAGGAATTGAGGACGACCATGGACTACCAGCTTCCGGAAGAACTGCGCATGCTGAAGGAAACCCTTCGGAGGTTCATCGACAACGAGGTCATCCCAATCGAGCGAGAGGCCTATGACGGCCCCGAGATGGTGCCGGAAGTACGGGAAAAACTGGAAGCTCGCGCGCAGGAACTTGGTATCTGGGGCGTCGATGTACCCGAAAGTCTTGGCGGGCTTGGCATGGGGTTGCTGGCCCGTGCGATCATATGGGAGGAAACTGGACGCACTATCGCCTTTCCCCGGCGCAAGAAATGGATCTTCGGCCCCGATGTCAGCCCCCTCCTCGCCGGTTACGCTAACGATGAACAGACCGAGAAGTACCTGAAGCCCTGTATCGACGGGAAACTTAAACCCGGCTTCGCCCAGACCGAACCCGATGCAGGCGGCGACCCGGCGGGCATGAAAACTACGGCGGTGCGCGACGGAGATGAATACATCATCAACGGCAACAAACGCTTCATCACCGGCGCGGATACCGCCGATTTCTTTCAGGTCATCTGCGTCACCGACCAAGAAAAAGGCACCCGCGGAGGTATTTCCTGCATTCTGGTCGATGCCGACACACCCGGCGTGACCATTCTGCGCAAACAGCAGACCATGATGGACGACCAGCCCTGCGAAATGGCGTTCGACGATGTCCGTGTACCGGTTTCGAATCTGGTAGGTAATGAAGGCGACGGCTTTCGTATGGCGCAGGCTTGGATTACCATGGGCCGGATCCGCCATGGCGCCATCGGGATTGGCACCATGGAACGCTGTCTCGAACTGGGAGCGTCGTATGCCAAGGACCGGGTGACGTTTGGCAAGCCCCTCGCTGACCGGCAGGCGATCCAGTGGATGCTCGTCGATACCTATGCCGATCTCCACCAGATGCGATTGATGATCTATTCTGCTGCGTCCAAGTATGACGCGGGCGAGGATATCCGCTGGGAATCCTACATGTGCAAGTATATCGGAGACCGCAAAGCATTCGAGGCAACCGACCGCTGCATGCAAATGTACGGCGGCGTCGGGCTCACGACGGATTTTCCCATTGAAAAGCTGTGGCGCGACGCGCGATCGTTCATGATCACCGAGGGGCCGGAGGAAATCCTAAAACACGCATTGCAGCGCCATGTGCTGAACCAATACGGCTGACTCCGATTGCGTCTGCCCGTCTTTTTCACCGATCCGGAATTTGACCGGCTTCGGGGCATCACGCTTATGCTTATCGCAACTCTCAGTTTTTCGGGAATGCATGCGACCATCAAGCATGTCAGCGCGGACCTACATCCGTTCGAAATTGCGTTCTTCCGCAACTTTTTCGGTTTGGTGGCACTGTTTCCATTTTTTATCCGGCACGGACTGGCGCCCTTGAAGACGAACCGGATCGGCCTCCATTTCGGGCGTGTCGGCCTAAATATCGGATCAATGATCGCCTTCTTCTACGCGATTTCGATTACGCCGCTGGCAGAAGTCATCGCCCTGTCTTTCGCCGCTCCGATTTTCGCAACGCTGCTGGCGATATTTTTCTTTCGCGAAACGGTCGGAATTACAAGGTGGACGGCGATCTTTCTGGGGTTCGCAGGGACTATCGTCATACTCCGTCCGGGCTATGAAGCGATTGGTCTCGGGCCGGTTCTAGCGCTGATGGCGGCGATGACTTGGGGCAGTGCGGTCATCATCATCAAGAAGCTAAGCAAGACGGACTCCTCCGTCACCATCACCGCCTACATGGTTCTGTTCATGACACCGTTATCGCTTGCACCTGCTCTATTCGTCTGGGAGTGGCCTAGCTGGGAACAGCTCGCATGGCTCGCCCTGATAGGCTCTTTCGGCACCGCTGGACATCTTACGATGAACGTCGCAATAAAGTTAGCTCCGACGAACGTCGTAATGCCGATCGATTTTGTCCGACTGATCTGGGTCGCGATTATCGGTTACTTCATCTTCGCTGAAAGCCCCGACATTTTCGTCTGGATCGGCGGCGCGATGATTTTCGGCTCCGGCATCTGGATCGCCCATGCGGAGAACCAGCGGCGGAGAGAGCCTACGAAGGACACTGATGATTAAACCTCCTTTTGGGTTGACTGATAAGAGCAAGCATCTGGGCCAGTTATTTACCCGACGGGCAGAAAAACCCATAGCCGGGCGAGAATCTCGCGTGTGTCGGTCTTGGCGGTGATTTCCTTGACCGTTATTCCACGGGTGAGTTCGAGGCCTGTGTCAATGATGTTTCCTACGATTTGACATCGTGCTACCCGCCCGTTCGGGATATCGCCAGACAGGTTTAGCGCGGGTATTCTGACCGCATTAAACAGGAGATACATCTCATGCGACCCTTTCACGTCGGCGACATTCTGGTATCCAGCTTCATTGAACGGGACGGTCCCTGGCGCGCGCCGACCATCATGTTCCCTGAAGCCGATCATGCGACTGCCCTCGCCCACCTGAAGACCATGGCGCCCGAGGTTTACGATGCCGCCCAGGATCTGTTGGTTATCACTTACCAGACATTTGTCGTGCGCACCCCTAGGCACAATATTCTGATTGACACCTGCGTCGGCGAACATAAGCCGCTGCGGGGACCGGCTCTGGACTTTCCAAAGCAGCCCTGGCTCGACGGCTTCGCCGCGCACGGCCTCCGGTTCGAGGATATTGACTATGTCTTCTGTACCCACCTGCATGTCGATCATTGCGGCTGGAATACGCGACTAATAAATGGCAGATGGGTGCCGACGTTTCCCAACGCCACTTACATATTTGGCAAAGTCGAATACGAAGCGTGGGAAGCGGCGGCCAACGAGGCCGAACGCGACGAGCGCCGTTCCGCCGTCTGGGAAGATAGCTGCCTGCCCATCGTCGAGGCCGGCCAGGCGAAACTGGTCGACGCCGATTTTGAGCTCGAAGACGGCATCTGGCTTACGCCTGCGTTCGGACATTCTCCTGGCCAGGTCTGCGTTAACTTCACGTCGCAGGACGACCATGCCATGTTTACCGGCGACATGATGCACCACGCTCTGCAATGCGTGGAACCCGACTGGAGTACTTGTTTCTGCCCCGCCCCGCAAGAAGCCGCCGAGAGCCGAAAGCGAATCCTCGGCAGCGTCGCCGATAGCAACACCATCGTCGTGCCCGCACACTTTCCAGGACAGACCGCCGGATACGTCGACAGCGCCGGAGATGCTTGGCGGTGGCGTTACATGGAGTTTGACAACGGCGTTCCGACGCGCGCCGGCGACCGACAAACCATGCCGGTCTGACGGTTCAGAAAACAGTAGGATCTGCACTGTAATTTCCAGCGCGGTATCGATTTACCGGCGAGCTGAAACTTCAGCGGCGCGGTAATCGCTGCTATTGATCTTCGAAGCCGTAAAGGCTTGCCGGATTGTCGACCAGCAGTTTTTTCTGAATATCCGGGTCCGGAGCATATTTCGGTATCAAGTCGACGAGATTTCCGTCGTCCGGCATGCCCTCCCAAAGATTTGGGTGCGGCCAGTCAGTGCCCCAAAGCGCGCGTTCAGGGTTGGTCTCTATGACCGCCTGCGCAAACGGCACGACGTCGTCATACGGCGCGCCCGACTGAGACAGACGCTCGGCGCAAGAGATCTTTACCCAAACATCTTCGTTCCGCATGAAATCAAGGAGCAGTTTGAAAGGTTCTGAGTGCAGGCCGTCCACGACCTTCACCCGCACCATGTGATCGAACACAATGGGTAACTTGAATTTTCGCAGATCGGCATTGAATTCGACAATATCCTCGGCCTCGATATAGATCACAAGGTGCCAGCCAAGGCCCTCTATTTTCTCGGCAATCCGATGAACTCGGTCGAAGTTTGGCGGACCGCTGAGATGGCGGGCAAAGCTGAACCGGATCCCGCGGATCCCGCCCTCGTGCAGTGTCTCAAAATCCCGTTCTGAAAAGTCCTCGTCGACGATGGCCACCCCCCTCCAACGGCCGTTCGAGGTGGCGATCGCGTCTAGCGTCGCCGCATTTTCTGTTCCGTGACAGGTCGCCTGAACAATCACCGACCGGTCAAAGCCGAGTAGCCCGTGCAAAGCCCGTAAATTTTCCTTCGGCGCATCGACCGGCTTGTAGGTCGTACCCGGATGATAGGGAAACAGATCTGACGGACCGAACACATGGACATGGGCGTCGCAGGCGCCGGGTGGTGGCGTAAACAAGGGCTTGGAGGGAGATGGATGCGGCGGAGGAGGATATTTCATTAAGAAACCCACTAAGAGAGCTCTACAGGGTTTTAGGACGACAATCCTGCCGTCGGCAAGGGATTCCGGTCAGCGGCTGGGGCTCACACCCGCCTGAGCCCGACTTAACGGATAGAAACGAACGCTGTTCGGCGCCTAGTCTTCCAGCAACCCGTCTATTTATCCAGGAACGGAACCGTTATATCCGCTCGGTCCGGGGACAAGATTACATTCTTCCGTAGCGTAGTCTGACAGCAGAAAGACGAGAAAGTCACGAACATACGCGATCCGGTTGTAGACCGTCTCGACACCCTTCGTCCCTTTTTTCGATCAGGGTTGCGCCGACATTTACATAGTTCAGTTTTTCTTCCACGCGGTAACGTTGTTCTTTCCTAGCCCAATCGATGCCGCAGTCCGGCACATTCATCAAGTCATTCGAGGCCTTGCCCGCCTTCACGGTACTGCTGGCGCTTTAGTGGAACAGCCAGGTCCCGCCATTAGCGGCGATGACGATCACCGGTATGATCAACTTGAGGCGCGTTTTGGCAGCACACCTTTCACATTAAAATCTATGGAAGACTCTGGGACGAATTCGTAAACGAAATTTAAACACCTAATCAGGTTTAAGGCGTGGAGTCCTATCGCGCGTGTAGTTATCCTAAAGATATGGAAAAGCAATTCATCTATCACATGTGCCAAAAGGCGACTTGGGAAGAAGCCGCAGATACCGGAGAATACTCGGGCTCCGCGCTCGATTTGGCGGACGGGTTCATTCATTTTTCAACCGCGGATCAGGTAAAAAAAACGGCAGCGCTGCATCTTGCCGGCCTCACCGGCCTGGTCCTCCTGACAGTGCCCGTCGACGTCGTGGCGGATGCCCTGAAATGGGAACCATCCCGCGATGGCGTATTGTTTCCGCACCTGTACCGGTCATTAAAGTTCGATGAGGCGGTTGATGTTACTAACCTAGAACTTGATATTAAAAGGCGCCATATATTTCCACGATTACGCTGAAATCCGCTCGATACGGGACATTCATTCACCCTTCACTTTGCAGCGGCACTTTTTCTCGGTATTTCTGGCGCGAACAGGGAGATTAATCCATGACCGAAGTCGCGGGGGAAAACTACGGCGCCATCGACATTGTCTGTAATGCCTTCACACCTGAGGCTGTTGACAGTGGCTGGATGTCCGTAGACCCGGAATTCCGGAAGAAAGTGCGCGTCAAACCGGAATATCGCGACGGTGTATCGCCCGAGGCCTATATCGACATTATGGACCGTTGCGGGATCGAGCGGTCGTTCTTGATCGCCCAGCGATCCGGCGATATCCGTATTCAAGGCTCCGCCCACATGCCAACCGACTATATCGCCGGGCTGGTCGATGCCCATCCAGGTCGTTTTTCCGGCCTAATCGGCGTCGATCCATCAAATATCATGGAAAGCCTGGCGGAAGTCGAACATGCCGTGCGTGATCTCGGCTTCGTGGGTGCACACCTATACCCGCATTGGTTTGACGAAGCACCGGATGCCGCAAAATACTATCCGTTTTACGCCAAATGCTGCGAACTGGGGGTCCCGATCCAGATGCAGGTCGGCCATTGTCTCGTCTACAATCCGCACCGGCGGTTGCCGAGCGTCGGCCGACCCATCTGTCTGGACCGGATCGCCATGGATTTTCCGGAACTAAAGCTGGTCGGAATTCACATCGGTTACCCTTGGTACGAGGAGATGATTTCCGTCGCCTGGAAACACGCTAACGTCTATATCGGCCTGGATGCCTACGCGCCGAAACACTGGCCGGAGGCGACACGGCACTACATGAATTCTTTCGGACAGGACAAAGTGCTTTTTGGTACCGACTGGCCCGTTGTCGATCCCGAGCGTGCGATGGACGACGTCGCCCAGATGGAATGGAAACCTGAAGCAAAACGGAAGGTAATGCGATCTAATGCGTTGATTTTATATGATTTATGATTTTCACGTTTGACAGAATTCATTAAGCCGTTCGATGCGACCACACACGTCTCGCACCTACCCGCGACGATGTTATAGTCAGCGGCAAAAGTTACTCAGGGACAAAGTTATCATGACCGATACGATGGTTCAGGACCGCACGGTCACTGGCGTCCTCCAGTTTACGATTCCCACCGGCGAAAAAATCATCACCCAGGTCAGCGAAACCGGCGGCGGACGTAACGATCCAAACACCGGCCAGTACGAAATGAGGGAAATCACCGTCCATGACGGCCGCGCCATCGCCGAAAAGCTGGACATGGAAGTACAAGGATTTGAATTTTTTAAATTCGATACCGCCGTCACCGACTTCACCGATGATGAGCAGGTGAAGAATATCTACTACCCGGAACTTGAAAAACTGCTGCTAGAACGGACTTGTGCCAACGAAGTCCTAATTTTCGATCACACGATCCGCATCGGTGACCCAAAAAAGCGCGAAAAACTGGGCGTCCGCGACCCCGTTCGCAGCGCCCATAACGATTTTACCGATAATTCTGCTCCACAGCGCGTTAAGGACCTGCTGCCGCCGGCAGAAGCCGAAGACAAGTTCAGCCGCCGGTTCACGTCGATCAACGTATGGCGGCCGCTCACCGGTCCGGTAAAGACCGACCCGATTGCTATCTGCCCTTGGGATAGCATCGGCGAGGATGACTTCATCCCGACCGAGCGTAACTACGGCAACCGCATCGGCGGGATCCTAAACCTCAGATACAACCCAGACCAGCGCTGGACGTATTTCCCCGACATGGAGCGTGATGAGGTCATTTTGCTGAAATGTTTCGATACCGAGCTGGATGGCCGCGCCCGCTGGACCGCGCATGCGGCGTTCGAAGACCCCAACGGCCCCGACCCATCGCTGCCAGCGCGGGAAAGCATCGAGGTTCGGACGCTGCTATTCTACTAGGCTTTTCGCCTAGTCGAATATTGCCACGCAGTCGATTTCGACGTTCACGCCCGCTCGATGCGGGGTCCCGCCGATGCAGGTTCGGGTGACTTTTTGCCCTGCATGAACTCGGTAAAGGCTTCGTTGAATTTCGGAAAATCCGCAGTATCACGCAGACACACACGCATATTCACCACATTGGTGAAATCCGCACCTGCGGCGGCCAGGACGCCCTTCAGGTTAGTCAGCGTCTGACAGGTTTGCTTCTGGATATCCTCCGACACGACTTCCTTGGTTTCGGGGTTTAGCGGCCCCTGCCCCGATACGAACATCATATTTCCAAAGCGGATCCCCTGAGCAAGCGGCGACGGCGTCGCCTTGTCTGTAAATCCAGTGGTCGGTGACGACGTAGAGGTGATGATTTCCTTCGCCATATATTTCGGTCCTCTGTTTGTTTTTAGGCCGTCATCCCCGCTCAACCGGGGATCTCGAGCCGTTTGTTAGTCGCGATGAAATTCCCGCCTGCGCGAGAATAAAAACTCAGACGAAATCTTGACCTGGATGCACGGTCCCGCAAGCGCCACAAGTGCGTGCCGGTATGGAATCGAAGAAATTCGCGTAAGCCTGCGATACGGGATCCTTTGTGTAGTCCTCCACAACGAAGAATTCCTCATGAATTTGGGCATCGCAGGACGGGCAGAACCATTGGAAACTATCAGTTTCGCCGGTCCGTCGCATTCGTTCGCCGACCAGCAAAAACGCATCTTCCGGGAAACGTGGCGAATGTGGGATGCCGGTGGCGGTATAAACGGTTTCCCCTTCCTTCAGGACGGCAATCTCTTCCCTGCCGTCGGGCGTGCGGTAGTGAAGGTTCATGCTGCCTTTCAGCATGGTCATGTGTTCGTCCGAGGGGTTGATGTGAAATTCCGACCGGTACTCCCGCCCCCGGGCGATGAACATCAGCGTATCATCGCTCTGCCACAACACTTTCACGTACCTTCCAGTCTCTGCAAGCTCCTTCATGATCGCATCGTGATCGGCGATCGGCATGGGCAGCATGGCGGTATTCCTCCCCGTCGTTCAGGCGGCTTCGGCAGACAGGAACTGCCGGCCGAGAATGATATCCGACGCTTTTTCGGCTGTCATGATTACCGTAGCATTCAGATTACCCCCGACGATATCCGGCATGATAGACGCATCAACCACGCGCAGCGCATCAATACCACGGACTTTCAGGTCACCGTCGACCACGGCACGATCGTCGATCCCCATGCGGCATGTGCTGGTGGGATGGAACACCGTGCTCAGCGTTTCTCTTATATAAGCATCTATTGCATCATCGTCGTCTTCCGATACCCCTGCGCCAGGAGCGAATTCCTCCCCGCGCGTCCCGTCGAAGGCTGGCTGCATTCCTATCCTGCGCATGATGCGGAAGCTTTCGCGCAGCACCCGCCGGTCTTCCTTGGTAGACAGAAAGTTATTGAGGATCCGCACGGAATCCCGGGGATCACCGGACCGCAGCCAGACCTTTCCGCGGCTTTCCGGACGCAAATGGCAGGCACGGAAGGCGTAGGTCTGCTCGGCCCCCGGCATGATTCCCGGGAACCATTGCCTGGCGGACATCGACATCGGCCGGAAAAACATCTGGATATCCGGAATTTCGAGATCCGGACGGCTCTTGACGTAACCTGTCAGTGACGAGGGCGGCGACGCCGCCATGCCGGTGCCGAACAGCTTTACCCGAGCTACGTGAAATGTAAGCCGGTCAAGCCGCAGGTCGCGGTGAAACTGGGAATTACCCTTGTAGGTATATTCAAGCCCGATGGCGGGATGATCCTGCAGGTCTTCCCCGACGCCGGGAAGATCGTGCACAACATCGATACCCATCTCCGATAAATGACCGCCTGGCCCGATGCCAGACAACATTAGAATCTGCGGCGAGTTGATGGTGCCGCCAGCCAAAATGACTTCTTTTTCGGCGCGCACTGAATGGGTTTTGCCGTCCTGCGTGTATTCAATGCCCACCGCGCGGCCGCTCTCTATCACCACGCGGTTCACATGGGCGCGAACCTGAACGTCTACGTTCGGACGTTGCATAGCGGGGCGCAAATAGGCGACGGCCGCAGACTGCCTTCGACCGTTGACGGCATTGACCTGAAGCCTGGCGAAACCTTCCTGAGAGGCGCCGTTGTAGTCCGATACCTTCTTATATCCGGCCTGCTCGATTGCGCCGAAGAAGCTGTCGAAAATCGGATCCTGGACGTCCGTTGTGCGGATTTTCCAAGGACCGTCTGAGCCATGATACGGATCGTCGCCGTCTTGAAACGCTTCGGCCCGCTTGAAATAGGGCAGCACGTCGTCGAACGACCATCCGGCCATTCCTTTTTGCCGCCAACGGTCGTAATCCCCGTGATTACCGCGGACATAGGCCATCATGTTGATCGACGAAGAACCGCCCAGCACCTTGCCTCGCGGATGAAATAGCCGACGGTTATCGGCATGGGGCTCCGGTTCCGATTCATAAGACCAGTTGAACTTCGGATCGTGCCAGACCTGGCCGACACCGAGCGGCATGTGAATCATAAAGCTCTTATCGCGATCGCCTGCTTCAAGCGTGAGCACCCGATTATCGCCGTTTTCGCTCAGCCGATGGGTCAGCACGCAGCCGGCAGACCCGGCGCCGACCACGATGTAGTCGACTGTCTTTTCGAATTCGGTCATTCCGTTTCCCCGAACGCTCCTTTTTACTTATGTCAGAAACGTTACCAGCCGAATGAACCGGTCACAACAATCGGGGAAAGCCAATCATTATTCCGCGCACTTTCCCCTGACCTCGTCGTCCTTAAGAAACGTTCCCGATTTAATTTTTAAGAACAACGTCTCGTCGTCACAAATGATTTCGAACGCCCCGATACGGATCGGACTGACAATTAAATCGGCCCCGGCGGCTTCGAGCAGGTCACCCTCACGGAGAGCTCGCTACTCGTGGTTTCACCGCTGACAGAACTCGATATTAAAGTTTAACGAGTTTCCTTGGCCGCATCGGTTGTTTACGCCAGTTCCAGTTCGGATTTTAGATAGGCGATGATGTCATCCGATTCATAGAGCCAGGTCTTCTCGCCTGAACCGCTCGATATCTGGAGGCACGGGACCTTGAAGCGCCCGCCACCATCGATCAGCGCCTGTTTGTGCTCCGCGTCGTTACGCGCATCGCGCAATTCGATGTTCAGCGCATGGCGGCGCAACTCCCGGCGAACCTTCACGCAGAATGGACAGGCATTGAACTGGTAAAGCGCGAAATTCTTGGTTTTTGAGTCTAGCTCAGCCTGAGCTGCAGCATCCCGAATTACCGGTTTCGGCCGCGTCAGCACGTCGTAGGCAAGTACCAACCTGCCCAGAATCCACCTTACAAAATTCATAAGAATGCTCCCGCCATACGTATTTGATAATGCGAGAGTATTTAGCTCTTTTCCATGACATGTAAAATACCGATTTGGACAGGAATCGGAGGGGGGAGTGTAAACATGCAGTTTTGGCAATTTGGCGACGTCGAGATAAGGCGGGTCATCGAATTTGAAGCCCCCCTGCTGGATCCCTTCGTCCTATTTCCCGACGCGGATGCAAACACTATCGCCCGTCACCGGCAATGGCTGGAACCGCGAATGCAAGACCCGGAAACCGGTCTGCTGATCCTCGCCTTCCACAGTTTCGTCATCCGTACCCGCCGACATGTCATCCTGGTCGATACGTGCGGCGGCAACGACAAGGAGCGCCCCCAGAAACTGCGCTATCACCGGAACAACTGGCCATATCTCGAAAATCTGGCCGCCTCGGGTATCGCAATAGATGAAGTCGATTACGTGCTTTGTACACATCTTCACGTCGATCACGTCGGCTGGAACACTCGGCTGGTCGACGGCCGCTGGGTGCCGACATTTCCCAACGCAAAGTATTTGTTCGCGAGAGACGAATGGGATTTCTGGCAGCGGGAGTATCAATCGGACGATTTCACCGACGATCCCTACTACGAAGACAGCATTCTGCCCGTCATCGAAGCCGGTGCCGCAGAATTTGTGGACGGGACCCATGTCATAGACGACTGGGTGCGCCTCGTCCCCTCGCCCGGCCACACGCCGGGTCATGTCAGTATCCATATCGGGGGTGAGTTTCCTGATGCGGTGATGAGCGGCGACCTGATGCATCATCCGCTGCAGTGTGCCGAACCCGACTGGAACAGCTGTTTCTGCGTGACCCCCGCGCAATCCGCCGCCACCCGGCGGGAATTTCTCAAAAAGCATTCCGGCACCTCGACACTGATCATGCCCGCCCATTTCCCGACGCCCGGCGCGGGACGGGTCGTCGAAGCAGGCGACAGCTGGCGGTTTATTTTTGACGGAGAGGATTGATTTGGTGAGCTACTGCATCGCGACGGAAAGACCGGCGGCAGCAACCAGCAGCCTGCTGGGCCTGCGACCGCTCCCGAAAGGCGGTCTTTACCGTGAAACCCCTCGCGACACCGAAATGGACGAAACCCAGGGGCTATATTCGAAACTCTAGCAATTCAGGCAATCACCGCCGGGAGCCATTGGTTTGAAGGCTCGAGCACTATTTTGTTGTTATTTTTGTTCGACGAAAATTCTTAAATTTGCCTTTCTGACCGGAAACCCGTAGTCACTTAACTGACTTGAACAGTTTGTTTTTCGATAAAACTACATGCGATATCGGAAGCGATCGGATTTCCAACTCATGGTTAGAAAGTGATTTTTCAATGACTACTATCTCGAAACGAAGTTTTTCCCTTATAGGCTCCGTGATATCAGCGTTGATGATGATATCAATGGGCTCGACGACTGCCAATGCGGCCTGCGGAAAAGTATCAATCACGGAAATGAATTGGGCGTCGGCTTCAGTCGTTACCAATGTTGCTAAGTTCCTGATGGAACAGGGTTACGGCTGTAAAGTCACTGCCGTTCCGTCTGATACCGTACCCGCCGCAACATCGCTAGCCGAAAAAGGTGAGCCAGACATTGCAACCGAGATGTGGGTTAACTCAGCGCCTGTCTATCAAAAGCTTGAGGCTGAGGGGAAAGTCAAAACCGTCGGTAATGTGCTCTCTGATGGCGGTGCAGAACATTGGCTGATCCCAAAATATCTCGCCGAGAAGCACCCTGAATTGAAGACTATTCAAGGGGTCTTGGCCAACCCCAAACTAGTCGGAGGGCGGTTTCATAACTGTCCAGAAGGGTGGGGATGCCGCATCATAAATGATAGCCTGAAACAGGCATTTAACTTTAAAGCCAAAGGAATGGCGGTTTTCAATCACGGTTCCGGTGATACCCTCGCTGCATCACTTGCGGCAGCATACGAGAAAAAAGAGCCATGGTTTGGCTATTACTGGGCCCCGACTGCCTTGCTCGGTAAGTACGAAATGGTTGCCGTCGATCTCGGCCCCTACAAATCTGAAGTGCATATGTGCAACCGGAAGGCAGACTGCTCGCCGAAAGGAATTTCGTCATACCCCTCAGCGAGAGTGGTAACAGGCGTCACCACCAAGTTCGCTGAACGAGAGCCGGAAATCGTAAAAATGCTCTCAAAGCTCAGCTTTACGAACCAACAAATGGGTGAGATCCTGGCCTGGAAAAAAGACAAAAACGCGTCCTCACAAGAAGCGACTGCCTACTTCCTTAAAAATTACAAAAAAGTATGGGCTGGATGGGTTAACGAAGAAGCCAGAGGGAAGCTGGCGGGGCTACTCAAATAAACGGCTCTGAATTTGGTGGCTGCACCAGCAGATGTCGACATTTGAGCCTTTTTTTGCCGCTTTAGGGCTTACCGAGTGGTGTAAAGGCGAGACTGGTCAGGTAAGTAACCTGACCAGTCTCGCGGACCTCGCTGCCAAAGCAAAAGGTGAAGACGAAGTAATTCTATCTATTTGGGATTTCCCCTTCCCTTCGATGGACGCGTTGCATGCGTCGTGTCCAGCCTTTCCAAAATCGAGGGAACTCTCCAGAGGTATCGAAAACGTTTTTCTAGACATCAAAGACAACCTCAGCCTTGTGCTGGACCCGCTGACCCAGCCACTTAGCTGGCTTTTACAGGGGACTTTGTGGCTTTTTGAAACCACACCCTGGTGGATGATGATCCCCCTTTTGCTGGCGCTTGTTATGCTGGTGGGCCGTTCTCGAATGTTGGTTGGTTTTGTCGCCGTCTGTCTCTTCGGGATCGCTTTTGTAGACTACTATACATTTGCCGCGCAGACATTGGCCGTGATTTTTGTCTGTTCGATATTGTGTGTAATTGTGGGAGTGCCAGTCGGAATTGCGATGTCACGGAGTGACCGTTTGGAGCGTGCATTGATCCCGATATTGGACATGCTGCAAACACTTCCGGCGTTTGTATATCTGATACCTCTGATTTTCTTGTTTTCAGTCACCGAACCAAAGTTGTACGGGATCGCTATTATTCTCTACGCAATTGTTCCCGTAATACGTCTCACCGACCTGGGTATCAGACTTGTCGATGTCGAAGTCATTGAGGCGGCGACAGCATATGGTCTAACCGAACGTCAAAAACTGACGAAAGTTCAGATCCCACTTGCGCTGCCTAACATCATGGCTGGGATTAACCAGACCATCATGATGAGCCTGTCGATGGTGGTAATAGCGTCACTCGTCTCGGCACCGGGGTTGGGTGTTCTCGTTTTACGTGGGATCCGGAACCTTGAACTCGGCGTCGGTCTTCTATCCGGCCTCGGCATAGTTGTTTTGGCGATCGTTCTGGATAGGACCACCAAGCTTGCTCTGACACGGTTTAGCCCCGACCAAAATCAATGACTTCAGTACCAGGCACCACCGAAACAAAGTTTCAGATAAAAAATTTATTCAAAGTTTTTGGGTCGAAGCCGGAGTTTGCTCTTCGCGAAGTCCTAGATCACCATTTCAGTAAAGCCGAACTACTGGAAAAGCATAACCACACCCTAGCCCTTCAGAATATCAATTTGGAGGCGAGAACTGGCGAAATCACAGTGATAATGGGCCTGTCTGGTTCAGGTAAATCTACCCTCATTCGGCATGTAAATCGTCTGATAGAGCCTACATCTGGTGAAATTATCTTTGAGGGAAAGGACATACTACTTAGCTCGACGGACGAACTCCGCGCCATCCGTCGGGAAAAGATGTCGATGGTTTTTCAGAACTTTGGCTTACTCCCTCACAGGACAGTTATAGAAAATGCAGGATTAGCACTAGAGGCCCGAGGAATTTCGCGTAGAGAGAAAACTTCAACAGCTCAAAAGTGGCTTGATGAAGTTGGTCTCCATGGATACGGCGATAAGTACCCCAATCAATTGTCGGGCGGTATGAGGCAGCGGGTCGGAATCGCGAGAGCTCTGGCCTCTAACGCGGAAGTAATGCTAATGGACGAGGCCTTCTCGGCGCTGGATCCATTAATCCGAACAGATATGCAGGATTTATTGCTCCGGCTTCAAAAAGAGCTTCGCAAAACGATCATCTTCATCACGCACGATTTAGACGAAGCACTCAAAATTGCTGATCATCTGGTGATTTTAAAAGAAGGTGTGATCGTTCAGCAGGGCGATCCTCAGCGAGTAATAGTCGAACCTCGCGACCCATATGTTGCTGACTTTGTTCGAGATATCAACCGAGCTCGCGTCCTGCGCGTCAGAACGCTGATGGAGCCACTTCAAGACCATAGCCATCTTTTTGTTGCCGGAGAAATTCAGCAGGAAGAAACTCTTGAGAGCATGATTTCAATGGCGGCAGGCGACGCCAGCAAATCCCTCCTAGTTAAGAAAGATGGCGATACTGTTGGCATCGTTAAAATGAAAAAGGTAATTCAGGCTCTAGTAGCGCCGGATGAGCCTGAGTCCAAGAAACCGAAATCACCTATTATCAACGATTAATCCAGAAGTTTGCCGGTAGGGGAATCAAGCGTAACCATTTTTAGTGGATTGTTTTGTAGGTTTGGGCCTCCTGCCCCCACCGCTCCTGTTCAGCAATTAACGTACAATCTTTTTGTTTTATAACGGGTCTTTCAATTGTTTCCATAGCCATCTGAAATGAGAGCAGGCTGTGCAACAACAAATTAACGCCTTCTTCTTCAACCAAACATTCTGCTGATGAAGTGCCGGTTGGGATTCTCACTGAATTAGCCTCTCGATAAATTTTCATTAAAAGCCATTCATCAGAGGAAAGCTTAGTCATACATGTGCAATTTAATTTCAGGGATTTCACCCCGTGTTTTTGCACCGACATAATGACCATGTTGATCGAATTTAGGGCGATGCGGGCCGCGGCCGGAGCTAGGTTCTTTTCGCAATGCGCGGTCACCTTAGCAAAGTATTTGTCCCCCCGTACTTTCATTCTCAAAGACCAAATAAATACTTGCTCAGTAAAAGAAAGGTCGCATATTTGAACATTTGATGGGGCATGTGCTGGGGTATTGGTCATATGTATCACCAGTATCTTTCTATTTAGATGTATTAAGCACGGAGAAAATCGAGGAGAGCTTGCGGAGCCGTCTCACCGTATGGATCTTCGGGGGAGTTATCCGCGAAACCGGGCTCTTCGAACCATGCCTCAATTTGTTGGTCATCAATTATTGCCGCGTAACGCCAAGATCTCATTCCAAAAGATAAATTATCTTTATGGACCAACATGCCCATCTTCCTCGTGAATTCTCCGTTTCCATCTGGAATTAACTCAACATTCTTTACGTTAGAGGCATCGCCCCACGCCTCCATGACGAAAGGATCGTTTACAGATACACAAAAAATTTTGTCGATTCCCAGCGCGTTGAAATCGGAATACAAAGAATCAAATAATGGCAACTGAAATGTCGAACAAATCGGTGTGAAGGCGCCAGGGAGAGAGAATAGTATAGAACGCGTTTTCGCGAACATTTCTGCTGAATTGCGATCAGACCATTCTACTGTCGGAGCGTCACCGGCTTGAGTTCGTTTTTTTACTGTTCGAAAGATGACTGATGGCACTTTCTTATACATACCTAACCTTCTTGATTGCGATTGCGAGTCACTCGCACTATAGAGGGTTAGATCTTAAGCGGAAAGCCCCAATAACGGTTAAACCGAATTTATTCGCCTACGACCGTGATATTTATCAATGAACTAAGCCAAAAAAAGACGACCCCGACAAAGTTAAAAACTGTCGCCTCCGTAGGCTCATGCAAAAAACGGCACCGTCTAATTTATTTAAGGAGGTAAACGTTCAGGTCACCTCCGCCAGGGCTTGGCTGCTAAGCAAAACCAAGCTGAAACCGCTTTTCAATAATCGAGCTAGGCTGTTCCGCCAGGCGTACTGTCATGGGCAGCATTTGCTGCGGCCTCTAGCGCGTTATTCACCAGATCGAGGGTAATTTTTGAAGTGACTGAAGTTGGTGCATGAATCATTCGGGAGCGAACGGCGAGAGCCATTGCCACCGCCTGTAAAACGTCGCCGTTATCCATCCCATCTAGAAGCTTTATATCGCCCTCGACGGCACGCAATACAGACGAAACAAGGTTATGAACCTTTACGGCGTTTCCGGTCTCAGTGTGGAGCGGAAAAGATATTTCAAACTTGTCGCCAGTTTCCGTAATTGCCGTGAATGGAAGTGCCTTCATAGAAC
>DKQG01000016.1:57762-76173 GCA_002471575.1 Alphaproteobacteria bacterium UBA7314 | reverse complement strand
TGTACCTAGAGTACTGCGACAGTCAGGAAGGAAACAACAAAGGGTGATTGAGAGGCGGTATTAGGTGCCTCGCTCTTGGCGTATTTTTTAGATAAGTGATGCTTACCCACCGATAAATATAAGGTGATCATTAAAACTTGAGCCCAGAAACAATTGATAGAAAGTTTATCTTTAAAATTTGTAACGCAAACTATCGATACAGAAGGATATGGACTCGGGATTTTCCCAACAAATAAAACGGCGGTTCAAGTATATTGAACCGCCGTCTTTTTATCCGGTTAATGGTTGCCGCCCAGCAGGGTGCCTACATCCGACTAAGGGCGCCCATGCATTGACTGGTGACCACCCTTTAGGCGCCGTTTAAGAACCGATATTGTCCGAGAGCGCCTGCTGAACATATAGATTTACATCCTCGTCAATGGCGTAAGCTGCCGCCATGTCGACCCCGAAGTGCGTTCCTGTCATAGCGGCCACGATAATTGGCATCGCCGCGTTGATATCGGAACCGAGGTGCGCTCCCGCCGAGAAGCGCTGAACGGTGGCGCCGTCGAGAACAACAGATTGCTCAGCCTGTTTCGTTTCCAGAGACTGATCCATGGTTGGCGCTTCCCAATCAAAGGCCGAAGCCGTCGACGCGGCTAAAGTCATGGCGATGGCTAATGACACTGATTTCAGCATGATTTAAGTTCCTTTCTGAGATCATTTTTACTGATACTGACTATTAAGTATGCCTCTTACGGCAGCATGCTGATTTTGGATCATAGGTCGTTCGACGCGTGCGCGACATTGAGTAACCGTAATAATCCGGGGGGCATCAACCCGGAGTGTTTCACCAGAATTATCGCTGACCACGGTACAGGCACGCCTCCAAGCAGGCGGCGACAAAATCGATAGGGCTAGACGCCTGCCCCGCTGCGCCCCCCCCCTGACGCATAAAATGTTCAGCGCAAATCAACCCACGTACGTCGCCGTCGATAGAACGCTGGTCAGGCATACTCGCCTGTGCGGATCCGTTCAGCGATCCGGTCGGCGGTTTTCTAATAGCCTCTTTCTAAATGCTCTGACGCATTGAAATACGGAAGATTATCTCTAGAAGAACACCCCATCATCGCAAGCCTCTCAGAAATTTTTAGTGCTTTTTGATACTTCCTCTCGTTTTGCTCTCTGGTGTTTGCGTTGAATGTCGAGCCGCATACCGAAACTCCATAATGAGCCTGCAGTGTATGGACCTTCCTTCCAGCCAAGAACCCGTCAGCAATAACGGAAAGGTCAAAGTTTTCTTGCTTCACGATCTGAATTTCATTTTCTACCAGATATGCTCGTATTCGTGCCTCAGCAGCAAGCGCCGCATCCCAATAATCGGACTCAGATTTGGTAGGCTCACCCGAAACCTCCACGAAAGATTTGCAGAACGTGAGGAACATCTGGTCCTCAAGCGTTGCTGTTCTCCATGCCATGTCACCAAGGTTGCTCCAGACTGACATGTCCATGTCTTCATATATTTGAGGCACCCGTTCAAAAAATAGCCGGTGCAAACCATTTTCATTAAGTGTGCTGTCCAGCTTTTGTTCTTTGTAAATATCCACAGCGGCATAGGTGCCGCAAACAGGACATGTGTCGTCTTCGTGAGTACCTTTTTTATAAATGTGTGAACACCGGTTGCCATCGGGTAATTCATTTTTACACAAGAGATAGATATCGCCGCTGTCTTCGCCATCCTGTTGTTGGCCGATCCAGTTAAATCGGTTCATAAACTGCATATATGACTTGCGGTGGCTCCAAAGGCTCCACTCGAGCTTTTCAACCGGCCCGAAAGTGCTCCAATTAGAGCTTACATCTATTACCACACACTTATCCTTGCCTGGTGCCGAACGTAAACCTCGTCCAACGGATTGTCCCCATAAGACCTTGGAAAGCGTCGGCCGGAGGTGAACGATGATGTTACAGTTCGGATTGTCCCATCCCTCTGCAAGGACACCGACTGATACAATCGCCTCAATTTCACCGGCCTCATGAAGCGCCAGCAATTTCATTCGCTCTTTGATCGGTGTCTTTGCCGTAACGATCGCCGCATTAACCCCACATTGCTCAATCGCGCTTAATGTCGCTTCCGCAACATTTACATCGGCACAGAACCAAGCGGATATAGGATCAGCCGAGAGTTTTGATCGCTCCTCTTTGTAGCTCCAGATAGCGTAATCAATCATTGAGGAGCGAATAATTGCATTCGACAATTTTTCAATCGGAAAATCACCCGAGCTTATATCAATACTCGCCAAGTTCAGATCGTGAACGAAATGAGGGCGATATATTGGCTTTACGAGAACACCCTCATCAATCAAATCCTCGATATTTGCGCAGTCAATTATCGCGTCGAAAGCAAGATTAAGCTGGTCGCGCTGGTCGCCCGTTCGACGCTCCGGAGAGGCAGTCAAACCAATCAGCTGCGCATTGGTTTTACCCTCTTCCTCAAAGGCGTCGAGGATGCGTTTGTATCCCTTTCCATTCGGTGAAACCCGATGTGCTTCATCAATAAAAATACCGTCGGCTTTAGCAATCGCGTCGCTCAACACATCCTTAGCTCGAAGACTTGTCGAGAGCAGTATGTCGTAGTCCTCAAACGCAGGGCCCGCATCCGATACCTCAAGCTTACGGACAACATGTTTGTGACTAAGGGCTTTATACAACTGCTCCAAGAGAACCAGCCTGTGACAAAGAACGATTATTTTTTTGCCCTTGTAAAATCGGTCAATTATCTCACTCGCGAGTACGGTCTTACCCGCCCCAGTCGGGGCTTTAACAATAAATCTTCGATATTTCTTAATCACCGAAGGAAACTCGTCGATGAAAGTTTGTTGCCAATTTCTTAGTTGCATTCGCTTCTTAACCAATGTGAATAGGGATAAAGAGATAAAGAGATGTGCGCCCTATCTCGGAGCGTTACCACGCGAAAACCCAATGAAATTTATTGCCAAAAAATAAAATGGACAACGCGAAGAACGCGAGCTTTCTGTTGCCATCCGCATCAAATGTTGGACCTAATATCTTACATTGGAATTGGTTGGGAAATGGCAAACAATCGAGTGCAAAAAGATATTTTTAGAATATTAAGATGCGGGGAATTTGGTACACCGGCTTGGAATAATATCAGAGGCTAAATTGCGGGATTTTTGTATGTCGGACCAAAGTCCTGACCTACGGATTATGTTGAGGGATTTTTTTTGGCACTGAAACCCGAAAATCCCCCCGATTTTAAAATCGAGAGATCCTAAAAATACTGCTAAGTGTCTGAATTTTAATGGCGCGCCCGGAGGGACTCGAACCCCCGACCTGCGGATTAGAAGTCCGCTGCTCTAATCCAGCTGAGCTACGGGCGCCGCCGAAAGACTTACTATCACGATTCCGGCTGCTGTGCGATGGATTGATAGAGTGCCATGATTGCGAAGCCTTGCCCACTATACCATAAATGGGGCAACGGAGGGATGAGCATATGACCGGGAAGCTTGAGGGACGAAAAAGCATCATCATCGGCGGTGGCGGCGGGATCGGCGGAGCGATCGCACACCGCTTTTACGCAGAGGGAGCTAGTGTGGCGGTCGTAGACGCCAACGCAGCCGCAGCGGAGTCTCGCGCGGAAGAATTGCGCAGTGCCGCCGGAAACGGCGACGTCTTCGCGCTTGGGATCGATATCGGCGATCCCGACGCCGCGAAGAGAGCAATCGAGGACACGGCGAAAGCCTTGGGCGGGCTAGATACGACAGTTCATTCCGCGGCCACGCGTGAACCCACGGCAACTGTGGAGGAAATGCACTTCGAACACTGGAATGAAGCGCTCCGCGTCAATCTGACAAGCATGTTTCTTTTGAGCAAATTCGCCATCCCGCATCTACGTAGCGCAGGCGGGGGCGTCATCATCAACATTGCATCCCAGCTTGGTAGCGTAGTGACGGCCGGTCGACCGGCCTACCACGCAACAAAAGGCGCAGTCATCCAGCTCACCAAGGCAATCGCTATCGAGAACACGCAGGACAATATTCGCGCCGTCACAATATCGCCCGGTGCGATTGAGACAGACAGGCTTCTTGCCAGGCACAATTCGATTGAAGCTATTCGCGAAAAACTCACACCGGGCCACCCTATCGGCCGCCTAGGCCAACCGGATGATATCGCGGGGGCCGCGTTGTTCGTTGCCAGCGAAGATGCGGCCTTCATGACCGGCACTGACTTGATCATCGACGGCGGATATACCGCGGTCTGAGAAAATGGCGCGTGTGTTAATTACCGGCGCTGAGAGTGGTCTTGGGCTGGCTTTGCTTCGCGCCTATACGGATGCGGGCGACAGTGTCTCCGTACTTTGCCGGCGCACGTCATCGGAACTAACCCCGCTCGCGCCAGATATGCACGCCGATGTCGACGTCACAAATACTGCTGCCGTCTACCGAGCGGCAGCCGCGATGGGCGACGCACCCATTGATGTGTTGATCAACAATGCGGGTATCATGATAGAGGACGATATCGACCGGCTTGATATCGCCGCCGCGCGTCTGCAGTTCGAGGTCAACGCACTCGGGCCCTTGAACGTCGCTCTCGCCTTCCGGCGGCGGTTGCATATTGGGTCCCGGGTTATCAATATTTCCAGCCGTCTCGGGTCGATCAGCGACAACGAATCCGGCGACGATTACGGATATCGGATGTCCAAGGCCGCGCAGAATATGCTGACATCTAACCTGGCAATCGAGCTTGGCAAGGAAGGCATATGCGTCGTGGCGATGCACCCGGGGATCGTCGCTACTGAAATGACAGGCAATCAAGGCACACCTGCGGATGAGGTTGCGGGCGACCTAAAAAGAACCATTGGCGGGTTAGAGATGGCCCGGTCGGGCTCATTTCTCGACCGTTTCGGCGAAGAAATCCCGTGGTAGTTTGTTACGTAAATACGAGACTGAGCTCGGGCACCGCGATCAGCAGGATCGTTACCAACAGCATGACGAACGCAAAAGGCATCGCGCCGAGGAAAATCTGATTAAGAGTGATCCGGTCGTCGTTCAAAGTCGATTTCACAACGTAACACGTTATGCCCAATGGCGGCGTCAACAGCCCAATTTCAACCGCGATCACGGTTACGACGCCGAACCAGATAGGATCCCCACCAAACGTCGCAAGCGACGGTAATGCCAGAGGCAGGATAATCAGCATGATGGAAATCGAGTCTAGGATCATGCCGAGGAGGATCAGGATCAGCACGTAAACGATAATAAAGACCGTAAAGTTGTCACCGACATACCCACCCATTTGCTGTGGCAGGCCGGACAGCGCCAGCATGCGCGAGTAGATATTCGCAGCGAGGATCAGGAACAGGATCGACACCGTGATGTGGCCTGTTTCGACAAGCACTCCCCATAGGGTCTTCCAGTCCAGTTTGCGCTTCATAAGCCCAATGATCAGCGCGCCGAATGCACCGGCTGCGCCGGCTTCTGTTGGTGTAAAAATACCTCCGTAAATCCCCCCGATGACCAGAACAACGAGGCTAATGATCGGAAAAAGTTTCAGGAATGCCGATTTGATGGATTCGTCATCAGCAAGATTGTCCTGCATTGCTGTGATATCGCCGACCCATTCAGGTTTCCAAGTTGCCATGGCGAGGATCAGTAGCGCGAATGCAACAGACAGGATCAAACCGGGCACGATGGCAGCAATAAACAGCACGCCGACCGATTGCTCGGCGATGAAAGCGTACACGATGAACAATAAACTGGGGGGGATCAGCATCCCTAGGACCGATGATCCGGCGACCACACCCACTGAAAAACGAGCCGTATAGCCCTGCGACATCATTTCCGGTGTCGCCACGCGCGTAAATACCGCAGCCGAGGCAATGGACGATCCGGTAATGGCTGCGAACACCGCATTTGCGGCAACCGTTGCTATACCGAGACCGCCGCGGACCCGCCGCATCGCCCAACGCGCGACCTGGAACGTCTCCTTGCCGACATCAGCCGCCGCCACCAGCAATCCCATCAGCACGAACAGCGGCACGACCCCGAAGAAATAGTTTTTCATGTATTCGGCGCCCGCCTGCGGCAGCATCCGTTCGGCGATAGCGGTGTTGCCTTTCATCATCCATATGCCGCAAAAGCCGAGGACGATCAGCGCAATACCAATCGGCATGCCGGCATAAATCAGGATCAGCATGCAGATAATCGAAAGGATGCCGATCTGAGCATTGGTCAGTTCGGCGGTGGTAAGGAAATATATTACGACCGCAAACGCTGCCAGCGCGATCAGCCAGCCATAGCCACGCTTGGTCGCGCTCGCCCTGCCCGATGGATTTCGCAAGGCGCGCCCCGCGCCGGTAATTTCCCGTACGAAGCGCAGCAAGAACTCAATACCGGTGGCGACCGCGCCGACTAGCAAAATCAAATAGAACGGCCAAACGATAAAGGTGATGACCCCAGGAACGCCGGCAATTTCATTTTCCCTCCAAGCTTCCGAGAATTCACCCCAGAACCCCTGAACCATGATCAGAAAGACAATAATACCGAATAAGTTGAATACCGAGTTGAACACGCAGCCGGCAAAGGGGCGTTTGACTTCAAGCCACTCGATCAAAAGTTCCGCACGAGTAAATCGGCCGGCATGCAGCGTATTCGCAAGCTGCAGGTAAATTGTGCCGGCGATGGAGAATGCGATGATCTCCGGCACGCCGTTAAGCGGATGATTAAGAACGTTCCGCGAAAAAATATCCGCGCAGATGATCAGCATCATTCCGAACACCCAAAGGGTGCCGATACTATTCATCAAATTGGTAATGGCGTTGAACAGTCGAACGGGGAGCCCAGCTATGGACTCCCCGCCCGGTGTGTCACCCGACTCCGCGGGAGTTGTCACACGAATGCTCCGTCAGAAGAACCGATTAGAGGCCTTCGTCCCAGTTGCGAAGGGGCTTCGCGCCCGAAGAACGGGCAACATCCATGAAGGTCTTCATAACTGCCTTGGCCGGAAGCCCTTTCTTTTCGTTCGCATCCACCCATTCTTTTGCGATGTTGGGCATGACTTTCGCCCATTTGCGACGTTCGGCATCGGGAAGCGTGGAAATCACAGCACCCTGTTTCGCCATCAGCTTAAGAAACAGACCGGCTTTCTTTTCGATGATCGCCGCCTGCTTCGCGGAATATTCTCCGCCAAGCTTTTTAAAGATGTCCTGCATGTAGGCGGGAAGCGAATTCCACGTGTCCTTGTTCATGGTTATGGCGCCAGAAATCGGCCCACCCATGTCGACAACCGTTACGTATTTGCCCACTTCATGCAGCTTGAAGGGGAACATACCAGTCGTAATCGTAAGGCCACCGTCGGCAACACCCGTTTTCACGCCGTTATAATAAACCGGCAGGCCACCGTTGACCGCAACCGCGCCGGTACCCCGCACCCAACCGGCGAGCGCATCGGGTGCATAGAGTTTCTTGCCCTTGATGTCCGCGATGGATTTGATTGGGAACTTGGTAAACATGTTGTAAGTATCTGCGACCTGTATGCCGAGATAAACTTGGTTATGCTTGTCCCAAGCTTTGTTCATGGCCGGGACATCCTTGTGAAGCTGTTGGCCAATCGCCGTCAGGACCTTCACGTCGCCGGTCACGAACGGAGCGTAGAACGAGACGTTCATAAGCGGCATCTTGATCGGTTCCCAAAGAGTGCCGACCCAACCGAGATCGGCTAAACCATTCTGTACCCCTTCGAGCGTATTCTTGAAGTTGTAAAGCGCACCAGCATATGCCTGCGTCCACTGGATGCTATCTCCCTTGCCTGCCGCCGTTACACGCGCCATTGACTGAGGTACGACGTGATCCTTGATCACCTGGACCCAAGGCACAATCGGCGGGTGGCTCGATCCTGCGGTGAGTTTGAACGTTTTTGCCGAAGCGGCGGATACGCCCACCGTCAGTGTGACACCCACGGCAGCCGCTGACGCGACAAGCGTTTTTGAAATTCTTCTCATGACGTTATCTCCTCCTCCATTTTTTATGTATGCAAACGTTTGCACATTCCGTTGTAATTGCCCACACTATCACGGATTATCGCATGGATGCCAACCGCATAACCCCCGGCGCAAGCACCGGGGGAGCAGGGAGATGCAATCGTATGGCCAAGACGCTTATCAAGAACGGAACGATAATTTCCATGGACCGCCGGGTGGGCGATTTTCAGAAAGGCGATATTCTGGTCAACGGGGACAAAATCGAGAAAGTCGCTAAATCGCTCTGGTCTCCCGACGCGAAAGTCATCAACGCCGCCGGCAAGATTGTCATGCCCGGTTTCGTTAATGCTCATATTCATACTTGGCAAACCGGCATCCGCGGCGTCGCCGGTAACTGGTCGATCCCCGAATATCTCCACGAAATGCATGCGCGTATCGCACCGCGCTACACCGCAAACGATACATATCTCGCCAATCTTGTCGGTGCGTTGAACCAAATTAATCTGGGCGCGACGACCATTTTCGATTGGTGCCACAACAACGCGACCTCAGGCCATACGGACGGCGCGATCAGGGGCCTGAAGGAATCCGGTATTCGGGCCGTGTTCGGTCATGGTTCACCGAAACCAGACGCCAAGAAAGGCTCCCTGCCCTTCACCCATATTCCGCACCCGCGATCTGAACTGGAACGCCTACGCAAAGGCTCGCTGTCCGACGGCGACGGCATGATCTCCTTGGCAATGGCTGCACTGGGCGTAGATTTCTCGACCTGGGAGGTCACCGAACACGATTTCCGATTGGCGAAGGAACTCGGGTTGATCATCAGCACCCATGTCTGGGGTGCCCCTAACCGTCTCAATCCCGACGGGTACAAGAAACTTGCCAAACTCGGGCTGCTGGACAAGCGCCATAACATGGTTCACGGCAACTATCTGAGAGACGACGAGCTCAAGATCGTCATCGATTCCGGCGCATCGGTGACCATTACCCCAGAAGTCGAAATCCAGATGGGCCACGGAGCGCCGTTAATCGGCCGCGTGCGCGCTTTGGGTGGGAAACCGTCACTCGGTGTGGACGTGGAATCGAATATTTCCGGCGACATGTTCACTGTTATGCGTATGGCGCTTCAGCCTCAGAGGATGATGGATAACCAAAAAGTAGCCAAGGCGACGAAAGCACCGGCACAGGCCCTGTCCATCAAGCCGCGCGAAGCCTTACAATGGGCGACTATCGATTCCGCCAGGGCGCTTGGCCTTGATAAGAAGGTCGGATCGCTCAAGCCCGGCAAACAGGCCGACATTGTCATGTTGAACGGCAAGGATCTCAACCTGTTCCCGGTCAACAACCCCATCGAAAGCGTCGTTTTCCATGCTCATGGCGGCAACGTCGATACCGTCATGATTGCGGGCAAGATCGCCAAGCAGAATGGCAAACTGAAATACCGGGGTCTGGAGAAAAAAATGGATCAGCTCGCCAAATCTGGTCGGAAGATCCTGAAAGGCGTGAAGCTGGCTGCTTAAGCGATCAGAGCGCGCGCCGCGTCGCGGTGATCGTCTAGCAGACGGTTCAGCTCGAACCCGACGATCTGTCCATCGAGAACTCGCCACTCACCGCTGATCATCACCCGGTCCGCGCGGTGAGCACCGCATAGGATCAGGGCTGCAATCGGATCTCCGGCGCCCGAAAATCTCGGTTCATCCAGTCGGAAAAAGGCGAGATCGGCCTGCTTGCCGACGGCGATTTTACCGATATCATCGCGGCGGAGGCATCTTGCCGACCCATCCGTCGCCCAGCGCAGAACATCGGTATGGCTCACTCGGGCGGCGCCGTATCGCAGGCGCTGTATCTGCAACGCCTGACGCACTTCCTGCATCAGGTTAGACGCATCTTCTGACGCCGAACCGTCGACACCGATCCCAACCGGGGAACCCGCCGCTTCCAGTTCAATTGCCGGACATAATCCCGACGCAAGAACCATATTCGATCCCGGACAATGTGCTATCCCCGCCCCCGCCGCGCCCAGCCGCGATATTTCCGCGTCGGTGAAATGAATGCCATGGGCCAGCCAGACGCGGTCATTCAGCCAGCCAACCTGTTCAAGGTAATCCAGCGGCCTGCATCCGAACATTTCTTCGCAGAAAGCGTTCTCGTCTTCCGTTTCGGCGAGATGCGTGTGCAGACAAACGTTCTTCTCCACCGCCAGCTTTGCGGTGTCGATCATGATTTCCCGCGTCACCGAAAACGGCGAACAGGGCGCCAACGCAATCTGAACCTTTGAGCCGTCAGACGGATCATGAAAGGTATCGATAACGCGCGCACTGTCCGCGAGTATCGTATCGACATCCTGCACCACGGAGACCGGCGGCAGGCCGCCATCCTCGACTGAAAGGTTCATCGAGCCTCGCGTGAGGGTAACCCGCACACCCAGATCGGATGCCGCAGCAACCTGAATATCAACGCCATTTTCCAGCCCAGCGGGAAATACATAGTGATGATCCGCCGCCGTCGTGCACCCGGACAATAGAAGCTCCGCGAGGGCAAGCCGCGTGGCGACGTAAAGGTAATCAGGCGTCAACCCAGCCCAAACCGGGTAAAGCGTCTTCAGCCAATCGAAGAGTTCCTTGTCCAGTGCCGGGCCGTAGGCGCGGGTGAGGGTCTGATAGAAATGATGATGCGTGTTGATTAGCCCCGGCAGAACGACACATTCCGATGCATCGAAGGTTTCGTCGCAGGGAGTCTTCGGTTCATCGCCCGTCTGCAGAATTTCGGCAACCACGCCATCTTCGATTACGACGCCACCCGCCGCATTGTCTGCGAGAATGGCGAGAGGGTCTTTAATCCGAACACGCATAATTCGAAGTGTACCCCATTTCGATACGCTGGACAGTGCACAACGGTTTGGTCATTCTCCGCCGCCATGTGCCCGATCGATTATTTTCCTACCGACTACGCAGATGGCCGTGCCAAATTTCGCACCGCAGCCGAACAGGCGGGGGCAGAACTCGGCACCTATGACGCTGGCGCCCGGGGACCCGACGGTACCGCGTTAACAACAGACGTGGCTCTTCTTGGATCGCGAGATGCGCCCCATCTGTTTCTCTGCAACTCGGCCACCCACGGCGTCGAAGGGTTCTGCGGGTCCGGAATTTTCTCGGGTTTTCTCGACAGCGGAGAGATGGCAAGGCTGCCGTCAAATGTACGCGTAGTCCTGATCCATGCCCTGAACTGCCACGGATTCGCCTGGCTGCGTCGGGTGACCGAAGAGAATGTCGATCTCAACCGGAATTTCGTGGATCACACCAAAAACCACCCGAAAAACACGGAATACGCCAAACTTCATCCGGCTATCCTGCCGGACAACTGGGACGACAAGACCGTCGCAAAATCAACACAGAAGCTAGAAGCGTACGCCTCGAAGACGTCGCTCTACAAACTACAGTCGGTGCTTACCGGAGGACAGTACGATCACCCAGACGGTATATTTTATGGCGGTCGCGAACCAACGCGGGCGCATGAGCGTTTCCTGGACATCGTGGAAAATCATGTGGTGGGCGCAGAGCATGTACTGTTCCTGGACTGGCATACAGGGCTCGGAACGTATGGGACCGGCGAACTGCTTGGCATGACACGGCCCGGCAGCGCTCACGGAGACCGGGTCAGCAAATGGTTCAGCCATGGACTGGAAACGCCGGCCGAGGGTCAGGCGACATCGGCGCCGCTCACCGGCACTATCGGATCAGGTTTACGCAGGCATCTCGCCAATTCGAATACCGAGGTGACAAGCCTGACTGTCGAATTTGGCACCTACCCGGTTCGGGAGGTCCTGATGCCCCTCATCGCCGACAACTGGCTCCACGCCAAGGGCGATCCAGACAGTAATTTGGGCCGCGCGATCAAGGGGCAAATCCGAAGAGCACTGTATCCGGACGAAGCCGACTGGAAAGAACTGGTCTGGGTACGTGGTCGCCAGATCATGCGGCGCGGGGTCGCCGGGCTGGGAGAACTTTAACCCTCCTCAAAGCCGGGCGGAACTTGCCTCACAACTTCAGCGCCTCTTCGATGCGATTCCGGCGTAAACGGCATATGCCTCATCCTAGTACCATTCGGCGCACAGAACGCGTTGGCTAGCAACCGGCATCAGTGGGTCCAGTTTTTATCCCGGTCGTGGCTGAAATTATCTGAATACGATTTAAGTTTCGTGGTCCGGGATTTTGGCTCACTTACCTCATAATCCAGCCCTTTTTTTTCGCAAAAGGCTATGGCTAAGTCTTTAGACGGGAACCGCATTTTCACCTGATTACGGGTATCGCCCTGCCCGACCCAGCCCATCAGGCTATCGTTACGCACCCGGGCACCGGGTTCGAATTCGACCAGCCATTGGCGAGTTTTTGCCCTTCCGGACTGCATGGCATTCTTGCGCGGTTGATAAATGCGAACTTTGTCCATGCAACGCTAATCTCTGTCTACCATAGAAGCCTCTTATCGGCCCCCTAATTTAAAAGGTCAAGTTGCGCCCCAATGTCGTGCCTGATATCGTAAAGAAGTCTTTTCGTGGAGGTACCTCTATTGCTGACAAGTAAGAGACCTAACGAAAAGATTACTCACCACGCAGCCTTGTCTGCTCGAGACAATTGAGAGGTTTCATGATTGGTAAAACCAAAATAGCGCTATTCGGTGTAGCGCTCGGCGTAACGGGAATGCTTGCTTCACCCGCAAGTGCAGCATTCGATTTTGCAGGCAAGCAGATAACCATTGTTATTGGCTATGGTTTCGGCGGTACATACGGAAAATACTCTAGGATGTTCGCAGAACATCTAAAAAAACATATCCCGGGCAATCCAAACATTATCGTAAGCTCTCGCCCCGGCGCGGGCGGCATGAAAATGACCAACTTTGCGGCAAAGGCACTGCCTGCAAATGGTCTTAACTACATAGTTCCTCCTGACAGTTCCGTTATTGTTCAACTTATGCGCCCCGAAAAGGCGAAGTACGACATGCGGAAATTCACTTGGATCGGTAGCGCCAACCAAACAAACGTTATTATGGTCATACGCTCAGATACCGGAGTTAAGAAGTGGCAAGACCTACGCAACAAAACCATTCCGATGGGATCGACTGGTCTCGGCTCAACTGCGTATATCATGCCAAATCTCGTAAATTCCCTTCTCGGAACAAAGATGAAGGTAGTTTCCGGTTACAAGGGTTCGTCAAAAACCGGCCTCTCGGTTGAACAGGGCGAAAATCTCGGCGCGGCGTTCAACTGGCTGTTTTGGAAATCAAAGTATGAGCGGTGGTTCCAGGGAGACAAGCCTTTCGCGAGGGCTGTAATGCAGATGGGCATGAAAAAGGACCCCGAACTTCCCAACGTTCCTCTGTTGAGCGATATTGCTGACTCAAAATACAAGCCGATGATCGACTTTATCGGCGCTATGGGATTGATTGGTCGCGGCCTCGCTGCACCACCCGGTACTCCGAAAGAGGCCATCTCGGTCATGCAAGTTGCATGGGAAAAGATGGTTAAGGACCCCGAATTTATTTCGGACGCCAAAAAACGTAAACTCCGCGTTATAGCTACGGATGCAGCGACAGTTCAGAAAGTCGTGAACGATGCTATCGCAAAGGCCAGCCCAGAAGTGATTTCGATGGCCAGCAAGGCGATTTACGGCAAGTAGTCAATTCCAGACCCAAAACATCGACGGCCCCCTCATTGAGGGGGCCGTTGTTGTTTAAAGCCGCATGCCCCTGTAATTTCACGTGGCGTGGCCCTACTTGCAGAACGGTGGCAGGAACCCCCGTGTTACACGAAGGCAAGAGAGTAGAAAATGACAGTGTACAAATACAACTCCGCAGACAACCATATCGACCAGCGCTGGATCCCTGCGAATTTGTGGCAAGATCGCGTTCAGGAAAAATTCCGAAACGGCGCACCCAAGGTCATTGAACATGACGGCTCATGGGTATGGGAATGGGAAGGGCGGATCTTCGCCGGACGCGACGGAGGTGCCGCCGACAGCCCAGACAATCGCAAAGCTCTTGACGCCTTTTACGGCGAGCATGCCGGCGACCTACCAGATGGTGCCTTGCCGCCGGCAGATCCAGAAATAATTTTAAAGCACATGGATATGGCCGGCATTTGGGCGTATGTCGGCTATGCCTCAGTACGGAAATGGGAAATCCACGACGTCGCTCTGCGTCACGAAGTTCACCGCGTCTACAACGACTGGATGACGGAGCTAAATACTCACAATCCCGACCGGCTCTTGATGCTGCCGATCATGCCGGTGTTCGACCCCGAAGCCACCCTCGCTGAGCTAGAGCGCGTGAAAAAACTCGGCTGCAAGGCGGTTGAATTCCCGATTGCCGACATGGCAAAGGAAATTTGGGAAGAATGCTGGGATCCCTTTTGGTCAGCCTGTGAAGACGGCGACGTGACGGTCTGCAGCCACATCGGTGACAGCGCCGGAGCGCCATATCCTGCCCTCGAACGGGGCGTTCGCATGGCATATTTCTCCTGCGTACCGTTTAGCGCCGCGAAACCGATCTCTCAACTCGCCTATTCCGGCACGCTTATGCGCCATCCGAAACTGCGCTACAACTACGGCGAATGCCGTGCCGGCTGGGGACCCATGCTGTTGCAGTGGATGGACCGTCAGGCTGTCGAACGGCCAGGCCTGTTTGCTGATACCGGTCTGAAGGAAATGCCCAGCGAATACGTCAAGCGCCAGGTCACCATCACCTACGAAGAAGACTACGTCGCTGGCATGATGCTGCAGCACCCGGAATCCGGTATGGCCGATATCCTGATGTGGGGAGCGGATTATCCTCACGGCCAGGGTGTCTGGCCCAACGCCGATGACGTCATGGAAAAAACTTTTGCTGGCGTAGACCCCGCCATTCGCAGACGTGTGGTGTTTGATCGTTGTCTTGAAATGTTTCACCTTACCGGACCAGACGTGTCGCAGATCGCGGCCTGACCAACTCGATACAAGCGAATATCACAATGGCTATACGCCTAGTCACAACCCTGCTCATCGGGCTAACCCTAATTCCCGATGTGAACGCAAAGGCCCCACAGTACATTGGCGTCGTTGCACTCGTCGAAAATATTGTGGCTACCGGCGTCTCGGAAACCGATAAAATTTTCAAGATCGGTGATCGTGTTTTTATTAATCAGAAAATAAAAACGCTCATGAACAGTCGCGCTCAAATCATTTTTCGCGACCAATCGATTTTGAATATTGGACCCGATACGGAAATAACCATCAAAAGGTATAACCTGCGCTCGAACCGTCCCTCGTTCGCCGCGCAAGTTAGAAGCGGAGCCATACGCTTCAAATCGGGGACATTTCCATCCGGTTCCTACACGGTCTCCTCCCCCTCTGCACTGGTCAGGCTCCAGGGTACTCAGGTGGATTTTCTGGTCTCAAGGCCCGGGGCAACAGAAATTTTATTACGGAGCGGTGCCGCAAGCGTTACATCAAACAGCCGGCCGACGCAGGGATCATCCGACAACCTTGTCTCCTTAACAGGCTCTGTCACCCTAAATAGCCCAAATTCGTTTGTTCAGATGGATGGATCCAGCGGAATATCGGGCCAACCAAAGGTTGCCTCTATAAGCAAGCAGGGATTCTACGATTCAGCCTTCGACATCACCGTTGGCGATAATGATCAAATTACCGGAATTTCAAGGGACCGAATAAATGCTGAACTTCAATTAGCGAGCCTGGAAACAGGCAATCCTGTGACCAAAGCACAAGTCGACGCCGAGTTGTTCCTTAGGGGAATTGACAGATCCGCGGCGCTTACCACCTTCATAAACAAAAAGCTCAAAAACTGCTCTGGCGAGAGCTGCAGAGTACTCTTAAACAAGCGACGCCTGGTAAACCAGGCAATCCGAAAATTGAAGCGTCAGAGAACATCTCTGTTGAGAGATTTCGGGCAAGGAAAAGGAAATGCTGATGCACGAGCAAGGATAAGGGAGCTCTTGTCCGGCGCCCTTGCCGAAGAGACAAGACTAAGACAGATCGAAGTAAGCGCATTCAACGCGGTTACCGATGCCGCAAACAACCAAAGATCAGCAAAGAAAAAATTAAAGCAGAAACAAAAATCAGTTGATCTGGGCGGCAAAAAAAGAGCTTTTAAGGACGCTAGGAAAAAATTCAGGCAGGCCAAAACTGAGGACGAAAAAAAATCCGCAAGGGCAGTCCTCAAAAACGCAAGAACAAATTTTGACACGGCAAAAGCAGCCGTTGCTGTGGAAACTAAGGCCTTCAAGGATGCAAAATCCAACCTAAAGAATGCACAAAAAGCGGCGAAAGCTGCCACCTCCGCTGCAGAGGACGCTGCCAAGGATGTTAAGGCGCTTCAGGCACAACTGAATTCCGGCAGAGCACTCAGAAGGCTCAAAAGAGCTAAACGCCAACCCATTGAAGCAGCGCGACCGCAACAGGCGGCCGTAAAGCCTGGGGGAGAGGCAACGAGCACGAGAAAAATTGCGGTGGTTCGGCCCTCGGCAGTTTCAAAGCAGACCAAAGCCGCCAACAAGAAGGCGAAGGCCGCCGCAAAAACAGCAGCAAAACAAGCAAAGGCTGCAAACAAGAAAGCAAAGGCAGCCGCAAAAAAAGCGGCAAAACAAGCAAAGGCTGCAAGCAAAAAAGCAAAGGCAGCCGCAAAAAAAGCGGCAAAACAGGCAAAGGCAGCAGCAAAAAAAGCGGCAAAACAGGCCAAAGCAGCACGAAAGGCTGCCGCAAGGGCTCGAAAGGCCGCCCTACGAAAAGCTAGACGCGAAGCACCTAACAACTAAATGTAATCTACCCGCTTTTAGACTCGGCAGAATGGTATCAAACCTGAAATTTGTGCTGATTATAGCAATCACCTTAAGCTGCTTATACCCTTGCGCCGCACCCGCAGATACGAACCAAAGTGCTAATCTCGAGATACTCTGGGAAAGAGTTCTTTCTGACCCAAAGCACATACAAAACAATATCGACTACGGGACTAAGGCAAAAAACCTTGGCCATTACCAAAGAGCAATATCTGCATACCGTCGCGTTTTAAAGATCGCCCCTAACAATGCAGAAGCGCTCAGTAATTTAGAGGTACTTCGCACACTGACCCGTCCGGCAGAAACTTCGGGTACCCTCATTACAACGGCAAGTTATAACGCAAATTCCGGACAAAGCCGCCGAAACGCGAGAGGCGATACGGCGCTGGCAAAAACACTATTGATTGCGGACGATCGAGAGTTCCTCGGAACGAGGTGGAACTCATCAGTCGTTAATTTTGCTGATGCTCATTCATTCTTAAGAGATTCTGACGTTATATTTTCCAGCCTCAAATCGGGGCCTACCTGGCTCATTTCCTCCAAACAAACCGTAAGCCTCGCGGCGGTTTTTGATCATACTTATATTGATAAACGAACCGATAATTTTGCATTGGGTTTCACTGGCAATTACCTAACCGACGGACAAAGCCTGAAAAGTTTAAGTACAACACTTAAGTACACTAAAGGTGTGAACGATGGAGATGTTAGTTACGTCAATATCGGCCTATCTTCTTTCTTAAAAATATCCAACAACATGTTGTTCAAAAACGATTATCTCTCCCTTGAGCCATCGTTTTTAGTAAATTGGAATAAAGATGGTTTCGACGGTAGCAATCAAAGAGATAGGCTCGTTGAGACAAGTGCAGCCCTGACCTACACCGTGGCGCTGACAGAAAAACAGTCACTGGACGTATTCAAGGCACTTCAATACACCTACTATTTTAAGCATCGAGCGGCAGATTCGCGCGACCGTGAAGATCTCGTTAATAATGTAGGTTTTTCTTACAATTATAGATTGCGAGATAACGTCTCCAGTTCGTTCGGGGTCGTGAGGGAGCAAAAAGTCTCTAATTTCAATGAATTTCATTACGTGAATTACACCACCAGCTTATCGTTAATTTTCAGTTTTTAGCACCCCAATCATCTTCCTATCTGGCTTTATTTATTTAACTAATTACAATTAGGTTCAATTTTCTATTCTCAAATTCAGATATCCTTCAGTTCAAAGGACGAAATTCATGGCCAAACTCCGTCACATCGCACTTTCGGTACCAGATCCAGAAAAAGCTGCTGATTTTTATTGTGAGGCATTCGACATGGAGCGTGTCGGGACCACGGACTCCCCCCTCGCACGCGGCTCCTATGTCTCCGACGGTGTTATCACTGTCGCGTTGCTAGCCTATAAATCAGACGAATGGGCTGGTTACGTGGAGGGTGAGGACGAACGTGGCAAGAACTATCAGGGTATCCACCACATGGGCTTCTGGGTCGATGACATTGTCGAAACCGAAAAGAAAATCGAAGCCGCGGGCGGCAAATATTTCCAGGGCCGCCCCGACGAAGACGCCCCCGATACTTTCTACGAAATGAAATTCCGCGATCCCCACGGCGT
>DKQG01000016.1:52972-57339 GCA_002471575.1 Alphaproteobacteria bacterium UBA7314 | reverse complement strand
AGCAGCGGGCGGCCAAAAAGGCAACGGCCACTGAAGCGGCGGATTAGGATCCTAAGCCCGGCGCTTCAGTGACTGGTAACCAGGCAACACCCCATAACAGCCGCTCCGACCGGCGTCCTTCTTGACCTGAATAGGGGTCGGACCGTCTTCGTTCACAAAACCCGGCGATTTGAACAAGGGCGATGCCGCTAAAAGAGATAACTACTGAGTGAATATGTCTACGGTGCTATGTTATAACGTAGGAAATTTTGTAGTGTTTTCGATGGTACTTTTTTAGCCTAACAAAATACCGATTAGGTGGGGTATGCAGATCTTTCGAAAGGCACTGATTTTAATATTATTTATATGGTTCGTAACTGCCATATTGATGGCGGTATTCGGTACCGATTTATTTTTCCCCTTTGATTTTAAAATCTCTGAAAGCGCGCAACTTTATCGTTATAAGACGAGCCGGTTTGCAGCCGGTTGCCTCTTAGCTTATGCAGTATTCCGGTATCTTTTTGCCTTTAAGGCCGCACCATCGCTCGCGATAGTGCTTAATTACGGAGTCTTTTACCTCATCGGCGGCCTATTGTTCGCGTACCAAGATTTTGTACCGCAGAAAGACATGTACCATCTGCTGCTCGTCGCGTTTCTGGTAGTGGTTATCTGGTTTGAACTCAGACAAAAAACCAGAGAAGATGGCGGGACTTTCAGAAGGGACTATTTTTAAACTTCGTAGTATTAGCAGATCCTTAAGATCCTCGGCGATATGCCAGTCATCATCAGACATTCGAGTATTGAAAGCAGCGACAGTGGCACATGCCATATTTCGCCGCTTCTTCGGCCCGGCAATATTCAGAATTATCAGGTTGAACTAGATCTGATCAGCATCCCCGAATCAATGTCCCACCAAATTATCCTCGATCAGACGGCTGTCGGATGGTTGCAAATTCTCTCGGGAAGCGGCGTTGCTAGAGATGAAAACCTGACGCAAGACCATATCGCCTACCTGCCACTGGGTGTTAATGACGAGTTCCGCGCCACCGAAGGAAAGACCAAAATTTTAATTGCTCGGATACCCGAGGCGAGGAAGTTCGACAAGAATATCGCAAATATGCCAAAGGACCTGGTAAGCGTTGACTGGACCCGAGAACCTGTACTCCAGTCGGAGCATGATGAGCGGAAGCGGGTTTATATGGCAACACCTACTTTAGCCGGAACGCGAGCCTTTAAAGGCGAAATGATCACCTACCCACCAGGAGCCTCGGCACCGGAGCATCATCACGTTGGAGCTGAGCATTTTCAGTATGTGATCTCGGGACAGGGTACCGCGATACTTGATGGAAAGGCGGTTCGATTAAACGTCGGGGACCTCCTTTATAATTATGAACATGAGCCCCATTCGTTTATCAACGATACAGACGACGACTTCGTCTTCGTAGAATTTTTCGTACCCGGGCCGTGCGATACGATTTGGTCTCCGGGGGCAAATCTTTGCGCTTGGTTGCCAACAGGTGAAGATACGGAAGGGCGCAAGCCCTCACGCGATATCGGTTATCATGTCCACGGTCAGGATGACGGGATTTAACCTAGGTACGATATCACGCGTGTTGGGGCGGCAAACGACTCAATCTGTTCCGCAGCGGTGCCTTTGGGACAACGCACAAATATAATTCGAACGCTATAATGCGCTTCGTGAAACCCGTCCGATGCCGACCCGTACCCTTTGAGAAAGCCGACCCCGTTGAGCGAGCCTTAGCTCACCGAGATCACGGGCACCGTAGTTGCAGGCAGAGTGGTCGACAAAGCACAAAATCGCTAGGCCCGCTGCAATCGCCCGGCTGGCGGTTCTAAGCAGGGTCTTCATGATGCCTGCTGAAGACCCTTACGGTCGGGTACTCTAATTTCATTGTGAAATTCAACCAGGCAATTTTTTTGCCGCCAACGAAAATTTTAATAATTCAGCCGGTTACAACCCGTCGAAAACTGAAAGGCATCGAAGCTCTATATCTGACCGTCAGCCAAGCCTCAGGCTCGCCCCGTCACCATCAGTGCGAACGCGAAGGACAGAGCGACTTCCGATAGCCTGTCGAACCGGCCGGACGCGCCGCCATGACCGGCGTCCATGTTCATGTAGAGCAGAATATCAGTATCGGCGGTGTTGTGCTGGCGCAGCTTCGCCACCCATTTCGCGGGCTCCCAGTAGGTAACGCGCGGATCGGTCAGCCCCCCGGTAGCAAGCACGTTCGGATAGGCCTGATCTGTCACATTGGTGTAGGGGCAGTATGACGCCATATACTCGAACGCCGCCGCATCACGGATCGGATCGCCCCATTCGACCCATTCAGGCGGGGTCAGGGGCAGGCTTTCGTCGCACATGGTATTGATGACGTCGACGAACGGCACCTCGCCCAGGATGCCGCAGAACAACTCCGGTCGCATATTTGCAACCGCGCCCATCAGCATACCGCCGGCGCTGCGCCCCTGTGCCACGATCCGGCCGGCGGACGAGAATTTCTCTGCGATCAGGTATTCCGCGGCGGCGATGAAATCCAGAAACGTATTCTTCTTCCGATCCAGCTTGCCATCGAGATACCAGCCGTAGCCGTTCTCGGTGCCGCCACGGATATGAGCAATTGCATAGACGAAACCGCGATCCACCAGGCTGTAGACATGCGGCGAAAACGCCGAAGGCATCGCGAAACCGTACGATCCGTATCCGTAAAGCAGCATCGGCGCCGATCCGTCGAGCACGGCGTCCTTCGAATGCAGCACCGTCACCGGGACCCGCGTGCCGTCATGGCTTTCGGCCAGCAGGCGGCGGCAGACATAGGCTCCCTGATCATGGCCCGACGGGATTTCCTGTTCCTTGCGCAGGAACCGCGCGCAGGTGCGCATATTGTAATCGAATACCCGGGCCGGCGTGGTCGGCGAGGAATAGGAAAACCGCAGAATATCCGTCTCGAACTCGTAGCCGGGCATCAGCGACAGGTCATAGGCTTCCTCGTCGAAGGCGATGTCATGCTCGGTGCCGTCCGCAAGCGACCGCACCACGATCCGCGGCAGGGCCTGTTCGCGTTCCAGGCGGACCAGCCAGTTACCGAACAGGACGACGGCAAGTATCAGACAGCCCGGCTTGTGCGGGACGAGGTCGGTCCAATTGGCAGGATCGGGATCATCCAACGGCGCCGAGGCAATGCGAAAATCGACCGCATCCCGGTTGGTGCGGATAATCAGCGTCTCTCCGTTATCCGATACGTCGTATGTGACCCCGGTTTCTCGGGCCATTAGCAGGCGCGGCGCCTCCGCAGGTTCGTCCGCGGGGATCAGCCGCACTTCGGTCGTATCCGCGTGATCGTGCGCGTCGATCACTACGAACCGACCGCTCTCGGTCTTGCCGATGCCGAGAAAGAACCCGGGATCGGATTCCTCGTAGACCGTTACGTCTTCCGACGACACCGTGCCAATCGTATGGCGCATTACTCGGCATGGCCGGTGATTGTCATCGAGCACGGTATAGAAGATAACGCGACCGTCCGCCGACCAGACCATGTCGCCCTGTGCGTCGGTCAGTTCGTCGGCCAGCATATCACCTGTCTCAAGATCGCGGATACCGATCTTGCAGTACTCGGACCCGTTGCGGTCGATTGCAGTAGCAAACATCCGGTGATCGGGCGAATGCGCGGCGGCGCCGACCGAAAAGAAGCTTTCGCCCTCGGCCTCTGCATCGCCATCCAGCAACACCTGTTCCCGCGTCGCATCCGGATCTTCCGTCGGCCGGCGGCAGAGCAGCGGATACTGCCCACCCTCGACAAACCGGCGATAATAGGCCCAGTCGCCGTCCGGCGTTGGCACGGAGAAATCGTCTTCCTTCATGCGCGCTTTCAGCTCCGCCGCCAGCTCTTCCCGCAGCGCCGCAATCGGCGCCAGCGCCCGTTCCGTCCATGTATTCTCTGCCTCCAGATGCGCCCGGATATCGGGCTTAAGCTCATCGGGTTCTCGCATCACCCGCTGCCAGTCTTCATCCCGCAACCAGGCATAGGTATCGTCAATTGTCCGGCCGTGGCGTTCGATGGTATGCGGCCGCCGGTCCGCGGCGGGGGGTGCGAAGGGCATGATGTGTCTCTTTTCGTCCGCTAAAGGCGTTGGAAAACGATTTATATATGATCTGAGCTGCAAATAGGCGCATTGTATCACGCCCAAGATCCCGAACCGCCGGGATCCAACTCCATGATCGCGCCTAAGATCGCCGCAGTCTCATCGTCCCAAGCGTTCGCTCGATCCGTCGATCAGTCGATGTTCTGCTGGACGAGCATCGTGTATACCATCGACCCCTTGATTGCGGCGAATGGCGCGAAGAACAGATAGGTAATGACAGGCCTTAC
>DKQG01000016.1:0-52631 GCA_002471575.1 Alphaproteobacteria bacterium UBA7314 | reverse complement strand
GCGCGTTTACGAAGCTCCCGCTGTCGAGCAACTGGTCAAGAGCATCTAGCTCTGCCGTCCCTCCGATCTATGCCTGCGCGTCCAGCTCCTTGATTTTTAGAAATCGATAGCCACGCGGCGTACTTCGCCGTCGCCTCGCGCATCGCAAGTTCCTGTTGATTTGCATGGTTCTTCTTGAAGCAGCCAAGGACTTCCGGAACGAACGAAGTCCCCAAGCCCAGCAGCGCGCACAGGAGCGCAATCATTGGGTTTGAGAGGTCTCTCCAAAGTAGATCGCGACTTGGCCGCTGAGGCTCATGAAAGCCATATCGAACGAAGGCGCAGGGGAGCGATATATGTTTGGGCAGCGACAATTTTTTAGGTAGGCCTAAATTTTTATGAGCCGCGTAAGCTAAAAAGGTAAGTGCACCCCATGAGAAATCCCTACCTCCAAACCCATACGATTATAGAGGGGCCGACTTAACCGCCATTCTTTTAGCCATGCGCCTTGATTTAAAGTTATCAAAGATTGTGAAGTTCAGAAGCCAAGCTAGAAACCTGCGAATGGACGAAAGCGAGACAGATAGCGTTAGTCTAACTAAAGAAATATTCATTATCAGGGATTGGCTCGGGTAACTTTCACCACCCGGTTCAGAGCAGCTTTGGAGGCCTGATGGATTAGGTAAATAACTACGAACAAAGATAGCAAGTTCCCAGTCATCAGCGAAAAATTTGACTCTTGATAGAAAAGCGGGAGCAACACTGCAGCATATATTCCAAACCCAATCTCTCGTTCCGAACGACGTGACATCCATCTGACCCCAATACCGATAACAACGTTGACAGAGAAGGATACGACGACGGCGAGATAAATGCCGTAAGCGATAAAAAAGTCCACCGCCCAAGGTAGGTTCCAGGAAGTCTTGTTATCATCTGGCTGTAGGATTTTGTATCTTTTGCCAAACTCATTTCCGAGCACCTCCCTCGGTTTGTCCCGCCATAGAAACCTCGGAATGTGATTTAGAAACGCATCGGCCACAGGATTGTGATCCGAAAACGCGACATGTTCGGGGGTTTTCGATAAAGCGACCTCTGTGACGAGAGAATGACTGGATCTGCGCGCAGCGGCGTTAAAGGAGGCCAAAATGTTGGAGGCCGAGAACGTTGGTGAAAATTGATATAGGTGCGGCTGCGGGTCAATTAGCAAAACAACCCGCGAATAGCTTTTTATGTACCCATTCCCCACTACGATTATTGTGCCTAAGAGGAGACTGAGGAGAAATAACTTGAATTTTTTGCAGAGAAGTGATGCCGCCGCAAAAATCGTGCAGGTAAAAACCAACGGAGTGATTAAGCCAAGCTTGCTGTCCAGCCAGAACTTGAATAGCAAAACCAGGCCCAAACCGGCGATCACCCACCAACGCCGCTTACCGGACAATACCCAGTACGAGAGTATTGCGAAAGCGCAGTTCCAGCTGGGTGTTTTAAGCTGCGGCAAGCTCGGTAACGACGAAAGGACTGGAAACGCATAAAACGAAAAATGAATACTCATCATAATCAGGGCTGTAAGCAGGGAGGCTGCCCTGATTTGGCCCAGACTAACTCCCAAATTATCCGACCGAGATAACGCGCCTAAAGGAAGTCTAACCCCAATGACAAGACCCGCGACGACGGCGCCAGTAAATGCCGCTAGGTAGGCTAAAGTCTCGAAGCTTATCTCCTGGGGAAAGGGTAGATGGTCAACATTTGCACCCACATAACTGGAGATAGCACCGTGAAACAGGAAGTAATATGCCCCAACGAAAGAAATAAATGGAAAGCCGCCTGACGCGAGAACTCTTGTCTCCACTTTTACTGTGAGAGCGAACAGGAGAAGAAGGACAATTGTCAGTGAAATCTGATAAGGGTCCATCAACGATCAACACCCTCATGTTGGGGGGGGTAATGGGTCGTTTCCGAGTTTGTCGGCGCATTCGACAATCATTCAGACGACGCCTTTAACACCGGGAAAATATCCAGTCTACGTATTGAATGAGAGCAAAATACTATAAAAAGTTGCGACTCGCGGGATAAAAACGGGCGCTCGAAAAGTCATGAACTGGCTCGTTGCACGTCAGCTCGCAGAGGTCACCGTCGATATGGCACTGGTCACGCGTACTCGCTGGAATGGACACTCGTGGCAATACCGTTAGCGCACCTGCCTACCCGGGCCGCTGTCTACCCCCAAAGTTCTGTGCCATTCCTGATTAGAGTTTGCGGTACTGGCGCTTAAAGTTTGGCGGGTAACACAGATGAAATTCCTGTATGGGTACTGAAAGATGCCCTGGTTTTTAATTTTGCGGACTGGGTTTAGTATTTCCGCCGCCGCTTTCACGCGATCCCGAGGACATAACACGTTTCAATGGGGCCTATATTCTTTGTTCCGCTGTCGGTTTATTGCCGTCGTTTGCCTGCTGCCAAACCAGAACTTTTCCAGTCCTGAAGATTAAGTAATTCAGCTCTTATCGCCAGATCCACGATTAAGGTGTCCTAGGATAAGCCAATGGCTCAAAAAGTAATGTTTGGGAAAAATTACCAACGATCTTCCTGTAGGGCATTCAAAATGGATTGGCGTGATGTCTGTCAGGACTGTTTTGTATGGGGGTGTGAGTAAATGTCGCCACATATTGAAAACATTACATCATTCGAATTTGATCGAGGTGAAGTTATCATCGATGTCAGGTCACCTTCCGAGTTCAATGAAGATCATGTTTCAGGTGCAATAAACCTGCCGGTGCTGAGCGACGAGGAGTTCCAGAAAATCGGGACCATTTACAAAGAAGTGTCGCCATTTGAGGCATCAAAAATTGGGGCAGCCTTTGTTGCGAAGAACATTTCAAAACACCTGGACGAGTTTTTTTGTGACCAGCCTCATACTACAAAATTCATATTTTACTGCGCTCGGGGAGGAAAACGTTCGCGATCGATGGCTCAAGTATGTTCGATGGTCGGATGGCCTACAGGCGTAATTGAAGGGGGTTACAGGACTTATCGACGGCGGATTACGAGCGAAATCGAAGAGCTTTCAAAAAGGCTCAGATTGGTCTTGATCGGCGGAAAAACCGGAACGGGTAAGACCGCAATACTCGATCGCTTAAAATGTAAAGGTTGCAGCGTTCTTAACCTGGAAGAACTTGCCGTCCATCGCGGAAGCCTGCTGGGAGCCCATAAGCATCATGAACAGCCGGCACAAAAATTATTTGAAACGAGGCTTTTCGAGAAACTCAAAAACTTCAACGACGAGGAAATCATTTTTGCAGAAGCGGAAAGTAACAAGATTGGCCGTTTGTTCATCCCCGTTGCGTTATGGAAAAAGATGAAGGAAGCGCCGATTTTTATAATAGAAAATCAAATCGAACATCGCGTGAAATACATATTAGGAGAATATGACCCTCATTTCCTAATGGAAGCAGCAATCCCAAACCTGTTGTCCTTCTTTGATAAAAAATCGAACGATGTCGACACGGAGAAATTAAGAAACTTCGTCCAAGAAAAAAAATGGGGCGAGTTCGTTCAAGATGTTCTCATTCGCCACTATGATCCTCTGTACCAACATGCCATGTCCAAGCGGACAGCTTCGATCATTAAGTGGCTAGAGATCGATCGGCCCGTCGAACACAGTCTTGATTTCGTTTGCAGCGAACTCATCGCATCGTGCAGCACATATTAGCAGTTTCCAAAAAGCGCTTTCTGCTTAAATTTATTTCAGGCGTAAGCTACGGATTCGTTATCTGCTGATCATCAACGAGCGGAGATCAGCGATGATGAGACGAAAGCAGCAAAAGCTAGAGTTCAGGGCGCGAAGAGCTGAACAAAAACATCCGTTTCAATATCACCGCGCCACGCTGATAAAGGGTTATATCGCCCCCCATGGTGGCCCCCCTAGCAAATCGGCGAGATTTCGGTCTCGCCGTTTCACATTCAACATGTTGTTATTATTGAGGAAAATTGGTCGGGGCGGACGGATTCGAACCGCCGACCCTCTGCTCCCAAAGCAGATGCGCTACCAGACTGCGCTACGCCCCGACCGCAGTTTTCTGCGGTTTTTCAACATTGGCGTCAAGGCAAAAGTGGGAACCAGTGGAAAATAGGGAAAGCGGAACAAAAGTCGCGCTAATTTCTAACGGTCCCTATTTTGCTCTTCCCCGCTTCCAGCTCAGAAACTCCGCACCCTCCTTCAGATCGGCAAACGCCTTCACCCTGCTATGCGGCGGTGCCGTTGAGAAAACTAACGAATATCATTCGCAAGCTATACCGTTGATCGTGAAACTTGGACCGGGTAACAAAATCGTAGTGTAGTTTATGATCCCTGGCGCGAGCATAGGTAACGCATTCGCGTTCGCCGTCCAGAAGTTCTTGTTGCGGTATCGCCCGGCTCTGTTGAAGCTAGGAACAAAAATACCCGCACCTTCTGGTCTAATCCCATCTCACAACGTATCTCCAGAGAGGCCCGTTCCAACGATTACTAACCCTCACCGCATTCAAACATCTGTTCTTGCAGGTAGTTGTGTATTCCGGCGCCTTCAATCAGGCTTTGCTGCGTCTCAATCCAGTCAATATGCTCTTCGGTATCGTCTAAAATATTTTCCAATACTTGCCGCGATAGGAAATCCCGTGCGTTTTCGCAGGCCGCGATCGCATCTTTCAGACAGGCCTGGTTATTGGCTTCTGCACCAAGGTCCGCCTCCAACATTTCTGGGACATTTTCGCCAATCTTAAGTTTACCCATATCCTGCAAATTAGGCAGGCCATCTAGAGTGAGGATACGCTCGACTAAATAGTCTGCGTGCTTCATTTCCCCAATTGACTCTTGGTATACCTTTTCAGCTAGACGCAAATAACCCCAATCTTTAAGCATTCTCGCATGCAGAAAGTATTGATTTATCGCTGTTAACTCATTTTTAAGGATGATGTTTAAGTGCTCAATGACCTTCGGGTCGCCCTTCATGTGTAAATCCTCTTGACATTAAACTCAATGATATTGGACAGGTAGAGTATATGGTAGAATCACGCGTGATTGCAAGTTATTATTTCAATTTTATTCGGTAATGATTATCACTCTCATTAAGATTACTTGGTAATGATTATCACTCTCATTAGATTACTTGGTAATGATTATCACTCTCATTAAGAATAATGCACCTCTAAATGTTATTGACAATCATTCCTAATTGGAAGGATACTTCGATATCAGGGTATAGAGAGCTTAATTATGCTGGTTTGCAATTGTCGGGGCATAAACCAAAAACAGGTCAATCTCGCGGTGAAGGGGGGCGCGACTCATTGGGCAGAAGTCCATACCTGCTATGGCGCAGAACCAGCTTGTGGAAAATGCCGCTGCGAGATCGAACAAGCAATTGCGGCGCATTCTTCTCAAAACAAAAAGGTTGGCCCTGCACCGTTATTCAGCACACCTGCCTTAGCAAAGCCGGCATAATACTCGCAAGACGTCCTCGTCTTCTTTAGCTGTCACGAAAGCTACCTTGATTATTGGAACAAGCGACGTCAGGGTCGCAATCAAGGGGCGGTATCATAGAAAACACTTACGTTCTCTGAGAGACCCTCGGGTCGCGAAACCAAAGCACCTCGGATTCATATTTCGGCGAACTATAGAAGCCGCCTGAAGCCCAATCATACGGCCCTTCGCCCCGACCAGCACCTATTTAAAAAGCACCCCGGCGCCACAATCACAGGCAGCAAACGACCTCGAGGCTGCCCAGAACTATCGGGGTACGCTAGTATCGAAAGCAACTTGAGATATGCCAAACAACTCATCAATATCAAGTTCGCCCATTTAGTTTGCTATCCCCCGCGTCGGACGATGTGACTGGAAAGACGATCTACATTGATAGCGGGCATACGGCTTACTAGAATTCAAAGCAGTCTAAAAAAACAAGAGGTTCACAATGACGATCGTCCCCAATGAAAAAACAGAATCCCGCAATCGCGTCGCCGGCAAGGTAGCCATCGTCGCTGGCGCAGGGGCGATCGGCGACGGCTGGGGCAATGGCAAGGCTGCGGCATTTGTTTACGCCAAGGAAGGCGCGAAAGTGCTTTGCGTGGACAATCGCCTGTCTGCCGCCGAGGAAACCGTCGCGAGGATCGACGATATTGGCGGCCACGCCCTGGCCTGGGAAGCAGATGTTACAGACGAATCCGAAGTCGAAACGATGATTGCCACCTGCGTCGACCGCTGGGGCACGGTGGATATCTTACACAATAATATCGGCGGCCAGGGCACCGGACGGAAGCTGGATACCATTACCGTCGAAGACTGGAACGAAACCTTCACCCGCAACGTCACAACGGCGATGCTTACCTGTCGGGCGGTCGTTCCGGTGATGGAGAAGAATGGCGGCGGCGCCATAGTCAACATTTCTTCGATTGCGGCGCTCCGACATCTGAGCGTGCCGACGGCCGTATACTCAATGACGAAAGGGGCCATGATCGAATTTACCAAGAACATCGCGCTGCAATATGCAGCCGCCAACGTCCGAGCGAACTGCGTCCTTCCTGGGTATATCGATACGCCGTTCATCCAGCGGATCGTCAACGGACGGCCCGCGTACGAATACAAGGGCTTCAAGACAGCCGACGAATACCGCGCTGCACGCGACGCGATTATCCCGTCGGGACGGATGGGAACCGGATTCGATGTCGCCTATGCGTCACTGTTTCTGGCGTCCGACGAGGCAAACCACATCACCGGAACCCATTTGGTGGTTGACGGCGGCGTGACGGCCACCGCACCCGGTGTTTAAATTCTCCTTGTTTACTACGCCTCTACTTCTTTTTTTAGCATCGACCCGTCTTCTGATCATGGGGCTAAGATGACAGATCAACGACCGATCGATCCGCCGTTTCGGCGCCTAGCATCGGCAGTCTTTTGCGGCCAACGTGACCTGTAGAGGCACGTGTCCACTCCGAAACCGGCGACCTTGATGGTGAAGAACTCCACGAAATTGGAGACCTGTCCAACCGTGATGTCGTTCGCCTTCAGGAAAATGACGGGCTGGAGGGCATGACAGACGACGAGTATTGCCGGAATTCGTATTTTCCACATTTGTTCGAAGGTATGGGTAGCCTGGAATTCGACCGCACTGCGGAACAGGGCTGGGACAATACGAACGACAAGGGAGATAAGGTCGGCGACGTAATTGCCAAGCTGAAACTAGTCGTGAAAACGGCTGAAGAGGTGTTAGCAGCAGACTAACGTTTGGAACGCAGTCGGCAGCCATCAGCGTGGCAACGCCTATCGCAATACGCACTCTCGGGCGAGCTTAGCGCATGGAACTATGGCCGTTCGTCCGACGGCATGTTCGCGATCGGTTCAACGAAGCGCAGTTCGGTATCCCACGGAAAGAAGATCCATGTATCTTGGCTGACCTCAGTGATAAAGCTGTCGACCAGCGGGCGGCCTTCAGGTTTCGCGTACACTGTCGCGAAATGGGCCTTGGGAAGCATTTCGCGAACGAATTTCGCTGTTTTGCCGGTATCGACCAAGTCATCAACAATCAGCATTCCGTCCCCGTCCTGTTCGTCCGACACCCGTTTCAGAACTTCCAGTTCTCCCTGATCCTGGTGCTCATAGGAAGACACGCACACTGTATCGATCAGCCTGACTTCAAGTTCACGGGCGACGATCGCTGCCGGGACGAGACCGCCCCGGGTGACGGCGATGACCGACCGCCAAGGGCCGGGTTCAGCAAGTCGCCAGGCTAGCGCCTTGGCATCTCTGTGAAGCTGGTCCCAAGAAACGGGAAAAGCTTTTTGAAACTGATCTGCCATGAAGGCCCCCCTGACGCGTTCTGTTCTTGATTAACCAATACGTCCTGCGGCGGCGCAGCGCAATGTCGGCGGTTCAATTTCACCTTATTAATCGGCCCCTAATGCTTTATTAATCGGCCCCTAATGCTTTTTCGGCGGCAACGATCCGGTAAACTGTGTCCATGGCACATACACTCGAATTTCCAGATGACATCCGGCCTGATTTTCAGGGGTTTTCACCCGACGCCTTTGAATTCCTGACGGGACTGAAAAAGAATAACGACAGAGCGTGGTTCAAGGCTCGGAAGGATACATACGACACTGAGATAAAATTCACGATGGAGTGCCTGTTGGGCGAATTCACGCTTGATAGGCGACCGAAGGGCTTTCCCGTTCGCGGCGACCCGAAGCGCGGCATGTTTCGAATCTATCGCGACGTGCGTTTTTCCAAGGACAAGAGTCCTTACAAGACCCATTGCGGCGCGGTCCTGACACGTTCCGGCAGCAAAGGCGACCCCGGCATCATTTACATGCATATCGAACCGAGAGAGAGCTTTCTGTCGGCAGGTTTCTATTCCCTCGACAAGGATTTTCTCGGCGCGTGGCGGACCCGAATGGCAAACGAACCAGATGAGTTTCTCGACCTGATCGGCCCTTTCACCAAACGGCGTGGAAAGTATTTCCTGCGACATCGCGGCGCGCTTAAAACCATGCCGCGAGGATTTCAACAGCACGCCGACAGCTCCATCGCAGATTACATAAAGTGGAAGCATTTTCTTGTTGGCCGCAAGATCACCGACAAGCAGGCGCAAAGCCGAAAGCTGATCGACCTGGTCGCAGAGCTGGCAGACGTGGCCTTACCATTTCTGTCATACGGCTGGGATATCCGGGAAACCGCCTATGAAGACGACCCCCGCCGCCATATGCGGATAAAGGCTTAACCCAAACATACAACAGTGGCGGAACGGATACGCTAGCCGCCGCAATGTCTATAAACCATCCTAGGTTGGCCTCAATCGGTTTTAAGCGGCTCCTATTGGCCAGTCCGATCAGACCAAGGCCAAGAATAATGTGAACTGCCGGCGATGGAACCTCGGGCGTGGTAATCGATCCTTCAAGGTGAAGCCGGCATTTTGAAATCATTGTTGAAGGAAACGCCTAAGGTCTAGTTAGACAAACACAGATCCGCAAAACAATTGTGATGACCCAAGCCCTAGCGTTGGCTGGACCCATGCCCTAAAAGACCAAGATGGCTGAGATAGAGACGACAATGACTTTATGAACTAACTTAGATGTTTTGCTCGCCCCCGGCTTTTCAAAATCACAATCCCCTCTGGATTTTCACTTACCGAGCCAACTTTGTTTTTAAATTTGTGGAGACGCATCCTCGAAACACAAACGCGCTGAGTGTGAAGAACACTGATGCGTATCCCCGGAATGGTTCACGCGCTGTGAGATAACCCGACGCTTCGCACGGGCATCCTGTATGCCATTTATATCAAGGCTGTTTTTCAGGGCCTTTACACCGCCCCAAGGCTCTGGCCGAATTAAGTTTCCTCAACACCGGAAAAACACATGAACTTGGAAACCGGTATTGTGGGCGGTGTCTGCATGGCCCACGCCCCCCAGTTTTTCACACTGCCCCCGACAGAAGACAAAGATACGGTCGAACGGGTGAATTCTCTTGCCATCGAAAACGGTCGGCAACTCGAGGCGTTAAAACCGGATGTTGCAATCGTTATCGCCAACGACCACGCCAATCAGTTTCTGCTGCACTGCGTACCGTCCTTCGCACTTCACCGCGGCGAAAGCGCAACAGGACATTTTGCAGGAACAGATTTCTCGTTCGACGTCGACAGCGAGACATCGACATACCTTCTCCGCTACCTGCAGGAAGAAAAATTCGACCCCGCGTTCTCAAGCACGGCAAAACTGGACTACGCTTTCGGTATCCCGTTGACGTTTCTCGGCATCGACCTCCCAGTTATCCCACTATACGTGAACGCATACGTGCCGCCGCAACCGCGGATCGAACGCTGTTACCATCTTGGCCAGGCCATTGGCCGGGGCCTGAAAGCCCTCGGCAAACGTGCCGTCGTGGTGGCCAGCGGCGGGCTGTCCCATTTTCCGGGAACCGACCGCTATGCCAGCCCAGCGACGAAATTCGACCTCAAACTAATGCGCGAACTCGGCACCGGGAATCTCCGCTGGCTTCTGTCGCTCGACGACCGAATGCTGGATAAGACGGGCAATATCGAACTGCGTTGCTGGGCTGTCGCTGCCGGCATGCTGGGTGAACGCGTACCCGACATGGTCTCCTTCGATCCAAGCTGGCACCATAACTACGCCACGTTCGCATGGTGGTCGGCGCAGAACGGGGATACCAATCCCCTGCACTATCCTGCCATCGCCCCGGAACGCGTAACACTTACCGACGCCCTTCACCGGATTGCTAACGACGAAGCCGAACGCGCCCGCTTCTCGGCGAATCGTGCCTCTTTCGCGGCAGGCCTTAATTTGTCGCCCGAAGAAACAGCGGCCCTTATCGCCATGGACGAAAACGCGTTCACCCGGCTGGGCGTCCACCCGTTCGTGCCCTTCATGGCGCGGCTGCAGCTTGAACGGGAAGAATAGTCGTTAGTACCAGACGACCCGCGCTTTTACGCTCAGCGGTGATTTGACGCCCTTGACCACCCCCCAGTCGACACTAAAGTATTTCCAACAAGGAGTGACCGAAATATGGCGTTGAAACCGGGTGAACGAGTTATCGTGGTGGGCTGCGGCCCGGTTGGCATGGTGCTAACGCTAGCGCTGTATCGTGCTGGAATTCCAGTCACCCTGATTGAAAAGAACGCCGGTCCGATCGACGATCAGCGGGCCGCTGCCATCCAGCCATCGTCGCTAGAGTTACTCGCTGAACTCGGTGTCACCGGCGAAATTCATGAAAAGGGGCTGATCTCGCCGACGTTCCACTGCCGTGACCGCGTGTCCGGCGACCTGGTCGCCGAGTTCGACTTTTCGCAACTCGCCGACATGACGGAGTTCCCGTATGTAATCCAGTATGAGCAATTCAAGCTGGTCAAAACCATTATGGCCGATATCGGGGATACTCCCGATGTCGAGTACCGGTTTTCCTGCGCCGTTACCGGTCTCGAACAGAAAGCCGACGGCGTCACCGTCTCGCTCAATAACGAGGACAGTGAACCCGAAACCATGACCGCTCCCTGGATTATTGGCTGTGATGGGTTCAGTTCCGTTGTACGCGAAGCTGCCGATATCGAGTTCGTCGGGTTCACCTATCCGGAACGCTTCGTGAAGATCGGTACGGATTTCGATTTCGAAGCCGCCGGACAAGCCCTCTGCATTCGCAACTTCTTTTCCGACCCGGACGAATGGTGCAACCTGTTTAAGGTCAACGGCTACGGCCCGCCCGGTATCTGGCGAACAGTGTTCCCTACCCGCGTCGGCGAAACCGACGACGAGTGTCTCAGTCACGAAGGTATCCAAGGACGTCTGCAGAAATTTTTCCCAAAGGACGGCGACTACAACATCATGTATGCGGGGCTCTATCACGTGCACCAGCGGGTCGTAGAGGCATTCCGCAAAGGCCGCGTGCTAGTGGCAGGCGACGCAGCGCACGTCAATAACCCGATCGGCGGTCTCGGCATGAACGGAGGTATTCACGATGCGGTCTCGCTTGGCGAACACCTCTCGCGGGTGATTGACGGCGAAGACGACGCCCTGCTGGACGTCTATTCCCGTCAGCGGCACAAGGCACAAATGGACGGTGTTCAGGCGACATCCATCGCGAACAAGAAACTGATGGAAGCGAAAGACCCGACCATCCGACAGCAGCAGCTGGACGATGTCCGTGCGACAGCCGAAGATCCCGCAAAATCGCGTGCCTACTGCCTGAATGCCGGTCTGTTTACCAGCCTTGAGAAAGCCGCGGCGGTTACATGAGCAATTCTTCTCCTGCGAATCCGAACTGTGTCGGCGCCAGCCCGCTTCGTAAGGAAGATGCGCGACATCTAGCCGGTCAAGCCCGGTTCGTAGCCGATATCCCTTTCGAACGGGGTCTCGAAGCCGCCATCATCCGCAGCCCCGTGGCGCACGGTTATCTGAAATCCGTCGATCCCGGGGATCTTCCGCAAGGGTCCCGAGTTTTTACAGCTGCGGATTTTCCGGACATAAGGCCGATCCGCGCGGTTCCCCGCGTTCCCGGTTTTAAGGCGTCAGACTTTCCTATCTTCGCGACTGACAAGGTGCGTTATGTCGGCCAGCCTATCGGAATCTGCGTCGCGCCGACCGCAGCTTTGGCCGAGGATATCGCACAGCAGGTGATCGTCGAGATTGACGAATTACCGGCGGTCGTCGATACGCGGGAAGCAACCACAAGGGTCGACCCTCTTCTGCACGAAAGCTGGGGAGACAACGTTTTTATCGAACGCGACGTAGACGGCGGCGATATTGAAGCTGCCCGGTCCGCGGCAGACGTTACGGTGACGAACGAATTCCGACTCAACCGTCACGCGGCAATTCCGCTGGAAAACCGTTCCGTCCTTGCCGTGTGGGACAGTCGACGCGACGAACTGACACTGAACCTCTCAACCCAGGGGCCACACCTGATGCGGGTTGGCATCGCGGAATGCCTCGGCCTGAAGGAACGCCAGCTCCGCGTCGTATCCCCGGATGTCGGCGGCGGCTTTGGATCGAAGAACAGGTTGATGCCGGAAGAAGTAATGGTGTGTGCCGCGTCGCTGAAAACCGGACGCCCCGTGCGCTGGCTGGAAGACCGGCGCGAAAATATCACTGCCAACAACCAGGCCCGCGAACACTGGTACAGGGTGACCGCTTATGCAGACGGCCGGGGAACTATTCAGGGAATTGAGGCCGAACTGGTCGTCGATGCCGGTTCCTATTCCATCTGGCCGTCGGGCCCCTTCATGGAAACCGGAATGGCAGCGCGCAATCTGCCCGGGCCATACCGAATTCCAGCATTGAGTGTGAAAACCTGGACTGTTGCCACCAATAAACCGCCACTCGGCCCTTACCGGGGCGTTGCGCGCCCGGGAGCATGCTTCGCGATCGAGCGTACGCTGGACGAGGTCGCGCGAAAGGTCGGACGCGATCCATATGATGTCCGGCGCGAAAACATGGTCGCGCCGCAGGAGATGCCGTTTACAAGCGCGGGGGGCATGCGGTTTGATAACGGCAACTATCCGCAAAGCGTCGAAAAAGCGGCAGACGCGGCCGGCATGGCGGACGTCCGCGCGCGGCAATCGGCGCGGTCGGAAAATAGCCGGCTGGTCGGCATCGGCTTCGCCAGCTATTCCGAACAGACCGCCCACGGCACCCAAGAATGGAAGATCCGCGGTACGCCGGTAATTCCAGCGTTCGAGACCGCGACAGCGCGCATGCATGCCGACGGAACGCTGGAATTGATGGTCGGTATCCACAGTCATGGTCAAGGCATGGAAACCACTCTCGCCCAGGTCGCCTGCCAAGAGCTGGGACTGTCACTGGACGATGTGGTCGTGCGTTACGGCGATACGGCAGTCGGGCCATATGGAAACGGGACGTTTGCGTCACGATCGATGGTGATGTCTGGTGGCGCGTCGGCGAATGCCTGCCGAACGCTGGCTCAGCGTCTAAAGGCAATCGGCGCACATCTCCTGCAATGCGATGAGGATGACGTCGAATTGCGCGAAGGCGCGGTATTCGGTGGCGGTGCCTCTATCTCCGTGGCAGAAATCGCACGAACGGCGCACCTCCGACAGGACCTACTGCCTGAAGGCGTCAACCCCACGCTGGAAGAAACTACTGTTTACGAACCGGAAATTACATCCGGAGTTTTCTCGTATTCCACGCATGCCGCCGTAGTGTCGGTCGACCCGGAAACCGGTGACGTGGCCCTTGAAAATTACGCCATCGCTGAAGACTGCGGCACCGTCGTCAATCCGATGATTGTCGACGGCCAGATTTGCGGGGGCGTAGCGCAGGGCATCGGTACGGCGTTGTTCGAGGAGATACCCTACGACGAGTACGGCCAACCGCAGGCCAGCACGTTCGCGGATTATCACTGGCCCGGACCTACCTCGCTGCCAACGTTTCGAATCGCGCACATGGTCACCCCAGCGGAAGGCACCGAATACGGAATGAAAGGCATGGGCGAAGGAGGCGCGATCGCCCCGCCTGCCGCGATCGCAAATGCCGTTCGAGACGCCCTACTGTCCGGCGGTATCGATGCCGAAATCGGGGAGACGCCCATGACGCCTCGCAGGATATACAATGCCATACAAGCCGCACGATAAGGAATGCTTATGAGCGACTATCAGACGATTTCCGTCGCGGTCGATGGCCCGGTCGCCCGCCTCTCCCTTGATCGTCCCGAAGTCCGGAACGCCTTGAACCGCGAGATGATCGGGGAGATCACCTCGGCCTTTTCAGAATTCAACGAAAACCCCGACGTCAGGGTGGTGATACTGCGCGGAAACGGTGGCGTGTTCTGTGCGGGTGGCGACCTGAACTGGATGAAGAATGTACTGGGCCAGACAGAAGAAGAGGTTCAGGAAGACTCTCGGCATCTGCTGAACATGTACCGGAGTATCAACGGAAGCCCGAAACCGGTGATCGCAGGCCTGGAAGGCGCCGTAATCGCGGGCGGACTGGGGCTGATTGCCTGCTCGGATGTGGTGATCGCCGAAGCAGAAACGAAATTTTGTGTTTCGGAAGTAAAAATCGGGCTCACGCCCGGCATTATTGCGGCCTACATGCTGCCCCGGATCGGTCTGGGCTGGATGCGCTATCTCTCCAAAACCGCGGCGCTTTTCGATTGTGAAACTGCGCGTACCGCGGGACTGGTCCATGAAATCGCGGCGGATACAGCCGACCTCGATAACCGGATCGCCACCCATATCAAGCTGGCGCTGGGCGCGTCACCCGATGCGATCGCCCGTACCGGACAGCTGATTGATGATTTGGATAATGTAATTACTGAAGAAATGCTTTCTATAGGTTTGATTTATAATGCGAAAGCTCGTCTATCAGATGAAGCTCAGGAAGGCATTTCAAGTTTTCTCGAAAAACGCAAACCGGCATGGGTGGCTGACGGTTGAAACGCCGATGATGTTTAGCTGATGAGCACCGCCCCCGTTTTATAAAGAATTGTGGCCGTAGGGCGTCCTCAGCGGGCGGTTCCTAACGCCGCGGCCTTTACGACATCCCCGGGTTTGATCCCCAGTCTGGACGCTGTCCCGGCATTGAGTTCAAGAACCGCAATCACGGCCCCCCCGGACGCAATCGTTGCCTCCGACAGGGGAACCGTCCTTTCCGCGATTTTAACAATCCTCCCGCCTGGAGCAATAAACAGCATATCGAGCGGCAGATAGGTGTTCTTCATCCACATCGCGATCGGCGCTTCCTGCTTGTAGACAAACAGCATTCCTGCATCGGCCGGCATATTCCGGCGGAACATCAACCCCTGCATCTGTTGTTGATGTGTCAGCGCCAGATCGACCCGGAACTTGTGTGATTGATCGTCCGAGACGATAGAAACCGTGCCCTTGCCAAAAACCGCAAGCCGGCTTGCGGCTTCGGCTTGCAGAACGTTTACGGGTCCGTCGCCGAGGCCGAAGCCAATGGTTATCAGCACAATTGTCACAAGTCTTTTCATGAATAAGATATAGCCCCACCCGGCCCGGCATTCTAGCATTCCCGAAGTTCGAGCCTTTCGCACTTGCCAAATACCGTCGGCAGTTTCATAATTGCGCCATCAACACTGGGGGGAGCCGGATTGGCCGGCTGAGAGGTCTCGAGAGAGGACGACCCCTGGAACCTGATCCGGGTAATGCCGGCGAAGGGATCAGTGCTTCTCTATGAATACCGGTCTATCTTCCGCAGCGGCAGCGCCATCGATCCATGTACGCGACGCGTCGCTGGTTTATGACAGAACATTCCTTTTCGACCGTCTCGCCCTCGATATATCGGGAAGCGCATGGACCGTACTTCTTGGGCCCAGCGGCGTCGGCAAAACCACCCTGCTCAGACTCGTAGCCGGCCTGGAAACCGGTGCCAGCGGCCAGGTCGAAAGCGACGACGGCGCCGCGCTGGACAGGCGGATTTCCTACATGGCGCAGCAGGATCTGCTGCTTCCGTGGCTGTCTGTCCGCGAAAACGCTACGTTGGGCGCCCGGCTGCGGGGCTCGGTCTCAAACGAACGGATTGCGGCAGCCGACGAACTGCTCGCCCGCGCCGGTTTGACGGCAGCGGCGGACCTCTTGCCGGCTGCTTGTTCTGGCGGGATGCGTCAACGCGCCGCCCTGGTGCGAACGCTGATGGAAAACCGTCCCATCATACTGATGGACGAGCCTTTTTCTGCCCTCGACGCGATCACACGCCTGCAATTGCAGGATATCGCTGCGGATTTGCTGGCCGACAGAACCGTCCTGCTGGTAACTCACGATCCCCTTGAAGCCCTACGCCTCGGATACCGCATCCACGTAATGTCCGGGCGACCGGCCCGTCTCGGCGATGCGATCGCCCCAGTTGGTCCGGCCCCACGGCAGGTCACCGATCCACGGCTGGTAAAACTTCAGACTGAGCTGCTCGCGCAGTTAGCCGAGGCCGCTCGGGAAACCGCCGCATGACCATCGGATCCCTAATACGCCCCACGATCGTTTTCGCAGGACTGATATGTGCCTGGCAGGTCGTCGTAATGGCAACCGCGGTACCACCATATATTCTTCCCGGTCCTTCCAGCGTTGCCAGCGTCTTTCACGAACGTATCGACACTTTGGCGGACAATGCCGGGGTAACGCTTATCGAAATTCTTGCCGGGTTCGCGATCGGCACGATCGTCGGCATGGCCAGCGCACTGATCATGACCTATTTTCGCCCCGCCAGGCTCTGGCTGATGCCGGTGCTGGTGGTCAGTCAGGCAGTCCCGGTGTTCGCCCTCGCCCCGATCCTGACGCTGTGGCTCGGATACGGTATCGAATCCAAAATCGCGATGGCCGTTCTTATTATTTATTTCCCCGTGACTGCCGCGTTTTACGATGGGCTACGCCGCACCGACCCCGGCTGGATCGACCTTGCCCGGGTCATGAACGCCTCGCGATCGGCCGAACTTCGCCATATCAGGCTACCGGCTGCCCTGCCCGCCCTTGGATCTGGCCTTCGGGTCGCCGCCGCCGTCGCCCCCATCGGCGCGGTGGTCGGCGAATGGGTCGGATCAAGCGCCGGGCTGGGATACCTGATGCTCCATGCAAATGCCCGGGTCCAGATCGACCTGATGTTCGCCGCCCTATTTACGCTCGCCGTCATGGCCTGCGTTTTCTATTTCGCCATCGACACGATCGCACGGCGTCTCACGCCGTGGCAGACAGAAATCTCCATCGAAAAGGAAGACCCATGAAACACCTTGCTGCGTCAATTGTTCTGGCGCTTACCGTTCTCGCGTCAGCCCAGTCCGCATCTGCGGAAAAAATGACCGTCCTGCTGGACTGGTTCATCAACCCGGACCATGCGCCGCTCTACGTCGCGCTGGAACGCGGGTATTTCCGCGAAGCCGGGCTGGACGTCGAATTCAAGGCACCGGCGGACCCCAACGACCCGCCGAAACTGGTCGCCGCCGGAAAGGCCGATCTCGCCATCTCGTACCAGCCGCAACTGCACATGCAGGCCGACCGCGGGCTGCCGCTTGTACGCGTCGCTACCCTGGTGGCAACGCCGCTTAGTTCCCTCGTGGTTCTCAGGGACGGACCGGTGAAAACCGTGGCGGATCTGAAAGGCAAAACCGTCGGGTTTTCTGTCGGCGGATTCGAAGACGCAATCCTCCGCGCCATGCTGGAGAAAAACGGCCTGACTCTCCAGGACGTTAAACTCGTGAATGTAAACTTCTCCCTGTCGCCCGCTCTTATCTCGGGCAAGGTCGATGCCGTTATCGGCGCCTATCGGAACTTCGAACTGAATCAGCTCGATATTCTAAAAAAACCGGGGCGCGCCTTTTACGTGGAGGAAGAAGGCGTTCCCGCGTACGACGAACTGATCGTTGTCGCCAACCGGAAGGATCTGGGCAATGCCTCAATCCGGAAATTCGTCGATGCCGTAGAACGTGGCGCCCAGTATCTAGTCAATCACCCGAACAAAAGCTGGAAGCTTTTTATCAAGGGACGCAAGGATCTCAACGACGAACTCAACAAACGGGCATGGCGCGACACTCTTCCCCGGTTCGCACTGCGGCCGGGCGCGCTAGACCGTAAGCGGTACGAAAACTTTGCCGGCTTTCTGAAAAAACAGGGGCTGATTAAGAATACGCCACCGTTATCTGACTTCGCGGTTGAACTGAAATAACGGTTCGACGGGCCTCAAGCCGGTAAACCCATGAGCGAAAAGGCGCTGTTTTACGGCCTAGATCGGAGCGGTCGCGCGGACGGCCGTCGCCTGCAGGCCTTTGGGACCATCTGCGAGCCGGACCTCCACCGCTTGTCCGGTAATAAGACCGTTCAAACCGGCCTGACGCAGGATGACCATGTGCACGAACACGTCGCCGTCGGTGTCGTCTGGGCACACAAAACCGTATCCTTTGTGCGGATTGAACCATTTGACCGTTGCGGGAACGTACTCGCCGCCGCCGTCCTCCGGAGGATGCGGCATAACGTCGAAATCTGCAGCAGCACCTTCCGTAATTTCTTCGGTCGCGGTCGATGTATCGACTTCTTCGATCGTCAGACACTGCATGCCCTTTGCGCCCTGAACGGCAACGCACTCTATCGTCGAGCCAGGCGGAAGCTGTTCGTAACCAGCCTGCCTGAGCACGCTCATATGCAGAAATATGTCCGACGAACCGTCTTCCGGCGACACAAACCCGTAGCCCCGAACGACGTTGAACCACTTTACGATGCCTCGTATTCGCGTTGAATCGACGGATTCCGGGCTGACTGCGGCTTCGTTCAACATCTAAACTCCCCACAAACTGAAGCTTACGATGGAGTCGCTTATAGCATCGTGTCTTGACAAATGCTTAATATTTTTTCGACTTTTGAAACAATGTTATCAAATCGAAATATATGGAAACATTCACAGTAGATATGTTTGGTTTGACGCTTCCGGGGACTTTGGCTGTCTTCCAGCGTAAAAAACCCGCTGGGAACCGGACGGCTGATTTGGCCCACAGAAAATCCTGCTCGCAAGCTATTGAATTGCGCCCAAGACCCTTATAGCTTGGCGATGATCGTTCCGCAGGTTCGGTCAACAGGAGGTTGATCCACTTAGACGGATCCCAAGATATAACAAGAAGATCGAGGCGTCGCGTTGGTTCACGCGGTTTCATTAGGGCTTATTCTCTTCGCCACCTGGCTCTTGATGTCCGGGGTATACATTCCCTTTATCCTGTTGCTGGGCGTATTCTCCTGCGCGGTGGTTGTATTAATCGCCATGCGCATGGACGTGATCGACCACGAAGCGGTCCCGCTGCACATTACTTTCCGTTCGCTGCTCTATTGGCCCTGGCTTTTGTGGGAAATCGTTAAGGCGAATATAGACGTGACGAAACGCGTTCTCGGCCTTGCACCCATCTCGCCGACCATGACCCGTCTGCAAGCAACACAGAAGACAGATCTCGGCCTGGTTATCTTTGCGAATTCGATCACGCTGACGCCGGGAACAATATCGATCGATGTCGAAGAAAACGGCGAAATACTCGTTCATGCGATTTCCCGCGAGGGTGCCAAAGGCTTTGCAGATGGCGAAATGGATCGCCGCGTGACCGAACTGGAAGATGCCTGAGATGTTCGCTGCAGCCGCCGTCGCAATAATCGTCGCGATGGGCCTAGCGCTCATTCGAGCTTTTATTGGCCCAACGCTGTACGACCGTATTCTCGCCGTCAACATGTTCGGGACGAAAACGGTGCTGATAATTGCCGTCCTCGGCTTTCTGATGGGCCGCCCCGATTTTCTAGATATCGCCCTGGTCTATGCGCTGATCAATTTCATCGGCGTGATCGCGCTGCTGAAGTATTTCAAATATGGCAACCTTGCTATTGGCCCCGGCGAAGAAAACGACACTAACGGTTCCACTGGCGGGGATAAATCCTGATGGAGCAGGTTCTCGACATCCTTTCGTGGATCTGTCTAATCGTCGGATCGTTTTTCGTCCTTGTGGGCGGGATCGGCGTGCTACGAATGCCCGACGTTTATACACGCAGCCATGCCGCGGGCATCACCGACACCATGGGCGCGCTGCTCATTCTCGTGGGGTTGATGTTTCAGGCCGGCCTGACGCTGATCACAGTCAAACTGGTTATGATCCTAATCTTTTTGCTGTTCACCAGCCCTGCCTCGTCGCACGCCCTTAACCACACGGCTTGGGCAAACGGCCTGCGGCCCAAGTTGGAAGACGACTCGCCGATAAAACCTCTCGGCAAAACAGACGGAAGGGAATGAAGGTGATCACCTGATGGAAGCTTGGGTAGACATCTCGATTCTTGGTCTGATGGCGTTAACAGCAATCGCGATCGTCATGCTGCGCAATCTGTTGGCAGTTGTGATGCTGAGCGGGATATACAGCCTTCTGGCGGCATCGATCTTCGTCGTGATGGACGCGGTAGATGTGGCCTTTACGGAAGCCGCGGTCGGCGCCGGCATCTCTACGATGCTGTTTATTGGCACGCTGGCTCTGACCACGCGCATCGAAAAGAAGCCCGCCCATACGCCCGTTCTGCCTCTCATCGTCGTCATAATTACTGGTGCGGTACTGATTTTCGGTACCCTCGACGTTGCGGTTTATGGCGACCCGCTCGCACCGGCGATGCAGGACGTCGCACCCTATTACCTCGAAAACACAAAAAAGCATGCCGGCATTCCTAACGTGGTGACCGCTGTTTTGGCCAGCTATCGGGGCTATGACACGCTTGGCGAAGTCGTCGTCATTTTCACCGCAGGCATCGGCGTGATACTGCTTCTCGGTAGCTGGCGCCGGGGACTGCCCAAGATCGCGCCGCACAAGGATGACAAAGCATGAAGGAATATCTTGTCCTTCGGGTGATCACCAAGCTGCTTCTGCCCTTCATCCTGCTGTTCGGTTTATACGTTCAGTTCCATGGCGATTTCGGCCCCGGCGGTGGCTTTCAGGCAGGCGTAATCTTTGCAGCCGGATTTGTACTATACTCGCTTGTGTATGGCGTTGCCGCGGCGCAAAAAGTACTACCGACCGGCATTCTCCGCGCAGGCCTCGCCGGTGGGGTGTTAATATACGCTCTGGTCGGCGTAGCCAATCTGATATTGGGTGCGAACTACCTGGAATACACGCCGCTCGCCGACACGATGAAGGAAGGCCAGCATCTTGGTATCTTCCTGGTGGAACTTGGTGTCGGCTTAACCGTCGCGTCCGTCATGATGACCGTTTACTTCACCTTCGCCACTTGGCGCGAAGACTAGGGGCGGCACATGGGCGACTGGGAATTCATTGTCGGGCACTACAACTACTGGATAGCCATTTTTTTGGCGATGACCGGTCTATATATCGTTATTGCGCGCGGCAACCTGATAAAAAAACTGGTTGGCCTGAACGTTTTTCAGTCCTCGGTCTTCATTCTGTATATCTCCCTCGCGAAGGTAGAAGGCGGCACCGCCCCCATCCTGGCTAGGGGTATCGACATCTATTCCAACCCGCTGCCACACGTGTTGATCCTGACGGCCATTGTCGTCGGCGTAGCAACGACAGCCCTCGGCCTGGCGTTGGTGGTTCGTATACGCGGCGAGTACGGAACGATTGAAGAAGATGACATCCACTCTCAGGATGAGAGTATGTGATGTTGTTAGCGCATCTTCCGGCCCTAGTTATCGTCATCCCACTCATCTGCGCGCCGCTTTGCGTGTTGCTGCGTGGCAAGGACTGGGCTTTCATCGTCGCGTTGCTGGCCACATGGGCGTCCTTTGCCTGTTCCGTGTTGCTCACAATCCAGGTCATGAAAGTAGGCACGATTTCCTATGCAATGGGTGGCTGGGCTCCGCCCTACGGGATCGAGATCAGGCTCGACGCGCTGAACGTCTTCATCCTCCTGATCGTCTCGGGTATCGGTTCGGTTGTCGCGCCCTACGCACGTAACTCCCTGCTTCTCGAGCACATCGAAGAGCGCGCCTATATGTTCTACTGCGCGTATCTGCTGTGCCTTTGTGGCCTGATGGGTGTCGCCGTAACTGGCGATGCCTTCAACCTATTCGTCTTCCTCGAGATTTCATCGCTGTCATCATACGTGCTCATCGCCCTCGGTTCGGACCGACGGGCGTTGACCGCAGCATACCAGTACCTTGTGATGGGAACGATCGGCGCGACGTTCATCGTGATCGCGGTCGGACTGTTGTATCAGGCAACGGGCACGCTGAATATGGCCGACATCGCAAACCGTTTGCCGGAGGCGGGCTACACCAACCGAACGGTTATTGCGGCGTTTGCCTTTATGGTTATCGGCGCCGGGCTAAAGATCGCCATTTTCCCGCTCCACCAGTGGCTTCCGAACGCTTACACGTACGCTCCGAACATCGTTTCCGCGTTCCTTGCCGCCACGGCGACAAAAGTTTCTGTCTATATTCTGCTGCGCTTCGTCTTCTCCGTGTTCGGCGTGGAGTTTTCGTTCGTGTCACTGCCGACGGCGATACCATTGCTCGTGCTTGCGGTGCTCGCGATGTTCCTGCCGTCGATCGTTGCCTGTTTTCAGACAAACGTTAAGCGGGTTCTCGCCTATTCCTCAGTTGCGCAGATCGGCTACATGGTCCTTGGCCTCGGGTTTGTTAGTGTCGCAGGACTGACGGCGAGCATTCTTCACTTGTTTAACCACGCCCTCATGAAAGGTGCTCTCTTCCTCGTGCTTGGCGCCGTTTTTTATCGTATTGGGTCGTGTAATATTGACCGGATGGCGGGACTGGCCAAGCAGATGCCATGGACCATGGCAGCATTTGTAGGCGGCGGACTTAGCCTCATCGGCGTGCCGTTGACTGCGGGGTTCATTTCCAAGTGGTACCTGATCCTAGCGGCACTCGAAAAGGGGTGGTGGTACATCGTCGTGCTAATCGTCGTAAGTTCGCTGATTGCCGTCGTGTATGTATTTCGGGTAATCGAAGCTGCCTATTTCCGCGATGCGCCGGACGATCTGGTAAATGTTGCTGAAGCGCCGATCAGCCTTCTAGCACCAGCGTGGATACTGGTTTTCGCCAATTTCTATTTCGGCGTAGAGACGTCGATCTCGGTCGGGATCGCCGAGCGCGCTGCCCAGTCACTGATGGGGGCCGGTTGATGGACACGCAGGATTTCATCGCGCTGGCCATGCTGCTGCCGCTAATCGGCACCGTCATGATCTGGATGTCAGGGCCACGCCCGAACCAGCGGGAAGTTGTCACGGTCGTTACCGCGATCCTGACATTCCTCTGCGTTCTCCAGGTTCTGCCACCGGTTCTGGCTGGCGAAAACCCAACCCTGATCATTGCCAATATCCTGCCAGGATTACAGTTCGCATTCGTCGTCGAACCGTTAGGCATGATGTTTGCGTTAATCGCCTCGTTCCTGTGGATCGTTACGTCGTTCTACGCCATCGGCTACATGCGCGGGCACAACGAACCCAATCAGACGCGTTTTTATATGTGCTTCGCCATCGCGATTTCCAGCGCGATCGCCGTGGCCTTCTCGGGCAACATGTTGACGCTCTTCATTGCCTACGAAGTTCTGACGCTGTCCACCTACCCCCTGGTGACGCACAATCAGGACGAAGAAGCAAAACGCGCGGGCCGCACATATCTTGGCATTCTGCTTACGTCTTCGATCGGACTGCTTCTGGTGGCAATCCTGTGGACATGGTATGCGGCAGGAACGCTTGATTTCACCAAGGGCGGCATCCTGAAAGGCAAGATCGACGACGGCCTCGTGATCGTCATGCTGTTCCTTTACATGTATGGCATCGGCAAGGCGGCACTAATGCCGATCCACCGTTGGCTGCCCGCCGCTATGGTCGCGCCGACCCCGGTCAGCGCCCTACTGCACGCCGTGGCGGTCGTCAAAGCCGGCGTGTTCACCGTGCTGAAAGTCATAATCTACATTTTCGGCGCAGATTTCCTGACCGAAACCGGTGCCAGCGTCTGGCTAATGTACGTCGCCGGCGCGACGGTTCTTCTCGCGTCGCTGGTCGCGCTTACCAAGGACAACCTAAAAGCGAGGCTTGCCTATTCGACGGTCAGCCAGTTGTCTTACGTCGTTCTCGCCGGAGCGCTGGCGACGTCGTTCAGCCTTGTCGGCGGCGCCATGCACATCGTCATGCACGCGTTCGGCAAGATCACACTATTTTTCTGCGCGGGCGCCATCATGGTCGCGTCGCATAAGACCGAGATCAGTCAGATGCGTGGTCTTGGCTGGCGGATGCCCTTCACGTTCGCGGCCTTCCTGCTGGGTGCGCTGAGCGTGATAGGCCTCCCGCCCCTCGGCGGGTCTTGGAGCAAATGGTACATCGCTCTGGGCGCCGCAGATGCGGAGCAGCTTATCTTTATTGCGGTCCTAATGATTTCGTCGTTGCTGAACGTTGCGTACCTGATCCCCGTCTTCGCACGCGGATTTTTCGGCCCCCGCGACGAAGAAAGAGCACAGATCGCCGATACCCATCATCACGATCACGACCACAAATCGGCCGACCATGCCGCATACGGTAGCCGTATCGTCGAGGCACCTTTGTTCTGCGTCGTTCCCCTCTGGGTGACTGCGCTGGGCTGCGTGGCGCTGTTCCTATATGCGGATCGTCTCTACGCCATGCTCGAACCAATCGTTAAGTAAGGTGCATGTGATGAACGGTCCAAAACATACCTCCGCATCATCGTCGTCAGGCGAGAAGCAATCCTGGCTCGATGACACGCAGAATATCGACAAGATCTTCTGGGGTGTGATTTTTCTGAGTGTCATCCTGATGTTGTTGGAACCGTTCTATTACAAGAAACCCTATTTCAGTTTCGAAGGCAGTTTCGGCTTTTATGGATGGTTTTCTTTCCTGGCCTGCGCGGGTCTTGTTCTGGTCGCGCGGTCGCTCGGCAGAGTTTTCGAACGCGGCGAAGAATATTACGACGCCGATCGCAATTCTGGAGAGGATAACCGCTGATGCTGTGGGGGATCCCGCCCGGCTTGCTGCTGATACTCGGTGTTTTACTGGTGCCGTTGCTTCCGGGTGCTTGGCGCAAAGCTTACATGACCATCCTGCCACTCGCGGGGCTCTGGGCCCTGGCCGGTGCAGAAACAGGTGTGTTCTACACGTTCACGTTCTTCACATATGAAATCGCACCGGTACGGATCGACGGCCTCAGCCTCGTCTTCGGATATATATTTCATATAGCCGCAATCCTCAGCGTCGTGTTCGCCTGGCACAACAACGACACGGTCGAACAGATGGCCGGGCTCGCATATGCTGGGTCGGGGATTGGTGCAGTCTTTGCCGGCGATCTGATTACGCTTTTCATTTACTGGGAAGCTATGGCGACCACGTCCGTTTTCCTGATTTGGGCCCGACGTTCGGATTCCGCATTTCGCGCAGGGATGAGGTACCTGATCATCCAAGTTGGCTCCGGTGTACTGCTCCTCTCGGGAGCTATCCTGATGGCCCATCAAACGGGATCGGTCGCCTTCGATAAAATGACGCTTGGAAATCTTGCCACCTGGCTGATCCTTATCGCCTTTGGTATCAAATGCGCTTTCCCATTTTTCCACAACTGGTTGCCGGACGCGTACCCGGAAGCATCGGTCACCGGGACGGTGTTCCTGTCGGCCTTTACCACCAAATGCGCGGTATACGTCCTTGCCCGTGGCTTCCCTGGTACCGAATTGCTAATCTATGTCGGTGCGGCGATGGCCGCCTTCCCGCTATTCTATGCGGCAATTGAGAACGATCTGCGCCGAGTACTGGCCTATTCCCTGAATAACCAACTGGGTTTCATGGTTGTGGGCGTTGGTGTCGGATCCGCCCTCGCGATCAATGGCGTCGCGGCCCACGCATTCGCGCATATTTTGTACAAGTCGCTGCTGTTCATGGCGATGGGAGCGGTTCTCTATCGGGTTGGCACAGTAAAGGCCTCTGAACTGGGGGGACTCCACAAATCGATGCCCCTTACGACGATATTCTGCATTATCGGTGCGGCATCGATTTCCACGCCGCTGTTTGCTGGATTTATCGCCAAATCGCTTACGCTGTCCGCGGCGGCCAAGGACGGATACCCGGTCATCTGGCTAATCCTGATGTTTGCATCGGCCGGCGTCTTCCTCGTTTCAGGCGTGAAGATCGTTTATTTCGCGTTTTTCGCAAACGACGGCGGCAAGCGCTGCAAAGAAGCTCCGCTCAACATGCAAATCGCTATGGGACTGACAGCGATCCTCTGTGTTGTGATCGGCGTTTATTCGCCGTGGTTATACAGCCTGCTGCCAAACGATGTCGCCTATGAGCCTTACACCCTCTCCCACGTAATCAACCAGCTCCAGACCCTAATATTTTCCGCGCTGGCCTTCGCGCTGCTGATACGGTTTAAGTTTTATCCGCCGGCGGTGAATTCGATATATCTCGACTTCGACATCACTTACCGCAAATGGCTGCCCGTTCTTTACAAATGGATAGTATCATTGGTTAGCCCTGGATGGAAAAGCATGCTGCAGGATCTGCGCAACGGTCTGCACAGAATGGTGGCGTATATGTTCCGTCATCACGGCCCGGAAGGCATTCTGGCCCGGACTTGGCCTACTGGTTCCATGGCGCTTTGGGTTGCGCTGCTTCTGGGCGGCTTCCTGCTGATCTATTATAGCTGACGTCGCCTCGGGACGCCCCACACTCTCACCTTGGGGCGGCTCAAGAAACGAAAATCAAAGACGGTGATCCGAGCGTAGACGGGGTCGCCGTTTTTTCTTGCGGCTGCAACGCCGCTGGAAAGACGATACAGTCGTATCAGGATTTGCCTCTCCATCGCAGGTGGTCCATTTTAGGCAATCGGAATCCGAACATATTACATCGGCGGAGGAGAGTGCGATGACGGACTATTGGCTTAACAAGCTGATATTCGAATTACAGGGACCGGACGGCAAGGATCAATGGACCAATCATCGCCCGGAGGTAATTGCGAAATACGAATTGTCACCCCGGATCCGCACCGCGCTCATGGAAGACGATATCGGAACGTTGCTTCCATTGGTTAACCCGTATCTGATGAGGTTTTTCCTACTGATGTTGGGACATGACGACGATCAGTCGATCGCAGTGCTGACCGAATTCCAAACGGACAAAGATAAGGAACGGGTAAATGGCTAAAGTCGTTGGCAGCTTCGCAGCATCACATGCACCAAACATCGCGCGCGCATGGGACAATCTGTCGGATGATACGCGGGAGTGGCTAACCACGCGGTACGGTGAACTGGGCGATCGCGTCAAGGCGCTGGAACCCGATATCCTTGTGTTTCATTCAAACGATCACTGGATCAATTTCTTCCTCGATAATATTCCCGCTTTCCTTATCGGCATTGGCGAGTTGCACGACCCGCCCCCCGAACCATTTATGAAAGGTCTGTTCCCGCAAGAAAGCCTCGCCGGACATGCCGGGCTAGGCCGGTATTTGCTCGAATACGCAATGAACGCCGATTTCGACCCGTCCTATTCCCACAAGGTGAAAATCGATCATGGGATTGGCATTCCCATCTGGCGGATGGGTTTCGATAAAGTGCCGCCCGTCGTTCCCGTGTTCATCAACCTGGTCGAGAAGCCTTTTCCGACACCGAAACGCTGTCTGGCGTGGGGGCATATGATCCGCAAGGCAATCGAAGCCTATCCTGAAGATCTTCGTGTCGTTGTGTTCGGCACAGGCGGACTGAGTCATTCCATCGGCGAGACGACGATGGGATGGATCGACGAAAAATTCGACCATGCGTGCATTGAATTATTTAAATCTGCGTCGGACGAGCATCTCGCGACCGAACTTGACCGGATGCTGATCGAAACAGGTAATGGCGGTGCGGAGTTACGGTCATGGTCTATTGCCCATGCAGTTGCCGGCGGCGAGGGGTTCGATCTGATCGATTATATTCCTCAGCCCGAAACGCTTATCGGTTGTGGACTGGCCGAGTGGAAAATCGCCGCTTGACCCGAGAGACATCCATTTGCGACCCAAAAGGAAGTTACGGAATTACATACAACCGAGCGTAAAAAGCAACGTTGGTAAACCCTTTATTGATTACTTAAATGCGTATTAGCCCCTGCCAAAAGCATAACTTTGCGCCCTGTGGTTGCAACGGTTGTATTGATCCTGAGATTTTCATCGCAGTTGCTATAATGATCTGAGTGTTGCTGCGCTGCCGCCATAGATGGTTACAAACGGGTTCCGTTTGTTAGTTCTTAACATCAGCGTTCAATCCTTCAAAAAACAGGCCAACGGAATTCGGCGGGGTCTGTACAAAAGCGGTTCTTTCGGCGTTCAAATCGTCTAAACCGTCGTATTCATGCACATCAAACGGTTGTCAGTGAAGGAAAAAACTGCAATCTCTCGAATAGCACTGTCCATCATGCGCTAATGCGGAACCAAGATAAGAATTCAGGCCATCTCGCTCGCCCGCTGTCCCAGATATACCGCCTTGAGAAGTCTCCTAAGACCTTCAGGAAGACCTAGACAGCGATCTCGCATGATTAGTCATTACGCCGGTGGCGGGCTGTTTACACCCCGGCGGCAGGCGCTCTACCAAATTTATCTCCGAATAACGAGGCAATCCCTTGCCCCCCCTGAGCCAACGCTCTAGTTTCTGCCGATGCCTCAGCGTCAACGAATTGGAGAAACTTGCAATGGAAATGACCGGAGAATACAAGATTCCGGCCGAACGAGACAAAGTTTGGGATGCTCTGAACGATCCAGAAATACTCGCTAAATGTATTCCAGGCTGTCAGGAACTTAACAAGGATTCGGAGACGGAGCTTTCGGCGACAGTGAAATCCAAGGTGGGTCCAGTTTCGGCCACGTTCAAAGGTAAGGTCTCGATAAGCGAGATTGATCCACCCAACGGATACCGGATTTCCGGAGAAGGTTCGGGAGGTGTCGCGGGCTTCGCCAAGGGCGGCGCCGAAGTAAAACTTGCTGAAGATGGCGACGCCACGGTCCTTACGTATGTCGCTGATGCGCAGGTCGGTGGAAAGCTCGCGCAGATCGGTTCACGCCTCATCGATTCGACCGCAAAGAAGATGGCAAACGAGTTTTTCGGAAAATTTGCAGAGGAAGTCGGCAGTCCTACCGAGGGAGCACCCGCAGCAGCGGAAACACCGGCGGCAGAGCCAACCGCAGCACCCGAACCTGCATCCGACACAGCGACTGCAGTCCCGGAATCCAGTGGCGGCGGTATTAGTCCGGCCATCTGGGTTGGAGGTCTGATTGCAGTGGTTGTGGTCGTTCTTTTGATCGTGGCAACCTGATCCGAAATTCGACCCGATAGTGACGTTCAGCGCTTGACCTGCCTATTTCCGGGCGGTTTACTGCGCCTACAAGGGGGTTCCGATCGAACTCGTAATCCACGTCCTGTATGCCAAGCAAAGATAGGTTTGGGCGTTCAAAATTGCTGGGAACTAAGTGTTTTCAGGCTACTAAGGAGAATCCTATGGAGACAACCAATGTCTCGATGACGGTGAATGGGAAGCAGTTTTCGGCGAATGTCGAGAACCGCACGCTTCTGGTTCAGTATTTACGGGAAAGCCTCGGTCTCACCGGCACACACGTAGGCTGCGACACCAGTCAGTGCGGGGCCTGTACAGTGCATATCGACGGGTTGCCGATCAAATCATGCACCATTTTGGCTCGACAGGTCGAAGGTAAAGACGTCACCACGATCGAGGGTCTAGCCGATGGTGATACCCTGCACCCGATGCAGGAAGCGTTCCGCGAAAATCACGCGCTGCAGTGCGGGTTCTGTACCCCCGGTATGGTCATGAGCGCGATCGGTATCGTCGACCGCAACCGAGACGAACTGGACGAGAAAACAGTGCGGCACGAACTTGAAGGCAATTTCTGCCGATGCACGGGCTACCACAATATCGTCAAGGCGATCTTGGCCGCGCACAAGGATATGACCACGTAACACTGTCGAAAAGCCGGTAAACGGCCTGCGGCCCATTCACCCCAAAGGGTGGGGCAGTCACTTCAGCAAACAAACGGTTAAACGGAAAAGTCACAATGTACGATTTCAATTACAAGCGCGCGTCGTCAGTAGACGAAGCTTCGTCGAGCGTCTCAAACGCGGACGAAGGTAAGTTTGTTGCCGGTGGCATGACACTTCTGCCAACCCTGAAACAACGCCTCGCCATGCCATCGGATCTGGTTGACCTGGCCGATATCGGCGAATTAGTTGGCATCACTGTCGATAGCGGGTCCGTAACCATCGGCGCGATGACACCGCACGCGTTGGTCCACGCCTCCGATGACGTCAAGAATGCCATCCCGGCACTGTCCAAGCTGGCCGGCCTGATCGGCGATCCCATGGTTCGTAACCGGGGTACCATTGGTGGGTCGATCTCCAACAACGATCCGGCTGCGGATTATCCCTCGGCGGTTGTCGGCCTGGGCGCAACAGTTCACACGAACAAGCGCGAGATTGCCGGAGATGATTTCTTCACCGGGATGTTCGAGACGGCGCTGGAAGAAGACGAACTAGTTACAAAGGTCATCTTCCCTACTCCCGAAAAAGCCGCCTATATGAAATTCCCAAACCCGGCATCGCGCTATGCCGTAGTAGGCACTTTCGTCAGCCAGGGTCCACAGGGTACCCGAGTTGCCGTCACAGGCGCGGGTCCGTACGTGTTCCGTCAGTCTGATATGGAAGCAGCTCTTGAAGCCAATTTTGCGCCGGAATCCGTTGAAAGTATCAAACAGGACGACGCCGATTTGAACAGCGACATTCACGCCAGTGCGGAATACCGTGCTCACCTCGTCACCATCATGGCGAAGCGCGCCGTCGCGGAAGCTAACGGCTGAAGCATCCGCGGTCCGGCGACGTGCTGGGCCTGACCTCTTCCTCGGGGAGATCAGATTTTTCTGGTCTCCCCGTCGTTTTTGGATAGTTTGCAACGAGTAAGAGCAAAACGGTTGCCCGAATGACTGATACACTCCCCTCTTCCGTTGATGCTGCGCTCGAGATGCTGCGTAACGGCAATTACGTCGCGGACCGGTCGCTCTCGACCGCCCTTTATCTTGCATTAAAGCTCGGCCGCCCGCTGTTTCTCGAGGGCGAAGCCGGCGTCGGGAAAACGGAAATCGGCAAGGTTCTCTCAGAATCGCTCGGGCGCCGGCTTATCCGCCTCCAATGCTACGAGGGTCTGGATGTCGCATCGGCAGTGTACGAATGGAACTATTCGATGCAGATGATAGATATCCGTATCGCCGAGGCATCCGGTCAGGGCGACCGCGAACGTATCGAAGAGGATATTTTTTCCGAAAAGTTCCTGATCAAGCGCCCCCTCTTGCAGGCGCTGGAGGAAGACGAAACCGGCGAACCGCCTGTCCTGCTGATCGACGAATTGGACCGTACGGATGAGCCGTTCGAGGCATTCCTGCTCGAGGTGCTCTCCGATTTCCAAGTCACCATTCCCGAAATCGGCACCGTGAAGGCGAAGAAACCGCCAATCGTGATCATCACCTCAAACAGAACGCGGGAAATTCACGACGCCATCAAACGCCGCTGTTTCTACTTCTGGGTCGATTACCCGGATGCAAAGAGGGAACTCGAAATTCTGAAGGTGAAGGTACCGGATGCACCCGAAAAACTGACCCAGCAAGTGGTCGAATTCGTTCAGCACCTCCGCAACCGCGACCTTTTCAAACAGCCGGGCGTCGCAGAAACAATTGACTGGACGAATGCTCTGATCCAGCTCGACAAAATTGATCTCGATCCTGAAACCGTCAATTCGTCACTGGGCGTGTTGCTGAAGTACCAGGACGATATCGAGAGGGTTCAGGGTTCAGAGGCCGCTCAAATCCTCGACGAGGTAAAGGCGGGCATCAGCGCGGGGTCCTGACCAAGAATGCCCGAAACCCCGACCGATACAGACCTCACACCGGGTATGCAGTTGCTGGACCGGTTGGATGACAACAAGCTAGCACCAAATATTATGCATTTCGGGCGGGTGCTTCGCGCCGCTGGTCTTCCGATCGGGCCGGGCAAAATCATCGACGCGACCAATGCCGTCATGGCGGTGGGTATTCAGAGCCGATCTGATTTTTACTGGGCGTTGCACGCGGTGTTCGTAAACCGACATGACCAGCACGAGTTGTTCAATCAAGCATTCCATATCTTCTGGAAAGACCCGAAACTTCTGGAACGGATGATGGGCATATTGCTGCCCAGCGTTGATGGAGGTGAGGAGCCCCCTCCGGAAGATCAGCCATTGCGTCGGCTGCAGGAGGCCCTCAGCCAAAAGGATGATGACCGGCCAGAATCCCAGCAGGAAGAAGAACAGGAAGAGGAAATCGAGCTGGACGCTGCCATGACGGTGTCGGAACGAGAATTGCTTCAAACCATGGACTTCGAAGAAATGTCCGCCGACGAAATCGATGCCGCAAAGCGCGCGATCGCGAAAATGCAGCTACCGATCACAGAGATTCCGACCCGCCGCTACCAGGTCAGCACGCGACAGGCCCGCGTCGACATGCGGGGAACCTTGCGCGCGGCTCTTCGGTCTGGCGCAAACTCCATACCGTTGAAATACCGTAAACGGCGCTCCCGCCCACCACCGATCGTTATCCTCTGCGATATATCCGGATCGATGAGTCGGTATACCCGCATGTTCCTCCATTTCATGCATGCCGTAACCAATGATCGCGACCGGGTGCACACCTTTCTTTTTGGCACGCGGCTTACCAATGTCACCCGTTACCTTCGAAACAAGGATATCGATCTGGCCGTGGAACAGGTGACGGGGGCTGTGGAAGACTGGTCCGGCGGCACCCGGATCGGCGAAAGTCTCAGCGATTTCAATCGCTTCTGGTCCCGCCGCGTACTAGGTCAAGGCGCTGTCGTCATCCTTATTTCGGATGGGCTAGACCGCGATGCCGGACGCGGACTACACACGGAGATCGAACGGTTGCACAAATCCTGCCGGCGGTTGATATGGCTCAACCCACTACTTCGGTTCGACGGATTTCAACCAAAGAGCCAAGGCATCCAGGCAATCCTGCCATCCGTTGACGAATTCCGTCCGGTGCATAATCTAGTGAGCTTGGAAGAACTGATCGACGCGCTAAACCGCCCCAGCGGTCCGCGCAAACAAGGAGTTCAGGAATGGCTGATGGAAATGTAGCAACCGGGCTGTCGCAGGACGACGACGTACTCAACGAAGCCGCGGCGTGGCGCGCAGACGGCACGAACGTGGCGTTAGCCACCGTCGTATCCACCTGGGGCTCGTCCCCCCGTCCCGTCGGCAGCCATCTGGCAGTCAATGAAAACGGCAAGCTCGTGGGCTCCGTTTCAGGTGGCTGTATCGAAGGCGCGGTTGTGGCCGAGGCGATGGAAGTCATGAAAAATGGCAAACCAAAGGTCCTGGAATACGGGGTCACGAACGAACTTGCCTGGGAAGTCGGTCTTGCCTGTGGCGGATCGATCCATGTTTACGTCGAGAAAGTCGAATGAAACAGGAAACACTGAAACAATTGCTGGAAGACCAGGTCGCAAAAAAGGCCGTTGCGCTCGCCACCGATATCGACAGCGGCGAACAGACACTGATCTATCGCGATGCCGCGAGCGGTCCTGACGCCGAGCATGGTGAAATTCTGTCGATAACTCGGCAGTCTATCTTGGACGACCGAAACAAAGTTCATGACGTAGGCGGACGACGGATATTCATAGAGGTTTTCAATCCGCCGCTTCGGATGCTGATTGTAGGCGCCGTGCACATCGCGCAACCGTTGTCGCGCATGGCATCAGTCACCGGTTACGACGTCACAGTGATTGATCCCCGTGCCTCCTTCGCGACCGATGAGCGGTTCCCCGGTATCAGCCTTAACGGCGAATGGCCAGACGACGCTATGCGGGAACTCGATCCCGACCGCCGCACGGCAGTCGTCACCCTCACCCACGATCCTAAGCTGGACGATCCCGGGTTGGAAGTCGCGCTGAAATCGGACGCATTCTATATTGGCTCACTCGGCAGCCGAAAAACCCACGCGGGCCGCGTTGAAAGGCTATCCGCCGCCGGCTTCACGGAAACGGAGATTGAGCGGATCCACGCCCCGGTGGGCCTCGACATCGGCTCCATATCGCCGGCAGAGATCGCGGTTTCGATCCTGGCCCAGATAACGGAAGTTCTCCATCGTAAGATCGAAGGGCGGGCGGCTGCGTGACGGTTCCGGCCTGGGTGGGCAGATGAAATTCGGAGATGTAGCACTGAAGGACGCTGAGAATACGATCCTCGCTCATTCAATGCGTCTCGCCGATGGCCTTCTACCCAAAGGCCGAGTTCTCGATAAGGATGATATTGCTCAACTGGCTGTCGCCGGCATCAGTTCGGTCGTTGCGGCGCGGCTCGAGGATGGTGACCTAAACGAGAATGAAGCGGCGCTAACGATTGCAAAAGCGTTGCAAAACAAGAATTTGGTGGCGTCCGGAGGCAATACCGGGCGCGCAAATCTCCGTGCCGAAACCGCTGGCGTCGCGCTGATCGACGCCGAGACTGTACATCGACTGAATGCCGTCGATGAAGCAGTAACCGTCTCGACCCTCCGACCGTACGATACGGTCTCCAAGGGCCATGTAGCCGCAACAGTAAAAATCATCACATTTGGTGTCTCCGGCGACACGGTGAGAAGATGTGTCGCAATCGCAAAAGAGAATGATCCACCCGTTCGCGTGTCTCCATTCGGAACTCCGAAAATCGGATTTATTCAGACCTTGGTACCCGGATTGAAGAAAAGCCTTGTGTCGAAGGCAAGCAGTGCCACGGCGGCTCGCCTGTCTGCCATGGGCCTCGATATTGCCGACGAACGCCATTGCGAACATAAAGAGGCAGCTGTAGCGGAAAACCTCAGCGCTCTGGCCGCCGCAGGATGCGATATCGTATTAGTTCTTGGCGCATCGGCCATCGTCGACCGACGCGATACAGTGCCAGCGGCTGTCGTCGCGGCAGGAGGCGAAATCGATCATCTTGGTCTGCCCGTGGATCCGGGAAACCTACTTCTCTTCGCGAAGATGGGAGACACGCGTGTGTTGGGGATTCCCAGCTCCGCCCGCTCTCCCCGGCTACATGGCTTCGACTGGGTGCTTCAAAGGCTTGTCGCAGGTGTGGACGTTACGCCGGAGGACCTGACCCGCATGGGTGTCGGGGGCATGCTGAAAGAAATGCCCGGACGCCCCGTATCACGCGATCAGGAGGAACTGGACGACTTGACCGATGAGGTCGGCCCTGCCATTGGCGGCATTTTGCTCGCCGCAGGTCAATCCCGGCGGATGGGATCAGCCAATAAGATGCTGGTCGATGTCGACGGCGTACCAATGGTCGTTCACGCGGCCCGCGCGATGCTTAACAGCAACGTATCGCCAGTGATTGTCGTACTTGGACACGAATCGGAGCAAGTAGAGAACGCGCTTAAAGAGATGGATCTCCGCTTCGTCCGCAACCCCGATTACACCGATGGTCTCAGTACATCCCTCCGGGCGGGATTATCTGCCCTGCCCGCTATCTGCGATGGCGCTGTGGTCGCATTGGGAGACATGCCTAGCGTTAGAGCGGGCGATTTAAACATTCTGATAGACGAATTCGACCCGGGTGCCGGCCAATCCATCATCGTTCCGACACATGCTGGCAAGCGGGGGAACCCTGTGTTGTGGGCTCGACGGTATTTTGAAGAAATTTCATCGGTGTCCGGAGATGTCGGGGCGCGCCATCTAATCGGTGCCAACGCGGATCAAGTGCACGAAGTGTCGACCGTAAATCCGGGGGTCCTGATCGACCTAGACACGCCGGAAGCCGTTGCCTCCCACAACGAAAACAGTGACGGCTAAAAGAACTGCCAGTCTGCGTGACTGCGACTCAGTTCGGTGCGCTGATTTTCACCGCCTAATTCTCGTTATAAAACCTCGTTCAACAGTACCCCTATCATCGCGTTCTCCATGGCGACGACACAATTTGGGTCTCGGAGCAACGCATGACCTTGCGAGAGGTTGCGGAAGCATCCATCCGAACCCACGAGTGGAACCATAAGAGTTCAAGCTGATAAAAAAGGGCGAGCCGAATGGCCCGCCCTTCACGAAATAATCTGCGGTACTTGGCCTAAGCGGCGACGGCTTTGCGGCCCGCCTCCGTCTCGAGATAGCTTTTCGGCAATTCACGAAAATCGGTGAGCAACGATCCGAAACCCTCTACGATATCGTCCATGCCGTTAGCCCGCATTGCATACCAGTAAGTTGCGGTATTGATCGCAACTACCGGTTTTTTCAGCCAGCGCTCTGCCTCACCTGCCAAGCGCGCCATAGCAAGATTGGTCCCGACCTGAACGATTGCGTCCGGATTGTGTTCATTAAGCTCTACCAGGCCGTCCATCAACTGCGCCTCTGTCACCTGGGCTATATTGGCCGGGCTGTCGCATTTTAGGCCCTTGATCGCCAAAACTTCAAAACCGCAATCCTCGAAGAACTTTTTCACGTTCTTATCGCCCACGGGCCAATACGGCGTAATCACGCAGATCTTTTTAATGTCGCCATAACACCTTAGTGCGGCCTGCGAAGCATCCGATCCCATGGCGACACTGCGTCCAGACAATTCCTTAACGCGCTCGCGGAGCCGAATAGACTCTTCCAAACCATCCCAGAACGTTTCTGCCGACATACCCATAACGATATAGTCGGGATTGCAGGTCATTACCCGTTCAATGGCGTTGTCGAATTCGCGACGGATATTGTCCATCAGCTCATTAAATTCCTCATCAGAATTTACCGGCTCGTCGGGTATCCAGATACGGACAGTATGATTGGTGACACCACGTGGTTTCATGTCTTCGAATTCGGGCTGAACCGACGTATTTGTAGACGGGACGATGACACCCCAATTGGCTCGATAACCAAGTGAATCCGGCATTTCTTACTCCTCCTTTTGTACGATGTTAGCCTGCTCGGGCGCCAGCCGGTCGAGTTCGTCTAAAACTTCCTCCAGAGACATCACATCGCCGTATTTCTGATCAATGTCGAAAAGGTTCGCTTCGTGCGGGCCGTTTGCACGGTCACCCGAACATTCCCGCGGAACGATCGGACGGAACCCGTTCGACATGGCATCAACGACTGTCGCCCGGACGCAACCAGACGTCGTGCAGCCGGTCACGATCGCTGTGTCGACACCACGCTGAGCAAGCCATCCCGTCAAATCTGTATTGCTGAAGCCCGAAGGGTAGTGTTTTTCGAGTACACGCTCTCCCGGGCGCGGTGTTAGCTCTTCCACAACCTCCACTTCCTTGGTGCCGCGTTTGAGCTTGGCGAGGCCGGGAGATTTCAGGTTGAAAACGCCATCTTCAGACCCGTCCTCCGCATAAACATGACTGGTGAACACGATCGGCAAATCCATATGCCGCGCGACAGCCAGCAGTTCCGCCGTGTTGTCGATCGCATCCTGGATATTACCGCCGCCGAAGGCATCGGGATCATTGAACCCGTTGATGAAATCTATGACCAGCAACGCCGGCTTTTTTCCAAAACCGACCCGATTACCGAACCCCTGTTTCTCATAGACGGCGATATCCTCTGCGTCATGCGGGTTGTCGGTCATTTTGTTCTCCCTTTCCTGCCGTCAGAAGCGATACATGAAGCCAATAATGACATCATGCGCGGTATAGGTATCTGCCTTAATTATAGTCCCGTCGATATGCGGACCGCTCGAAACTTCTCCTAGGTTGATATACCGGTACTTGAGTTCAAGGTCCCAGTTTTCAGCAAACGACCAGATAGCGCCCAAAGCTAAATTCCAGGCGAAATTGTCTGTTTCATCCGTCCGGTCCGTTCCGGTCGCCGCACCAACAAGCGATGTACGAGTGACATCCGACACATTCTGCGCCCAGCCGACCCCTCCGCCACTGAACAAAGCCAAGGTATCGCTTAACTGGTAATCATAATATGCATTCGCCAGCAACGCGTGTGTGGAAAGCTGGTTCCCGTAACCCGCGGTGCCGATGACGCGCGTGTCAAAATCGAACCGCACACGGTAGTGATATTCGATTTCCGACCGGATCGGGATGCCCTTCTTGGCCCAATTGTAACCTACCACGAACCCGGGCGCCGCCGTGGTATCATCCGTATTCCGTTCCTGCAGAGTACCGCTTGATGTCGTGACATCGTCGAGTTTCGCAACACTGCCGATAATCAGCAACGATATGTAATCGCCAGTATTCGATGATGTCGTGCGAGCGGAATCTGCGTAAACGTTCGCAGAAAAGGCCAGCACAGCGGACACCGCCATGCCGGTCACCATTGCCGGAACCTTCATCTTGTCGCTCCCACCACGCGTTTGATATGTCGTATCCCCTCGACAGAGAAATGTCCAGAAGATGTACCCGTTCAGGCCGCTCCGACCGAGCGTTGCAGTGCCGGATAGCGAAGTCCCAGTGTAATCCCCCGCGCCCCCATGAAAATCAAAAGAGAAGCCCAAAGCCCGTGATTTCCCCATGCCGGGACAAAGAAGAAACAGGCAACGAGATAGGTTACCAAAGACGCGATCATCGCATTGCGCATGGTCCGTCCGCGCGCAGCACCCAGGTAAACACCATCGAGAATAAAAGGAAACACGGCGATCAACGGCATTACTACAGACCAGGAGATGTATTCCCGTGCCGCGTCGCGAACATCGTCGATCCCTGTCAGAAGGTCGACGATCGCACTACCTCCCATCAGGTAAACAAGCGAAAACCCGATAGCCACGATCGTTCCCCACAACATGGAAACTCGCACGGCCTCGCGAAAAGCGTCGCGGTCCCGGGCGCCGATCGCCCGCCCTCCCATCGCCTCGACCGCATATGCAAAACCGTCGAGTGCATGCGCCATGAAAGTCTGAAAATTCAGCAACACTGCGTTGGTAGCGAGGACCACGTTGCCGAAAGCGGCCCCTTGCGCTGTGAAATAGGCAAACGCAGAAACTAGGCAAATTGTGCGGATAAAAATATCGATGTTGAGTGCAACCGTTCGCCGGATCTTCTCGCCTTCCAGAATTTTTTCGCGCACGAACGCGCCACCAAGCCGTCGGAGGATGGGCAGCGCCAGCCACAGCCCGAATGCGACCGCCGCCACGTCGGCCATCGCCGTCGCTGCTGCCACACCTGCGACCCCCCAGCCAAACCCGATGACAAAGACGAGATCGAGTACGATGTTTACTCCGTTCAGGATCAATTGGTGCCACAAGGCCGCTTTCGTGTTCTGTACGCCGATAAACCATCCCAGCAACGCGAAATTCATCAGCGTCGCTGGTGCCCCCCAGATCCGGGTGTAAAAATACTCCTCTGCGAGCAACTCGACTTCGGTAGTCGCCTCTAAAATAGAAAACGCGGCCCACGCGATGGGCGCCTGCAGAATAATCAGGATCAACGCGACGGGGATACCTATGACAGCGGCCCTGGCGAGACAGGCGCGGATCTCGTCGGCGTCTTCCGCGCCAAACGCCTGTGCCGTCAAGCCACCCGTTCCCATTCGCAAGAACCCGAAACCCCAGTAAATGAAGGTAAATACCAGGGCGCCCACCGCAACACCGCCTAGATACTTCGCATCCGGAAGGTGTCCCATCACGGCGGTGTCCACCGCCCCTAACATCGGAACCGATATGTTCGAGATAATGATCGGCCCTGCGAGCTGCCACATCTTGTAATGAATTTCCCGTGTCATGGGATGTCACTGAGCGTATTGCGCCAGTAGGTCAAGAAAAGGCTTGGCCCGACGCTGTCCGCCGAACATATTTTCTGCACGCAAAACAGCGAGGCATGCATGGCGGGACGGCTGAAAAGAGGATTGAAAAGAGGCACCGACGGCAAGATACGGTGCTTCTGGCCGGATGAAACGCCGGACTATATGGCCTATCACGATGACGAGTGGGGCATGCCGGTCGCGGACGACCACCGCTTATTCGAAAAGATCTGCCTGGAAGGATTTCAGTCTGGACTGTCTTGGCTGACCATTCTGCGTAAGCGCGAAAATTTCCGCGCTGCCTTTTCCAACTTCGACTACGAAAAGATCGCAAAATACGGAAATCTGGAAGTCAACCGCTTGCTGAAGGACACCGGTATCGTCCGTCACCGTGGCAAGATTGAATCAACGATCAACAATGCGAAGCGCGCCATCGAAATGGCCGAAGAATTCGGCACCCTTGGAGCATTTTTCTGGCAATACGAACCGGATGAAAAAGTACGCCCCGAAAAACTCGACTACAAAACAATACGCACGCTTGTAAAAACGACAGAATCAACCGCTCTTTCAAAGGAACTGAAAAAGCGCGGCTGGTCGTTCGTCGGACCAATCACCGCGTACGCTTTCATGCAGGCGATGGGGATGGTCAACGACCACGTAGACGGTTGCGAATTCCGCGAGACGGTCGAGAAGGCACGCACGAAATTCAAGCGACCTTCATAGGGCCACTATTTCGCCTCAACGTCGGCGGCAACGCGCATGGTGACGATTTTGTCGGGATTAGATACCGATCCGTTTCGGGCTTCGTCACCCTTCTTGATCTTGTCCACATGTTCCATGCCCGACGTAACTTTGCCCCAAACCGAATATTTATTATCGAGCCATTCGGAATCTCCAAGCATGATGAAAAACTGGCTGTCGGCGCTAGCCGGACTCGCTGCGCGTGCCATCGAGACCACTCCGCGTACATGCTTTTCGGACGAGAATTCGGGCGGCAGGTTCTGACCGGATCCGCCAGTGCCATCACCATCCGGGTCACCCGTCTGGACCATGAAACCGTCGATCACCCGGTGGAACGTTATCCCGTCATAGAATTTCTGACGCGCCAGCTCTTTAATCCGAGCAACGTGTTTAGGTGCAAGATCGGGCCGCATTTCTATGACCACCCTGCCATCCTTGGTTTCTAAATAAAGCGTGTTTTCAAGATCCGCAGCCATTGCAGCCCCCATCGTTGTGGCGAGCAGCAGCGCGCAGATGCCTAACGCCCTCAGTGTTATTCGTTTAAACATTCGTCGCCTCCTTACTGTCAGCGCCCTACCGCGGAGGGTTGTCCGTTATCTAGCGCATTCGGCGCAGCGGGGAAACTAGGGATATCGGCAATTCAGATTACGAATTCCGACATTGCCTCCGGCGCATAGAGGTCTTCCGGCGCGAGTTGCCGGTGAGTAACACCCTGCTCGTTGCAATACTGTAGAAACGCCTCGATCGTGGTCCGGCTGGATTCGATCCCGTAGGGCCAGATTCCATCGTTGCCGAATATTGTTTCGGCGGTTCGTTCAGCGTTCACATAGCCCCACGGCACCGGAATCTGCGAAGCGGTGACACCCGTAAGGCGAGCCACCGACCGGTCGCGCGCCTCTTCGAACGCGGTCATCAGGTTACGGGCAATCCATGGGTATTCCTCGTAAATATCACGCTTTATCGCAACGGTGTGCATGATGGGATAAATACCGGTGTCCTTAAAATATGCCTCCTCTACTTCACGGTAGTCCGACATCAGGCGCACGATATCCCCGTTGCCTTCCTCAAATTCATGCGGTGGGTGGGCTGAGATCATGCAGTCGATTTCGCCGGAAAGAAGCATCTCGACCAGCGATTTGTCTGCGACCTGCGTATAGCTGACGCCCTTCGGCAGGTTCAGGTTTGCCATTTCTACCCGGCCCGGCGCGTTGACGCCTGCCTGCACCCATTCAACCTCGTCCAACTTCGCGCCACCCTGATGATGTAGCCAGCCGCGAGCATATACAGTTGCCGTCTGCGACCATTCCGGAATACCGATCCGTTTCCCCTTAAGATCAGACGACTGTTTGATACCCCCATCGCTCCGGATATAGAACGCCGAGTGCCTAAACACACGGCTGATGAAAACGGGGATACCGGTGATCGGCGGATTATCCTGTGACATGATCGAACAATACTTGGCAAACGACAGTTCCGAGACGTCCCACTCAAACGACTTCGCAAAACGGTAGAAGATTTCTTCTACTTCCATCTGCAAGTGAGTGATCTCGATCCCCTTCGGCTTTACCAGCCCGGACGCAATATCTCGGACGTGATCATAGTCCCATGTTGCCATGGTCAGATGGATATCGTTATGCATATGGGAACTCCGTCAGCTAAGTAAAAAATTATACAGCGCATAGTCCAGACTGGCACCGACAGCCAAAATGGCAACGGCGACGCAAATCAAGAATTAAATACATGCCCAGAAGGTAAGCCGTCGCCGGAGCTCCGTCTGGAGCTTCATGTTTACCTCTCGCGCAGACATGGGCGCAAGATACCGGTAATGACAACAGAATTAAAATTGGGGAACGATACCGCATTACGGCAGGGATCGGCCGATCTTCTAAGCATGCGATGTTTTTCACCGTGAAGTTCGATGCGCCCGCACCGCTGAGCCAAACCGTCCGTCCTCCCGAAATCGCCTTGATTAATACGACCGAGCCCTTCACCGTCCGGACATCTAAAAGCTGCGTTCAGGTCTTGATTAAGCCCGAAATCGGCATCGTTTCCGAGACCGCTATGCGATGTTTAGCCATTCGAACGAATGACGCGTTTCGATTTGACCGTGTCAACACTCCACGTGACAGCAGGCCGGTGCGGCGGGCAAACGGGCTTATCTCCTCGGAGGCGGACCCCAGCGGGAAACGAGGCGACGGTTCCCGCACCGAAGACGTATTGGCGACCTGCTGGCAGCCGCCCCGCAGAAATTCCTGCCGCACAACCTCTCGAAAAGACCGCAGAACAGCTACGACGAAGCCGGGATTGACCCTTGTTCCGTCAAACGCGTAGAAGAATTCAACGATCTGCACGCGGACAAAAACTCTCGTTTTCGGGATATGATGGCGGTTGCCGGCGTCAGCGAACGGACGCTCTGTGTCTGTTTCTGCAAATGGTGCGTCGTGTCCGCCAAATCCTATTTGAAATCGGTCCGGCTCGATTGTGTCCCGACGCAACCTCTAGGGCTCTCCTCCAAAAAACCTGAGCGTTAGTGAAATTGTGCGGGAGTACGGATTTCGCCATATGTGCAATTTTGGTGAGCACTACAGCACGCGGCTCGGCGAAAAAAACGCTCTGAAATCTATCGGTTTGGAAATGCCGGTCCTGACTAGCATTCATTTCTGCGGCACAATGGATGTCATGCCAGTTTTTTTGGATAGTGAGTGACATTTAGGCCATATACCTATGGCGAAAAATAGCGCTATTTTCTGAAATTCTAGAATCTGCCGTAATGCAGCAGGAAAAACCCATGACTGTAAAATCCGATATAGACCCCCAAGAAGCGAAAAAAGCGATCCTAGAATACTGTCTGAAAAAAGGCGCTCTGATTGCCGGCGTTGCGGATATTGATGCGGTCAACCGCATCGCGCCGGAGGGACATCGCCCATCGGATTTGTGGCCGCGCGCAAAGTCCATTATATCGCTCGGAGTCGGCGGACAGACGCAGGGCGCTTGGGCAGTTCCTGCAAAAGCGTTAGGTTATTTCGGTTCGACAGAGGTGCGGGCCTACACCGTAGCCTACGGCGCCGCGTTCTACATTGAAAATAAATTTGGTAAACGCGCTATTTACTGCCCGCCGGATATGGATACCGAAGCCGGCCCGAGGGTGCCGTTCCAAAGCCTGAAACTGCACGCCGAAATCGCCGGGATCGGTGCTCGGTCACTGGCGGGTGATATCCTGCTGCATCCCGAATTCGGGTACATGTATTTCGCGTCGGTCTTTACCGAACTGGAGTTGCCGCCGGATCAACCCATGCAGGAAAACCCATGCCCAACCACGTCCTGCGTCGATCTGTTCAGTAGATCTGGGCAAACACCCTGCATGAAATTCTGCCCGGTGCAGTGCCTGTCTGGTGACATTGACGAAGATGGTAATCAGGCGGAAATGCGCTACGACATGGCGTCCTGCGCAGAAATGACCCAGCAGTTCGAAGCAGTTCCCGGGGTACTCGCAGACGCCATCCGGGCGGAGGACGAGGAAGAACGAGAAGACCTGTTGTTCGACGCGGAAAATAAAATCCTTTGGTACAAGATGTCCGTTGGATCCGGCGGCCTGCTTGGACAGTGCTTCGAATGCATGCGGGTATGTCCAATCGCCAATCAGTCGCCACAGGCAGATCCTATTCGCCGCTACGAGACCCGGATGGCGGCAAAGGCGGAGGCCGAATAGTGACCCGCGGCCTCAAACGCAGCCAGATCGGTATGTCGGAGGAGATGATCCAGACATACGGCGAGTCCGTCTTCGAGATGAGTCACAACATACAGGTGCGGCGTGGCGATGCGGTTCGCGAACTGGACTGGGAGCAGATCGAAGCCACGCGTGCGGATCGCGGCATGTCCGATGCAGAACTGGCCCGTCAATTCGGCCTGACCCAGGACCAGGTAACCTATATCCGAACCATCATGGAACGCCGCAAGTTCAAGCGGCACAATTACCACCGCCTTTACGACCTTGGCGGCGGCCGGAGATTTCGCAGCGATCGCTTTATCCCCCATGCGGAGCGGTTTGAATTTCGGGCCGAAGCGATCGAATTGCGCAAATCGCTCGATTTCGACCCACGGATAGCATCGAAACACCTACGGATGGGAAACTGGAACGGCGATACCGTCACTGACTGGCTCGACAAATGGAGCAAGGAGACGCCCGACGCGATCGCGGCCATCGGCGGCGGCGAGGAAATTACGTTCGCCCAGATCCGTGAAAACGCGCTGCGTCTCGCAAATAGTCTGCTCGAACTTGGTATTCGCAAGGGCGACGTTGTTGCGATCCAGTTGCCCAACCAGATCGAATTCATGACCGTCTACTTCGCGGTCTGCATGATGGGTGGTGTGTTATCGACGATGCATATGGCCTATCGCGCCGGCGAGATGGAACCGTTACTGAAACACGGCAGTGCCCGCGCAGTTATTTGTGCTCCCGCGGCCGACAGTTACGACGCGGCAGCCGCCATGCTCGACATGTGTACCCGAGTGGAAACGCTGGAACACGTCATTGTTGCGTCGGGCAGTGCACCTGACGGCACGCTGTCCCTGCCCCGGCTAATCAAAGAGGGGACCAAAGACCAGATCGAAAACCCTCCAGTCGCGTCGGATCCGGTGATCCTTTGTTTCACATCGGGTACGTCTTCGGCCCCCAAGGCCGTCGTACACAATTATCAGACTATGCTGGCCAACAACCGGATTGCCGGGCCGATATACAATATGACGCGCGATGATATCGTGCTTGGCGGCCCTCCATTCACACATGCGTTTGGTATCTGCGTCCTGAACCTGACATTGATGGTGGGTGCGGCCAGCCTGCTGATGCCAGCCTTTACAGCGCCGACGCTGATAGAGTTGATCGAAGCCAGCAAACCGACCGTGATGTTCGTCGCCCCGGCGCATGTCGCCGCATGCCTGAAGGCCGGACTTCTGGACAATGGCGACCTATCGTCGGTTCGCATCGCGACGATATCTGGTTCCGCCTGTCCTCCGGAAATCGCCTACGCACTGGAAAAGGCAATGCCCAACGGGTCGGTCGGTCAGATGTGGGGCATGACCGAATGCTTCATGGGCCTTCACACTCCGTTCGATGGCCCTGCCGACATTCGCTGCGAAAGCCTCGGCGGCTCTACTCCAACTTTCGAAGCCCGGATGATCGACGATAAAGGATCCGTCGTCGCCGACGGAGAAGAGGGCGCGCTTGAAATCCGAGGGTGTTCAATTATTGCAGGCTATTTCAACAACGACGAAGCCAATCGGACGGCATTCACCGGTGACGGCTGGTTCAGGACAGGCGATCTTGCCTGCCGCGATACGGACGGACTAGTTCGTATCACAGGGCGCGAGAAGGATCTCATCAATCGCGGCGGCATCAAGATCAACCCTACCGATATCGAAGCCGTTATCGACAACCATCCCGCCGTTCTGATGTCGGCCATCGCACCGGTACCCGACGACGTCCTCGGAGAACGTGCCTGCGTTTACATTCAACTACAACCTGACGCATCGGTGACCCTCGGAGAAATTTGCAACTGGCTTCGCAAAAACGATGTCGCGAAAATGAAGTGGCCTGAACGGCTCGAGATCGTCGGACAAATGCCAATGACGCCAACCCGGAAAATCATAAAGGGCGCGCTGGCACCCGGCTGAAATACTAGGTCCGGTTACGGTCATGCGGTTCGGCGCGGCGTTCGCTGACGGCCTTTTCCAAATGTACTAGGTTTTCCGGTGTAGGTGGCGCGTGGTGTAAGGTATCGCCGGCAGACGCACCCGACTCGCCATCGGATCGAATAGCTTCGGAGACCCGTATAGTGGGTTCAGACCGTCTGTAGTTCATACCATCCGGCATGTATTGTAGCCAGTATTCCGTAGTTTTTTGGGACCATCATGCTGATGAGACCTGAACAATCCGTTAAACCTAAAAAGTCCGGTATTTAGCCGAAAACGTCGATAATGTGGAAAGAAGCCTCTGATGTCTCTAGATTTTTTACCCTGGGTTCCGCCATCCATCGCCATCCGCAATAGCAGCGACCGGTTTCCGGTAAGGCGGATCTATACTATCGGACGAAATTACGCCGATCACGCCGCCGAAACCGGGCTGGGACAGAAGGCCGGTTCGGTCCCGGGCGTTTCGCTAAAACCAGCGGACTCTCTCATTAATGATGGCGACACGCTGGTATATCCTCCAGCTACCCAGCAACTGGACCCGGAAGTCGAAATGGTTATCGCTATCGATAGAGCAGGCGAGAACATCTCTGAATCGAGCGCGCTGGAGCATGTATTCGGCTACGCAGTCGGATTCGATATGATCCGCCGGGATATCATGAGAGAGTGTATCGCAAACGAGCATTCTTGGGATCTTTGCAAAAGTTTCGCGGGGGCTTCGCCGGTAGGGTCAATCACCCCGGTGTCAGAAATCGGTCATCCACATCGCGGTGCCATAACGCTCAGCGTGAACGGAGACACGCGTCAGGTCGGCGATATTTCGGACTTGATCTGGGGTGCCGCGGAGATCTTGTCGCGCCTATCGCATTATAGCGCACTACACCCGGGCGATATCGTCTTCACCGGCACGCCAAAAGGACCCAGACCTGTCGAAAAAGGTGACACACTGGCAGGCGCAATCGAGGGCGTCGGAGATCTGACAATCGGGATCGCTTAACTCTCCCGAGGTCGGGGTTGTAGTGTCAGAATTTTTGTCAAATTACCGTTCGAACAATTCGGTGATACCCCTTCCTCATTGATAAAAAGATGCAAAATCTAATTGCACGATAATCGCCTATTTATCCCAGATGATAATGCTTTTAGCGCTTGGAGTGTTCGGCCGCGGTTACCTACGACAACGGGGAACCAGGCTCCCCGGCCGGCGTTGGTAACGCGAGCGGGCGGAGCCTGACCGGCGCTCACGGCCATTTAAGCGCCATCTCTTATACAGCCCTCGTCCTGAAACGATGCGAACTGGCAAGGAAATGGTATTACGAAAGAAGTTATCGTATTCAAGGGCCTCGGTGTAACGTCGAGAGTATCCCGCGTTATCCTTAATTGCGCCCCTACATATCGAGTTCGCGTTTCTGATCGATACGCGGGAACGGTGGCGACAGCTATACGTTTTACTCAACGAACTCGCCCCGCCTCGATTACCTCAAAACGATTCGATTTTTCGGGTGTTTGCCCATTGCCGCAGCAACAATAAGGCAGTGAAATGGGGTATGAACCAGTCCCCCGCTGCTATCGGCTACATAATTGTCATCATCGGTGCCCTCGCCTTCGCGGGGAACAATGTGTTCGCTGTCTTTTCATACGAAAGTGGGACGACGCCGTTGACCCTCATCACAGGGCGCATGATTTTTACGCTCGTCGCGTTGTACCTGATCATGAAATTTTCGCGCCTCGCGATTCCCTTACCCAAGCGGGAGCGATATGCCGCGCTTGGGCTCGGCGTGCTCAACGGGACCATGGCGTACTGTTTGATGTCCGCCTTCAATCACGTCGCGGTCGGCCTCGCGGTCCTGGTATTCTACCTTTATCCGATGCTTACCGGTCTTGGCGCCTGGGCCACCGGACAGGAAAAACTCAATCGCGGCCTTGTCGCCGGACTTGTTGGCGGCTTCGCAGGACTAGCGCTCGCCCTCGAGATAACGGGAGATTCTGCAAATGCCCTGGGTGTCGGTTTTGCTGCATTAGCCTCGGTTTTAATGGCGGCGACGGCCCTCCTTAGCGCCCGCGTTCTCAAGACCGACAATGCGCGGTCGGTCACACTTCACATGCATATTTCAGCTGCGGCGCTGTTCGTGATCGCTTCTGTGGTCGTCGGCGACCTCAGTCTGCCGCAAACAACCCACGGCTGGGTAGGCTACATCTGTGTTCCCGTGTTCTACACCGTCGCAGTCGCCTCTTTTTTTGCCGGTATCGCCCATATCGGGGCGGTAAGAGCATCGCTCGTTATGAACCTGGAACCGGTTGGAAGTATCGCCATGGGATTTGTTTTGCTGGGTCAGGTCCTTACGCCACGGCAGCTTTTGGGTGCTGCGATCGTTATCGGCTCCGTCACCGCGATCAAGTGGTTGGGCGGCAAAAAACAGGTAGAAAAAGTCAAAGCGGACTGACCATCGCCCATATCGGTCGAGAAAGGCTGCTTATTCGAGCTGTCTCTTTTCCGCCCGGCCAGCTTGCGCCCCTCCCCCATAGATTCCACACTCACGGTCAGGAACTTACTTGGAGTGTCTCATGAGCAAGATCATCGAACACATCCACTGGCCCGATGCACCGGACATGTGGATGCCCTACGCCCCAGCAATCAAGGTTACAGGCGGTACACATGTCCATCTGGCGGGCGTTACTGCGGCGCCGGTGTATCATCATCACCCCCACCGGCCAGAGGAATTCGACAATCTGCCGATAGATATGCGCGGTCAGACGCGGGCGGCGCTTGAAAATCTCAAAAAAGGTCTGGATGCGGTGGGTGCCACATTCGAAGATATTGTGACCGCTTCGCGATACGTCACCGATCTATCCGATCAGGATGCGATGAACGAAGTCTGGGCGGAATATTTTGGCGATGCCAAGCCTGCGACAACGACAGTCCAGATTGTCCAGTTAGCGACCGATACCCGCTGCATGATCGAAATCAACGCTATCGCCGTTGTATGATGGCCCGGACGGATTTTAGCCGCGTCTGGCCGAAAGATTGGTTCTAATAAAATATCCGGGACTATCGCTATTATGATTGAAAGCCGACACACCGACATCCACGGTTACGACGTTCACTACTGGGAAGGCGGCAAAGGCTTTCCAGTGCTGATGTTACACGGCGTCGGACCAGGTACATCGATCATGGGGAATTTCGAACCCGCCATCGCGCCGCTGACAGACCGCTATCACCTTTTCGCCTCCGACCTGATCGGTTTTGGCGGGTCGGGCCGAAAATCGGATATGCCGCTATTCGATATCGATCTCTGGATACGCCAGGGCGTTGCGTTGCTCGATCTACTCCCCGATGGGCCCTGTGGTATCGCTGGCCATTCGATGGGCGGAGCATTATCGATGAAAATTGCTGCCACAAGCGATCGTGTCACCCATGTGTTGACAAGCAGCACCGTGGGCACTTCCTATCCCCTGACCCCTGCGCTGGATGCCTTCTGGTCCCTACCCGCCGACCGCGACGAACTGCGCGCCGCCATGGCGGATATGTTCGCCGACCCCGCCGCCGTCAGCGACGCCATGATCGAAGGACGCTGGGATTTTCTTGCGCAGGATGGTTACGCGGAATATTTCGGCAATATGTTCGCACCGCCCCGCCAGCAATATATAGATGCAGGAAAAGTCAGCGACGCGGAGTTCGATGCGCTTAACGCCCGCGGCGTCCAGATCTCCATGATCCATGGCACGGAAGACAAGCCCTGCCCCGCGGAACAAACCACGGTCGAGCTGGCAAGGCGTCTGCCGAACGCAAAAGTGACCCTGATTGAGAACTGCGGTCACAATCTTCCGCGAGAAAATACCCGGGAATATCTCGCCGCCGCATTTGACCTATTCGGATAAGGAGCCCCAACATGACTGACAAGCCAGCCATAACCGGAGACATCATCGAAGACACTACCATCGCCGCCCGCGCCGGATGGAGTCGCGTCCTCAAGACGGGTGAGATGATGCGTATCATCGACCTAAATGGAAAACAGGCGGTCGATTTCCTGTGCTGGAACGCCGACGACCATGATGACCGCTATGCTGCCGCCGATACGATGAAGATCAACGAAACCGGCATTTTTCTTTCCAAAGGCACCACGCTGTATTCCGTAGGGCTGACACCGCTGCTGACAATCGTCGAGGATTCATGCGGCTTTCATGACACCATCGGCGGATGCTGCTCGGCAGATCTGAACAAATATCGATACGATGTTGATAATCAGAGCGGCTGCCGTGAAAACTTCCTCGCGGAAATGGCCAAATTCGGTCTCGGCAAGCGTGATATGGCGGCAAACGTTAATTTCTTCATGTATGTACCGGTCGGCAAGGACGGCGACATGGATATGGGCCCAAGCATTTCCAAACCCGGTGACTTCGTCGACCTGCGCGCTGAAACTGACGTCCTTACGATCATTTCCAACTGCCCCCAGATCAACAATCCGGTGAACGACTACAATCCGACACCGGTGCAGGTAACGATCTGGCGACCTGCGTGACACTCCCGACACAGATTGCACCTGTCCTGCCTCACTGATAACTTTCGCAATATACCGAACGACCAGGGATATTCCCTGTCAATTTCTGTCGGCCAATCATTTAGGGGTATGTCGCCAGATTGCCGGGCATTTCCCGTGCAGGAAAAGGAGACATTCGATGGCATCGGCAGCCAATGGAAATATCGTTCGTATAAACTACACCGGTAAGCTGGCCGACGGCACCGTGTTCGACACATCGGAGGCCGAGGGCCGCGAACCGCTGGGCTTCCGCCTCGGCGAAAATCAGGTATTACCGAAACTTGAAGCCGAGATCATCGGCATGGCTGTCGGCGACACGAAGACCGTCGCGATTGAGGCCAACGATGCCTACGGCCCACACCAGGAAAAGGCGATCCAACAGGTAGAACGTAGCCAGATACCAAACGATGTAGATCTGACCGTCGGTAACCCGCTACAAGCCACTGGGCCGGACGGCCAGGTCGTGCCCCTGCGCGTGATCGCCGCGGACGACACCACGGTAACGCTGGATGCAAATCATCCGCTGGCTGGACACGATCTGACATTCGATGTGGAGTTGGTCGAAATAGTGGAGGAAGATTGCTGAGGTCCACCCACAAATAGTGCCTTATATTCGGCAATCGGGTGATGCCGTAGCTAGGAAACCAACATACCCTGAATCGTAGGCATGGAACCTAAAGAAGTTCTGATCAAAATTACTCCGCCGCGCGGGCTGAAGCCGCTAGCGTTATGTGTGGGGGTCCCGATCACCACCTGCCGCAGCAAAAGGGCGAATGGAGAAAGACCAAAACCCGTCAACAGGAACGAGTGCGAAGTATCGCTAGTTGAGCATCAAAAGGTCGGACCAAATTTCTCATACAATCACCCTACTTCGATCCACTTGCGAAATTAGGAGTAAAATGACTGCCCAAAAAGATAAACTAATTGGAAATTGCGAAACGACAGAAAAGGCCCCTCGAACAAAGCTCAGCATCGTTGAATATTGGATGCAAAACGCCGAGGAATCGGGGCTTGAGGAAAGCGACTTTGCACACCCTAACTGTTTTGCCTGCGGAAAAATCCCCATTGAGAATTTCAGTGAGGCTGCACGCTCAACAAAGGCAACTGAGGGACTCAACTGGAGTCAGAAAACGCCTCTGCAAAAGGCGCATGTGGTTCCGCGGTCCTTGGGGGGTAATAATGAACCCAGAAATTTCCTTCTGCTCTGTGACGTCTGCCATAATGAATGGACTACTAACGGCCCGAAAATTGCAGTGGCAACGATCGCTGCTGTGTTGGTGAAACAGTACGAACAATTTCCTCCCCCTCTCGGTAATCGGCAAGCGAGCCCTAATTTGCATTAGTAATTCAGGGCAAACTCGACGCACTTTGCAACAAATCGATCGCTAGCTTTCACCTTTTTAAATAAGGTTCTCTACATCCACTGATCTACCCCCGGCCCGAGTCGAAAGCGCTCGTTTTGCATTGTAAATTTGGGGATGCTGCCCGAGGTTTTTTTAATGTTCAGGATCGTGAGTTTAGTTTTCGCACTAAATGTTATCTCGTTTGATTCACAGGGTAGCGAAATGGCAAAATCTCAGCAGTTCAAGGCTGAGATCTTGCTGAAAGAGCTGGCTGACTTGGGCGACCCTGAGGCCCAAAACAATCTGGGAGTTTTATACCAGATTGGACAATCCGGCAGGCCAAATTATTCACGAGCTATCTTTTGGTATCGAAAATCCGCAGCGAAAGGATTTGCAAAAGCGCAATTTAACCTCGGCCAACTTTTCAAAAAAGGTTTGGGCGTCCCGGTGGACTTTTTGATAGCCTACAAGTGGTTTAAAAAGTCTGCGGAACAAGGCTTCGTACCGGCCAAAATAAACCTCGCTTCAATGTATCGATATGGACAGGGTGTTAGAGAGAACCGAGTACGTGCTCTGATGTGGTATGAACTCGCGACAGTTGATCAGAGCTCGAATTCGCTCAGCATAAGAGACACATATCGGGAAATG
>DKQG01000054.1:4051-17961 GCA_002471575.1 Alphaproteobacteria bacterium UBA7314 | reverse complement strand
ATCGTAGAAACGTATGGTTGGCGATATGGTGTTTTACCGCCATCGATAGGTTGCCTTATTTGTGTTGTTCTATTCTTGTTATTTGGCAGAAATTGTCCATCGGAGTTAGGTATTTCTTCTTATGGGAGCGATACTTATTCCACCGACGAAAAGTTGGTGGGAAAAGAAAATCCCTTTGCAAAAAGCCTCAAGGTACTGACCTCATCTTCGAAACACCCTGGCTTCTGGTTGCTTGCTTCAACTTTTTTTATCTGTGGCCTGACCTCTAATGGGCTAATTTCTCAACACTTTATTCCTTTCTGTGCCGACATTAATATTGGGATCGTCGTGGCGTCCTCCTACTTGGCGCTAATGGGCATCTTCAACTTTCTCGGTGCCACTAGTTCAGGTTGGCTAACCGACCGCTTCAACAATTATAATTTGTTAGCCATCTACTACGGTTTTCGTGGTTTATCGCTCGTTTACCTGCCCTACAGCTCATTAGATGCTTTCTCACTGACATTATGGGCCGTATTTTTCGGGTTCGATTTTATAGCAACCATCCCACCGACAGCACGTTTATGCGCCGGTTTTTTTGGAAAAATTGACGGCCCCATAGCATTTGCTTGGATCTTTGCATCCCATCAACTTGGTGCGGCAGCGGCAGCCTACGGTGCCGGAGAAGCGAGAGATGCAATATTGAGCTATGGGCCGGTTTTTGTCACAGCCGGAATTGCATGCTTCATGGCTACCGGTTTATTGGTTTTTTTCAAAAGCTTTGGAACAAAACTTGCCGAAGAATAACTGACTGAACGACCACAGGCTTATACACCTGAGAAGTGGTACGAAAGTCGAAAAAAAATCAACTCACGGAAATTTTATTTTTGGCACGCGAAACCCACACCCCAAGCGCCGATATAAGACATAGCCCCAAAAGACCAATGACATAGAACGATGCCTCCAGTCCAATCACCTCGGCGAGCGCCCCCATTCCGATAGGGAACAAAGCCGCGCCCAGCCGGTTGAAAGAAATCCGCAAAGCAGCGACACGCCCCTGCAATGTCGGCGCGACCGCGCGGGACGCGATAGAAATCATCAGCGGTAGGTTCAGCCCCTGCCCGACGCCACGCAGTCCGATGGCAAGGGACAAAAGGACCAAACCTTCCAGCATCGGCGTCAGCGCGACGCCCACGATGGCGAAACCGACCATCGCCAGAAGCAGCCAGTAGTCAGCAAAACGCCGGGTGAGCGGTCCGATGGTAAGTGCGGATACCGCGGAAACCAGGTTACCGAAGCCGATCAGAAAACCGATGGTCGTTCCGTTCAGGCCCAGTTCGTCGCTTAACCAGACGCCATAGAACGACGACTGTACACCCGACCCCGTCTGACGCATGAAGGTCGCCATGATCACTAGCGCGATCGCGGATGTCGCGAGCAGACGAAGCGTATCCCGATAATCTGACGTCTTGAGCATGACGCCAGGCCCCTTTTCTAGTTGAGAACGATCGATTTTCTCTGCAGACGGGGCTGCGGGTTCGGGCTGCCGCGGCAGAAACGACGCCGCAGTGGCGCCGCAGCTAATCCAGCAAGCCAGGAACAAAAATCCACCGTAGGCGCCAAAAGAGTCCCAAATGAAGCCGACTAGAACCGGTCCGATGGCCCCACCCGTCCGCGCCGCCGCCGTCATCCGCCCGGCATAAACCGGCTGGCCTTTCAGAATAGTACCGACCGCACTTTGAACCCCAATCCAGTTGGTCGTCTCCGCGAAACCTGTCACGATTTGCAACATCATCGCCGCCCAGATGAACGGCAATACGGGAAACATCCCGGTACAGAGCGCGCCTATGATGCCCATCACCATGATTACGGCGCGTGGGCCGAACCGATCGAGCAGTGCGCCGCCGTGGATCGACAAGAGCACCGGTAGTATCTGGCGGCAGGCAATGATGATGCCGATGACCAGTGCGGAGTCAGTGAGTTGTAATGCCCAGAGCGGCATTAGTACGTGCATCATTGGAAACACGTTGCCGGTAAAAAACGCCGTGGCGTAGATCGGCGTTTCCAGCCGCCACGCGTAGCCCGAGCCGCGCCCCTTCAAGAGAATTCCGCGAAGAAATCGTTCATATGCGATGGTTTATCCGATAAACATCGGAAACACACATTCTGACGCTGGAAATGCACATGACCGACAACCGACTGGGACAGGTTCTGTCCCATATCAAAGTCCTAGACCTGACCCGTGCGCGATCAGGGCCCACCGCCGTGCGCCAACTCGCAGACTGGGGCGCCGACGTCTTAAAAATCGAAACCCCCGGCGCAGATGCGGACGCAGACCTCGGCCAGCGGCACGGGCCGGATTTCCAAAACCTGCACCGAAACAAGCAATCTATGACGCTGGACCTCAAAGCCGACGAAGGCAGGGAAATCTTTTACCGCATGGCGAAGGAAGCGGACGTCGTGGTCGAAAACATGCGGCCTAGCGTAAAGCACCGCTTGAAGGTGGATTATGAAACGTTGAAAATGATTAATCCCGGCATTGTCTATGGCAGCATTTCCGGTTTCGGTCAGGACGGCCCCTATGCCGAACGTCCCTGCCTTGACCAGATCGCTCAGGGCATGGGCGGACATATGCTGGTCACCGGCGTTCCCGGCGACGGCCCCATGCGATCCGGCGCCGCAATCAGCGACATGACAGCAGGCATCCTTTGTGCAAACGGGATCGCGCTGGCACTTCTGGAGCGAGAACGGTCCGGCGAAGGGCAATGGGTGCAGACGTCGCTGCTAGAAGCGATGATCTTCTTGCTCGATTTCCAGGCCGCGCGCTGGCTTGTCGACCAAGAGGTCCCACCGCAGCAAGGCAACCATCACCCTACCATCGCGCCCATGGGCGCCTTCAGGACGCAGGACGGTTTCATTAATATCGCGCCGATGCCGAACCACTGGCCCGCCTTCTGCAAAACGACGGGACTGGAGGCGCTGATCGATGAACCGAAGTATTCTTCCTTCGACGCCCGCGTTGCACATCGGGCGGAACTGATCGTTGAAATCGAGAAGGCGACGACGCAAAAGTCATCGGATTACTGGATCGAAGCGCTGAATGAAGCGCGCGTGCCTTGCGGACCGATTTACGCGATGGACCAGGTATTCGCCGATCCGCAGATCGTTCATAGTGGCATCGCCAGTAAGGTTAGGTCATCAGCACGCGGCGAGATAGAGGTAGTGGGTCAACCGCTTCATTTGACGCGCACACCTAACCGGCACGACGCCGGTTTAGTTACGCCGGCGCCCGATTACGGCGAACACACAGTGGACGTGCTTCAACGCTACGGATACTCGGACGAAGATATTGCAGCGCTGAAAAAAGACAGCGTGGTCTAGAACGGATTCTCGGGGGCGGAATTAAGAGTTACTGTTCGAACTACCGTTGGTATTCGCTGACGGCGCCTATCGGGGACGGGAAGAAGACGGTCGCCATGAAATTGCTCTGCACAGGCATGTAATTGCACTTATGCGTCAGTTCCTTCAAGTCCATGAGTTGGATCGAGGGTACCTAGTGCGGAACACCTTTGCGGTAGCGCCCGCGTGCGGGGCCGATAAACGTCTCCCTGCGCGGGTGAGGGAACGAGAGCGTTTGTCCCTCCGACGCCAGTTCCCGCAGCTCGGCGATTTACAACTCGAAAGAAGCTGGGGCGGTATGATCGCTTTTGTCCGATGCGCGAACGGCTTCTTCGGAGAGCATCTATGCAGCGTCAAGCTCGGAATTTCGCGTTTGTCCGCTTTACGGTTAGCAGTTGTCGGAACTGGCTCTTAGTCGCGACGGCGAGGCATTGGCCTTCGTTAAATGACTGTCCCGGCCGGGCGACTTGCCGCCGGTGTCATTGGTCGGCCCCATGGCCAAAAAAAGCAGCAGCTTTGTGGTAATGCCGGGGAGTGGCAGGAAATTTAAGCCAACAGCAGAGGTCGAATAGTTAGATTAAACCCGTCAGGCGTCCGCCTCCGCTTCCTGGCGGTACTTCGGATCGACGTATCTTTCGCCGACGGCCCGGATGTGATTAATGATTTCGTCGTCCAGTCTACCTTTCGGCACGGGGTCCGCATCCCAATAGCGGTATTCGTCCTCACCGCGGACAAGGTTTGCTGTACGCCGTCCGATGGTAGATCTTACATGGGTCGGAATGAAAAACAGGGCCAGACCGATGCGGGTGGTCTGTGTGTCGTTCGGATCCGACGCGTGGAGAATACGTTCATGGTGGCAGGAAAACTGACCCTGTTTCAAGGGCAGGTAAACGGCATCCCTATCATCGATGCCGTGAATCACCTGCCCGCGCGCCAGCAGATTGTCCTCGGCGAAGGTCTCTTCGTGCTCGTAGGCCGCACCGCGATGCGAACCGGGAATGACTTTCATACAACCCATATCCGGCGTTGAATCGGTAATCGCCAACCACACGGTTACCAATTCATGCGGGTCGAGGCCGAAATAGGCGGAATCCTGATGCCAGGTAACATGGGAGCCATCCTGGGCGCCCTTGATCCAGAAACGTGAGGCAAACGATAGGATATTCGGCCCGATCAGGTCTTCGACGACATCGAGAATACGGGGGTTGAAGGTAAAATTGTATGACCGGCGGAAACATAGATGCCCCTTCATCTGCAACCGGCCGGCGGAGATCCCGTTTGCTGCCTCGAAGGCGTCGAGATCCTCCAGCATCGCTGCTGCATCTGCCGGGTCTATCCCATCCATCGGCGCGAGATAGCCGTCCGTCCTGTAGGAATCGATCTGTTCCTGTGTCAGCACCTTCGGCATCGGTTCGCTCCTCTTTCCACTGAGAAAGTGTATGCGATGCGCCGAGCGGTGAAAAGTTCAGTAAAAACGCGTTAGATCAAGAACATGCTCGCCGAGACGGGAACCCCTCGCTAGCCCCTGCCTAATGCGCCTTTTTCTTTTCTTCGAGTTCTTCCAGCGGTTCCGGGTAGCGGACTGCAGAGCCGCAATCGATTTCTTTGCGCCAGCGCGGGGAAAGGCAACGGTGATCGGTAAAAGCGAATCTTTTTTCAAATCCCCAGTCAGCTACTGGAGCTCCAGCGCCGCGATACCTCGTCCGAAAATTTATGTTTCATGCCCCTCCACGGGAACCGGTGCGATTATAACTGGGCGCAGCAGGGGGCCGTGTTTCTTGAACTGAACGATGCACGCCCGTTTGGCCACATCAACGTCGCCTCCTGCCAGACGCTCTGGACTGGCACTTTCGTTTTTAACCATCAGGAAGATGTAACCGTTTTCGCCCTGCGTGCGGCCCCCATCGAAACGCCCTCGATATATACCTCCTCGATATTTGCGTGCGGTGGCAGAATCACTTTCTCCCTTTTTTAAGGTATGCGGGCGCACCGGCCTCGGCAACCTAATTCAAAAGCCCTTCCGACAACGCAATGGCCCTCACTTTGAGTGTTTTCCGAATATGTATAATCCTCCCCCAGCACGCTAATACACCCGCCTTGATTCTGGGAGAACGGGTTTACAGGCTCCTAACCGGCATCCTTAATTTCGGGGAATTCAGCTTCCGGGCACAGTTCCGGCGGGCAGAGAACAGGCGTGGTTGTATATATCCCGTGGCCGGCAGAACCATACTTTGTCGGCACCGGGATGACTCACGATATGAGACAGAATATTCCGCAAGCCAGCCAGCCTGTATGGCTGACCGACCACGAAGGTGTGCATCGCCAGACTGAAAATCAGCGGTTGGTTCTCGCACTGGCGTATTTGTTCGTCAAAATGTGCCGTCACCATGCGGGTAAAATCATCAGACGTGTGCCGACGGCTGAGCTGAGCCGGTGAATCGTTGATTTCGATGTGATACGGGATCGACAGGATCGAGCCAGTTTCAGTCGTCATCCAGAACGGCTGGTCGTCCGCCGACCAGTCCATGATATAGCGATATCCGTGCGCGTGTAGCAGATCCGGCGTGTGGGCACTTTCCGAAATCCACGGCCCCATCCAGCCGCCGGGACCATCGCCTTCATTGGTACGGAAGGCTTCCGTCGCGCGCGCAATAAGATCCGTTTCCCCGTCCTTGGGGTAACCGCCTTGCTCTTCCGAGTTGGTAACTCCGTGACCGACGAATTCGTCGCCGCGTTCTCGGATTTTCACCGGTATCTGGGGCGCATAGTCATAGATCGAAGTATTCATGAGATGGCACATCGGCAATCCCATCTGTTCGAACAGGTCGAATACACGCCAGATACCGACCCGTAGACCGTAATCCCGCCACGCATAGTTCCGAACGTCGGGCTGGGTGCCGGGATTGGTCGGTGTGTGGCCTAGCCCTTCGCCGAAGCTGAAATGTTCGATATTGAGGGCAAAGTAGACGGCGAGCCGCTTGCCGTCCGGCCAGTCGTAATCGGGCCGCTCGATGATCGGCGAGTAATCGTAGCGATTGTGTTTCTTAAGTTCCACCTGCGCAGGCCCCCTGTCTCGTTTATCATGTAGTTTCCCAGCGGCGCGGTTGCAGATCAAGGGGAGCGCTATGCATTTTCACCTCTTGAACTGCGTCCGGCGAGATGGGACATTTGTCACTGAATTCCGGGATGAAGACTAAAGAGGGAGGTAGCCGTGAAGGCGCCGAAATTTTCATATATACGGGCGGACAGCTTGGATCACGCGCTCGAACTGCTCGACAAGCACGGTGAAGACGCGCGTATTCTTGCCGGCGGACAAAGCCTGATGCCGACGCTGAACATGCGTCTGTCGCAGCCAGAGGTATTGGTCGACATCAACCGGCTGAACGACCTCAAAGGCATTTCGCTGGACGGCGACACCGTCGTTATCGGCGCACTGACACGCCACATCGACGTGATGAACTCCGACATCGTCGCCGAGCATCTGCCGCTGATCGCAGAAGCAATGCCCCATGTCGCCCATGTTGCGATACGTAACCGGGGCACCATCGGCGGCAGCATCGCCCTGTCTGACCCGGCCGCTGAAATGCCGGCCTGCGCCCTGGCGCTAGGGGCAACCCTGATCGTACAGAGCAGCAGCGGTAAACGGGAAATCCCCGCCGAGGAATTTTTCCACGGGCTGTACGAAACGGCGCGGGCGGAAAATGAACTGCTCGTCGAAATTCGCTACCCCTCGCAGAAAAAGGATAACGTCTCTGTCTTTATGGAGTTGGCGCGCCGTCACGGCGACTATGCCATCGCCGGCGTCTGCGCGTACGGCAAGGTTTCGGGCAACATGGTCGAAGACATGCGCTTGGTTTATTTTGCGAGCGAGGATAGGCCTATAATCGGGGAGAACGCCGTCGCCGCGCTTAACGGCAAAGCCTGGTGCGACGAAACGAAGGACGCGGTGACGTCGGCTCTTGAGAACGACCTAGACCCCATGGCGAACCTGCATGGCAGTGCCACCATGAAGATGCATCTTCAGAAGGTTCTGACCGGGCGCGTCATGGATACTGCGGTCACCCGGGCGGGAGGTGCGTCATGAGTGAGGAAATGGTCACGGTCAACATGACGGTAAACGGCGAACCGGTCACGAAGACCATTCCCGTCCGCACCCACCTCGTGGATTTCATTCGCACGGAACTCGGCTTTACCGGATCGCATCTGGGGTGCGAGCACGGTGTCTGCGGCGCCTGTTCGGTTCGCGTCGACGGGGATGTCGTGCGCGGTTGCCTGATGCTGGCCGCCCAGGCTGAAGGCGCTGACGTGATGACCATCGAAGGCATTACTGATACGGGAGAGATCGCCGACTTGCAGGACAAATTCGTCGAGCGGAATGCGCTGCAATGCGGGTTCTGTACGCCGGGTATGCTGATGACGGCAGCGGAACTGCTGTCGCATAAATCGGAAATGAGCCGTAACGACATCCGCGAATTCATGTCGGGCAACTACTGTCGTTGCACCGGCTACCACGCCATCGTCGATGCCATCGAGTCGATCAATAATGAACGCCTGAAGGGATAACTTAATGGGCTTTATCCATCCCTATGACCGGCCGAATTCGTATATCGGCCGCACCCTCCCCCGGTCCCGCGCCAAGCGGGCAGTTGCCGGCCGCGGCCGCTACACCGACGACATCACGCCGCCCCGGACCCTTCATGCGGCCTTCGTGCGCAGTCCTTATGCGCATGCGAGGATTCTGAAAATCGATGTCGAGGCCGCCAAGGCGGCGCCCGGGGTGAAGCTGGTGATGACCGGCGCCGAACTGGCCGAGATGTGTACCGGGCCGTGGATTGGCACCCTGACTGTATTCGAAAACATGAAGGCGGAACCGCAATACCCAATGGCAGTCGACCGTGCCTGCTGGCACGGCGAACCGGTGGTGATGATCATCGCCGAGACGCGCGCGCAGGCGGAAGACGCCGGCGAACTGGTAATGGTCGATTATGAAGAACTCCCGGTCGTCATCAACAAAGACACGGCGCTTAATGCGGGTTCACCCGTCATTCACGCCAATCTGGGAGACAACAAAGCGTGGGAAAATACGCTGGGATCGGGCGACGTTGACAAGGCCTTCGCTGAAGCCGACCACGTTCTGGAAGAAACGTTCTATTTCGGCCGTCATACCGCGGTAAGTCTGGAACCGCGGATCGTGCTGTGCGAATACGATCAGGGAACGGAGCGGCTGACGATCCACACGTCTAGCCAGTGCCCGCATATGATCGAAACCGTATTCGCGCGGACGCTGGGCGTTCCGGAGCACAACGTCCGCATCGTGGCGCCGGACGTCGGTGGCTCTTTCGGGCTGAAAATTCATACCTTCGGCGACGAGGTTGCAGCCACTGCTGCGGCGATCAAGCTCGGTCGCCCGGTAAAGTTTGTCGCCGACCGGCTGGAATCTTTCGTATCCGACATCCATGCCCGCGAAAACCGGGTAAAGGCCAAGATCGGCATCATGAATGACGGCACTATGATCGCTGCCGAGATCGACGATCTTTCCGGCGCCGGTGCCTATTCGCAATATCCAAGAACATCGGTGTTCGAGGCCAACCAGATCCTCAATATCACCTTCGGTCCCTACAAGCATCCGAATTACCGCGCAAAGGCGACGGTCGTGTACCTTAACGCAGTACCGACATCGCAGTACCGGGCGGTCGGCCATCCGATCGGAATTTCGGTCGGCGAACACATGATGGACTGGGCGGCCGACGTTACCGGGCTCGATCCGTTCGAAATCCGGCGCAAAAACGTGATGGAAGACGATTCCTATCCGCGCAATATCGGTTCCGGTATCCCGATTAAGGACCTATCGCATCAGGCCTGCCTTGAAAAACTGCACGGGCTGATGGAATACGACAAGCTTCTAGCCGAACAGGCGGAGCTCCGTGAAAACGGGATTTATCGCGGGATCGGTGTCGCTGGCTTCATCAAGGGAACGGCCCCCAGCCCGGTCGGCTATTACGGCGCTGGCGGCGCACGGATCGCCGCTCAGGACGCCACCACCGTAAAGCTGGAACCGTCCGGCGGCATTATCGTCGCGCTGGGCGTCACCGATCAGGGACAGGGCGTCGATACCGTCATGGAACAGATCGCGGCAGCAGCCATCGGCTGTCACATGGATCAGGTGCGGGCGATCTCGGGAGACACCGATGCCATCCCTTACGGCGGCGGCACATACGCATCCCGAGCTACCGCTATCGGGGGCGAAGCCACCTACCAAGCGGCGCTCGACCTGCGCCGCGAAATCCTGCACATGGCGGGAATTCTGCTACAGACCGACCCGGAGAACCTCGATATCGTGGACGGCAATGTTGTGGACGATGGATCGACCGACGCGCGAATACCGCTTTCCGAAATAGGCCGCATCGGGCATTTCCAACTCGGTGAGCTGCCTAACGACTATCAGCCGGTTCTTTCGCACACGCGGCGCTACCGGCTACAGGATTCGCCATATATCTACACCAACGGCATTCACGGCGCTTACGTGGAAGTCGATGTAGATACCGGCTGGATAAAGCACCTAAAACACTGGGTGGTCGAGGATTGCGGCCGCATCATCAACGAACAGCTTGCCGACGAGCAGATCCGCGGCGGCTGCGTCCAGGGGCTCGGCGGCGCTCTTTATGAACACTGCATATACAACGACTATGGCCAGCTTCAGAACGGCACCATGGCCGATTACGTGACGCCGATGATGTCGGAAATGCCGGACATTCACGTCGGGCACGTCCAGACACCGACCAGCGAATCCGAACTCGGCGCAAAGGGCGCCGGTGAATCCGGCACCGGAGCGGCCCCCGGCGTGATGATGAACGCCGTCAACAACGCCATCAAACCACTGACCGAAGGCCGTGTGACCGAACAGCCAATCACGCCGGAATTGGTGCTGAAGGCGTTGAGGAAGATCTAAACTAGTTCCTCGACGCTCATCCGATGGAAATGAGCCCAGCCGACGGCCAGTTTCTCGGCATGGTCGGGGTTAACGTGTGGTCCTTTATCGGGCTTAACGCCTCCGCGCTGTTCAGTGCATTTGTCGCCTCGATTGCAGGTACCGCCGGCGGGCTCATTCTCATCGGCCTGATGGCGCTCGTATTTCCGCCGGCGCTGCTGATTCCCGTTCACACCATCGTTCAGCTGGGAGCTGCAGTCAGTCTCGGAACATCCCGCTGGCGGTACATGTTGTGGGACAAATTGCCGCCGTTCGTGGTCGGCACTGTCATCGGAGCTACGATCGGTGGGCAGATTTTCATCGGGCTGTCGGAAAGCGTATTGCTGTTTATCCTGGGCGTCAGCATCCTGAGCCTGTCCTGGGTGCCGAAGCTCGCGCAGTTCGGTCCGGAAAAGGGACGCTTCGTCTTCGTAGGCTTCGTGGTCACTTTTCTGGGCGTGTTCATCAGCGCCACCGGTACGCTGCTCGCGGCATTTACCGCCCCTGTCGCCCCCGACCGACGCAACCACATCGCCATGGTGGGCATGCTGATGTCCATCGTGCATATCGCGAAGCTGATCGCGTTCGGATTGCTGGGGGTCAGCTTCGGATCATACGTACCGCTGATAGCGACCATGATCGTGATGTCGTTTCTCGGGACCTGGGTCGGTAAACACGCGATGGACCGAATTCCCGAACGCGTGTTCCGTACCGGATTTCAGGTTTTGCTGACGCTGCTGGGATTCAGGCTGGTCTGGCTGGCGGCGGATGCTAGTTTCAACCTGAACTGACCAACAAAGTGGAGACAACACCATGGCACACGGCATAGTCGATACCGAAGGATTGAACGAACCGGACGTCGTGGCGCTGCGTAAGACCTCCACACCGGACGGGTTGCCATTCAGCATCAACAAAATCGGGCACGTGGTCCTGATGGTGCAGGATCTGGAAAAATCGGTGAAGTTCTATACCGAGGTGCTGGGGTTCCGGGTCTCTGACGTATATCCGGCCACAATGGTGCCGGGACGCATGGTGTTCATGCGCTGCGCCCAGGATCACCATGGCGTTGCGCTGGTCGGCGGTGCAGAAGCGCCTGGCAACGGCAACGAACTAAACCACGTGGCGTTCGAGGTTTCGTCCATCGACGAAGTGTTCCGCGCCCGCGATCATCTCAAAAAACACGGCGTCAAGATTTCTTATCTCGGGCGCCGGCGCGCCGGCTGCCAGGTCGCGGTAGAGTTCTTCGACCCCGACAATCACATGCTAGAAATCTACTGGGGCATCGACCGGATTGGCACCAATGAAAATGCTCGTCCGGCGGAAGAATGGCGCGAAGAATTGACGCTGGAAGCCGCCGTCGACAACGCACCCCCCGGCCAAGATACCACCATGATGGATCCCCTTCTGCGAAAAGATTAAGACTGGTCGCCACCTCCTGTCTCTTCATCTCCAGGAGAGGCGTAGATGTAGGAAGGGTCTCTTATCGTCTCAACGGCGCTCTACTCTCGCTGTTATTGCCGTTGGCCATTTTGCCAAGCAGGCGAATGAACTGGGCGCGTTCGGATGCAGTTAGAGGCGCCAGCATTCGATCTTGCGCCGCCTCGGCGGCAGGCAGTACTTCGCGGATGAGGTTTGCGCCTTTCCTCGTAATCGACACCGGTTTCGAGCGCCGGTCTTTTTCAGACACACAACGTTCCACCAGCCCTCTTTCGTCTAGCTTCTTGACCACCACGCTGATGGTCGTCCGATCGAGTGCAAGCGCGCCACCGAGACCGACCTGATCGTCCGGTCCGTGCCGGTGAAGCTCTGCCAGCACAGCGAATTGCAGCGGTGTCAGCTCCCACGGCCGGCATTCATCTAGAAACACGGAAACCGCGATCTGCTGGCCCCGCCGCATCAAATGACCGGGCGCAGCGCGAAGATCGCCGAGAATGCCGGTCTTATCGACAACAACCGTCATAAGGTGTCCACCGCCTTCGCCTCATTGTGGCCGTACAGCCAATCCAGATTGTCGTAGTAGTCCTCCGCCGTCATGCCGCCCATGATCTCGTTCCGCAGCCGGCGGTGCACGCCGTCCACGTGGAACCAGTTATCGCTGAGCTGACGCGACCCAAGTTGGATTCGCGCGGTACGCACGACGCGCCGTTCCTGATACCGTATAAGCGCAGAATCAAGGTTATCCGGATTGGCGCCGACCAACTGCGACAGGCAGATTCCATCTTCCAACGCCATGCAGGCACCCTGCGCGTAGTACTGCAGGGTCGGATGGGCGGCATCTCCCAGAAGGACCGCCCGTCCGTCGATCCAGTTTTCGACCGGGTCACGGTCGCACAGCACCCACACCCTCCAGTCTTGGCTGAGGTCGATCAGCCGGCGCGGGGTTTCGTGGATATGGTTGAAGTTTTCATGCACATCATCCTTGGTCATTGGCTTCCCGGCGACCACTTCCTGCGCGCCGTTGTCCTTTGTGACCACCAGATTAAACACTTTCCAGCCGGACAGCGGATAGTGCACTAGATGGCATTTTGGTCCCATCCACAGCGTTGCCGCATTCCAGCGCAGATCGTCAGGCATGGATTCGACCGGGATCACGGCTCGATATGTCGAGTGGCCAGAGGTTCGCGGTGCGCCGTCGCCCACCAGCTTTGCGCGAACTGCGGAATGCAGACCATCTGCGCCAACCAGCAATGTGCCGCTCACATCCTCACCGTTTGATAGATGAGCGGTAATAGTAACTCCGTCCTGATCGTATCCGGTGACTTCGCTATTAACTCGCAGTTCCACAAGATCGTGTTCCTCGCAGGCCTTGACCAGTTCCTTGTGAAGATCCGCCCGGTGCACCACGGCGTAGGGATTGCCGAACCGTTCACGAAACGCCTCGTCCAGCGGAATGTGATTGATCTCCTCGGATGTCATCGCATCCATGAAACGAAGCTGTTCGACGTAAACCGCCTGTTCGCGCGCACCCTTGCCCACGCCGAGATAATCGAAAGCATGGAAGGCATTCGGGCCAAGCTGGATACCAGCGCCGATCTCGCCAAGCTCCGGCGCTTTTTCCAGCACGACGGCACGTTTTCCATTCTGCGCCAGACCCAGCGCAACCCCCAGCCCGCCAAGCCCGCCGCCTGCAACCACAATCCGATCTTCCGGCATAAAATCCTCCGTCCCGAAAATATTTAGTCAGCACTATGCGCATAATGCTGACTAATTCAAGCGCGAATATCCCTCCTTCGAGGAAATTCATGAGAGATCAGACCGGTTTGACCGCCAGCGCGATTACGCTGGCGAACGCGCCGTCCGCCATGCCGTGTGCGAGATTGCGGGACCGTTCGGCAAAATCCGCGCCGGCGATCAGACCTACTCCCGGTTTACCGCGTCGGACCTGCTGGTTCGGGTTCCGAAAAACGTTTACCGCTTCATCAGTGGTATCGCGCCATTCGACGATGCGAAATCCGGCGCTTTCCATCGCCACCCGCATTTCGTCTTCTGTCGCCACGAAACTGATCGAAGGCTCACGCGCCCATGGCAACGGCCAGTCCGGTTCTCCGCCCGGTCCGATAACGACATC
>DKQG01000054.1:0-3733 GCA_002471575.1 Alphaproteobacteria bacterium UBA7314 | reverse complement strand
ATAACGACATCCCTGTCCCTACGGGTTTCTGTTAATCGTTGGCAACTAGTTTGTCGCATTCAGAACGGTCGTGGATAAGACCCGTCCCTTGTACGTCGCCAACGAAGCATGCACGATGCCGTCACACAAAAGCGGGAGTATACAAAATGACGGTACAGCATATCGTGATGCTCGAATTCAATGACGGCGTGGACGAAGACACGCGGATGACTTCGCTGAGGGCGGTGGAGGGCTTGAAAGACAAGATCGACGGAATCGAGAGGATCGAATCCGGCAAAGATTTCTCCGGCCGTGCAGGCGAATTCACGCATGCAGTTATTGTCACCATGCGTGATAGGGAAGTGCTATCGGCTTACGGCCCGCACCCGGCGCACAAGGAGGTGCAGGGGCTTCTCGGCCCGGTGGTCAAAACCCTGTGGGTGATTGATTTCGAACCGTCATGACGGCGCCCACGATACGAACGAGACGACCGGCGAATGACCGCCGCCCCTGATACCCGGTCCTACGCCGCACTTCGGTACCCGGCATCGCGCATTTATTTGCTGGGTGCGGCGCTGGCGATGATGGCCGACAGCATCGAGCACGTGATCAGCTACTGGATCATCTTCGAAAAGTTCCAGTCGCCGTCGCTGGCAGGGTTCGCAGTGATCGCCCACTGGGTGCCGTTTCTTCTGTGCTCCATCTGGGCGGGCGCGCTGGCCGACCGTTACGACCCGCGCCGCATTATTCAGGCCGGGATGGCCCTGTTCATGCTGGTGTCGCTAGGCTGGGGAATCCTGTTCGCCACCGACAGCCTGGAGAAATGGCATGCGGTGATTCTCCTGATTGTCCACGGGCTGGCCGGGGTGTTATGGGCGCCGGCGGGTCAGGTGCTCGTACACGATGTGGTCGGCGGCCGCCAGTTGCAAAGCGCCATCCGCCTTCTGGCGACATCGCGGACGCTTGGCCTGTTGCTCGGCCCGGCGGTGGGTGGCGCACTGTTACTGATCGTCGGCCCGACTTGGGGCATATTTATCAACGTGCTGATTTATCTGCCGCTCACACTTTGGCTGATCCGAAACCCGAAGGAAGTAAATACCAACCGTAACTCAACCAGCGCGGCGATGACCAGCTTTCGCGACATGTTCGATACCGTGCGGCAAGTTTCCAGCATCCCGATCGTCTTCGCGATGTCGTTTCTCGCCGGTCTCGCCGCGTTTTTCATCGGCAATGCGCATGAACCGCAGATGCCGGAATTCGCCCGCGATCTCGGCTATGGAGGCGAAGGGCTTTATTACAGCATGTTGCTGGCCGCCAACGCCGTGGGCGCGTTAATGGCGGGCATCATCCTCGAAGCCGGTAACATGCTGCCGGCGAAAACACGGACGTCCTTCATTCTCGGCTTGTTGTGGGCGCTGGCCATACTCGGATTTGCTGTTTCGCAGAACTACATTCTCGCATTCTTACTGCTTGCCTGTGCCGGTTTCCTGGACCTGTCGTTCAATTCGATGACCCGTACGCTGGCGCAGCTCCATTCACCGCCCGAAATCCGGGGCCGCGCGATCGGGTTATTCAACGTCGGCAGCCTCGGCTGCCGTACGTTCAGCGGGTTCACGGTCGGCTTCGGCGGCGGGATGATCGGGATACACTGGTCGCTGGGCCTCAGCGCCCTGGCCCTGTTTGCCTGCATGGCGGCGCTGTTCGTCTGGGCAGGGCGGCGCGGGGTGATGGAGAAGGCATAAGGAGGTATGCGAATGACGCGCGAGGAAAACCGAAACGCAGGCGCCGGGAGACGCCGGGCAGCCGGCCAACCCGACGACGACTCGGGTCTGAACGCGCCCGATTACGCAGCCTATGTCGATGAATATTACCATCAGGACATTTCCGGCAGGGATATCCTGCCGGCCGACGACCGCGTGATCCCGGCGCTGACGGCACTGTGTTTCCGAGGGGCCGAGAAAGCGACGGAACGCATGGTCGGCGCCGCGCTCGACGCCGGGCTCGAACCACGTGCCGTTATCGAGATCTTTATCCAGTCGGCGCTGTATAGCGGCCTGCCGAGAACGGAAGAGGCGATCGCGGCCGCGAACCGCGTTTTCGCCGCCCGCGGCATATCACTGCCCGACGACCCGGAAGACACGCGTACGGTGGCACAGATGGACGCAGACGGCGCAGCCGTCATGGCAAAGCTGCACGGCCCGCGTCAGGCCGGTGGCTACGCCTCGCCCGACAATACGGTAACGTTTTCGCTCTATCAGGGCGCCATCCGGCACGGGTACGGTCAGCTCTGGGTCCGACCAGGCCTCGATCTTCGCCAACGGGTGATCGCCGCTATCGCGGGCTTCACCTCTGCCGCCCTGCATGACTCTCTGCGCAAATTCGCGTTCTCGGCGCTGAATGTAGGCCTGTCGAAAGAGCAGGTCGCCGAAGCCGCCATCCAGACCGCGCCGTGGAACGGTCTGCCTATCGCGCTCAACGGCCTGACCGTAATCAGCGCCGCCTTTGACGAGGCGGGCGTCTGAAACTGGATTTCCGGAAACAGTCGTGCAAACGTACTAAATCTCGATCCGAGACTCGAAACGCCCCGGTGACATCATGAGCGATACTGATACCAATACCGGCACCGTCACGCGGACCAAGACCAAACGCCCGCGCATGTACAAGGTGATGCTTGAAAACGACGACTTCACCCCGCGCGAATTCGTCATCAAGGTTCTAAAAGCAGTCTTCCGCATGACCGACGAAGAGGCCTCTCACAAGATGATGACGGCCCATCAGCAGGGCAGCTGCGTGATCTCCATCTACACCCGCGACGTCGCCGAATCCAAGGCCAGGGAAGCCACCGACATGGGCAAGGAAGCCGGCCACCCGCTGATGTTCACCATCGAGCCGGAGAGGTGAATTAGGTTTTTGCAAGGTGATCCCTCGGGTCAGCTCCGAGGGTGACAAATCAGGTTAACCCCCAAAGAACACCGGTCACCGTCGGGCTTGACCCGACGATCCACACTCACTTCCCCGCCGCAATCACTTCCAGCACATGCTCTGGTGCAAACGGCTGTTTCCTGACCTGCGCGCCCAGCGGGCGGAGCGCGTCGTTCACGGCGCACCACAAGGCGGCGATGGCGCCGATGGTGCCGGACTCGCCGATGCCGTTAGCGCCGAGCTCGGTATTGGTGAGCGGGGTTTCGACATGGGCGATTTTAATATCGGGCATTTCGCCGGCCATCGGTAGCAGATAATCAGCCAGCGTCGCGTTCAGCAGCTGACCGGTTTCGTCGTACTGGCTGTGTTCGTAGAGCGTGTTGCCGATACCCTGGATTACGCCGCCGCGGATCTGTTCGTCGACCATCAATGGGTTGACCACGCGGCCACAATCGTCCGCCACCCACCAGCCGAGCAATTTGATGAAACCGGTTTCGATGTCGACCTCGACATGCGCTCCCTGCACGCCATTGGCGACGTAGTAAGGCGTATCGGGGACGTGGTGGCGGGTAACCATCAGTTCCGGCTGGGTGCCGGATGGCAGCGTATCCTGTCGGAAATAACCGGCCTTAGCGACTTCTGCCAGGTCCATCCGTGCCTCTCCGGTCCCAGCATCGCGTATTTCGCCATCCTCCAGCGTCAACGCGTCGGCCGTAGTCTGCAGAACCGACGCCGCAAGATCCAGAATATTCGCCTTCAGCGCCTTGCCAGCCTGCAGTGCGGCTTCACCGCCCATCGCCATCCCGCGCGATGCCCAGGCACCGCCGCCATA
>DKQG01000010.1 GCA_002471575.1 Alphaproteobacteria bacterium UBA7314 | reverse complement strand
TTCTTTCAATTTTCTGATGTTTCGAGAAAAAATATGCTAGTATGCAAAAAATTCCGGCCAGCGCCGCGGGAATTAAATTGCCGAACCGTGCGAAAAAAGTGGGCGGTATGGGTGCCGGCAATGAAACATCGACAACCCCCTGGCGCCCCAACCCAATTGATGCAATCACCCGACCGTATGCATCAACGACTCCTGAAATCCCTGTATTTGCAGCCCTCACTAAGGGCAAGCCCTCCTCAACCGCCCTCAGCCGCGCACTAGCGAAATGCTGGTAAGGGCCCGCACTCATGCCGAACCATGCGTCATTTGTTACGTTCAACAGCCATGCTGGCCGGTCGCCCCTTAGGGCCACCGCACCGGTGAAAATCGCCTCGTAGCAGATTAGTGGGCTGAACGGCGTGAGCCCCGGCAACCTGAGCGTCCGGAGGCCGGGGCCGGGCGAAAAATCGATCGCACCGGCGGTAATTTTCTCAACCGGCAACACCGATCTGAACGGGACATATTCGCCGAACGGTACAAGGTGATGCTTGTCATAAACAGTTCTAGCACGCCCCTGGCTATCGATTGCGACCAGGCCGTTATGTGCGGCGACCGCACGCCCGTCGACCCGGTCGACCCGGAGGGCCCCGGTTATCAACAAGCCCCCTGCCGGAATAATCCGCCGGAGCAGTGTTTGACCGGCCGGATCCATCAGGAACGAAAAAGATGTTGCGGTCTCCGGCCAGATGACATGTGCAGGCTGGACCCCGTCCGTCGGCAGGCTGAGCTGCAACTGACGCGTGAAATTCGCTTTTCGCTTACTGGGTTTCCACTTGTCGCGCTGAGGGATATTCGGCTGAACGATGCGAATCACCTGGCCGCCGATGTTCGTCAAGGACGAATTTTCCAGCCGGATTCCACCAGCAACGGCGACGGCGGCGAGAATAGCGGTCCCTGACAGCGCCGCTAAATACCTATAACGGAAATTCTGCGACAGCACCGCCGGCGCAGCGGCCGCAAAAACGGTAACCAGCGACAGCCCGTAGACGCCGGTCCACGCGGCCCCCTGAAGAACAGGTGCGAACGACACCCAGACATTGCCGACGGGGTTCCATGGAAATCCGGTAAATATGACGCCGCGCAGTCCTTCGAAGATTGTCCATGTAGCCGCAAGGACAAGGACCCGGCTTATTCCCGCCCACCAGAAGAAACGGGCTGCCCACGCCATTAAGCCGGTGAAAAGGCCGAGACCCAGCGACAGGCCTAGCAGCGTGAACGGAATTAGCCATGCAAAGCGCGCCGCATCCACCAGCAAGGCATTCGACACCCAATAGAGCCCGGCAGCAAAATAGCCGGTACCGAACAGCCATCCGACGCAAAACGCCGCGCGCCGCGTCTGTGTACCGTCCAGCAGCCATACCAGCCCGGCAAAAGAAACAAACATAAAAGGCAAAAGAAAGACAGGAGGCTGCGCCGCTGCCGCCAACGCGCCCAACCAGAAAGACACCAGTAAAAGCCGCCACCCTCGAAGCGAGATCAGCCGGTCGGCTAGCCTCTTACCTTCGGCTTCTTTGGCAGTCATTCGTCGTCATGCGCCGGAAGCTTAGAAACTCGAAGGCGACGGATTTTTCGGGGATCGGCTTCGAGGATTTCAAACTCGATGCCGGACTCATGGCGAATGACCTCGCCCCGTCCCGGGACACGGCCAGCGAGATAGAAAACCAAGCCACCCATGGTGTCGATATCTTCATCCCTGTCATCTTCGGTCAGGAATGCTCCGGTTTCCTGTTCGAAATCCTCGATGCGAAGTCGGGCATCGACATTGATCTGATCAGGGCCGTGTCGCTCAAGACCGGGCCCGGCGTCCCGGTCGTGTTCATCTTCAATCTCGCCGATAATCTCCTCGACCAAATCCTCGATCGTCACCAATCCGTCGATACCCCCGAACTCGTCGACGACCAGCGCCATGTGAAGGCGCCGTACCCGCATCTGAAGGAGAAGTTCCAGAACCGGCATCGACGGTGCGACGAAAAGCGGCTTGCGGACGATCTTAGTAATGCCCGTTTCCTGGTCGTCGTCCCAGCAGGCCAGCAGGTCCTTGATGTGGACCATCCCGATCACATCATCGAGCTGACTTCGGTAAACCGGCAATCTGGAATGGCCGCTATCGCTCATCACTTTCGCAACGTCGGTGATTGTGGTCTCTGCCCCGACAGCGCGTATGTCCGCGCGCGGCACCATAACGTCTTCGACGGCGACATCGCGGACACTCAAAACGTTCCGAAGGAGGGCAAGCTCTTCCGCATTGTCGGCGCCCGCGCCGTCTTCTTCAAGTTCGATTAGTTCTTCGATCGTATCGCGCAGCGTATCCGTATCGTTACGTGCACCCAGAAATCCCCGCAGCCGACCGAAAAATCCTTGCTCACCCTCCTCCCGGGAACGCGATTCGTCATTCAGGTCAGTCATGATACCACTCCGGAACATTTCGGCTGCCCGGCGGCATACGGATCGGCAATACCCAACTCACCCAGTATCTTTGTTTCCAGACTCTCCATTTCCTCCGCCTCGCGGTCGGTTTCATGGTCGAAGCCAAGCAGATGCAGAACCCCGTGGACGACAAGGTGATTGAAGTGGGCGGAGACGGATATACCTGCAACAGCAGCTTCGGCCATCAGCGTTTCCAGCGCGAGGGCAATATCCCCAAGCATAACAGGGCCCGGGCCTTCGACATCTCCGGGAAAGGACAGCACATTCGTCGGGCCCGCTTTACCGCGCCAGTTCTCATTCAGCTCGGCGAGCCTGCGATCGTCCGCCAAGAGCACACTGAGTTCCGGATTCCTACCAGTGTAACCGGCTGCTGCAACAGCCGCGCCAGCGGCCGCATCGATAGTTTTTTCAAGATCCAGGATCATCTTGGACCAGCCCACGGCCTCAATGTTGACGTCGATGTCGAGGACAGGTTCAGTCATTCCCACGCACCCGACTGTGGGCAGCGTCGTAGGCGCTGACAATACGCGAGACCAGTTCGTGACGTACAACGTCCTTCGCCGACAGCTGAACGTTTGCAACCCCTTCGACACGGTCAAGGGTCTGTATGGCATGGCGCAGACCCGAGGTTATGCCGCCTGGCAAATCAATCTGGCTAAGATCGCCGGTGACGACCATCCGGGCATTTTCTCCAAGACGGGTGAGAAACATCTTCATCTGTACGGAGGTGGCGTTCTGCGCCTCATCGAGTATCACATACGCGTTCGACAGGGTGCGGCCGCGCATGAACGCCAGCGGAGCGACCTCGATTTCACCGCTTTCGAGTTTCCGATCGACCTGCTCGGGCGCCATCATATCGTAGAGTGCATCGTACAAAGGCTGCAGATAAGGATCGATCTTGTCGCGCATGTCGCCGGGCAGAAACCCGAGGCGTTCGCCTGCCTCGACGGCCGGACGCGACAGGATGATCCGATCGACCCTGCCAGAGGTCAGCATCGAAACGGCCATGCCGACCGCGAGGTAAGTTTTGCCGGTACCAGCAGGCCCTAGGCCGAAAGTCAGGTCGTTATCGAGCAAAGCCCCAATGTATTTCTGTTGTCCGGGCGAGCGGGGCGTCAGATGCCGCTTGGGTGTGCGGATGATCGTTTTGCCGCTGGCGATTTCTTCCACACCGTGACGTCCCTCGGCCGCTGCGCCCCGTGCCAGCCGGACCGCCGCATCCACCTCGCCGACTGAAACTTCGAGGCCATCGACCAGACGCCGATAGAGGCTTTCGAGACAAACACGCGCGATCTCGGTAGTAGCCGCTGCGCCGGTTATAGTGACGGTATTTCCGCGCGATGCGATCGTAACTTCCAGCGCCTGTTCTATACGTGCGAGATGCCGGTCGAAGTCACCGTACAGAAGCGGCAGAAGCTGATTGTCTTCAAATTCCAGAACCACCGGCGAGGCGCCATCATCATGTGTGACTGCGTAGGTCAAACGGTTGCGGGCTCCTGTCCTGCTGTGCGCGCGGAGTTTACCGGCACGGCGGCAAGCGAATTGGGGTGCGCTGAAATGATTTGTACATCAACAACGGTGCCGTAAGCCGATTGCGCCCCGGCCGCACTTTCGAAATCGACATGCACTGCTTGCATCCACGGGCTGCGCCCGGCGAGCTGGCTGTCTCGACGCCCGTAGCGGTCGAGGAGAACCGGCACCAGTTCGCCTACGAAGCCCTCGTTGAATTCAATCTGCTGCTTGTTTAGCAAGCCCTGCAGCCGGGCGAGACGCTCGGATTTCACTGCCTCCGGCACAACGTCTTCCATCGCAGAGGCCGGTGTGCCGGGACGGGGGCTGTACTTAAACGAATAGGCCTGAGCGTAACCAACCTGTTCGACCAGCGCCAACGTCGCCTCGAAATCCTCATCCGTTTCACCCGGGTGGCCAACGATGAAATCGGACGATAGCGCGATGTCAGGCCGGGCGGCGCGAAGTGCGTCGAGAATCGCCAGATAATCCGCCGCACTGTGCTGCCTATTCATCGCCGACAAAACATTGTCGGAGCCGGACTGAACCGGCAGGTGCAGATACGGCATCAGAACATCGACCTTGCCATGCGCCTCGATTAGATCGGGGCTCATGTCGCGCGGATGAGACGTGGTGTATCGAAGCCGCGCCAGTTCCGAAATGCCGACCAGTTCCTCGATCAGAGCGGCAAGCCGCCATTCTCCGCCAGTCGGAGAAAATCCGTGATAGGCATTTACGTTCTGGCCCAGCAGTGTAATCTCGCGCGCGCCTGCGGCGACCAGAGACCGGGCCTCGGTCACGACATCGGCGACCGGCCGTGAAAATTCCGCGCCCCGCGTATAGGGCACCACGCAAAATGCACAAAAACGGTCGCAACCCTCCTGTATCGTCAGAAACGCGGATGGTCCTTGGGAGGTCGCTACCGGCAACGAATCAAATTTAGGTTCGACGGGAAACTCTGTATCGATTATTCCTCGGTCCTGCGCTTTGCGATCGGTGGCGGCGCGATGCGCCCGCGCTACCATCTCGGGCAAGCGGTGGTAGGTTTGCGGGCCGAACACCAGATCGACATATGGGGCCCGGCGCAACATCTCGGCCCCTTCGGCCTGCGCCACGCACCCGGCGACGCCGATCATCATCGGCTGCGGCCCGCCGTTGCGTATTTCCTTCTGCGCGCGAAGGCGCCCCAGTTCCGAGTAAATTTTTTCGGCGGCCTTCTCGCGGATATGGCAGGTGTTTAAGATCACAAGATCCGCATCCTCGGGCTTTTCCGTGCACCGGTAGCCGAGGGGGGTCAGTACGTCCACCATGCGCGTCGCATCATAGACATTCATCTGACAGCCGAAATTTTTAATATGAAGCTTTTTTGCCAAGGATGCTTTTCCGGATCCGATATCAGGGACGCAATCGTACTTTATCGCCTGCCGGTTCCCGCAACCCGATACTATTAGTCAATTTTCGCAACCTATCACTGCATTCAGGAGTGTCAAGAAGTCGATACCGGGGGCAGCGCGTCAAGTCGGCCGGCATTCGCAGCCGACACGCCGCGGGAAATCACCGCCTGACAATGGTCGGCGAGCGCTTTGCGCGATTCGTATCCCGCTATCGTAACGGGCGAATGGAAGACAACATCCACGGTCGTATGCCCGAGCCCGGCGACCTCCCAGAAATGGGGCGCAAGAGTCATATCGCCGTACCAGGCGAAATAGGGGCGTAGCGCACGACCGACTGGCATCCCGTCTAGCCGCGTGTAGGCCAGCGACACGGGCTGAACCAGGAGAGGGCGCCCGTGGGGCTCCACCTGCGCGACGCTAAACAACGCGCTCTTAAACGGAAGTACGGCATTCCCGTCCGAACTTGTACCCTCGGGAAACAGGATCAAGTTGTCACCGTTTTCGAGCCGTCGAATCATTTCATCTCGCTGCTTAGTCGCCTTGGTCGCGCGGCGATCAACGAAGACCGTCCGCTGCAGCTTTGCCAGAACGCCGAACAACGGCCAACCGGCGACCTCAGCCTTGGCAACGAAAGAGGCCGGAAGCAGGGACCCAAGAATCGCAATATCGGAATAGGACGTGTGATTACAGGCGAAAAGGACCGGCGGCTTTGCGTGCATCCTGCCGTGGACGCGCACCTGAAAGCCGAGGATCCTTGTACAGGTACGGTGGTAAAAAACAGGTAAACGAACGGAAAGCGGCTTGTTGAATTTCAGCGCGAACGCCTGCATGGGAAACAATGCCGCCGTCAGGGTCAAATAGGCGGCGATCCGGACGAATGCCCGGAGCGGCGAGCCCACGGGTCAGGCCTCCTCTTCGTCGCCGTTGCGACGGCTCTTTCGTTCGTAATGTTTGAAATACTTGTCAGTCACCAGGTCTGTCTTGACCACGATGCTGACATCGGTGGTGTTGAAATCGTAGTCGACAACAGCACCGTCACCGACGAAACCACCGAGCCGCAAATACCCTTTTATTAGGGGCGGCAATTCAGCAAGTGCACGGCGCTGATCGATCTGCTCTTGAGGCAGCAGGCGCATATCGACATAGCGCTCGTCCAGCGCCCGCGGCCGCAAGGCCGGCGGTGCCAGATGATAGTAATAGAGATAGGACAACGGCAGCGCTAAGGCCTGCGGATCGGTCCCCGGCATGCTGGCACAGCCGAACATGACCACGATATCATAGCGGAATATGTACTGCGCGATGCTCTGCCACAAAAGCTGCATCGTGGGTCTGTTTCGGTATTCTGCCTCGACGCAGGAACGCCCGAGCTCTAGCGTCTCACCCGATGTGCCGACGATCCGCGAAATTTCGTACTCGTCCGACGTATAGAACCCGCCGTTCCGGTTCGCGACGCTGCTCCGCAGAAGCCGGTATGTTCCAACCACCCCGCCCGGCAAATCCGTCCGTTTAGTATCGATTACAAGCAAATGATCGCAGATCTCGTCGAACTTGTCGAAATCGCGTTTCGCGGCCTCCACCTCCGCCGACGGATGCGCGGACATTTCTTCGTAAAATACCCGGTAGCGCAATGCCTGGGCCGCCCCAATCTCGGCGGCATTAACCGCCAACCGTGCCACCAGATTGCCAACCTCGATCGGATCGAAAGCAGTGGAAAACTCCGTCCCGTCCATTATCTGTTGTCCAGAATCTTCGTGATGGCGGCGCGGGGTCGCGTCACTTATTCACCCCTCTTCTTTATTATCGTCCAGAGGAACGCAATACAGCTCCAGCCGTTCACCGACGATCGTATAACCTAGATCAGCAGCGATTTTTTGCTTCAGCGCTTCCAACGCTTCGTCCTCGAACTCAATGACTTCGCCGTTTCGCATATTAATGATGTGATGGTGATGCCCGTCGCCATCCTCGGCGGTCTCGAAGCGGGCACGACCGTCTCCGAAATCGTGTCGCTCAAGGATTTGCGCTTCTTCAAAAAGACGCACCGTCCGGTACACGGTCGCCATGCTGATGCGATCATCGATCTTGACGGCGCGTTGATGAAGTTCCTCAGCATCAGGATGATCATCGGAAGCAGAAAGTACCTGGGCAATAACGCGCCGCTGGCCGGTCATCTTAAGACCTCGGTCCTTGCAGAGCTGTTCTATGCGCGAAGGGAAAAAAGTTTTCACGCTACTACACTAAGCGAGGCAGGTGATTTAGTCAAAAATTGTCGATAAGAGAACGACACTCGGAAAAAGGTAGGATCAATTTTCCCGTCGTTTGCCGAGTCCGATCTTTTTAGCCAAATAACTGCGCTGTTTGGCATAGTTCGGCGCGACCATGGGATAGTCTGCAGGCAGTCCCCATTTCTCGCGGTATTCCTCGGGTGTCATGCCATATGCGGTGGCTAGATGCCGTTTCAGCATCTTCAGTTTCCGACCCTCTTCGAGACATACGATGTAGTCAGGCGTTACCGAACGCCGGATCGAAACGGCAGGCTGCGGTTTTTCAGCGGGGCTGCCGCAGGAAAGACTGGTGAGTGAGTCGTGCACGATTTTGATAAGCTGCGGAAGATCACTGATGGACACACTGTTTTTTTTAACATGCGACGCCACTATTTCGGCGGTCCACTCAATGATTTCTTTGCCTTCCGATGAGGGGTTTTCAGTCATTCGCCGCACCATTGCCCAAGATAAACGGTGGTCTTATAAGGTTTTGATCTCTTCGTCGCAATAACTTTTTTGGTAATTATTAGATGAAAATAAAAAGATCCGACTTTGACTATTTCCTCGATATCACAGAAGACGTTTGCCCAATGACTTTCGTCAAAGTACGACTGCAAATAGAAAAGATGTCGGCTAAGGAAACACTTGAAGTCCGTCTAAAAGGTACCGAACCTCTCAAAAATGTGCCGGACTCCCTCACGGAACTGGGACATATCGTAAGGTTAGTCGAGCCGGAAAACCAAGCCAGTCCCGGCGATCCCAGCGACGGGACTTACAGGGTTATTGTCGAGAGACGTTAAGTATTCGCGGACCCAGCCTGTTTCTGCCACGCACCGGTTTCCAGGCCGCACGACATAGTTACTGCCGCAGCATAGGTGCCATCGTTCCGGGCATAATAGTCTGGTCGCCGGCCCACCGGCACAAAGCCTCGGCTATCGTAAAGCGTGCGAGCGACGTCGTTATCTTCCGCCACTTCGAGAAAGAGTTTCTGAGCACCCCCCTGTGCCGCCTGATGCATCGCCCCGTCGAGCAACATTGCTCCGACATGAGCGCCTCGGTGATCGGGCGCAACCGCTATGGAAAGTATTTCACACTCGTCTGCAGCAATGCGGCCGAGCACGAATCCCACCATCGACCATTGCCGACTTTGCACAGCAACGATACCGAACGTCCCGGGCATGGCAAGAATGCGCCGGATCATCGTGCCGCTCCACGCGTCATCGAATGAAATCGTGTGAATGCGTGATATCATACCGATGTCCTTTTCCTGAACGATTGCCAGCTCGTACCCGTTCACTTTCCGTAAATCCTTTCGTTCAGCCTGCGATCCGACGACCTGCCAAATTATAATTTCAGGCGACCGCCGCCGGGTGGAATCTTCGCTTCCGGCGCCCGAAGATATAAGGGGGACAGTGTGTCGGACGCTACCCTGTTCGTGTTTAGAATTCTCTCAGCCAGCAAGGCAACATCTGCAGGATCCGGAACACCCAGTCCGGATGCAAACATGCCTTCATCCATATCCGGCCCTACGTGCTCCGAGCGAAACCTCGCGACCGCATTGCCGACAACAACCGGGGCGTTCATCCGGATCAGATCCTGTATTGCCCCGGCATCCAGCACCGCCGGATCGCCGCAGGGCTGGGCATCGGAATCGAAAAGCTGGGCAAAGAAATCTGCCCGCCGCGTGTCAAGCACCACTAGAACCGATGGGGACCCCGCCTGTCTAGCGGAATAAGCCACAGCCTGCAGGGACGAAACGCCAACGGCAGGCGCGCCCGTCGCAAGTGCAAACCCCCTCGCCGCAGCTATGCCCGTGCGCACACCCGTGAAAGATCCGGGGCCGACCGTAACTGCGACGAGATCGATTCCGGAAAGATCAGTCCCTGTGGAGGCGCACAATTCCCGGACAAGCGGCACCAGTGCTTCCGCATGTCCACGCGACATGGCGAGAGATTGCGCCGCAATCGCCCTACCATCTTGGACCAGTGCCGCCGCACAATAGTCCGCGCTCGTATCGAAAGACAGGGTCGTGCTCATACTCTGTTAATCCGGTTAGCTTGACTCGCACGGGTCATGGTAGCTTTATGATTGATCTTCAGGCGAAGAACCACATGACACTTGTCGAAATTTCCCGTCCGCGCTTCGACGTAGATATTTATATCGCCTACGCAACTTCGGACAATTTCACTGGCAAACCGGTCTATGCGCGCCCGGGATGCTATCTTAATCCAGATGCCGCCGCTTGTCTCGAAACCGCGGTCGAACTGGCTGCCGTGCTCGGCCTCCGGTTCCGGATATTCGACGCATTCAGGCCATCGGAAGCACAGTGGGTGCTGTGGGGTCATACCCCCGATCCTGAGTTTCTCGCCGATCCGCGCCGCGGATCGCCGCATTCCCGAGGGGCGGCAGTCGACCTAACGATGATTAACGAAAACGGCGAGGCGCTAGATATGGGTACAGGGTTCGACGCGTTCACCCCGCTATCCCACCATGGAAATACCCAGATATCCGCCGAGGCCCAGCGAAACCGTCACCTTCTTATGGGCATCATGACCACGGCGGGCTGGGATTTTTACCGCAATGAGTGGTGGCACTACCAGCTTTTCGAGTCACAGCGTTACGATGTGCTCAACGACGCCGTCCTGCCCGCTCCCATGATGCCGCCCAGCACCCGGAACGGCGAAACAGACTGAGGCAATTCTTCGGCAAAACGGGCTTGTAGGCGGAAACCTTCGCCTATTACAGTAGGCGATCTGCGAACTGACGCAAACCGGTAGGATAAAAATGATAAGATTTGGCACGTTTGCCTTCTTGTTAGCGGCCACCACCGGACAGGCCGTCCCGGTGATGGCCTCGGATTCGGCCGTTGTCCTCATGTATCACCGGTTCGGTGAAACGGCACACCCGTCGACCAATATCAGGATCAAACAGTTCGAAGCTCATCTTGAGGAGCTGTCGCGTGAGAAATACACCGTACTCCCCCTGCCCGAGATCGTCGCCAAGTTGAGGACGCGCCAGCCGCTGCCCGATCGTACGGTCGGGATCTCCATCGACGACGCGTTTCTTTCGGCCTACCACGAAGCCTTCCCCCGGCTGCGGGAAGCAGGATTGCCGTTCACGCTCTTTGTGGCGACCGCCCCGGTCGACCGCAACCTCAGCGGATTTATGGATTGGGATCAGATCCGTAAATTGCGCGATGCCGGCGTCACAATCGGCAGCCAGACCCACACGCATTTGCACATGGCGCGCTCCAAAGACGACCAAAACCGGGGCGAACTAGAAAAATCCAACGCTCGTTTCCGGGCGGAACTGGGGGAAGTACCGACGATGATCGCCTATCCCTTCGGTGAATACAGCCTAGCCGTCGGACGGCTCTCGAAGGAAGCGGGGCTGACTGTTGGCTTCGGTCAGCATTCAGGTGTGGTTCACGCGGACTCGGACATGTTCTATCTGCCACGCTTCGCGATGAACGAAAATTTCGGCGGGATCAGCCGCTTAAAGCTCGCGGTCAATGCCCTTCCCCTGACCGTGACGGAAGTGACGCCTGCGGACCCGTTGCTGTCGGAATCGAACAACCCGCCGATCCTGGGCTTCACGGTCAAGGGACCGGCGGCAAAACGGCTATCCGGCCTAGCCTGCTATGCATCTGGTCAGGGCAAAGCCCGTATTGAGCGGCTGGGCTCCCGTGTCGAGGTTCGGATGCAGAAAGCTTTTTCATCCGGCCGGGCCCGGATCAACTGCACCATGCCCACACAGTCAGGCCGGTGGCGCTGGTTCGGCATGCAGTTCTTCGTGCCCAAAAGCTGACGAAGGTCTCAGGCATCGGGGCCGCCCGGATCGCGCGTGAAGTTTGCGTCCAGACGCGCCGCATCGAAGACCTGTAAATCATTCACACGGATGATCAGTCTGATTGTATTGATGTAATCCTCGCCCCGCTCCGAATATCGCAGAAGCGACCCCGCCAGCGCATATCCGTCTATGTGACCGATATCGGCACGAAGCGACGCTCTTAATTCGCGAAAATCTTCGTAAGCGAAGTGGCTATTCAGGTTGTGCACGTAGGCTTTCACGCCGTCGATCAGATGATCGAAAGCCCGCACCTTGAACTTTTTACCCTCGGGACGATCTTTAGGAACGATCCCTCCCCTGTGTGCCTCATAGGCACGCTGCCCGAACAGGGCATTGCCTTCCTGTGCAAACCGGGATGTGCCCCATCCACTCTCCTCTGCAGCCTGGGCAATCGCCAGTGAAGGCGGAATGATATCTACCCGGACAAGCAATACTTCGAAGTCGAGACTATTGAGGCCGTAACGGTCCGCCGTATCAGTGAGCCACGCGATATCTTTCGGCGCCAGCCTCCGGCCCAGCGCCGCTTCTTCGCGCAACGCCAGGATCCGGAGTCTCTCCTGCTCTATCAGTTCGTTCGCATGAAGAATCAGCGGTAGTATCGATTTTATGAAAGTTATCTTGCGCAGATCCGCACGTCGCATTTGTTTGAGATCAGCCGGTAGGCTCGCGATAAACAAGCGTGGCACTTCTCCCCTCTCACGCACCCCATCGAGCTTGTATCCGATGCGTTCAAACAGATCCTGCAATTTACCGGTGGAACTGGCTAGCGTTACGTCGCTCAGCTTTTCAACGCCCTTGGCGACCACAATTGCAGGCGCGCCGCGTTCGGCCTCGCCATGCTGCTCTTTCCCCGTGTACTGCGCCGTCATCTGCACCTTGGGCGCGGACATTGACGCTCCACCAAGCACAAAAACTGTCCCGATTGCAGTCGTCATGACAGCAACCGCCGATTTCTGAAACATTTTCCCGGCACTCACGAACCTAGCCATCTTTTCATCCATCCTTTTGACGCCACCCGGCCAGAGGTCGGGCTCGTTGGTCTTCCGGTTCGTCATCTGGCGGCCTGTCAGCTTAATCAATCGACTTAACCCGAAGCACTTCGGGCACGTAGTGTTTCAAGAGATTTTCAACACCCATTTTCAAAGTTGCGCTCGAACTGGGACAGCCGATACAAGCCCCCTTAAGGCCCAGATACACGACACCCCGCTCAAACCCGCGATAAACGATGTCGCCACCGTCCATCGCTACCGACGGCCGCACACGCGTATCAAGCAGTTCCTTAATGCGCGTCACGGTCTCGTCGTCTTCGTCGCCATCGTCAGCGTCTCTATTGTTTTCCTCGGAGATCACGGCCGTTTCGCCCGACAGAAAGAACTCAGAAACCGCTTCGGCGACGACTGGCTCTAGCGAGCGCCAGTCAACGGCGGTTCGCTTCGCGACCGAGATGAAATCGGCCCCGAGAAACACGCCTGCTACCCCATCAATTTCGAACAACCGCTGAACAAGAGGTGCGTTGCCGGCTTCTCCCGGAGATGCATAATTTGCCGTCCCGCCTGTCATCACCGGGCAACCAGGAAGAAACTTCATCGTCACTGGGTTAGGGGTGGTTTCAACGATTACGTTAACTATGGCACACCCGATTCTTACCTCGACCTATCTATTCTTGAACCATGTTCGGGCTAGATCCGACAGGAGCAAAGTGTGTCAAGCTAAGGTTAAGATCAACCCCGTTTCGGACCCCTGCGATTCGCCCCTGAGCAACCATTTGATATGGTGTCCGCTTTCATTTCGTCTTCGTTTGGGAGACAAAATTTTGTTGGATGAAAAACCAAGGCCAGCACCCAAAGACTGGCCGATCCCGATAGCTAGATGCCGTATCGACAGTTCCTCTTTGAGTGAACACGTTCGTTCTATCAACAATTAACCATTCCGATTGCCGAAATAGCGGTTTTTCGGGAAAACCAGACGTCAAGTGCGCCACCGCAGAGTTGCTTCGGAAAGCGGATTTTCAAATGGTTTGCCCGCTTCTGCAGACCGCTCCCACTCGTTCTTAATTCGGAAATACCACTTCGCCTGTTGATCAGGCTGGCCGGTGAGACGCAGGGCGGGGTTCCAACGAAGACCCCGCGCCTGCTTAACGAAGACCGCCTGGTCCTGGGCCAGAAACGATCGGACGAATGGCATGGCGGCAGGCCGGAAAAGGGTGAGCCAACGCATGGACCACCACATCATATGCGTTGTGAGGGTCCGGTTTTCGTCGATGGGCGTACACGCCGTCATGCCGCAGTAAAAGTTCCGGCCTGCCCGAATGTGTTCAATCCGGATACCGGGAAGGGCAAACGCGATCTCAACTTGGGGCGCACCGCCGAGCAACCGGTAGATCCTGGAATTGGACGACGCGCGATGCGACGTCATGTCGAAGCCGAGAGCGCTGGGAACGAATTTCTTTTCCTTTTCGCGCCGTTCGCCGGGCCGCCGCCACCACCACGATTCATGGACATGCGGTGTGTGCGCAGGATCAATAAGACCGACTACGGCATGATCGATGCTCACATCGAAGTCGAGCGCGTGCACAATTTGCGGCGGCTTGTCGCCGACGTCCGGGATTTTCGGTACTGGTACGTTTGCGCCATCGCCCTCACCGACCCAGATCCATATAATCCCCTGTTGTTCGCGCAGGCTGTAAGACCGCACGTTTATCTTGCTGAGATCGACCGGATCGTCGTCGACCAGTGCCGGAATTGTCGTGCACTTCCCATCGGTGCCGAACGTCCAGCCGTGATAACAGCACTCGACCTGATCGCCCTTGATACGCCCTTCCGAGAGCGGGGCGCCGCGATGGGGACAGTTGTCCTGCAGCGCGAAGGCGGTCCCGTCACCCGTGCGACCGAACACTAACGGCTGAGCGCAAATTTCTCGATGCACAAGCTTGCCGGGCTGAAGTGCCCGGGACGCAACGCCGAAATACCAGATGTTCTTTAGCATGAGCCGGGTTCGAACGACGGTCAGGTCAGCATATCAAGCTGTTCCTGGCTCAGATTGCCGGGAACGATAGTGATCGGGATAGGAAACTTGCCGGACATCTTGACACCGATCGACGATACCAGCGGTCCTGGGCCTTTCTTGTCGATCCCTGCCCCAAGCACCAGGATCGAGATACGCGGCTCCTCCTCGATCAGCGCGAGAAGCGTCTCGGACGGCTTCCCCTCCCGGAGATACAGTGTGGGCATTTCGTCGGTCCATTCCTGGACCTCCGACGAGTATTGCTGCAGGAAGCCCTCCGCTTCTTCGCGAGCCTCCTCGCGCATTTTCTCCTCCACGGACATCCAGTGCTGGAACTCCGCAGGCTCCATGATGTAAAGCAGGGCCAACCGGCCGCCTGTCCGTGCCGTGCGGCGCGCCGCGAAATAGATAGCGTTCCGGCATTCAACGGTATTGTCGACCACACACAGGAAAATGCGGTTGTTGCGCTCTTCCTGTTCAACCGGTGCATCCGCATCTAGCGCCGTATCCTCAGGCGTCGGCGCCACAGGATCTTCGTTCATGCTTAAGCCCTCCTGAAGATAACGCCCGCGAGCCAGCCGGCGATCAATGCGATGACGATGGCTATAGCACCGTACCACGGCGCCTGGTCATGGGCGAAATTGTATAGCTGCGCTTCCAACCCGACCTTGCGGACTGGCAGAGATGTTGTTTGCTGACTGATCGGTTTACCGTCTTTAAACAGGTAAACATTCACTTCATAATCGCCTATCGGTACGTTGGCAGGGAACGGTATCGTCGACCGGAACAGAAGATCGCGCACGATCTTGATGTCAAAAATATCTTCGCTGTAAAGACGAAGTCGCTTCTTGTTCCTGATCAACGCCTTGCGGAATTCGATGATCTCTGCAGGAGTCCGCTCCGACCGAGTAAACAGCTCAATTTCAGCAACGCCGATTTCAAGCTGATCGAGAATTTCCGGCGTCGCGATTTCGTGAAGTGGCCTGGAAGCAGCGATGCGATAGTAGGCAGGCGCGCCTTTAAAGGTGACCGAAGCGCCGTTCACCCATATCCCCATCAGACGCTCCTTGCGGCGGACGACTTCGTCTCGGTGCGGGCCGATGACCGTGACGACGATATCTCCGTAGCCTTCCATCGCACCGAACAGCAGGAGTTCGGCCCCGCTGAACCCGGTCGAGATCGCCACCTCGCTGCTGGACAGATCAACCGCCAGCCGCTGTGCCTGCGCACCCGGAATAAACGCCAGAAGGCAAATCAAAAGGGCAAGCCTACGCTCCGCCATCAGTGTTCCCCCGCCTGGCCGAGGCTGAACACGTCTTCCGGCGTCGCTACCAGTGTCCACGCGACCCGTGCACAAACCGCCAGCACGATCAGGCCGAGCGCGACCCGCACTTCTTCGCCGCGGAGCTTCTCGCCAACCCGCGCGCCGATCTGTGCGCCAACTACACTTCCTACGACCAATAGCATCGCGAGCACGATATCGACCGTCTGGTTGTTCACCGATTGCAGAAAAGTGACATTTGCGGTAACGAACACAATCTGAAAAAGAGATGTACCCACCACCACCGACGTCGGCATGCCGAGCAGGTAAATCATTGCCGGCACCATCACGAACCCGCCGCCAACGCCCATGATTGCCGCCAGAATACCGACGAAGATTCCCACACCGAGTGGCAGCAACGCGCTGATGTAGAGCTTGGAACGGCGAAACCTCATCTTGAAGGGCAGGCCGTGCAGCCAAGTATGATTATGGAGTTTGCGGCGCGGGGCGCTGGGATTGCGGGCACGGAACCATGATCGCGTGCTTTCGACCACCATCAGCACGCCGATGATCCCAAGGAAAAGCACATACGCAACGGCGATCACAAAATCGATCTGACCGATACTGCGCAGAAACGTGAACAACCAGACGCCGAGCGTAGACCCGATAAACCCGCCTACCAGAAGAACGACCCCCATCCGGACATCGACGTTGCCGCGCCGCCAGTGCGCCAACGCTCCTGACACCGATGCGGCGACCACCTGGTTCGCCTCCGTGCCAACCGCCACAGCGGGGGGAACACCTATGAATATCAAAAGCGGCGTCATCAAAAACCCGCCGCCAACGCCAAACATTCCTGACAGGAAGCCCACCATGCCGCCCAGCCCAAGCAGCAACAGCGCGTTTAGCGACATTTCAGCGATGGGCAGGTAAATCTGCATGGTCAGAGCGTGGCCGGTCTTTGGTCGAAATTCAGTCCGCGCGGGACCCAGCCTTTTTGCGCCCATCGTCCGTCGGGCGCAAGAAAAACCGGGCTTTCATCGAACATTCCTCAGCTGGAAATCAGGCCTACGATCTCGTTGATCTCCGCTAGGATCGGATCGGCGACGGCGCGGGCGCGGACCGCGCCGTCGGCCAGAATAGCGTCGATATGACCGGGATCGGCCATCAACCGACGCATCTCGTCTGAGATAGGCGCCAGCTTTTCGATCGCCAGGTCGGCCAGCACAGGTTTGAAATCGCCAAAGCCGCACCCGCCGAATTCCTGCAGCACATCCTCCGAAGTCTGGCCGGACAGGGCAGCGTATATACCTACGAGATTGGTTGCTTCCGAGCGACCCTCCAGTCCGCCGGGTTCAGACGGTAGCGCATCCGGATCGGTTTTTGCACGGCGGACCTTCTTCAAAATATCTTCCGCGGTGTCGGTAAATGTGATGCGCGACTGGTCGGACGGATCCGACTTCGACATCTTCTTGGTCCCGTCGCGCAGACTCATCACCCGCGTGGCCTCACCGAATATCAGGGGCTCCACCTCGGGGAAAAACTTAACACCGAAGTCGTTGTTGAATTTCTGTGCAATGTCCCGCGTGAGCTCGAGGTGCTGTTTCTGGTCTTCGCCGACCGGGACGCGCGTGGCCTTGTACGCCAAGATGTCTGCTGCCATCAGGTTTGGATATGCATAAAGGCCGACCGACGCGTTCTCGCGGTGTTTGCCGGCTTTTTCCTTGAACTGGGTCATCCGGTTCAACCAGCCGAGCCGTGCGACGCAGTTGAAAATCCAGGCAAGCTGCGCGTGCGCGGGAACCTGGCTCTGATTGAAAATGATGCTGCCTTCGGGATCGATCCCGGAGGCCAGAAACGCCGCGGTCACCTCGCGGGTGTTCGACGCCAGCTCCTTAGGTTCTTGCCATACGGTGATGGCGTGCAGATCTACAACGCAATAGATGCATTCATAATCGCTCTGCAGGCCGACGAAATTTCGGATCGCGCCCAGATAATTACCGAGATGAAGGTTCCCGGTCGGCTGCACGCCGGAAAAGATCCGGTCCATCTTGTTTTCCCTATGGTCGATAAGTCGGCGGGTTATCGCGTCAACGCGATGACCGGTCAAGCATACGCTTGATGTCGGACAAACGTGCGGCGCCGAACAGAACGGCGGCACCCGCAAATCCCGCAAGCCCAATCGCAATGACGGCTGCAAGGGTAAGACCCCGCGCAAAGACGTCCGACGCAGCAAAATCGGCTAGCGCTCCCCTGGCCAGACTGACCGCCACAGTCATGGCGGCAGCGGCCATCAGGGTACGAGGGATCGCCCGTCGCAGCCGGGCGTCTAACCTGAAATGGCCGTGCCGGCGCAGAACCAGCAACAGAAGCCCCACATTGATCCAGGCGGAAATTGCGGTCGCCAGCGCAATGCCGACATGCAGCAGCGGTCCCATCAGCAGCAAATTAAGCCCAAGATTGATAGCAACGCACAGGGCGGCTATTTTCACCGGAGTAACGGTATCTTCGCGCGCGAAAAACCCCGGGCCAAGCACTTTGATCAGCACGTAGGCAGGCAGGCCGATGGCATAGGCGGCCAATGCCCTAGCCGTCGCATGGGTCTCGGCGGCGCCGAAGGCCCCACGTTCGAACAGTACAGCGATAATGCCATCGGGAATGACCATCAACGCGGCAGCTGCCGGTACCGTTAGCAGCAAGGCAAACTCCATCGCCCGGTTCATGCTACCCATCGCGTTGTCGTCTTCGCCCGCACGCAGCTGGCGCGACAGCAGGGGCAACAGCGCGGTCCCAATAGCGACACCTATCACGCCGAGCGGCAGCTGGTTTACACGGTCGGAGTAGTAAAGAAACGATACGGAACCGCGCGGCAGCAGTGACGCAATAACGACATCGATCAGCAGGTTGACCTGTACCACGCCTGCGCCAATGGCGCCGGGCAATATCAGCACCAGTAGGCGTTTGACCCGGGGCGTCATCCGCGGGCGCAGCAGACAAAGCTGAAATTCGGCTCGGTGGCAGGCGACCATCAGCCACACGAACTGGGCAGCGCCGGCGATCGCCACGCCCCAGGCCAGCGCATGACCGGGCGTAGCGACGAAAGCCGACAGCCCCAGCAGCGCGGTGATCAGGCAGAGATTGAGAATGATGGGCGCCGCGGCAGCGGCGGCAAATTTGCCCAAGGCGTTCAGCACACCACCGAGCTGCGACACCAGTGAAATGAACAGCAGATAGGGAAACGTGATCTGCGTCATCGCCACGGCAAGATCAAAGCGCAGCGGATCATCGGCAAAGCCTGGCGCGAATCCGTGCATGATCCACGGCATCGCAATCTGCAGGATGGTCACGAACAGCAGCAACGCCACCACGAAGACAGACAGCACTTCCTCCGCAAATCGACGGGCAGCATCACGCCCGCCCTCCGACATGTGCCGCGCAAACAGCGGCACGAACGCAGCGTTAAATGCGCCCTCAGCGAACAAGCGGCGAAAGAAATTCGGCAGTTTGAACGCGACGAAAAACGCATCCGCCACCGGGCCTGCTCCCAGTATCGCCGCAATCAGGATATCGCGGGCAAAGCCGAGAAATCGGCTGATCATCGTAAAGCCGCCGACAGTAGCGATGGAGCGCAGCAAAGCCATTCAAGCAATCATCCGGTTATCAGTCGCCACCGACGCGGCAACGGAGCAGGCAACAACTTTGTATTCATTAGAGGCGAATTCGTGGCAAGCGCTATTCAGTAGATGGCATCCTGTCCGCCGGGTCGGCGGCGGACCGGTCCAAGCCATCAGTCGGCGGATCATCCGCATCATCGGCACCCACTTCCTCCATCATGACAGCGAGAAGATCAGCATGAATCTGTTTTAGCTTGCTCTCATGTGTGATCTGCAGTCCGAAAACATCCTTGACGTAAAACACGTCGACCGCAGTCTCTCCGAACGTCGTGATATGCGCCGAACCAATCTGCAGGTTTAGCGCCGACACAGCGCGGGTCAGGTCATACAGCAGTCCCTGCCGATCACGGCCATTGACCTCGATCACGGTGTGGGTGCGGCTGGCATCGTTGTCCACCAAGACGCGGGGAGCAACCTTGAAGACGCTCATCCGGCTGGGAAGACCGGTTTCCTTATCAAGCTCTTCGCGAGGCCGCAGCCTGCCTGCGAGGGTTTGATCGATCCGGCTGTACAACCGTGCCAGCTTGTCGGCTCGGTCGAACGCTCCGCCGTTCTCGTCCTGTACCCAGAAAGTATCCAACGCCATTCCGTCGGTTGTCGTAAAAATCTTAGCGTCGACAATTTGGGCACCGCTGACCGCCATAGCCCCGGCGATACGCGAAAACAAACCGGGGTGATCATCGGCAAAGATCGTAATTTCAGTCACGCCCCTGAACGTATCGACCCGGTTTTTCACCGTAAGGGATTGGGCGCGGGTTTCTGCTTCATGCGCGATACGCGCGTGCCACGCATGCGTATCGGCATCGAACGACAGCCAGTAGGATGGGTAGCCGCGCGCGATATGCGCCTCGATCGCTTCCGCATTCAGGTCCGCCAGGCGGGAGCGCATTTCACTTTTCGCCTGTTCGATACGATTTACCCGCCCGCCGGAGGAATGGCCGCCCGTCAGTCTTTCCTCGGCTGCTTCGTAGAGATCGCGCAGGAGACCCGCTTTCCATGCGTTCCAGACATTCGGGCCGACCGCACGGATATCGGCGGCGGTCAGAACCAGTAGAAGACGCAAGCGTTCCACCGACTGCACGATTACGCAGAAATCGGTGATCGTCTGTGGATCGTTGATATCCCGCCGGAACGCGGTATTGCTGAACAACAAATGATACCGCACCAGCCATTCGACGGTCTCGGTCTCTTCCTCCGTCAGACCAAACCGGGGGCAAAGGTCGAGCGCCACATCGGCGCCCAACTCGGAATGATCGCCACCCCGGCCTTTGGCGATATCGTGCAACAGCACCGCCACATAGAGCGCGCGCCGCGATTTGATCTTGTGCACCACCTCCGACGAAATCGGCATTTCTTCCAGATAAGTGCCGTTCTCGATCCCATGCAGAATGCCGATTGCGAAAACGGTGTGCTCGTCAACGGTATAGACATGATACATGTCATGCTGCATCTGGGCGACCACACGACCGAAATCCGGCACAAAGCGTCCGAAAACGCCGGCCTCACTCAGGCGGCGAAGAGTCGATTCCGGGTCTTTTTCCGATGTCAGCATCTCGACAAACAGCCGGTTTGCTTCCGCATCGTCACGGATCGTGTCTATGACATGCAGATTGCGCGTGATTGCGCGCAGCGCGTTTGGGTGGATATCCAACTCTTCCGCCTGGGCGGTGTGAAAAAGCCTTAGAATCCTGACCGGATCATCGCGTAGATCGCGGCCGCGGCCGACCGTCAGCCGGTTACCGTCGATATCGAACCCTTCAACCGATTTATGAAAGATACCTATGGATGGCAGGCGGAAACGGGGTTTGCGCTGGTGTTCCGCTTCCAGCGCGGCGCAGAAAATTCTCGTCAGATCACCGATCTCCTTGGCGATCAGATAATAGTGTTTCATGAACCGTTCGACGCCGCGCGCGCCGGCCCGGTCCTTGTAACCCAGTAGCCCCGCTATCTCGGACTGCAGGTCGAAAGTCAGGCGATCCTCGCCGCGCCCTGCGAGAAAATGCAGTTGGCAGCGGACATCCCAAAGAAACCGCTGGGCCCGGTCAAAACGGTGTGCTTCTTTTTTTGTCAGCACCCCCCGGTCGACAACGTTCGCAACCTCGTCGACCTTGTACAGGTACTTGGCGATCCAGTAGAGGGTCTGCAGATCTCGCAAACCCCCTTTGCTTTCCTTGATATTGGGTTCGAGCACGTAACGCGACCCGCCCATTTTTTCATGACGTGTGTCACGTTCCGCCAATTTCTCTTCGACGAACTCCGGCCCGGTGTCGTCGGCGACCTCGGCATAGAACCGACGCCGCAATTCGTTAAATAATTTCCGGTCCCCCCAAATATAGCGCGACTCCAGCATGGCGGTCCGAATCGTAAGATCTCTACCCGCAAGACGCACGCATTCGTCGATCGAACGCGTCGCCTGGCCCACCTTGAGCTTTAGGTCCCACAGCAAGTACAGGATATATTCGATCACCTGTTCCTGCCGGGCAGTTTCCTTGTACGGCAGGACAAAAAGTAAATCGATATCGGAGAACGGCGCCAGCTCGCCGCGACCATATCCTCCCACGGCGGCAACACACAGCCGTTCTCCCTCAGTCGGATTGGCCGCGGGATAGACGTAATCGGTCGCAAAATCGTAGATCAGGCGAATGACCTGGTCGCTCAGGAAGGAGAGTGCTTCGGCGACATCCTCCCCGCAAGCCTCGCCCGAGTCGAAGCGCCGGCGTACCTCCGACCGACCGTTCGCCATTGCGGTCTTCAACATTGCCAACAGCTCGGCTCGCACTTGCTGAGGCCGGCCGTCCCCGGCGATCAGAGCATCCAGCTGGCCGACCAAGGTGGCTCGATCGATGATGCGGCGCTGTTTGGGGATGGAAGGCATTCGTCACATACCGCTCTTTGCTTATCGACAGTATAGGGCATTGGTAAAAAATATCAGAATTATAGCCCACGGTGCGACAGGCAAGGGGGCAAAGGTTTGATCCAGATCACCGCTGTAGCTGCGCCGCAGGCGCAAACTGATCGTCGATATTTTTTCACTTGCAGATGGAACAGGGCGCCATGGCATTGAACCCGCCCCCACCGATCTCGACCACTGGATCGACCAATTCCGCGACAAGCTCAAACCGCCGATTGGCAAAAAGCTGCCCTAAGAAGAAGAAGGCATAATTGCGCAGATCATCGGGGGCCGAATACGCGGGTCGATTTTCGCGACGATCCGGTCTCGGAGTTCTTCATATCGGCGTAAAGGCGACATGATCCTGTAGGTCGTCGACGAGGGAGAGATCAGAGATGTCCGCATCAATCAAGGCGAAGTATTAATGCTACCGCCACATACGCGTCATTCTCCGCTATGTCCGATACCGGGATCGATCGGGCTCGTCGCGGATAACTAGAATGCTATATGCATTCGAGTGAGACTGGTTCGAATGCATCGCATATATCCATCGCCTTGAGGTGCCAGTGAACAACATCGTCGATGATCTGCCGCCCCTGTATGATTCGTTTTACTCCGACGAGGCCCAGCCTACCTGCAACAGCTTCGATGCGGTACATCCCGGCTAAGGCAAGCCGCCGCCGGGCTCGCTGGGTCTATGAGTCGCCGGTGAGGCCTTTCAGCCGATAGAGTAATTCCAGCGCTTCGCGCGGCGACAGTTCGTCCGGATTTATATCGCCGAGCGCCTCCTCGACCGCGGAAGGTGCGGCCGCGGCCGGCGCCTCAGTCACCGATGCGGAAAACAGCGGCAGATCTTCGGCCAGCCTGGCCAACGCGCCCGACTGTTCGCCTTCTTCCAGAATGCGCAGAACTTCATGGGCGCGGGCGACGACGGCAGGAGGCAAGCCGGCAAGCTTTGCAACATGCACGCCGTAGGATTGATCGGCGGTGCCAGCGATCACTTCGTGCAGAAAAACAACCTCACCCCCCCACTCCTTCACCCGCATGGAATGACAAGACAGCGCCTCGAGACGCGACGTCAGTGACGTCAGTTCGTGGAAGTGGGTTGCGAATAGCGAGCGGCAACGATTGACCTGGTGCAGACTCTCCAGTGTAGCCCAAGCGATCGACAAGCCGTCGAACGTCGCCGTGCCGCGTCCGATTTCATCTAGGATCACTAGCGACCGATCAGTGGCTTGGTTCAAGATGGTTGCGGTTTCGACCATTTCAACCATGAAAGTAGAGCGACCACGTGCCAAGTCGTCAGCCGCGCCGACACGGCTAAACAGGCGATCCACGACGCCGATATGGGCATCGTCTGCCGGCACGAAAGAGCCGGCCTGAGCCAGCACCGTAATCAGCGCGTTCTGACGCAGGAAGGTAGATTTACCTGCCATGTTTGGCCCGGTTACCAGCCACAGCCGTTGATCGTCGGCGAGATTACAGTCGTTGGCGATAAAGTCTCTTTCGCGGGCGGGGGCGAGCGCCGCTTCTACGACAGGGTGCCGGCCACCCCTGACATGGAATGCCGACGTCTCATCGACCATCGGCCGAACATAGTGCCGCTCGGCGGCAAGCACCGCAAGCGATACGTAAACATCAAGCCGCGCCAAAGCGGTGGCGGCAAGCGATATATCCACGGCCCTGCCTGTCGCCTCGGTGACCAAATCCTCGAACAGTTCAAGTTCCATTGCCAGCGCGCGTTCACCCGCCTGTGCGAGCTTGCCTTCAAGATCGCCCAGTTCAACGGTAGTGAACCGCATCGCGCTTGCAAGCGTCTGGCGGTGAATGAATGGACTGTCGTCGCCGGTGGGCATCTTGTCGGCCTGCGCTGATGTCACATCGATAAAGTAACCGAGCACGTTATTATGCCGGATCTTCAGCGACGCGATGCCGGTGTCGTTTGCGTAGCGCGCCTGCAGGGCAGCGATATGTTTACGGCTTTCGTCGCGCAGCTGGCGAAGTTCGTCCAGATCGGGGGCATAGCCCGCCCGAATAAATCCGCCATCGCGGGTAATAAGCGGCAGTACTTCATCCAGTGCGCGCGATAGCCGGTCAATCAGCACAGCGTGATCGCCGAGATCGGATGCCGCCCGCGTCAGTTCGGGTGCCGGGGCATCCGCTGTCTTTAAATGCGCCTGCAGGTCTGCGGCCACGGATAGACCATCGCGCAGCGCGCCGAGATCGCGGGGGCCGCCGCGGCCAAGCGTCAACCGCGACAGCGCGCGCTCCATGTCGGGGGCTTCCCGCAAACGGCTACGAACGTCGTCGCGATCGCGCATCGCCGATGCGAACCAGGCAATGGCATCATGGCGCTGGCGTATCAGATCCACTTCCGTCAGCGGCGCGGCCAGCCATGCCCATAGCAAACGCCCGCCCGGACCGGTAACCGTGCGGTCGACGACCGACAACAGCGATCCTTCGCGGCCGCCTGACATAGTCTGCACCAGCTCGAGATTACGGCGGGTCGCCGCATCGATCTCCATGGTTTCGCCGCCGCCGAGCCGCCGGGGCCGCTGCAGGCGCGGCAGTTTGCCTTTCTGCGTGAGTTCGACGTAGCCGACGACCGCTCCCGCTGCGGACATCTCTGCCCGCCCGTAATCGCCGAACGCATCAAGCGCTTTCACCTCATAAATTTCCTGCAACCGCCGGCGTGCCGCTTCGCTGTCAAAGCTGGAATCGGGCAGGGGCGCAATGGCGTCAGAGAAATCGTCGAAGACATCCAAAAATTCAGTTTGTCCCGTCAGGCGTTCCGGCACCAGCAGTTCGCCGGGTTCTATCCGCGCCAGGGTTGCGGCCAACCCCGATGCATCGACCGGCTGGGCGAAAAACGCACCAGTCGAAACGTCGAGCCACGCCAACCCAAGTCCCCCGCCGGCATCGGCGATAGCGGCCAGATAATTGTGCCGGCGCGCATCGAGCAACGCATCCTCGGTTATGGTGCCCGGCGTGACAACGCGCACGACTTCCCGCCGCACCACTGCCTTGGAACCTCGCTTTTTCGCCTCCGCAGGGTCTTCGGTCTGTTCGCAAACTGCGACACGGTATCCTTTTCGGATAAGGCGGGACAGATAGGACTCAGCAGCATGCACCGGCACACCGCACATCGGGATATCGGCTCCCTGGTGCTTGCCGCGTTTTGTTAGCGTTATATCGAGTGCCGCCGCGGCCTGTTCGGCGTCATCGAAGAACATCTCGTAGAAATCGCCCATGCGATAGAACAGCAACGCGTCCGGATGCGCATTCTTGATTTCGAGAAACTGCGTCATCATTGGCGTTGAAGCAGCACTCGCGCTCGCCGCCACCTTTTTCTCGGAAGCCGGCGCCGCCAACGCTTTCGGTGTGTCTGTCGATATATTTGCCGTTTCTGCCACACCCGAAAATATCACAGCGTTGCGCGCGTTCGAACCGGCCAGAGAGAATCGGTGCAAAAGCATGTCATGAATGCGCGGTTGGAGTGACGCTGTTTCGCCACTATCCTGTATTTCCGAATCGGCATGGACACCACAAAGGCTTTTTCAGCATGACCAGGCGCAAATACAGCGATCTCGACACAGACTCCCTCGCGATGCACCGGTCGGGGCGTCCGGGCAAAGTCGAGGTTGTCGCCACCAAACCACTGACGACGCAACGCGACCTGGCGCTGGCTTACTCGCCGGGTGTCGCGGCGCCGTGCCTGGAAATCGCAGATGACCCGGCAGCCGCATACGATTATACCGCCAAGGGAAACATGGTGGCCGTCATATCGAACGGCACCGCGGTTCTGGGGCTGGGTAATCTGGGCGGATTAGCGTCTAAACCGGTGATGGAGGGAAAGGCGGTACTGTTCAAGCGCTTTGCGGATGTGGATTCGATCGACCTGGAACTCAGCACGGAAGACGTCGATGAATTCGTCAATTGCGTGCGGCATCTGGGCCCGTCTTTTGGCGGGATCAACTTGGAAGACATCAAGGCGCCGGAATGCTTTCTCATCGAGAGCCAATTGCGGGAAATCATGGATATCCCGGTGTTTCACGACGATCAGCATGGCACCGCCATCATCGCGGCAGCGGGTTTCATCAACGCGCTGGACCTGACGGGGCGTAAAATCGAAGAGACCAAACTGGTCGTCAATGGCGCCGGATCGGCAGGTATCGCCTGCATCGAACTGCTCAAAGCGTTCGGCATGAAGCACGACAACATCCTGCTATGCGACACGCGCGGCGTAATCTATCAGGGCCGCGAAGAGGGCATGAACCAGTGGAAGTCGGCGCACGCCGCCAACACCGAAGCCCGCACGCTGGAAGAAGCGATGGAGGGGGCCGATTCATTCTTCGGGTTGTCCGTCGCCGGGGCGGTTACTAAGGATATGGTCGAATCCATGGCCGGCCAGCCCATCATCTTCGCCATGGCCAACCCCGATCCGGAAATTACCCCGGAAGAAGCCCGCGAAGTGCGCAAGGACGCGATCTTCGCAACCGGCCGGTCGGATTACCCGAACCAGGTCAACAACGTCCTCGGCTTTCCGTATATCTTCCGCGGCGCGCTGGACGTCCGCGCACGAACGATCAATGACGAAATGAAAATCGCCGCCGCCAAGGCGCTGGCCGAGCTGGCGCGCGAGGACGTCCCTGACGAAGTCGCGGCCGCCTATTCCGGGCGCCGCCTGCGCTACGGGCCGGACTACATCATTCCGGTGCCTTTCGACCCGCGTCTGATTTCGGCCATTCCGCCGGCGGTCGCACGGGCCGCCGTCGATACCGGGGTCGCGCAGAAGGAAATGCCCGAGATTACGGGCTACAGACGCGAGCTTTCGGCCCGGCTTGACCCGACAGTGTCGATGCTTCAGGCGATCCACGAAGAGCTTAAAGCAAATCCGCGCCGAGTGGGTTTCGCCGAGGGCGAGGAGGAAACCACGATTCGGGCAGCGATCGCATTTGCCCAGGCGGGCCGGGGCACCCCGGTCCTGATCGGGCGCGACGCACAAATCAAGGCGACGATCAAGCGGCTTGGCCTGACGGGTGCGGACTCTATCGAAATCCACAATGCAGCGCTGTCGCGCGGCAACCGGCACTACACGGAATACCTCTATACGCGCCTACAGCGCGAGGGCTATCTCTATCGCGACTGCCAGCGGCTGGTACATCAGGACCGCAACGTGTTCTCCGCCTGCATGCTGGCACATGGCGACATCGACGCGATGGTCACGGGGCTGTCGAGGAACTACCTGGTGGCCTACGACAATATCCGGCTCGCCATCGATCCGGTGCGCGGCGCCGAGGTCTTCGGCCTTTCGATGGTGATGTCGCGGGGCCGGACCATCTTTATCGCGGACACCACCATCAACGAACGCCCGACCGGCGAGCAGCTTGCCCGGATCGCGCGCCAATGTGCTGAGAAAGCGCGCACCATGGGGTATGAGCCGCGGGTCGCGTTCCTGTCCTATGCCAATTACGGCAATCCGCCCGGCGCATTAGCGGCGCAGGTCCGCGAGGCCGTCGCCATTCTGGACGACGAGACTGCGAATTTCGAATACGACGGCGAGATGTCACCCGACGTCGCGCTCGATATGGACCTCCGTGTCGTCTATCCGTTTTGCCGTCTCACGGGACCGGCGAATATCCTGATTATGCCGGGGCTGCACGCCGCCGCGATATCATCTCAGATTCTGCATAAACTTGGCGGCGGGACGGTGATCGGACCACTGCTTACCGGGCTTACCCGTGCCGTTCAGATCGCGCCGATAAATGCGAACGATGCCGATCTGGTGAACTTCGCATCGCTGGCCGCACACGACTCCCTGGCCATCACCCGACAGGAAAACGCGCGGTCCGCGACACGCAAAGGGCGCGCATCATCGGCGAAGAAGAGAGGAAGCGCCAAGAAATAGGCCGCTCACCGCAAGGCGGAAACGGTCGTTCGCCGCGGCGGGATATGCGCTGGACGCAGAAGCTACGATGGTTTAGCGGCAGCCCCGGTCAGGTAAACATACCTTTGAGCATGAAGAAGAACGCAGCTGCATCAGCAATATCTCCGCGCGACGCATATTGATCGAATAGATTAACCCTGCCGCTCGATTTCAGGCATCAGGCGGACCAAAAGCCAGAGCAGCAGGATCGCAGGTATAGACATCGCGGCAACGCCCACGAAGAAGAGGGTCCAGTCGCCGCCGAAACTGTCTACCGCCCAGCCGGACACGGAGCCAAGCTGTATGCGCGCGAAATTGCCGAGCGAGGCCAACAGCGCATATTGCGTCGCCGTGAACGCGATGTTGCACAGGCTCGATAAATAGGCGACGAACGCCGTCGTTGCCATGCCGCCGGTCAGATTGTCGAAGAACACGACGGTGGCCAGTAACTCGAAACTTTTGCCGCTGGTCGCAAGAAAGGCAAAAGCCAGGTTCGTCACCATCATGAGGAATGCGCCGAGAAACATCGCCCGCATAATCCCTATCCGGATGCATACCCAGCCCCCGACCCCGACACCGACCAAAGTGGCAAACAGGCCGACTGACTTGGTGTAATTGGCGATCTCAACTTTCGTAAAACCCAGATCGACGTAAAACACCCCTGCCATCCGACCCAGCATGGCATCGCCGAATTTGTAGAAGACGATAACGGCGAGAACGAGCGCAGCCAACCAGCCCAGTCGACCGAAGAAATCTCTCAGGGGCGCTACGGCAGAACCGCGCAACCAATCAAGTGCATTCCGCGCCTGTGCCAGCACATCAGCCGGACGATCCGGTTCCTCGGCGCGAAGCGTGGCGAGGGCCACTAGCCCGACGCAGAGCGCGGCGGCGCAATAAGCAGCCGACCAGCCCCCGAAGGCCGCGACGTAGAGTGCGCCCGCACCGGTCACGAAGGCGCCTGTGTGCCAGCCATAAATCGCCAGCGCCGCGCCGGCGCCATATTCGTGGGGTTCCAGTATCTCAATCCGGTACGCATCTATCGCCACGTCCTGCGTTGCCGAAAGGGTGGAGACCGCCAATGCACACAGTCCGAGAACGACTGCCCCGCTCTGCGGGTTCTGCAGTCCCATCGCCACAACCGCCGGGATCAACAGAGCCTGGCACGCGAATATCCATGATCGTCTCTGTCCCAGTGCGATCTGCAGCCGCCCCAACCGAAACCTGTCGACGAACGGCGCCCACAGAAAGTTGATTGCGTAAGGTGTCGCGGCTGCCCCGATCAGCCCGATGGAGGTGCGTGAAACGCCCTCTTCGCGCAGCCAGATCGACAAGGTGGCAAACACCAGCGATGACGGCAGGCCACTGGCCATGCCGAAAAAGAAAATCGTGCGAAAGCGGGGATCGCGAAGCCGCGCTGTCCACGACACCTGAGGATTGTCTGCCATATACGGATTCTAGACGGCTGCCGGGCTGTTTGGCTAGAACCGCCGACACCAGGAGGCATCATGTCCAAACATCTGGCCCGCAAGACCGCCAGCGAACTAGCCACCGCGGAACTCGCCCAATTCACGCTTCTGCTCGACGAAGACCTCTCGCGTATCACTCAGTGGGGTGTTCCAGCCGGGCGACCAGACCAGCTGGCAACGCTACGAATACGATTACGTGACCGAACAACAATTAAGCCGCGCGCTGCTGCTACAGGGCGCGAACGGCAGTGAGAAAAGGGTCGACTACGAAAATGGCCTTACCATGTCTTGTGCTGCCCCGGTCGAACACAACACGACCAATGTCTCGGATGTCAGGGTCCGCAATCTGGAAATAGAATATATATGGCGCGTTAACCAAGCCCGATGGTTCATTAGCTATCTAACTAAGTTTGCAGTGCGCTGTGACCTTGTGCTAGTTTTCGCCCCGACAACGAGTGTACGGCACTTCATTGACCGTACCGCATCAGGAAACCATCACAAATCGGGAGATACACGATGAAAACACTCACTACTGCAATCGTCGCGCTGGCGGCAGGCGCGGCCTTTGTCGCCGGTCCTGCGAACGCAAAGACAATCAACATGAAGATCGGCATGGTGACGATCAACGACTCCAACCATTTCAAGTCAAATTGGCTGAAAAAAGAAATCGAGGCCAAATCAAATGGCCGGATTAAGGTTGGCGTCTTTCCTGCGGCCCAACTCGGTAAAATTCCGAGACAAATCGAGGCAATCCAACTTGGGACTCAGGAAACTTTCATGATTCCCCCTGGGTTTTTTATCGGTATTGATAAACGCTTCATGGTGACTGATGCGCCCGGCATGTTTACGGATGAAAATCATGCGACTCGAGCGATCAACCAGCCGGAATTCTTCAATAAGTTTACCCAAATGGGCGCGAAAAAAGGTTTCGTCGTCATGTCAATGTGGGGTTGCGGAGGAACATCTGTTGCGACGATCAAGCCGTTCAAAAAATTGGCCGACCTAAAAGGCCGGAAAATCAGGGTTCTCGCCACGCCGCTCGAACGAGAAGTGATCGGATCACTGGGCGCAACTGGTGTGCCCATTCCGTACTCAGAAGTTCTGCCCTCGATGCAGCGCAAAACGATCGACGGAGTCCGGAGTAGCATCGGTGTGATGCATCCCTCTAAATTTTGGACAGTGGCCAAGCACATCACCCTGACGGGAATGGCGCAGATCACATGTGGTTCGTTCACTAGCACGGCATTTCTTAATAAATTGCCCAAGGACCTGAAGAAAGTCGTAATGGATGCTGCAAAAGCTTCGACGGTCCACGCTGGCAAGTGGGGGCATGACCTGACCCGAGCTGCCGAGAAAAAGTGGGCGGGCGAGAAAGGTGCTTTCGTATACAAGCTCTCTGCTCCTGAGCAAAAAGAGCTGATCGAACGGGTTCGCCCAATCGGTGACAGAATTCTTGGTGAAGATCCAAAGACCAAAGAAATCTATGCAATGCTTAAAAAGGCAGCGGCAGCAACCCGCTAACTTGAAACTTTACTCAGAAACACCCCCGTCACGGACGGGGGTGTTTTTTTTTGCCCCATGTTGGGTACATGCGACGAAAATTGGAGACAAAATGGCGCATCACCGGCCCTCGCTCCCGTGGATGGAATCCTACCGTCACGCTGTCAATTCGGATAAGGAAATGGAGATTATAGGGGAATGGTTCACCGAAGACTTCAAGATTTCCTTCGAAAGTACGGATTATTTGATTTCCGTCCGCGGGGGAAAAATTGTCGAGATAGTCGATAACCCTCGCTTCGACCGCCCCGTCGCCTTCACTCTCCGCGCGCCGATGTCGGTATGGAACAAGTTTATCAGCCCGAACCCGCCACCGCTTTATCACGATTTTTTTGCCATGCTGATGCGCATCGACGAATTTCAGCTCGACGGCAACAGCCTCGCGACCATGCAGAACGCGCGCGCACTGCATCGCATGATGAATATCCTTAAACAGATGGAACCAATCGATGCCGCAGCCTGATGCCGCACTCGAGCCGATCGTCGGCCGCTACATCAATATCGAGAGCCTCGGCCGGAAATATCGTATTTTCTACGAAGAATCTGGCGAGGGTATCCCGCTGATCTGCCTGCATACGGCCGGGACCGACAGTCGCCAGTTTCGGCATGTACTGAATGACCCGGAGATAACGTCGAAGTGCCGGGTAATTGCTTTCGACATGCCGCTGCATGGCCGATCCAACCCACCCGACAACTGGTGGCTGGAAAAATACGAGCTGACGACCAAGGTCTACACCAACCTTATCCATGATTTCTGGCTAGCGCTGGGCGTCAAGAACCCGATCGTGATGGGTTGTTCGATGGGTGGTGCGGTGACGCTGCAGGTCGCAGCTGATTACCAGGAAGAAATCACCGGTATCATAGGTCTTGAAAGCACGGCTTTCGCCGAAGGCCGCGACAACAATTTCTTGCATCATCCAGCCATTCACGGCGGCGAACTGGCAGCCTGCTATACCTACGGACTGAACGCTCCGTCATCGCCGGAAGCCGGCTGCCGCGAAAACTGGTGGTACTACAGTCAGGGCGGACCCGGCGTGTACAAGGGCGACGTGTATTATTACTGCGTCGACTGGGACGCGCGCGAAGCGATCAAGACGATCGATACAAACTGCTGCAAGGTGTCGTTGCTGACCGGCGAATATGATTATTCGGCGACCCCGGAAATGACCAAGGCGGCCGCCGATGTAATCACCGGTTGCCGGTTTACCGTTATGGAAGACATTGGCCATTTTCCAATGATCGAACACTATGAACGGTTCCGCCCCTATCTACTCACCGAACTCGAGCAGATGCTCTAGGTAACTTCGGAGATATTGTCGGAAAGCCCGCTTGGCCGGCTACGCCGGAACCATTTGATTCAACGATCACGAGAGCTCAAGTGATGCGCCGACGTGGCACTCGCGCAGCAGTTTTAAAGTACCTGACTTAGATTTCGGGCAAAAAAAATGGCC
>DKQG01000041.1 GCA_002471575.1 Alphaproteobacteria bacterium UBA7314 | reverse complement strand
GCCCAGGCACCGCCGCCATAAGGCGTGGTTGCGCTGTCACCGGCGGTGACATCGATATCGGCCATCCCGACGCCGAGCTGGTCACCTACAATCTGGGCGATGCCCGTCAGCGTCCCCTGTCCCTGATCGGTGACACTGGTCATTACCCGTACCACGCCGGACGGTTCGAGCTTCACGGTACAGCCGTCCTGGGTGGAAACGCGCGCGCCCGACGGGCCGTAATAAACCGGGCCAAAAGCCGCCGCCTCGACGAATGTCGCAACGCCGACACCGCGCCATACATTATTGTCCCGCTGCGCCATCTGGTCCGCGCGTAAGGAGTCGTAGTCCATTATGTCAACGCAGGCATCGAGACACCGGTGCAACGACATGTACTTGGCAGCATACCCGCCAACGCTGGTGAGCGGATAATCCTCGTCCTTGTGATAGTTCATGCGCCTGAACTCAACCGGGTCGATCTCCGCTTTCGCTGCCGCCTGATCTACCAGCACTTCGGTGACTGCGCAGCCGATGGGCACACCAACGCCGCGGAACATGCCAACGATACCCTTGTTCACATAGGCGACGCGGGTCCGTGCATGATAGTCGGTCAGCGCATAGGGGGCAGCGGCGCAGGTGATGGCCATCATACCCTCCGCCAAACCGAAGCGTATATAAGCGGTATAGGCCCCGACCGACAGCGCGTTCTCGAAATCCATCGAAGTGATCTTGCCGTCCGCACCGACGCCCATTTTCGCGGAACCAAGATGGTCCCGGGTTTGGCAATCGGCAGTAAATGATTCCAGCCGGTCGGCGGTGAACTTTACCGGCTTGCCGAGCAGTTTGGCGATCGCGGCGACGGCCAGTTCCTCGCCATGGACGTTGATCTTAAGCCCGAACCCACCACCGATATCCGGCGTGATCACTCGGACTTTGTGTTCCGGTATGCCGAGATGGCGCGAGAACACGTCCTGCATCTGATAGGGCGATTGGTGCGAATGATGCACGGTCATGCGTTCTTCCACGGTGTCCCAGTGCGCGAGAATCGCACGCCCCTCCAGCGTCACTGCTGTATGACGGCCAAATTCAAACTCGTGTTCCACCGTAAAGGTCGCCTTCGCTAACGCTGCTGCAGCATCCCCGGTGACCGTCGTATGTTCGAAACAATGATTGTCGCCGAGATCCGGATGGATGGCCGGCGAGGACGGATCGAGGGCCTCCACGATATCCATGACGGCAGGCAGTTCTTCGTAATCGACCATCACCAGATCCGCGGCGTCTTCTGCCTCGGCACGACTGGTGGCCACGACGGCGGCAACGGGTTCGCCCTGATAGCAGGCGTGATCGACCGCCATCGCATGCTGCGGTGCCGATTTATGGCCCGGCCGATGGGCGGCAATAGCCAGCATCGGCTCACATATCTCCGCGACTTGCGCCCCCGTGATTATGCGGACAACACCCGCCGCATTCGTTGCCATCGACGTATCGACGCTGTTGATCCGTGCATGACCGTACGGACTGCGCACAAAGGCGATGTGCAGCATGTGCGGAACAGTAATATCGTCGGTGTAGCGCCCGCGGCCGTGGATCAGTCGCTTGACGTTGGGGCGCGCCACGCCTTTGCCGACCAATCCTTCATTACCGTGACCGTCCGGGGGCGTCACGTACCTGACCTCTTTTTCATGGTTTCCTCGACGGCATCGATAATCGCCTGGTAGCCGGTACAGCGGCACAAATTGCCGGACAGATGATCGCGGATTGCCTCTCGGTCGGGCGTCCCGCCCGCCGCAACGAGTTCGGCCGAGGTGATGACCATACCCGGCGTGCAGTAGCCGCATTGGGCCGCGTTTCGCGCCTCGAACTCTGCCTGAAGATCGGAAACCTCACCGCTGTCGGACAGGCCTTCAATCGTCACCACTTCGGCACCATCCGCCTGTACGGCCAGCATCAAGCAGCCGCGAACTGCCGCACCATCGACCCGAACGGTGCAGGCACCGCAGACCCCGTGTTCGCAGGCAAGGTGCGACCCCGTGAGATCGAGATCGAGGCGCAAAAAATCGACCAGATGACGACGCACCGGAACGGTTTTCGTGACGGACACCCCGTTGACGGTAAGCTCTATATCGGCTGTTTCTTCAGACATGAGATTATATTCGCACCTCCGAACTCGGAGGAAAAGACACGTGTCCTAATTCCATCTAACGGTGTCAAGCATTCAAATATCAAACTCCAGATGTTCCTTGACGATCTGGACGGCACAGCCCACCGCAGGTACGGTAGGCTCCTAAAGTGACATAGACCGTCGAGCGCGGCGGGGTCATCCACTAAAAACCGGACTGTACCAATTCGGCCGATGTGGAAGATGCGATGAGCAACGTGCTCGATTTTCAGGAAAACCGGATCACAAAATAGTGGATTCCGTTCTACAGCGAGCACAACGCCTGGAGCATACGGCCAATGGAAAAAGTTAGCGAAGGACTGATGCGCGCCAGGTAGTATCTGACTGTGAGGAGATGCTCTGAGCCAACAACGCGAAGCGCGCCGCTCCGTCGGACGACGCGGGAACGCCCTGAGCCAGGCAACATCCACGAAACCGAAGACGAAGACGCCTGTAGGAAGCTAGCGCCATACTGCCATGTTCGAACTCGACGACAGACTTGCTGCAGACACTGTACCGATCGGTGATCTCAATCTGTGCCGCGTCCTTCTGATGAACGACGTACGCTATCCTTGGCTGATACTGGTACCCGCGAAACCCGACCTGACGGAGGTCGGCGATCTGACACGCGATGACCGGATCGTTCTGATGGACGAAATGGAGCAGGCCTCAAACGCTATCAGGGCACTATACAACCCGATCAAGGTAAATGTCGGCGCGCTCGGCAACGTCGTGCGTCAGTTGCACGTCCATATCATCGGCCGGACCGAATGCGATCCCGCGTGGCCCGGTCCGGTATGGGGGCACAGCTCGGCGGAAGCCTACGCACCGGATGCTATCGCGATGCGGGTGCGGGAGGTGCGGGGGAAGCTAGGATTTTAATCAGCCTGAACTCCCCGGTGATCGTGGCCCATACCCTGGAAAAGGAGTGTGGGCTCCGTGAAAAAATGCATCAGGATTGCCTCATACTGAGGCAGAAGTCGAGAAGCCGATGAAAAGGAGGCGTGTATCGAAGGATGCGGTTTCAGCTCACTTATCCACAGCCGATTCCCCTCCTGCATTGTTTCATAGCACCACTATTTCTATCATCGCGCGGTTGGCATCACGTCATTCGCCGCACCAGTTCAGGGCATGGGCGGTAGGGAGATACTTATATGACAAAACGCTATCTAACACGCGTTGCGGCCGCCGCAGCGCTAGCCGTTTCTGTCGCCTTCGGCGCGCAGGCTGCCGATCCGATGAAAGTTGGCTTCGTTTATATTGGACCGATCGGCGATCATGGTTGGACCTATCAGCACGATCAGGGCCGTTTAGGCCTAATGAAACATTTCGGCGACAAGGTAAAAACCACCTATGTCGAGAACGTGCCGGAGGGTGCGGACGCCGCGCGAGTTATTACCAAGCTGGCCAGCACCGGCCACAAGGTGATTTTCACCACGTCTTTCGGTTACATGAACCCGACGCTGAAAGTGTCGAAACGCTTCCCTAACGTAACGTTCGAACACGCAACCGGGTACAAGCGATCGAAGAACCTCGGCACCTATTTGTCTGTGACCTATGAAGGCCGTTACGTATCCGGCTATGTCGCCGCTAGCGTCAGCAAGACGGCCAAAATCGGCTACATTGCCTCCTTCCCCATTCCGGAGGTCATCCGAGACATCAATGCGGTCATGCTCGGGATGCAGAAGGTCAATCCTAAGGCCGAGTTGAAGATCATTTGGGTCAACACCTGGTTCGATCCCGGTAAGGAACGCTCCGCGGCCGAGGTCATGATGGACCAGGGCGTCGACGTTATTATCCAGCATACGGACAGCCCTGCCGCGATGCAGGCGGCCGAAAAGCGCGGCAAGTGGGCGGTGGGACAGGCATCCGACATGTCGCATTTCGGCCCCAATGCGCATCTGCTCTCGGTCGTGAATGACTGGTCGAACCACTACATCGCAACGGTTCAGAAGGTCATGGATGGCAACTGGAAATCTGAGGATTACTGGGGCGGCATGGCGGACAACGTGATCCGTATTCCGGGATACAACAAGAAAATCCCGGCGCCCGTGGTGACCGAAGCGAAGAAGATCGTGGCCGGTATCAAGTCGGGAACGTTCCATCCTTTCACAGGTCCGATCAAGGATCAGACTGGCAAGGTCCGCGTACCTGCGGGCAAGACCATGACGAACGGCGAACTTGCCGGTATGAACTGGTACGTCCAGGGCGTGGAAGGCTCGATTCCGAAGTAGGGTCGTCACAGCACCAACGAACATTCCCCGGCAGGAAACTGCCGGGGATTTTTGTATCGAGGGACGCAATTCCGGCCTTCGCCGGAGCCACACGTGGGTGAGTTCGACATCCCCGCACGGGTGGAGACCCCATACAAAGGACTTGATGCCCGAGGAAACAGTCTCGCCGCGGTCTTCCACCCGGGATCCGGTGCAGTTGTGAGCCAATTCTGCATTT
>DKQG01000032.1:30495-44738 GCA_002471575.1 Alphaproteobacteria bacterium UBA7314 | reverse complement strand
TCGGCCAGCGTCGACTTGCCGTGGTCGATATGAGCGATGATCGCAAAATTGCGGATATGGGCGAGGTCTGTCATGGCGCGCGGAACATAGGGGCGCAGGCGCGCCGGGGCAAGCGGAGAGACGGATTAGGGCAGGAAATCAGCGTCCGATTTGTATCGTCAGGCTTCCTGGTATTTTAGAGCTCATAACCTTTTACACCTAGGTGTTCGCGGGAATTGGCAAAGGCTTCGTTCGCCAGTTTTTCACCCAGCAGGGCGCCGATATGCTGCCCCTGTTTCGCTGGTTTCGGGGACCTGTTGTTCACAGACTGACCAAGAGGGCTCTAGTAGAAAACTATCAGACCAATCTTGGTCATCACCGCAGCACCCCACCCGTCCGCTTCTCAACCTCTGCCGTCACCTTTTTCGCGACGGCATCGATCTGCTCGTCGGTGAGCGTCGCGTCGACGGGTTGAAGGGTGACGGAGATGGCGACGGATTTCTTATCAGCGTCCACGTGCTCACCCTCGTAGACATCGAACACGGACGCACCAACGATCAGGTCCTTATCCGCGGAGCGCGCGGCGCGGACGACCTCACCCGCGTCGGTGGCGGCATCGACCACGAACGCGAAATCGCGGTGAACGGCCTGGAACGGCGACAGATGCAGCAGTGGCCGCGCGGCGGATCCGCCGGCGCCCCTCTTCTTCCGGGGCGGCGGGATCAGATGCAGGTTAACGACGACTCCGACCGCCGGACCGTCGATGTCCATCGCCCGCAGCACCGCCGGGTGAATATCGCCGAAAGAGGCCAGCACATTCGGGCCGAGGCGGAACACCCCGGATCGGCCCGGGTGATACCAGTCAGGAGCGTCCATCGTGACCTGCATGTTCGCCACCGGCGCGCCAGCAGCCTCCAGCGCGGCATAGGCATCAGCCTTCGCATCCCAAGCGTCGACGTCGCGCTGCGGCGTGTCCCAGTGGCGCGGACCGTGCTTTCCGGCGCGGATGGCGGCGGCGACGATCGCCTGTCCGTCTTCACCATCGCCTGAATATTTGGGTCCAACCTCGAACAGCGCCACGTCCGGACAGCCGCGATCGGCATTCCGGTGGGCGGCCTCCAGCAAGTTTGGCAGGATCGACGGGCGCATGGCGTCCAGGTCGGCGGAGATTGGATTGTCGACCACCAGCGCCTCGTTGTCGAAACCGAACAGTTCCGCCGTTTCCCGTTTCATGAACGAGAACGTCACCGCCTCGGTCATGCCGCGCGACGCCAAGGCTCTGCGTGCGGCGGATTCGCGCCGCTGGCTGATCGACCATGCAGGCGCCGCCACCGTGTTTTCTCGGGATAGCGGCACCACAGGAATGTCGTCATAGCCGCGGATGCGCAGCACTTCCTCGACCAGGTCAGCTTCGCCGTCGATGTCCTGGCGCCAGGATGGCACGGACGTGCGAATTGTCTCTCCCTCGTCCGCCGGATCGAAACCAAGGTCGGCCAGAATGCGCAACTGCTCGTCGCCGGCCACGTCAAGCCCACCCAATGCCGCGACGCGTGATTTGCGCAGGCTCACTTCTCGCTGCCACGCGGGCATATCGCCGGCCACGGACAGTTCAGACGCCTCGCCACCGCAGAGATCGAGTATCATCCGCGTCGCGACGTGGGCACCCCAATAAGCGCTTTCCGGATCGACGCCGCGTTCGAAGCGGTAGCGCGCGTCCGACATGATGCCTAGCCTGCGGCCTGACGTCGCCGTGCGGATGGGGTCGAACAACGCGACTTCGAGAAACACATCCGTCGTCTCGTCGGTGACGCCGGATACTTCGCCGCCCATGATGCCGCCGATCGCCTCGACGCCATTATCGTCGGCGATGACGGTCATGGTTTCGTCGAGCACGTATTCCTCTCCATCCAACGCCAGCACTTTCTCGCCGTCTTTGGCGAGACGCATGGTGACATCACCCTTCACCTTCGCTGCATCAAACACATGGAGCGGGCGTGCCAGATCGAAGGTGACGTAATTGGTGATATCAACCAGCGCCGAAATCGGGCGAAGGCCGATGGCGCGCAGACGGTCTTGCAGCCATTGCGGGCTGGGGCCGTTCTTCACACCGCGAAAATACCGGCCGACGACCAGCGGGCAGGCATCGTCGGCATCGGCGGGTAAATCGCGCCGCCACTTTATCGGCGGCTCGAAAGACCCGTCGGTTTCCGGCGCGTCCAGCGGTTTCAGCGTACCGAGACCGGCCGCTGAAAGATCGCGGGCGATACCGCGAATGCCGGCGCAGTCCTGGCGGTTGGGCGTCAGTCCGATCTCGATGATCGGATCGCTGAGCCCCAGCGCTTCAACCGCCGAGGAGCCGATTTCAGTATCGCCGGGAAGTTCGACGATGCCCTCGTGATCATCGGATAGGCCCATTTCGCGCTCGGACAGCAACATTCCGTTCGATTCCTGGCCGCGGATCTTGCTTTTCTTCAGCGTCACGTCGATACCCGGGATATAGGCGCCAGACGCGGCAAACACGCCCTTCATGCCGGCCCGCGCGTTTGGTGCACCGCATACCACCTGCACCGGATCACCGTCGCCATAGTCAACCATACAGACCTGCAACCTGTCAGCGTCGGGATGTTTCTCTGCGGACACTACATGCGCGACGCGGAAAGACGCCAGCGCCTCGGCGCGGTCTTCCACGCCCTCGACCTCGAGCCCGATCATCGACAGTTTTTCGATGATGTCGGTAAGCGGCCGGTCGGTTTCCAGATGGTCCTTGAGCCATTCGAACGTGAATTTCATCAGACCAGCCCCTCCGCCACGTTCGGCACATCCAGCGGCACAAAGCCATAATGTTTCAGCCAGCGGATGTCCGATTCGTAGAACGTGCGCAGGTCGGGAATGCCGTACTTCAGCATCGCGGCGCGTTCGATCCCGAGACCGAAGGCAAAGCCCTGATACTTCGTGGAATCGATGCCGCAGTTTTCCAGCACGTGCGGATTGACCATGCCACAGCCGAGGATCTCCAGCCAGTCGGCGCCCGCACCGATGGTCAGCCCGCCACCCTCGCGGGAACAACCGATATCGACCTCCGCCGACGGCTCGGTGAACGGGAAATAAGACGGGCGGAACCGTACCGGCAGGTCATCGACGTCGAAGAACACCCGGCAGAATTCGATCAAACAGCCTTTCAGATGCCCCATGTGGGTCGCTTCGTCGATGACCAGCCCTTCGATCTGGTGGAACATCGGCGAGTGGGTAGCGTCGTGGTCAGCGCGGAACGTACGTCCTGGCACCACGATCCGGATCGGCGGTTTTTCATTGACCATGGTCCGGATCTGAACAGGCGAGGTATGGGTACGCAGCACCTTGCGTTCGCCCTCCTCGTTCGGCGGCAGGTAGAACGTATCGTGATCCTGGCGCGCAGGATGTTCGGGCGGAATGTTCAGCGCCGTGAAATTGTTGAAGTCGCTTTCGATGTGCGGGCCTTCGGCAACGGTGAACCCCATCTCGCAGAAGATCGCAACCATCTCGTCGATGGTCTGGCTGATCGGGTGAATGCGCCCCGTCTCCTCAGGACGTTGCGGCAGTGTTACATCGATCCGGTCGGTGGCGAGGCTGGCATCCAGCGCTGCTGCTTCCAGCACGTCCTTCTTGGCATCGATCGCCTCGGCGACCGCGTTTTTCAGGACATTCAGCTGCTGGCCAGCATCGCGCCGATCCTCCGGCGGCAACTGGCCGATGCCTTTGACCATTCCCGTGATGGTGCCGGACTTGCCTAGTGCCGAAACGCGCAAATCTTCCAGCGCCGCCAGGTCGGCATTATCGATCTGCGCAAGCAAGTCGGTCTTTAACTGATCGAGATTTTCCATAGGAACTTCTTCGCCCGCCTTTCGACGGCCGCCCCGAACATTACGTTAGAGAGAATCCGGTGTTAGCCGGCGTTGTCGAGAGCGGCCTTTGCCTGTTCCACGACGCTGCCAAAGGCCTCCGGTTCCTGCGCGGCAAGATCGGCAAGCACCTTGCGGTCCAGCTCGATCCCGGCCTTGTTCAGGCCATGCATGAACTGCGAATAGGTCAGACCGTGCAAGCGCGCACCGGCGTTGATCCGCTGTATCCAGAGCGCACGGAAATTGCGCTTCTTCACCCGGCGGTCGCGATAGGCATACTGTCCGGCTTTTTCGACCTTCTCGACCGCCACTCGGAACACCTTGGAGTTTCGGCCGCGATATCCCTTCGCCTTCTTCAGGACTTTCTTGTGGCGAGCGTGCGTCGTGACGCCGCGTTTTACTCGTGCCATGTCAGGTCTCCTTTATTTCGCGTATGGCAGATAGGATTTGACGATCTTCGCGTCTGCATCCGACAGGATCTGCGTACCGCGGGAAGTGCGCTTCATTTTCTGCGTGCGCTTGCGGAGGTTGTGACGTTTTTTGGCGAAATTCGACCGGACTTTCCCGGTCGCCGTGGTGCGGAACCGCTTCTTGGCGCCGCTTTTCGACTTCAGCTTGGGCATTTCCGTCTCCCGTGTTTGCACCGCCGCCTTTGGGTATGTGTGACGGTGCGGACGTCGTCTAAACGGCCCCGGCATGCCCTTACAGGCCGGACCGCTTGCTTCAAGGCGGCGGTTTATAAAGGGTCGCAGCGGAATGTGCAAGCGAAACAGGTCGTTATCCGGCGACAAAAAACCCCGCAAAAGCGGGGTTTCCTGCCGTTATGTCCCTTTCGTCAGACTGACGACTGGATCCATTCAACCAGCTTGCCCTTGGGCAACGCGCCGACCTTGGTCGCCGCGACCTCGCCGTCCTTGAACAGCATCAATGTCGGGATGCCGCGGACGCCATATTTCGACGGCGTCATAGGATTGTCGTCAATGTTGACCTTCGCGATGGTGATCGCGTCGCCCATTTCGTCAGAAATTTCTTCCAGCGACGGGCCGATCTGCTTGCATGGACCGCACCATTCCGCCCAGAAATCAACCAGAACGGGGCCATCTGCGCCGAGAACATCGGTCTCGAATGAATCGTCGGAGACTGGTTTGCTAGCCATTTTTATACTTCCTTTGTCTAAACGGTTGGCTCGCCACAATTGATCATGCCGTGCCGTTTTCGCCCGAATCTTATACTACTAGTCGAATCTAGGGACGCACCCGAAAACGGTCAAGGTTCATGGGCGTCCAACAGTTGTGCGTTCAGTGGCATTAATCGCGGCCCGTCCGTCCACACCAGTACGCATTCAACCTGTTGATTTTTATATATTTTCCGTAACAAGGCCCGATACGCCGCCATTTGGCGGAGATACAGAGCCGGCACGTTTTCCGGCTGTGCGGGAGGCGGACGATTCGTCTTGAAATCGAGGATTTTTACGCCGTCCGGCCCGATAACCAGACGGTCGATCCGGCCGGAAATGGCAGTCCCGCCGACCACACCCGCCACCGGTACCTCGGCCCGCGATCCCTGACCGAACAGGCCGGCACAGGCAGGATCGTCTAGCACGGCCATCGTTTCCGAAATCATTGCGTCGATCCGGTCGGCATCCAGTGCATGCATGGGACGCGCCAGAAATGCCCTAGCGGCACCCTCGCGGTCGGGGATGTCGAGATCGGGCAAGGTCTGCAGCAACCGATGCACCAGCACACCCCGCTGGAACGCGATACCGCCGTCATCGCCCAGTGGCGAGCGGGTAGCCGGTGCCGGCGAGGCGGGACGCGACGGCGCAAGCGGACGCGGCGGTTCAGGTTCATCCGGCGCAAGCGTGTCGGCCCAGTCGGGAAGGTCAGGAATATGGGCGGCGGCAATGTCGTCGCCCTGTTTTCGGTCTGGTTCGCTGGTCTGAGGCGTTTCCAGGCGCAACCCGTCACCTTGCCAAGCAAGATGAGGGTCATCATCCGGCCCGCCGGGGTGGGACTCGAACGCGAACGTCTGGGCCACCGGTTTCAGTCCCCGCGATATGACGTTCCACCACGCCGTATCGGGCGCGGCGCGGCGGGTGCCGTATCCGGCGATGTAGAGCCGGTCCTCGGCGCGCGTCATGGCAACATAGAGAAGACGCCGGTATTCCTCGTCCTGGCGGTCGCGCTGCTTGGCAGCAAGCCGCTGGGCGATACGTTCGCGTACCCGAGACCGGGGGGGCCACAGCAGAACCTCGGCATCCTGTCCGCGCCGTCCGCCGACACCATTCCACATTAATCCACTATCAGGCTGCGGGACCTGCATCGTGTCGGCCAGAATGACCACCGGCGCCTGCAGTCCCTTGGCGCCATGGACGGTCATGATCCGGACTTCGTCGCGCAGCCCTTGGTCCAGATCGCGCTTGATTTCGGCGTCGCCCTCTTCAAGCCAGCGAAGAAATCCCTGTAGCGACGGCGTATGCGTCTGTTCGAAAGCCAGCGCGAGCGCCAGAAACTCGTCGATCGGGTCGTTGGCCTCCTCTCGCAGCCGAGACAGCAGGTGTGCCCGTCCCTTCATCGGCCCAAGGATATCGGCAAAGAATTCGTATGGCGGCGACAGATCAGCACGGGCGAGAACATCGCCGAGAGTGCTATAGGCCGCTGCGCAGGCAGGATCGGTTCGAGCCTGCCGGCGCAGCGACGCCCAGACCGTAGTGTCGCGACGGTAACAGATATCGAACAGCTTCGCCTCGTCGAAGCCGATCAACGGTCCTTTCAGAACTGCCGCAAGATTGAGATCGTCATGGGGCATCAGTGCGAACGCACCTAGCGCCACCATGTCCTGCACGGCAAGCTGATCGGTCAGCACCATGCGGTCCAGGCCGGCGACATCAATCCGGCGTTTTTTCAGTTCACGGATCAGGTTGTCGACGAATTCGGTCCGGCGGCGGACCAACACCATGATATCGCCGGGGCGCAGGGGTCGGTCGGCGCTGGGAAGTTTATCGCCGTCCCCGATCCATTTCGATATACGCCAGGCGATGGCATGCGCCAGCCGCCGGGCGGGGGTGGCGTCGTTGCGGAGATCGTCGGGCGTAGACCACGGCGATATCTCGTCCCGGTCTTCCGGAACGACGGGCGGCCAGATCTCAACCACTCCGGCCTGGCCGCGCCGGTGCGCGGTGTGTCGGATCGCGGCGGTCGAGACGCCGTCACGCGCGGCATCGTCTGCAAACACTGCATCAACCGCCTGCAGCACGGCGGAGGTCGACCGGAACGATACATCAAGCGGCACCCGGTGCCAGGCCTGTCCAGCGTTACCGACGCGCTGTTCGAAATGATCGCTCATGGCCGCGAACTGGTCGGGCGCCGCCCCCTGGAAACTGAAGATCGACTGCTTTTCGTCGCCGACGGCGAATACGGTGCGCTCGATGTCCCGCGCGCCTTCCCCGGCATGAAATTCGTCGACGATGGCACGCACCACTGCCCATTGGTCCACGTTGCTGTCCTGGGCTTCATCTATCAGCACGTGATCGAGCCCGCCGTCGAGCTTGTAAAGCACCCATGGTGCCGCCCGTTCGACCAGCGCCCGGGCCCGAAGGATCAGATCGTCATAATCCAACATCGCGTTGCGGTGCTTGTAATCCTCGTAGCGGTCGATTAGCGCAGTCGCGATGGTCAGGATAGCCCCGGTCGCCTCTGCGGTCAGGATCGCCTTGCGCCTTTCCTGCACGGCGAACACCCGGTCAGCTTCCCGTTGCATGATATCGACAATATCCGGCATAGCATCCACCGCCGACTTGCTGGCCAGCGTCGCGCGGGTAGATCCGCTGCCGGTAAGAAAGGCTGGAACGTACTCATCGAACCCGGTGGCCCGGCCGGCGGCATCCGCATCGAGCCAGGGCGCCATACGGTTGGCTTTTTCGCGGTCCTGCTTGCCGCCGCCGGACAGCTGGTCGGCTGCCGCGCGAAGACCCGCCCGGTCGATCGTCGCATCCGTGGCGGCGGCATAAAGCAGCGCGCCCACGGTCTCGTCCGCCGTGACGTCGAGAACCGCCCGAGTGGCCCGCATCGCTCCGGCAGTGCCGTCATGTGCAATTATCAGGCGGCGAAGCCGCCCTCGGCTGGACGCGATGACAGCCATCAGGTCAGCAAACTCGTCCTCGTGCACCCAACCGGTGACGATGCGCAGCGCGGCGGCAAGATCTTCGTCCTCGCCGCGGCGCGAGGCATCCAAAATGTCATCGCGCGCCGCTAGCAGCGCCTCCACCGCCGTGCGTTCGTCCATGACCTCGAAATACGGGGCAAGGCCGGCTTCGACTGGAAACCGGCCGAGCAGAGATTCGCAGAACGCATGGATCGTCTGAATTTTCAGACCGCCAGGCGTATCCAGCACCTCGGCAAACAGCCGCCGGGCTAGCGCCCGTATCGCAGGTGTCGGCGTGTCGCCGGACAAACCAACGATGGCGGCGTCCAGTTCCGCCTCCGGCATCACCGCCCAGTCGCCCAGCAGGCGCCGGATACGGTTCTGCATCTCGGCCGCTGCGGCGCGGGTGAAAGTCAGGCAGAGAATTTTCCCGGCCGGGCTACCCTTCAGCAGCAAACGCAGTACCCGGTCAGCGAGCACTTTGGTTTTGCCCGATCCTGCCGACGCCGACACCCAGACTGATGCGTCGGGGGTCGCGGCGATTGTCTGGGCCTTGATCTGCGCGAACCCGCCGGGCTTCCCACCCGTATTCTCGACCGCCGCGTCAGTCATTGGCCGACGACCATTCCTGTACCCGCTCCAGATGAAGGAAATCCGAATGTCGGGGCGCAATATCTGGATCGGGGCGCGCGATATAGGGCGTGTCCGGATCGTCATAATAATCCAGCAGGGCAATCAGACCGGCAAGCGCCTCGTCCGCCAGGGTCATGGGATCGTCGCCGGCAGCGCGGATTTCGCCGGCGGGATCGCCGCCCGACAGTTTCCAATAGCTAAGCTCCGTCACGCCGCCAGGCGGTATATCGCTGAAAGCGCCATTGACGATCATTGCCGCTTCAAGCGGCAGTTGCGGCGACAGCCCCGCGTTCACGTCCTTTTTCGACGGTATGGCGCCGGTCTTGTAATCCACGATCTCGTAGCCACCATCTGCGATTTCGTCGATACGGTCGGCACGGGCGCGAAGCCGGAACGGGCGCCCTCGCCTGTCGATGGTCAGCACGCCGTCGACCTCGGTATGACGCCGCACAGTTCCGGACGCGCGATCGTTTTCGAGCGCCACTATCCATTCGGCAATCCGTTCGAACCGCGGCCACCAAAATGCCCGGATGCCGGGACGGTCCAGCCAGGGAGCGAACTCCTCCTCGCCGATGGCAAGCAACCGGTCGAGCGCACCATGGAACCGGTCATCGCCGGCTTCGCGGATAAAGCGGTCGATTGCGTTGTGGATGATCGACCCCCTGTCGGCCGCACCGGGATCGGCGTCAAGCGTGTCTAGCGCGGAAAGCGACAGAATACGCTTCGCATAGATCGCATACGGATCGCGGACGAGTGTTTCGACATCCGTCACGGACAAGCGGTCCGGCCGGGCATCCAGCGGCGGTACCGGCGCGGGCGCAGTGACCGGTGATGCATCCTGCCGGGCATCGAGTATTGCCTGCCATGTCAGCCATGTCTCTTCTTCGGTTCGCCAGCGCCTTATGACGGTCTGCCCTTCGTCGGAGGCCGACAACAGGGTTTCGATCCGCGTCAGCCAGCGTGCCGGTACAGTCGGCGATCCGTCGATCCGTGTGGAACGCGTGACGATCGCATCGGGACCGGCAAGCGCCTGCACGAAATCATGGGCGGTCAGACCGATACGTCGTTCCGGCGGCGCGAGCCCGAAGGCTTCCCGCATAGGACGGCTCATCCATGGGTCGGTCGCCGGTTCCGGCGGCCAGACACCCTCGTTCAGCCCCCCGAGGATCACCAGATCGGCCTGCTGCAGCCGGGCTTCCAGCAAACCCCAGATACTGAGCCGCGGATGACGGCCGTAACGCGGACGTACGACAGCACCGGCCATCAGTGTGTCAAGCAGGGCAGGCCAGTCACGCCCCGGAATAGGTGGCAGGGCCTGAGCGGCCGCTCGCAGGTCGTGAACGAGCGCCGCCGCGCTTTCTCCGGCGTCACCGACCCAAAGGCGCTCCACCCCGGTCTCGTCCTCAGAGGCTGCCAGTGCTTCGGCAAAGGCGATATGCGCTTCCAACAGATCGACGGCGCAGACCTGCGGCCGGTTCATCAGGTCTGCGAGCGGCGCTGCAAGCGCCGCAAGTTCGCCCGCCCAGTAGGTGAGACCCGCTTCAGGTTCTATATGGTTCAGACGCGCATGCAAGCCGGTGAAACCGGGTGCAGGGCGCGGACCGCGAAGGATCGCGATTTCCATCTCCCGCACCCTGTCCCGGAATTGAGGAGGGTCCATCCCACCGGCGGCTAGCGGGTGCTTCAGCGCCGCCAACAACGGGACGGGTGCCGCATCCTCAGCCACCGCATGTGCGGTCAGCCGCAGGAAGACGCCGGGCACGGTGTCGGCCAGCGGCGTGCCGCCGGAGTCGTCAATGTCGATGCCCCAGCGGCGCAGCTCCGCTGCGACCCGCCGAGCCAGCCGCCGATCCGGCGTAATTAGGGCGGCAGTATGTGCATCCTCTTCCAAGATCTCGCGCATTATCATCGCAATGGATAAGGCTTCCTGCTGGGGACCGGGCGCATTCAGGACCCGAATTCCGGCAAACGCCTTTTCCAGCATGTCGGGCAGAAAGACTTCGGCGGCGGTGGCCGGTGGGCGCAGCGCCGCGTTCAGGACCGCCACGCGACCGGTATCCTTTTTACCCTCGCCGGCCCAAACACGCACATCAGCAATATCGACGTTCATCCGGCGCAGCAGATTGGTCATCCCGTACTGCGAATGGCCGGGGCCGAGTGCGTCCCGGCTGTTTACATCGAGAGACCTGTCCAGTCCCGGCAACACAACCGATCCGCCAGGTAGGCCGGCAACACAAGCTAACAGGTCGGCGGTGGCCGGTATGCTACCGGTCGATCCCGCGGCAATTACCGGACCGGCCGGCGGATTTGCCTGCCACAGTGCGATCTGCGCTTCGATCAGTCGGTTACGGCGATCCGCCGGATCGATACAACCCTGTTCCTCCAGAATGGCCGGCCAGTTCTCAGTGACGATTTTCAGAAATTCGAGCGTTTCTTGCCAATGACCGGCATAGCGGTCTGGCACGATACGGTCGAGATCGGCAAAATCGAGTCGCTCGGTCTGGGCTTCGTCAAGCAGTCGGGCGAGTTCCTGCGCCAGCCGCGCTGCATGCCCCGCCGACACCGCCTCGTTCTCAGCCATGATCAGCCGCGACAACAATAACTGTCGGCGCAGTGTGGTAATCGCGGGCGGCAGATCCAGTGCCTCGGCGACGGCCGGTTCCTCGGTTGCAAGAAAGCCGAGTTCGTCCTCGTCAATATCGCCGATCGGCGTTATCGCAGGCAGCAGAACCGGTGCGCCGCCGGTCGCCCGGAGGAATGCCTCGCCCAACGAACGGCAGGCCCGGCGGGTCGGCATCAATACCTGAACCGCTGAGAGCGACTGTGGGTCGGCGCCGTGACGGTCGAGGATGCCTGCTGCCAGGGTGTCGAGAAACGCTGCTCCGGCGGGTATTGTATAGACACTGCCGGCGCGCGCCGGCGCCAGGCCTGCCATCAGAAAAGCAGCCGCACGCGGGCGCCCTCTTTTTCCAGGATTTCGGCGTCCGCGACCTTGATCGCATCAGGCGTTCCAACATGATACCAATCGCCGTCATGCGCCATGCCGTGGAGGCGGCCCGCTTCAAGGGCGCGGTCGTACAACACGTTCATCGAAAACGGACCAGACGGCGCGTCTTCGAAAATGCGCGGATGTAAAATCTGCACGCCCGTAAAAACATAGGGAGCGATCTGGCGCTCGGGCCGGCGCGTCAGCTTGCCGACCGGATCCATCATGAAATCGCCGTTGCCGTCATAGCCCGTCGCGCGCACGGTTGCAGTCAGCATCAGCAGCACGTCCATGGTTTCTTCATCCCAGGTACGGGCAAGACGGTGCAGCGCCGGAATGGTTCCGTCGCGCCAGACGATATCGGCGTTGACGGCGTAGAACGCATCGTACCCCAACATGGGCAGGGCCCTTCCGATCCCACCACCGGTTTCCAGCAATTCATCCTCGCGCGAGATCTGGGTTTCGGGTGCTGGTCGGCCTTCTAGGTGAATTTCTATTTTTTCCGGTAACCAGTGCGTGTTGACTACTACGTGATCAACCCCGGCATCTTCCAGCCTATCCAGTGCCTGATCGAGCATAGTCCGACCGCCTACTTCCAGCAGTGGTTTCGGTATATTCTGGGTCAATGGCCGCATTCGGACGCCGAGCCCGGCAGCCAGCACCATTGCATGGTTTGGAACCCGGTATCTCGGCACTGCGGTCATGAGGCTTTCCTGTCGGGCGGGACGATACGGCGATCGGCTGGAACATGTTCGTCGAGCCACGCTCTCAGTTCGGTCATTGCCGGATGACCTGCCGCACGTTCTAGCAACCGCCACAGCCGCGGTACGTGTCGCAGATACCCGTTCTTGCCGTCGCGATCGCGAAGCCGCGTGAAAATGCCGAGCACTTTACAATGCCGCTGCGCGCCCAGGATAGCGCAGGAACGTCCGAATTCGGCGGGATCTTGTTGGGGAAAATCCGAAAGGTAACGTTCGCGCATCCGGGTGGCGAGATCATCCGGGACATCCCGGCGGGCGTCTTCAAGCAACGAAATGACGTCGTAGGTTACCGGTCCTTTGACCGCATCCTGGAAATCCAGCAGGCCGCAAGCCGCGACGCCTTCGCGTCCCTTAAGGTGGATCAGATTGTCGACATGGAAATCCCGCAGCACCAGCGTATCGGGCACATTCCGCATGCCGGGCAGAAGCCGCAACCAGATACTGCGAAACTCCTGAGCAGCGTCTACCATCAAGCCGTCCGGCAGCACCGCGGGCAGGTACCAATCCAAAAACAGTCCCACCTCCGTCATGAACAGGTCGTCGTCATAGGTTGCGATACCCTGTGGGATGATCTGAGCCGGGTTCCGGGAGTGAATATCGACAAGGAGGTCGATCGCCAGCCGGTAAAGACCGGCCGCCGCAACGCCGGAGTCCAGCAACCGAGTAAAGGTATCGTCGCCAAAATCTTCGAGCAGCAGAAACCCATGGGCGGGATCCTCGGCCAGAATGGCGGGCGCGCTATAGCCATTCTCCCTCAACGCCCGGGCGATGAGTAGAAACGGTGCGACATCCTCGCGGTCCGGGGGTGCGTCCATCAGCACTGCCCGCTCAGCTCCCCGAGTTACCCTTTCGTAGCGGCGAAACGATGCGTCTTCGGCAAGCGTCGCATGATCGGCACCAGCCCAGCCTGCCGAGGCGAGAAAATCTTCGATCATGTGGGTGCGGTTACCGGTCATGGGCGCTTTGAAATGTCGGCATATCGCGTGCTTTCTTCAACACCGGGAGATATGTGAACACCGACCGTGCCCGGTGGCAAAAGCGCATCGATGCGGTCGGCCCATTCGATCAGCGACACGCCTTCAGCAAAGGCATCCTCCAGCCCTATTTCCCACGCCTCTTCGGGATCGGAAAGCCTGTAAAGATCGAAATGGTATATCGGAAGGTCCGTCAGATCGTAATGCTGGACCAGTGTGAAGGTCGGACTGGGCACCGCCCCGATTTCCACGCCTGCCATTTCGCCCCGCGACTGTATCAATGCCCGCGCGAAAACGGACTTACCTGCCCCGAGTTCACCGGTCAGGGCAATGACATCTCCCTTCTGCAGTTCGGCCGCGAAAGATTTAGCCAATGCCTCAGTGGATCTCTCATCGGGTAGCGTGACCCGCCGCGTTTCGGAAAGTGCTCGGATACCGGCCATGCGGATGGTTTATCCCCGCCGCCGATTCCCCGCAATGGAGACGGCCGAAGGGTACAGGCTATCCTCACCCTGCTAGGCGCAGCGTCTCTATTACCTCCATGCAGGATGATGAAGCTCTGCACCAGTGACAGCACGAGACCCGCGCCGGACTGCCGCGCGCGGGACGGACAAACCAACGCCAGTGCCAGGAAAAGTACCACGAAAGTGAGAACCCAAGTGCCGGTGTGGCGGGGGCGGCGTGACGACCTCGGCGTTCGCGGAGACATGCCACACAGCCGTCAAAACGCCCAAGCAGATGCCGGTCAGACAAAACGAATTAAAACCGGGCGTCGGACACATCTTCCTCCGAGCCTGCTGTACAAGATCGCGCCTCAACCCGCTAAACTGGGCTGCATCACCTCGGGCGGGCCATGTGTTCAATCGAACTTAATATATGGCCCCAGATG
>DKQG01000032.1:0-30149 GCA_002471575.1 Alphaproteobacteria bacterium UBA7314 | reverse complement strand
GTGCATTAATATCGGTAGTGTTCGGGCTTGTAGGGTCCCGCTCGGTCGAGGCCCAGGTACTCGGCCTGTTCGGTCGACAGCTGTGTCAGCTTGACCCCCAATTTCTCCAGATGCAACGCCGCGACCTTCTCGTCGAGATGCTTCGGCAGGACATAAACCTCGTTCTTATAATTTTCGCTGTTCTCCCAGAGCTCGAGTTGCGCAATCACCTGGTTCGTGAACGAAGCACTCATCACGAAGCTGGGATGTCCGGTCGCGCAGCCGAGGTTGACCAACCGCCCTTCCGCCAGAACGATCAATTTCTTGCCGTCGGGGAATTCGACTTCGTCGACCTGTGGTTTGACGTTGTCCCATTTGTAGTTGCGCAGGGATTCGATCTGAATCTCGCTATCAAAGTGGCCTATGTTGCAGACGATCGCGCGGTCTTTCATATCGCGCATGTGATCGATCGTGATCACATCGATATTTCCCGTCGTGGTGACGAAGATATCGCCGATAGATGCGGCTTCTTCCATGGTGACGACTTCGTAGCCCTCCATCGATGCCTGCAAAGCGCAGATCGGATCGATTTCTGTCACCAGAACGCGGGCGCCCTGATTGCGCAATGACGCGGCGGAGCCCTTGCCGACATCGCCGTAACCGGCAACGACGCCGATCTTTCCCGCGACCATGACGTCGGTCGCACGCTTTATACCGTCGACAAGGCTTTCCCGGCATCCGTAAAGATTGTCGAATTTCGACTTCGTCACGGAGTCGTTGACGTTGATCGCTGGCACCAGCAGATCGCCCTTTTTCATCATTTCGTAAAGACGGTGCACGCCGGTGGTGGTTTCTTCCGACAGGCCTTTCACGTCCTTGAGCATTTCCGGGTATTTCTCGTGCATAACCAAGGTCAGGTCGCCGCCGTCATCAAGGATGAGGTTAGGCGTCCATCCGTCTGGACCGGTGATGGTCTGTTCGATGCACCACCAGAATTCCTCGTCGGTTTCGCCCTTCCAGGCGAACACCGGCACGCCGGCGGCTGCTACCGCGGCCGCAGCCTGATCTTGGGTCGAAAATATATTACATGAACTCCAGCGCACCGATGCACCCAGGGCTGTCAGCGTCTCAATAAGAACCGCTGTCTGTATGGTCATATGCAGGCAGCCGACGATACGGGCATCCTTCAACGGCTGGGCCTCGCCGTATTCCTCGCGAAGCGCCATCAGGCCGGGCATCTCGGTTTCGGCGATGGCAATTTCCTTGCGGCCCCATTCGGCCAAGGACATATCTGCAACTTTGTAGTCGTTCTCGGCGCTCATCTTCGGGCTCCAGTCATTTCGGTCGAATTTTTCAAGGTGGAGTTATCAGGCTCTTCCCAACATTCGTCCCACTATTTTTAGAAGTCAGAAGGGTTGGGTATAGGTTGGGTGTAGCAGGAAAAAAGTCAAAAAATCAATAATGGCTGATGAGACACACAGAATTAAGTCATGCGACACTCCAGCATTCTCGAATTTGCGCAAAAAGGCTCGAAAATGGCAACAAACTCAAAAGAAACCTATCGGCTGAAACCGATCGCGCCACCGCAATGGACCGTCAATCACGGTAATTCGACGTCTTTCTACTACTGCGATCCGGACGGCAACGAAGTCGAAACGATGCTCGACAATTTTTCGGCCTCGGAAACCCGTGACTACAAACGGCTCTACCAGTTCACGGACGAATTCGGCGAAATGTCCGAAGGCAATTTGGACCCCGACAAGATTGTTGACCTTAATGAAGCCGGCGTTCCCTACAGCATCTTGCTGGACCGCGAACAGGTCCTGGCCATGGCGCGCGACGGAGAGCTGTAAAAGCTACTCCTTGTCCTCGCCGAAACCAGCTTCGACCAGATCGCACAAGGCAGCCAGCGCGGCATCGGCATCCTGACCGTCGGCGCGGATATTTATTTCCATTCCTTCCGCCGCGGCCAGCATTAGAAGACCCATGATAGATCTGCCGCCGACGGTTTCACGGCCATTGGACACCGTCACGCCAGCGTCGAATTCCTCCGCAAGGGCGGTGAACTTTGCAGCGGCGCGCGCATGAAGGCCGCGCGCATTGACGATCGTGACGGACCGGCCGGGCAAGGCGGAATCAGCGCGTCGGATCGTCGAGCAGCTCGGACGCAAGCTTGATGTACTTACGCCCCGCGGCATAGGCCTCTTCGACGGCGGTTTCCAGATCCGCCGTTTTCCGAACGCCCGCCAGCTTAACAAGTAGCGGCAGATTGACCCCGGCAATTACCTCGATTTTGGCTTCCTTCAAGATCGAGATCGCAAGGTTCGACGGCGTGCCACCGAACATATCTGTCAGTACGATTACGCCACTGCCGGTGTCTGCCCTGGCAACCGCATCCAAAATATCCTGGCGCCGGTTATCCATTCGATCGTCCGGACCGATGCATATGGTCTCGATCATTTTCTGGGGCCCGACGACATGTTCCAGCGCCGCGACGAATTCGTCCGCCAGTCTGCCATGGGTTACGATTACCAATCCGATCATGCTCATATCGTCCCGGCCGGCCGCCGTGGCGGCCGGTTCCCTTATCTTTCGCGATTGAGGTCGCGGTGACTGATAATGACCCTTTCGCCATGTTCCGTCAGCCAGTCTTTGAGTTTTTCCGCAATGTAGACCGAGCGGTGTTTACCGCCCGTGCAGCCGACCGCGATTGTCAGATAGCTTTTGCCCTCGGCGCTAAAACGCGGCAGCAGCGGCTCCAAAAGACGTGTCAGGTTGCCGAAATAAGATGCGAAATCCGGGTCGCGATCGATGAATTCACCGATCGGGGCGTCCTGCCCGGTTAGGGCCCGCAGTTCATCCTCATAGTGCGGATTTTTGAGAAACCGCGCATCGAAAACCAAGTCTGCTTCGTGCGGCAACCCCCTGCGATAGGCGAAGGACATAATGAAAATCGCCAGGCCCGGCGCCACGTCCAGCCCGTAATTCGAATCAAGCCGGCGTTTCAAATCGCCGATTGCCATATCGGTGGTGTCAATCACCTCGTCCGCGCGATCGCGCAACGGGCCGAGCAGTCTGCGTTCGCCCGTGATGCCGTCAGTCACGCGGCGATCCGGCGTGACAGGATGCCGGCGCCGGGTCTCGGAGAAACGGCGCTGCAGCACTTCGGAATCGCAGTCAAGAAACAGCAATCGGACGTGCAGATCCTCCCTCGTGGTCAACGCTTCCAGTTGTTCGATGAATGGAGCCCCACCAAAATCGCGGGTGCGGGCGTCGACCCCAATCGCCAACGCGCGGCCGCCACCAGTCCCGGGCGATAGCAGGCTCGACAACAGTGAAAGCGGCAGGTTGTCGACCGCTTCGTAGCCGAGATCTTCCAACGCTTTAAGAGCGGTCGAGCGACCAGCGCCAGACATGCCTGTCACGATCACTACTGGCGCCGTATCGCCTGTGGATGATTGGTCGTTCCCGGTAGCGCCAGTGGATGCCGTCATGCGGTCGGTTTATCGCTTAAATTCGCCGTTTTCAAATCAACGATCCTCGCTTTGCCTGTTGTCTCGTAGCACGGCCTCGCATGCTATCCGCGCGCCGGACACTGGGTCCCTTCGCCCGACCGCCGAATAAGCCGCAACACGGAGCTTCACGGCAGCCGAAGCCTCAAACGGCGCGACATCCATACGGCGGATCCGGACCCCCAAATACTCGCACCAGCCAGGCTTTGGCAACCGTTGGATACGATCAGGTCCCCCAAGATCGCAGACCAATTTCAACGGTGCGTCACCGGCTTGAGGAAGGACGCAAACCCCGACACCTCGCACCTCCAGCCGGCCGGCAAGCGCCTCTGGTGGCCGGGCCACAATGTCACCCGATTTTTGGATTAGCGCGACCCGGTCGTCGGCCACCAGAACGGCACCCGCATCGATCAGGCGAAGAGCCAGATCAGATTTGCCGGCCCCGGACGGACCGCGCAGCAGAATACCTATATCGGCGAAGGCGACGCAGGTTGCATGGATCGTCTCGCCGGTCATGCCGACGCCGCTGTTAGCCGCACTACAAACCTGGCACCGATACGGCGGCCATCGTTATCTTGAACGTTTTCGGCGTGGATGGTGCCGCCATGGGCTTCTACGATCTGGCGCGAAATGCTGAGCCCAAGACCCGAATGCCTGCCGAAACTCTCACCTTCGGGCCGTTCGGAATAAAAGCGCTCGAAGATCGAATCGAGACTTTCGACGGGGATGCCCGGGCCGCGATCTTCGACCGTGACGACAACGTCTCTGCCGTCGCGCCTGACGGCAAGGACGATTTGTTCGCCGAGCGGTGTAAAGGAACGGGCGTTGCTGATCAGATTCTGAAACACCTGTACCAGCCGGCCTTCGATCCCCCGCACGATGCAGCCGGCCTGTTGTCCGCTGAAAACGATCGCCGCACTTTGGGCATCGCCGGTCCGTCCCTCGGCGGCGGTCCTATGCGCCTGCACCAACGCCGCCAACAGCTTGCCCAAATCGACGCTTTCCATCTGACCGCGCGCCAGTTCCGCATCGAGACGGGATGCGTCCGAGATGTCGCTGATCAAGCGGTCCAGCCGTTTGACGTCATCCTGGATGATGTCCATCAGAGCGGATTGTTTATCCGGATCTCGCACCCGGGACACTGTCTCGACCGCACTGCGCAGAGACGTCAATGGGTTTTTGATCTCGTGGGCTACGTCGGCGGCGAAACTCTCATTCGCCTCGATCCGCTGCCAGAGGGATTCCGTCATGTCGTGTAACGCTTCCGACAGATCACCGATCTCGTCGCGGCGGCGCGTAAAATCCGGAATCGTCCCCGCTTCGCCATGCCCTCGACGTACGGTGTCGGCAGCCGCTGCCAACCGGCGGACCGGCCGCGCGATGGTGCCGGCCAGATAGAGCGAGAGCAGTATCGTCACACCCAGCACGATACCGAACACCTTCAGAATGTCGAACCGGACATCGCGCACGGCTGCATCAATTTCATCCGAATCCGCTGTCAGCAGAACGGCTCCCAGAACCTGCTTGAACCGCTGTACGGGGACAGCCGCACCCAGTTTGACTCCGCCGTTCGGCAGCGACCACCGATCCGTACCCGCATTGCCGGCCAGCGCCGCGGATAGGACCGGCAACTGCGCGACATCCAGCGGCGCGGACTCAGGGAAAGGCCGCGCCCGGTGTCGTGCCGGCAACAGCGAAAGAAGCGTGTCGTAGACGTTGTTCAGAAAAGATCCGGACTCGACCGCTGCGCCCGGCATGGGCAGCGGCACAACCTGGACTGCACCGCCCTGCCCGGCAAGAAAGAGGCTGTCAGCGATCTCCTTTCCGTCGGCACCGAAAACCAGCGCTCGGGTGCGCGTCGGTGACGTCAACCGCCGAAGCATCGGGCGCGCGACAGCAGGCAGAATGAACTGCGAGCCGTTGAGCCGGGTGCCGATCGCCCCTTCGCCCAGCGCACCGGCAAAGATTTCGGACTGGGTTTCAAGCGCGGCCAGATCGGCCTCGAGCAGTCCGTCACGATATTCATCAAGATACAGAACGCCGATCACCAGGATGGCGAGCGGCGCGATATTGACGGTGAGAATACGCCGCGTCAGCGGCGAGAACAGCCGGAACGTCATAGCCGCAACCTGGCGCTATAATTTCCGGTGTCAGCTCTCGCGGTACCGGTAACCGATACCGTACATAGTCTCGATCTCGCCGAATTCGTCATCGACGGCGCGGAATTTTTTGCGCAGGCGCTTGATGTGGCTGTCGATGGTTCTGTCGTCGACATAGATGGATTCGCCATAAGCAGCGTCCATAAGCTGATCGCGCGATTTAACGTGTCCGGGGTGCTGCGCGAGCGCCTTCAGGATCAGGAATTCCGTTACAGTAAGATCAACGGGTTTCTTTTGCCAAGTACAACTGAAACGGTCGAGGTCGAGCCGCAGGGCGCCACGCACGATGGGGGGCTCGGACTCGACCAGCTCATCCTCGTCGGCGCGATTGCTGTGCCGCCGGAGCAACGTGCGGATACGTTCGATCAGCAGACGCTGCGAGAACGGCTTTTTTATGTAATCGTCGGCACCCATCCGGAGTCCTAGAATCTCGTCGACCTCGTCGTCTTTTGACGTGAGGAAAATGACCGGCATTTTCGATTGGCGGCGGAGACGGCTCAGCAGCTCCATCCCGTCCATCCGCGGCATCTTGATGTCGAGGATTGCCAGATCCGCCGGACGGGCGGACAGGCCGCGCAGCGCCGAATCGCCGTCGACATAGGTGCGGACCTCGAACCCCTCGGCTTCAAGCGTCATCGACACCGAGGCCAGGATATTCCGGTCGTCGTCGACCAGCGCAATCGTCGCGGGTTGTTCAGTGCCGGCTGATCTGCAAAGCGTGTCGGTCATGGTGGTCATACTAGCACTCCGGATTGAAAATTACGGGGATGATACGTGAAGGCTGGGCTTCAGCCAGCCGGGTCCGGCATCGGTTCGGCAAAGCATACCTTCAGATATGTTCTGGATATTTGTGAAACCTTTGGCGGCGAGGATTTTCAGGGCCCGCGCGGACTGGACGCCTGCAGCACAGATAAGGGCGGCCGGTTTTAATTTATTACCGCCAGCGATTTTGATCATCTCGTAAATAAATGCCTTTTTCCCGTCGGTATCTTGGATAGTGACGGTGGCTAAGCCCATTGCGATACCGGTCTGGCAACATTCACGGAAGGAGCGCACGTCGAAGATGGTTGTTTTTCCGTCGGCCATGGTTTTCGCCGCCCCCGATGCAGAGACGATCGTTCGGGCCATCGCCCGAGACGACGCGAAAACGAAAAGAGTTGATGTGGTCAGCCGGGCAGACATTTTTTCGCCCCGATTTTTGGAAATTAAAATTTACATACGAAATGGGGCGGAAATGGGGCATGTTTCCAACAGCTTCAAGTGAAGTTAATCGCAGCACAGCGGACCCGAGACCATGAACGAGACCGACGTAAACGCCCAGACTGCCCCTGAAACCCTCTCTCGGCGCCTGATGCGCAGTTGCGACCGCGCCGTGCTATCGACCGCCATGCCCGATAGCGGCTGGCCCTACGGGTCGCTGGTCATGGCTGCCTGCGACCAGGCTGCTCGACCCCTGCTGCTGATATCCGATCTCGCCGAACACACCACCAATCTTGGTCACGACAACCGGGCCTCGCTGTTGTTCGACGGCACCGCCGGCCTCGATAGCCCGCTGACCGGCACACGGGTGACGGTGCTCGGCACTCTGACCAAAACGGACGACGCTGCGTTATTCGTGCGCTACACGGCGCGCCACCCGGAAAGCAAGATGTTCGCAGGCTTCGCCGATTTCAATCTATACGAAATGTCGGTGGAACGCGCCCATATCGTCGCTGGTTTCGGCGTCATCCACTGGGTCGATCCCGCCGACCTGCTTTTCGATACGTTCGGCTTCGAAGATCTGGCGGAGGCCGAAAACGACATCGTCACGCATATGAACGAGGATCATGCCGACGCGGTAGGCCTCTATGCGACATCGCTGTTGGGGCTGGACGAAGGCGACTGGATAATGACCGGCGTCGACCCCGAGGGATGCGACCTTCGCAATGGTGGAGCTGTGGCGCGCGTCGACTTTGAAAAACTCGCCGATAACGCTGAATCGGCGCGCTCGGCACTGGTCCGATTGGTTAAGGCGGCCCGCGCGACAGCGACGAGTTAAAAATCGCGAAAAACCGACTCATTCGCGTTTGACTCCCGCTTCGTCGAGGGTATGTTGCGAAAGACTCAAACTCACGAATAACAAGGCAATTTGCAGAGAATGCGGGGTCGCAAAATTCGCCGCGTAGATTGTCTGTTACGCTCAGGAGGTAAACGTGAAGCATACCGGACGGCCGAGCTCATTCGGGCTTGAAAATCACGGCCTAGAAAATCTTGTCGGCGCGCATTGGAACCTGTCGATTCCAGCGTTGTACGAACATTCGCTTCGCCGCGGCGAGAGCGAGCTGGCCGCCGGTGGCGGGCTGGTCGTCACAACCGGCGAGTACACGGGTCGGTCGCCCAAGGACAAATACATCGTCGATGAGCCTGAAAACACGGGCAACATCTGGTGGGGCCCGGTCAACAACAAGATCTCGCTCGAAAATTTCAACACGATGCGCAACCGCATGCTGGCCTACATGCAGCATAAGGAAGTGTTCGTGCAAGACTGCTACGCTGGTGCCGATCCGGACTACCGGATCAAAGTGCGGGTCGTCACGGAACAGGCCTGGCACAGCCTTTTCGCGCAAAACATGTTCATCACCCCCACCGAGCAAGAGCACGCGGATTTCGAACCCGATTTCACCGTGCTTCACGCACCGAACCTGCAGTCGATCCCCGCGATTGACGGTACGGGTTCGGAAGTATTCGTGATGCTGAACTTCGCCGAGAAGCTGATCCTTGTCGGCGGCTCGCACTATACCGGTGAGATCAAGAAGACGATTTTTTCCGTCCTCAACTACCTGCTGCCTGCGCAGAACGTGCTGCCAATGCACTGCTCCGCCAATATCGGCGAAAAGGGCGACACGGCAATCTTTTTCGGCCTGTCGGGCACAGGCAAGACGACCCTGTCGTCGGATCCTACCCGAACCCTAATTGGAGACGACGAACACGGCTGGTCGGATAACGGCGTGTTCAACTTCGAGGGCGGCTGCTACGCCAAGGCGATCAACCTGTCGCAGGAAGCGGAACCAGAAATCTACTCCGCATCGTTGCGGTTCGGCACGGTGCTAGAAAACGTCACGCTGGACCCGCACACGAAGTTCCCGAATTTCGACGACGATTCGCTGACTGAAAACACCCGGTCGTCCTACCCGCTGGATTACATCCCCGGTACCAGCGAAACCGGCATTGGCGGACAACCCGAAAACATCGTCATGCTGACCGCGGATGCGTTCGGTGTGCTGCCGCCGATCAGTCAGCTAACCGCGGACCAGGCTATGTATCACTTCCTGTCTGGCTACACCGCCCGCCTGGCGGGCACAGAGCGCGGTGTCGACACGCCGCAGGCGACATTCTCGACCTGTTTCGGCGCGCCGTTCCTGCCGCGTCACCCGACGGTCTATGCCAAACTGCTTGGCGAGCGCATACAGAAAAGCGGTGCCAAATGCTGGCTGGTTAACACCGGCTGGAGCGGCGGCGGCTACGGCACTGGCGAGCGCATGAAAATCGCGCACACGCGGACGATGGTCCGCGCAGCGGTGGAGGGCAAGTTGTCGAGTGTGGCCGTCGCCCCCGATCCTAATTTTGGGCTATTGATACCGGAAAACGTGCCGGATGTGCCCAAGGAAGTGCTGAATCCGAAAGAGACATGGGCCGACAAGGGTGGCTACGACGATACCGCCCGTGAACTGGCGCAACGCTTCGAAAACAATTTCGAACAGTTCGAAGACGCGGTCACGGACGACGTCAAGGCTGCCGGCATCCACGCCGCCGCCTAGGGCTGTTTCGAACCGAACACAAATAAAGGCTGGCGTCTTACTCCGGCCTTTATTGTTCTTCCTTGCCTCGCTTCAGTGAAGGACCCTCACGCGGTTCTGGCATCCCGTACACCCAGCGAGTGCGTGCAACCGCTGGTCCACCCAAGCCAACCGGTCCGCCATTGCCGCCTGCAGGAAGGGTCGATCATGGGCGAGATTTTCACTCCGCTCCAGCAATCCCCGGCGAACGTCGAGATAAAATCGTTTGAGATCTGCAATTACGGCAGGCAGATCCTCCTGTTCCGTCATGTCGAGCAAACCGAATTTGATCGTAGCGGCGGCACGCGAAATTGGGTCGTCCCAGTCTGGGAGAGGCTGCGCCATCAGACGGCGAAACTCTTTGGCGCCTTTCGGCGTCAGCGTGTAGAAAAACGGGATCGATCGGATCCAGCTTTCGGTGGCGAGGATCTTTCCCTCGGCGGATGCGGCACGCAGGCCTTGGGCGATGATTTCCTTGGGCGGACGCCAGCCACCGCCGGTTAGGCACCATACAGTATCGATGAGACGGTTCAGGGACGTCATGCGGCACGCCGTGGCGCCGTAGAGCGCCAGTTCCAGCGCAGCATCAGCGTCAAGGTGCCGGACTGACGTCGAATCACGCCTGGGTAATACGGCGAGATCAGGTGGCTGATTGGATTGTGAAGAGTTCGGCATGGGTGAATTTCCTATCGGTTCGATAACTTAGTGTGCTCAGACAATCACGAAATTCATAATGAGATTAATTCTTATTTGCAATACTTATTGCGTGCTGATGCCGAATAGCCAATGCAGCTGACTGCGTGCTATTGCCAGGTCACGGGAGATCGAAGGAATGGTCTTTGCTAGGTACGCCGGATCCGGTTCCAAATCTGTATCAGCAGAGCAAGCCTATGCCCTAGCTGCGTCCGTTCTATTTTTTGAAGACGAATGCCTCATCGGGATCAAACTCGATCCAGACTTTTTCTCCCAGTCCGAAGGACGCTGTATCCGGATGCCGCAGCTCAACATGGGTGTGCGGCTGCGGCCACTCGCCAAGACCGAGGCGGATCAAGCTAGAATTGCCGGCATACTGGACGCCGCAAACTAACAACTCGCTTTCTGGCCGCCGGCCATCCGGACCGGATGAGATCTTCAGTGCCTCCGGTCTCAGCAATACCTTTACCTCGGATCCGTCGGTCAGCGCAGGATTCCGGAATCGACCGAGATCGGTTTTGACGGTACTGCCGTCGACAACTCCATCAATCTCGTTGATCCGGCCGAAAAACCGGGCCGAGAATACATTCGATGGCGACTGAAACAGTTCATCGGGCGTTCCGGTCTGAATGACCTCGCCGTCATTCATCAGAACGATGCGATCGGCCAGCGTGAGCGCTTCCTCCGGATCGTGTGTCACCATTATGGAGGTGACACCCAGTTCCTTCAGGGTTAGCGCCATTTCCTCACCCATCTGCTCGCGCAACATTGTGTCCAGGCCAGAGAAAGGCTCGTCAAGCAGCAGCACATTTGGGCGCGGTGCCAGTGCCCGAGCCAGCGCGACCCGCTGTTGCTCGCCCCCAGAAAGCATGTGGGGATACTTATCCGTATGCTGCTCCAGCTGTATCTGACGCAGCAATTCGGCGACGCGGCTCCCGGCTTCACGCCGATCTATCTTCGCAAGTCCATAGCGGATGTTTTCGGCAACCGTAAGGTGGGGAAAGAGAGCAAAATCCTGGAAAAGCAGTCCGACATCGCGCTTGTGCGGCGGAACGATCTCTTCAGTCGATGCAACCGTCCGCTGGTTGATACTTATTGTCCCGGCGAGGGGCCGCTCCAGCCCGGCGATCAGCCTCAGTAACGAGGTCTTACCACACCCGGACGGGCCCAGCAGACAGAGCATCTCCCCGTCCCGAACGTCAAACGAGACGTCGCGTACGACGGTATTTTTGCCGTAACGAAGGGATACGTCTTTTAATTTCAGCATAACGCTTTACCCGCATACGCCTTGAAGGGCTTCGATCTACCCGCCATCGATACAGGTTCCTCCAAATAAATCTTATTCACATTTAACCCGTGTCCAAAGCCTACGCAAGGCAGATCTTCGATCCTCTCTCAAATGCAAAAGAGGTGCCTGCGACACCGACAATAAGCGTGATATGTGCATGTTCGGTGAAATAACTAGCACACTCAGTGTATAGTTTGACATTGCAAATCTCTCGCATTATTTTTAGTGCTGAATTTGCAACTCACTCGCAATTTCGAAAAGTAGAGTTAACGCCTCTCCGGCTTCCGCGGAAAAGCGTGTCTTTGATTTTTAATGGCTTATCAGGGAAGGAAGAACCCCCCATGAAGAAAGGTATACTCGCAGGCGTCGCAATGACCATCGCGCCAGCAATAGCCGCACCAGCGTTCGCTGACGATGCGGCGGTCTATGGAACGTTCCCGGTCACACTGCAGGGCTGGATGGGCCCTCAAACAAACAGCGTTGCATACACCGGGCAAATAGCCAGACAAGTTTTACACGACTCACTCAAAAAACTTGCGGGCAAAGGTAACGGAAAGCCTAATGCCGCCCTGAAAGCTGAGATGATGCTCTACTATGAGGGCAAAGGAAAAAATAGAAAGGTCCTGGCCCCATCCTCCAAAGGTCCATTTATTGTAAAACAAAAAACCGTTGGAGAAATTAGCAACCCCAACCTAGCGGGCAAAACATACAAAGGCACCGTATCCGGTATGCCTAATAATATGACTGGGCCGGAATTAATTAAGTTTTGGATCGGGAAGGCAGCGAGCGCCAATAAAGGCGTGGATATGGCTAACGGCTACAATTATCCGCAGCTCATATCGAAATTTATATTAGGCGCAGTGTTTTACCATCAGGCTGTCGACAATTATCTCGACGAAAAAATGACAGCCGGCAACAAACCAAATAACAAGCCGTACAAAAAGGGTAAGCATTACACTGGCAAAGAGCATAGCTGGGATGAAGCTTTTGGGTATTTTGGTTTCCCCGCCCACGGTTTGAAACTGTCGCCCTCACAGCTATACGCTATTGCGAAGCGTAAGCCAGAAGCGGTCGGATTTGCTGACGCGGACGGCGACGGCAAGATCGACCTTTACGACGAAATGGTTTTTGGGCCAGCTTACTATGCCGCCGGGGCAGACAAATCAAAGAAGACTTCCTACGCACAGACAATTGGTAAAGCATTCCTGGATGGCAGAAAACTAATCGCATCTGCAGGTGGTAAAGCTTTAACAGGTGCTCAACTCGCGCAGCTCAACAAATACGCAAGGGTGATCGAGGATAACTGGGAAAAAACCTTGGCGGAATCAACCTTCAAGTATGCCGGCTCTTGCTTCAAAGATCTTAAGGCGATCAAGGCAAACCCCTCCGACTCAAAGCTTCTCGGAAAATATATCAAGCATTGGGGTGAACTGAAGGGCTTTGCGCTCGCAATGCAAACTGGCCGGAAAAACCTAGGAGATACCGCAACGCGGTTAAATCGACTTATTGGTTTTGGACCGGTAATGCCTAACTCCAGCCAGGTAACAGATATTGATTCTGCAGGTAATTATGTGAAAGACCAGTCGTCGGGCATTAACGAGTACATGGGTCATATGCTCAAAGTGCAAAAACTTCTTGTCGATAAATACGGCATCAAGGCGCGCAAAAATGACCAACTTTCGGGCATGTCTGAAATGCTTAAAAAGCTCGGCAGCGGTTCGGCAGCCGAGAACGACTAGGATAACAAAGTGTTGGCGGCCGCCCGGTTTTGACTGGCGGCCGCCGTTTTATTTGGGGAGACCAGCCGGTGACGGTTCTAGACTGGGTAGGTCAGGAATACATACCCCAGCTGCTGGACGGCTTTCTCAATCCACAGAAGAGGGTTTCTCTTATTTATCTCGCCATTGCGGCGGCGATCACCATCGGCTGGAGCCTCTTCATGTCGGGTGGCGTTGCGCGCAAGGCGATCGACCACGCGCGTCGCGGTCTTTTCGGAAGGCATGTCTGGATGTCGCGTTCCGCACACGGCGACTACAAACTGCTGCTCGCAAATCATGCCGTTCTTTTACTGATTGCCCCCTTCTTTGTTTCCAGGATGGCCGTAGCGACCGCTCTTTTTTTCTTTCTCACCGAGTACTTGCCCGCCGGGACCGCAATACTGGCGTCCGCGTCACCATTGGCTATCGCGATTGCCTATACGGCTTTTCTGTTCTTACTCGATGATTTTTCCCGTTTCGCAACGCATTTCGCCCTGCACCGGATTCCCGTCCTGTGGGCGTTCCACAAAGTGCATCACAGCGCCGAAACCCTAAATCCGCTGACGGTCTATCGAACCCACCCCGTCGAAGCGATTGTATTTTCGTTTCGGGCGATCGCCGTACAATCCGTCTCGATTTCCCTGTTTGTTTTCCTCTTTGGATCATCCGTGGATCTGGTGTCGGTGTATGGGGTGAACGTGATCCTGTTCCTTTTCAACGCCACCGGATCGAACCTGCGGCATTCACACGTGCAGATCCGCTATGGCGCACGGGTCGAGAAATTCCTGATTTCGCCGGCGCAGCATCAGATTCACCACTCTATCGATCCGCGGCATCGCGACAGAAATTTTGGCGCTGCACTGGCGATCTGGGACTGGATGGCCGGCAGCCTTTGCGTAGCGGACAAGAACATGGAACTGAAGTTCGGTTTGGGCCGAAATCAGGCCACGCAGACGCACCGGCTGCGATACCTGTATTTCTCTCCCTTCGGGGAATTGCTTTCGAGCGGAAAAATTGGCATCAACCCAGTGAATCTCAACCTAAGGGACTGGAAGAAAAATGCGATTTAAAACATTGCTAACGGCGCTTGCGGGCGCGCTCCTATTACCCGTTAGCGCGCCGCTTATGGCAACCGCGCAGGCCGCCGAGCTGAATGTTTATTCGCATAGGCAACCCTTCCTCATTAATCCCTTTCTCAAGGCGTTTGAAAAAGAGACGGGGACGCAGGTCAATGTTGTCTTCGCCTCCAAGGGATTGGTGCAGCGCCTGCTCGCGGAGGGCCGCAGAAGCCCGGCGGATGTTGTCCTGACGGTCGATATCGGAAGACTTTACGCCTATGCTGACAAGAATCTTTTCGCCCGGGTTTCGTCGCCCAAACTGCTGAAAAATATCCCGGCCCATCTCCGCGACGCCGACAACAGGTGGTTCGGCCTGTCGAAACGCGCGCGGGTTGTCGCGATTTCACGCGAGCGGGTCAAACCGGCCGAGATCCAGCGAATTGAGGATCTTGCCGCGCCCAAGTGGAAAGGCCGTATATGCAGCCGGCCGGGAAGTCATGTATACAATCGCGCCCTGCTCGCCTCCATGATTGCAGCGCATGGTGAAGAGAAGGCAGAAAAATGGGCACGTAGCCTGGTGGCCAACCTTGCGCGACGCCCCCAAGGCAATGACCGCGCGCAGGTCAAAGCGATTTTCGAGGGCGTTTGCGATGTGGCCATTATCAACAGCTATTACTACGGCAAGCTGAAGACCTCGAAAGTGCCGGCTCAGCGCAAATGGGCCGATGCCATCCGGATCCTCTTCACTAATCAGCAGGACCGAGGCAATCACGTCAATATATCGGGTGGCGGCGTCGCTGTGCATTCCAAAAACAGGGCGGAAGCCGTGAGGCTGCTGGAATTTCTGACCGAAGCGACCGCCCAGAAACTCTACGGCGAAATCAATTACGAGTTCCCGGTCAATCCCTCGGCGAAAGCAAGCAACGAAGTCAAATCTTGGGGAGCATTTAAAGAGGACAGGGTCTCCATCGGCCGCATCGCAACATTGATTCCCATCGCCCAGAGGGTTATTGATCGCGTTGGATGGTAAGCGCGTCTTCTTTTGTCGGAAAAATCAGGCCTAGTGACCGGGTTAGTATCTGGTCGGTAGTGACCCTGCTTGCGGGCCTGCTACTAATTGGTCCGTTCATTGCGCTGTTTGTAACGGCGACCGGCAACAGTGGCGGTCTCTGGTCGCACCTGATGCAAACGGTGTTTCCGCGCTACGTCGGGAATACGCTCGCCCTTATGGCGGGTGTCGCGATTATCAGCCTCGGGTTCGGCGTCACATCAGCGTGGATCGTCGCGCGGTTCCAGTTTCCCGGCGACAGGTTGCTGGAATGGATGCTCCTGCTGCCGGCAACGGTTCCAGCCTACATTATCGCTTACACGTATACTGATCTCCTTGAATACGCCGGACCGGTTCAGGGCATCCTCAGAGATGCTTTCGGGTGGAGATCGGCGCAGGATTACTGGTTCCCCGAAATCAGGTCGATCGGCGGCGCGATGCTTGTCATGGCGTCGGTTCTTTACCCTTATATATATTTGCTGGCCCGAACCGCTTTTCGCCTGACGCCTGCGTCCTACTTCGAGGTCGCCCGGCTTCATAACCGAAACTTCACTCTGACGGCGGATCTTGCACTTGCCCGGCCCGCAATCGTGGCGGGACTTGCCCTCGTCCTGATGGAAGTGATCTCCGATTTCGGTACCGTCGACTACTTCGCAGTCGAAACACTGACGCTTGGGATATTCAACGTATGGCTGGGAATGAACAGTCTTACGGCGGCGGCGCAGATTGCCGGTATAGCCTTCATCTTCATTATTGGCTTGCTTTATATCGAAAGAACCGCGAGATCGCGCCAACGTTTCACGGACACCACCCAGCGTAGCCGCGCCCTTGAACCGGCCAAAACAACGCGCGTCGGGGGCATTTTTTGCACTGTTGCGTGTCTGGCGCCGATTATTCTTGGCTTTGGCATCCCCGTCGGCGTGCTGTTGAACTTTATCTTTCAAGGCCTCGCCGTATCGGATCTGGACGCGCTGTCGAGAAGCGCGATCAACTCAGTCCTCGTTTCCCTGGTTGCCGCGATCTGTGTAGTGGTATTGGCAACGGTGACGGCTCTGACGGTCTCCTATAAGAAACATCCGTTTCTTAAGATCCTGACGACTGTGTCGGCGACTGGATACGCGTTTCCGGGTACTGTGCTCGCGATTGGCGTTGTCTCGTTTTCCGGCGCACTTGATGGGTTGTTTATGGCCGCCGCCCAAGACGTCTTTGGCCTTTCATTCGATGGACTTCTGATCGGCGGCGTGGCGCTACTCATCCTCGCCTACGTGACCCGCTTTCAGGCGATTGGATATGGCGCTCTGACATCGGGTGTGGACCGGCTGTCCCCCAATATTATGAACGCAAGTTTTGTTCTGGGACGCGGGTTTTCGAGCACCATGCTAACGCTCGCACCCCGACTACTGCACAGCTCGATGATGGCGGCCGGATTGCTGGTATTCGTGGATGTCATGAAAGAACTGCCAATGACGCTGTTACTGCGTCCGTTCAACTTCGATACGCTTTCGACCTACGTTTATCAGTTCGCGAAAGACGAATTGCTTGAAGAAGCGGCTCTCGCCGCGCTCGCAATCGTTGCCGTCGGTCTTGGCCCGGTCATTCTGATGAACGCGTCCCAGAAACAGCGAACCGGAAATCCGAACACCGCCTGATGCGCCGCCTCAGGCGGCTCTTTGCGCGTCGACGGAGGGGGGCATCGCAGGTTTCAGTGCGCCTCGTCCCAGTTCGGACCGGTGCCGGTATCCACGACCAGCGGCACGTCCAGTTGCGCTGCGCCTTCCATGGTTTTCGATACGACCTCAACAGTCTCATCGACTTCCGCTTCCGGTACTTCGAAGATCAACTCATCGTGAACCTGCAGTAGCATACGCGCATTGAGACCAGAGCCTTCGAGCGCGCCGGGGATGCGGATCATCGCGCGTTTGATGATATCCGCCGCGGCGCCTTGCAACGGCGCGTTTATTGCCGCGCGTTCGGAGAAATTGCGCCGGGCGGGGTTCTTATCCTGAATACCCGGCGTATGGCATTTGCGCCCGAAGATTGTCTGCACGTAGCCGTTTTCCCGGGCAAAGGTCTTGGTGGTTTCCATATAGTCCCTGATGCCGGGGAATTTCTCGAAATAGCTCTCGATATATTTCTTCGCCTCGCCCTGCGGGATGGCAAGCTGTCGGGCCAGTCCGAACGGGCTGATACCGTAGATGATGCCGAAGTTGATCGCCTTGGCGCGGCTGCGGACCGACGGCTCCATTCCGTCTACGGGAATACCGAATACCTCGCTCGCCGTCATGGCATGAATGTCCTGGCCATCGCGGAACGCCTGCCGAAGGGTTTCGATCCCGGCGACATGGGCCAGCAGTCGAAGTTCTATCTGCGAATAATCGGCGGACAGCAAGACATGCCCTTTTTCCGGGACGAAGGCCTGGCGGATCTTGCGGCCTTCCTCCGTCCGGATCGGAATGTTCTGCAGGTTGGGGTCGGTCGAGGACAAACGGCCAGTAGAAGCGATTGCCTGTGCATAGGACGTGTGAATGCGTTTGGTTTCCGGGTTGATCTGCTTCACCAGTGCATCGGTATAGGTGCTGCGCAGCTTGGACAACTGCCGCCAGTCGAGCACTCGGCGCGGCAGGTCGTGGCCCTGCGCCGCCAGCCCTTCGAGCACGTCCGCGCCGGTTCCGTACGCGCCAGTCTTGGTTTTCTTGCCGCCCTGGATTCCCATTTCATCGAACAGAACCTCCCCCAACTGTTTGGGGGACCCGATATTGAATTCGTGCCCGGCCAGTTTGTAGATGTCCCCGGCGATATCCGCGGTACGCTTTTCGAAGTCGGTGGAGAGCTCTTTCAGAAACGTCGCATCAACGATGATCCCGGTGCGCTCCATGTCGGACAGGACCGGCACCAGCCCGCGTTCTAACGTCTCGTAAACCGACGACATATGCTCTTGGGCGATGCGCGGCTTGAACTGACGGTACAGCCTTCCGGTGACCTCCGCATCTTCCGCCGCATAGTCGAGCGCCTTGTCGAGTGGCACCTTGTCGAAGCTGACCTGCTTCTTGCCGCTGCCAGCAACCTCGGCAAATTTGATATTCGTATGGCCAAGATGAAGCGTCGCCAGCTCGTCCAGCCCGTGCCCATGCGATCCGCCCTCGAGCACATAGGACAGCAGCATGGTGTCGTCGATCGGCGCAACCTCAACCCCGTAGCGCGCCATCACCTGCATGTCGTATTTGATGTTATGCCCAACTTTCAGAACGCCCGGGTCCTCCAGCACGGGTTTCAGCATCTCGATAACGCGGTCGCGGGCGATCTGTTTCGGCACTTCCGAGCCCCCATTATCACCGTCGCCACCAAGATCTAGCTCGCCGTCTCCGTCGCCGCTCGGGGCAACATGGGCCACCGGCACGTAACACGCGGAGCCACCCTGGACCGATAGCGATAACCCCACCAGGTCGGCCTGCATGGAATCAAGAGAGTTCGTTTCTGTGTCGAACGCAACCACGCCTGCGTTCACGATTTCATCGATCCAGGCCTGCAGCGCGGCTTCGTCCTGCACCAGTTCATAGGCGCCATCGCCGGGCGCGGTCTCGGTATCAGGGGTAGATAGTTCTTCCTCGATCCCAAATTCGGACCGGGCCCGCGACAGTGCCGATTTAAATCCCTGTTCTTCAAGCCACGGGATCAAGACATCTGGATCGGGGCGTTTTTTCTGGAACGCCGCGATATCTTGGTCGACTGGTGCATCGGCTCGCAGCGTCACCAGTTCACGCGATATTCGGGCGATTTCCTGTTCCTGGCTCAGCAGGTCAGCATAGCTGGTGTTGACCTTAGAATAGAACCGGTAGTCGATGATCTGCTGCGCAATTTCATGCCCATTGGCCGCCAATTCATTGAGCGCCGCGGCGTTGGTCGTCGGCTTGCCGGTTTTCTTATCTTTGGGAACGGGCAGTTTCAGCTCGTCGATCAGCACTTCTTTGAGCTGCTTCGGCGAACCGATGCCGAAGTCACGTCCCGCCAGTTCGTATATGCGGGCTTGGCAAGCCTGCGCCTTTTTGACAGCTCCTGCCTTGACCGCATCCGGGTCTTCCACCGCTTTCAGGATATCTTCCAGATCACCAAATTCACGCACCAGCGCGGCGGCCGGCGCCTCGCCGATGCCCTTGATGCCGGGGACGTTATCCGTGGAGTCTCCCAGAAGCGACTGCACATCCACGACGTTCTCCGGCCCGACACCAAACTTTTCCACCACCTCGTCCGGACCGATGAACCGGTTTTTCATGGGGTCCATCATGCGCACGCCGGGGCCGACCAGCTGCATCAGATCCTTGTCGGACGACACGATCGTCACGTCATATCCTTGTTCAACGGCCAGCCTTGCGTAGGTGGCGATCAGGTCGTCGGCTTCGAAGCCTTCCATCTCCAGACAGGGCAGCGAATAGGCGCGAGTTGCTTCGCGGATCAGATCGAACTGGGGAATCAGTTCTTCCGGCGGCGGCGGCCGGTTGGCTTTGTAATCCGGATAGATGTTGCTGCGGAAGGTCTTACGCGCGGTGTCGAAAATTACAGCTAAAAAGTCTGCGTCGGAATCCTCAACCAGTTTGGTGAGCATATTAGTGAAACCGTACACTGCATTGACCGGTGTCCCGTCCGGCCGTGTCATCGGCGGCAGGGCGTGGAATGCTCGGAAAATATAGGCCGATCCGTCTACCAGATAGACGTGATCAGGCTCGTTTTTACCTGCCTGGTTATTGGCCATGTTGCAGTGTTCCCATTGACTCGCTCCCCGGGGACAGCATGCAGAATCGGGCGGCGAGAGTCGAGAATCCCCGGGGCGGAATTTACGCCGCAGGATCGCGCCGATCATGATCTCGTGCGGAAGCCCCCGACATTCGGGAGCGGACAAACATCAGGGTCTGAGCACGATTTTGCCCCGCAGGTTACGTCCGTCGAGGTGCTCATGCGCCTGCCGCGCCTCCGCGAGCGGAAGACGCGCGTGAATTGCGGGGTTGAGCGAACCGGACGCGAACCGTTCGACTACCCGGTCAAGTATCCGCGCCCGTTCCGCCGGTGCGCTGTCGAAGGAGTGCCACGAGAAACACCGGACACCCGGGCTTTTACCCAGATTGGCACGCATCGCGGCGAAGGTTTCCTTTTCCGGCAGACCCGCCAGCGCGTTGAACGACACGATGGTGCCCAGCGGCGCCAGCATCGGGATACTATCTGTGAAATCGGGGCCGATAAGCTGATCGAGAACTAGGTCTGCGCCGCGACCCTCCGTTATTTCCAGAACCCGTTCCGGAACCTTTTCGGATGAATAATCGATCGTGTGATCGGCACCCAAGCCCGCAGCGAAGGCACATTTATCTGCCGACCCGGCACCGGCAATAACGGTCATCCCGATATCCCGCGCGAGGTCCACCACCGCGCTGCCGACGCCGCCGGATGCACCGTTCACGTAGATGATGCGGTCGTCCCGTCCGGGTGCAACTTCACACAACAGGCACCAGGCGATCGCGTAGTTGGGTATGCAGACGGCTTCGTCCTGATCGATCTCCCCCGGCAGCGCCGTGACGATATCCGTGGGCGCGGAGGTCAGCTCGGCGTGGCGGCCGCCGCCGGTGCCGAAGACCAGCACCGACTGACCGATGGCGAAATCGCTGACGCCGGGTCCGACCGCTGCTACATGCCCGGCCATCTCATTGCCGATGACGGCCGGCAGATCCGGCATCCACTTATAGACGCCCGTACGCAGCAACACGTCCGGTTTCCCAACACCTAGAGCCGCAGCCCGGACCAGCACTTCTCCCGGTCCCGGTGTTGGGTCGGGCAGGTCGACAACTTCCAGAACCTCCGGACCGCCGGCCTCACTGAACTGTATCGCTTTCAATTCAGGTCTTCTTGCCGCCGTAGTGTCATGCCTTTCGGCTGGACATCGTGACGCCAATGATAATGAGAATTGCGCCGACGATGTGAAAAATTCCGATGGTCTCGCCGAGCAGCGGGATCGCGAAAATCGCGGCATAGACCGGCGTCAGGTACATATAAAATCCGGCTCGGCTGGGCCCGATCCGGGCAATGGCGCTATTCCACAGCAGAATGGCGCAGACCGACGGGAAAATCGCGACGAAGGCCAGCGATACCCACGCCTTTACCGTCCAGCTTACCGCGATGCCGGACGTCAGCTCATAGATGAAAAACGGAATGTGACAGACCGCGCCGACGGCGCAGACGATTGTGATAAGCGAAAGCGGGTGAAAGCCGCGCGGCAGCCTTTTGACCGCGACACCGTATCCGGCGAGCCCGAGATTACAGACGATGAGGATGGCATCGCCGATATTGAAGGTAAGATCGACCAGCGTTGCCGGGTTACCGCGCGCGACGATATACAGCACGCCCGCAATGGCGACCACGATGCCCAGCCACTGGATACCGCGCGTCTTCTCGCCGAGAAACATCCAGGACAGAAGCACGATCATCACCGGCATCGACGTCTGGATCACGCCGGCGTTTATCGCCCCGGTATAGGTCAGCGCCACATAGGTGACCCCGGCCCCCATAAACGGCATCAGGAAGCCGGCAAGGCACAGCAGTTTCCAGTTTACGCGGATACGCTCCGCGTCGAATTTCAGATGGGCCAGAGCGAAGGGCAGAAGGATCAGCGTACCGGCTGTCCACCGGACGAAACCAAGCACGTAGGGCTGCACATCGCCCGCGACCCAGCGGCCGACCACATAGTTCAGCCCAAAGATCAGCACCGCGATCAGCATCATCACATGGGCGATGCCTTCACGGCCTTTGGCGACGGGCGATGCTTCGGCTCGGTCTGTCACAGGCAGGTAGGTCGTTCGGTTGCTAATCTCTCCCGCAACCTAGCATTTGGTCCGTTTCCAGCAAACGCATTGTCTTGAAAGCGGAATTCTTGGAAAATCCACACCCATAACCGTGAAAGTTCGCGCCATGCCCCATTCCGCCCCGTCTGCTGCCGAAACGCAGCCCAGCGCCGGCGAATTCTATGCCCGCGCCGAAGCGCTGCAGCCCATCCTGCGCGAGCGGGCGGCCGACGCCGAACATGCCCGAAGCGTTCCGGCGGACTCGATACAGGCTTTTCGGGATGCCGGGCTAGTCCGTATGACCCAGCCGGAACGATACGGCGGTAATGCGATGGGCTGGGACGTTCTGTGCGGCGTCGCCCAGCGCCTGACCCGATGCGTCAATGCAGGGGACTGGCGAAAATTGTCATGGACGCGTTGAAGTCTTATTCCATATCGCAACTTGCAGAGGGGCATTCGTTTGCCTGTCCGCCCATGTGCCGGCAGACAGGCTGTACACCCAATACGGCTTCTAAGCGACCGCTCTGGATGCGGTCGGGATATGTTACCGGTTAATTTTGGACCACGACATGATTACTCTTTGCCTCTGATGCCTGCCCCGAAGGACTCACACGGCCAATTAACCAGACGGCATTAATCGGTGGGAAATTCGCATCGGCCCGCCCCATGCAGGGAACGGGCCCGAACATTCGGGTTATTACGCTGCGTCAAGCATGTTGCGGATCACATATTGCAGAATGCCGCCGTTCTTGTAGTAGTCAAGCTCGTCCAGCGTATCGATGCGGCACAGCAGCTTTACGTCGACACTGGAACCGTCGGCGCGGTGGATCGTGCAGCCGAGTTCAGACCTTGGGCTGAGGCCCTCAGCCACGCCCTTGATATCGAACTTCTCGGTACCGTCGAGACCCAGCGTTTCGCGGGTATCGTCGCCGGTGAACTGCAGCGGCAGCACGCCCATGCCGATTAGGTTCGACCGGTGAATACGTTCGAAGCTTTCGACGATCACCGCCTTGGCGCCTAGCAGCGTGGTGCCTTTGGCCGCCCAGTCGCGCGACGAACCGGTGCCGTATTCTTTACCTCCGACGATGACCAGCGGCACGCCTTCCGCCTCATATTTCTTTGCCGCGTCATAGACAGGCATCTGTTCGCCCGACGGCTGGTGCGTGGTGACGCCACCCTCGACGCCGGGCACCATTTCGTTGCGGATGCGGATATTGGCAAAGGTGCCGCGCATCATCACTTCGTGGTTGCCCCGGCGAGAGCCGTAAGAATTGAACTGCACGGGACGGATCTGGCGTTCCAGCAGGTATTCGCCCGCCGGGCTTTCCCGCTGGATCGAACCGGCGGGAGAGATGTGGTCGGTGGTCACCGAATCCGCGAGGATTAGCAGCGGCCGCGCGCCGACGATATCGGAGATCGCGCCCGGTTCGCGTTCCATGCCCTCGAAGAAGGTCGGGTACTTCACATAGGTGCTGGCGTCCTGCCAGCTGTAGGTCTCGGATCCGACGCTGTCGATCGCCTGCCATTCTTGCGGGCCTTCGAAGACGTTGTCGTAGCGCGCCCGGTACATCTCGGCGGTCAAGCATTCGCGCATGGTGTCATGAATTTCCTGGTTGGTTGGCCAGATGTCCTTCAGATAAACCGGGTTGCCGTCGGCGTCGTTGCCGAGGGGATCGGTCGCCAAGTCGATCTTTAGAGAGCCGGCAAGCGCATAGGCCACCACCAGCGGCGGCGAAGCGAGGAAGTTCGCCCGCACCTGCTGGTGCACCCGACCTTCGAAGTTGCGGTTACCGGACAGCACCGCACCAGCTACTAGGTCCTTGTCGTCAATCTGGGCGGCGACTTTCTCGGGTAGCGGTCCGGAATTGCCGATACACGTGGTGCAGCCGAAGCCGACGATGTTGAAGCCGAGCGCGTCGAGATCATCCTGCAGTTCGGCTTTTTCCAGGTAGTCCTTGACCACTTGGCTGCCGGGGGCGAGAGACGTCTTCACCCAGGGCTTCGAATTCAACCCCTTGGCGACGGCGTTGCGGGCCAGAAGCCCGGCGCCCACCAGCACCGACGGGTTCGACGTGTTGGTGCAGCTGGTGATCGCCGCGATGACGACGTCGCCGTCCTCAACCTCGAATCCGTCGCCAAGATCGCGGGAGAGCTGATCGGTATTCGCCGGGGCTTCGCCGCGGTAATCGGAAATCGCATCGATCGCGGTCTTCGGTACGTCGGACAGGACCACGCGGTCCTGCGGGCGTTTCGGCCCAGCAAGCGACGGTTCGACGTCGCCGAGATCGAGCTCCAGGCTTGCAGTGAACACCGGGTCCGGCGTGTTTTCATCGCGCCACATGCCCTGTGCCTTGGCGTAGGCTTCGACGAGTGCAACCCGATCTGCGTCGCGGCCGGTGAAGTCGAGATAGTCACAGGTTTCGCGGTCGATGGGGAAGAAGCCGCAGGTCGCCCCGTATTCGGGTGCCATATTGCCGATGGTAGCGCGGTCGGGCAGCGACAGTGCACTCAGGCCCGGGCCGTAGAATTCGACGAATTTGCCGACAACGCCCTGGGCGCGCAGCATCTGCGTGACGGTGAGCACTAGATCGGTGGCAGTCGTGCCTTCCTTCATTTCGCCGGTCAGCTTAAAACCGACGACTTCCGGCAGCAGCATGGAAATCGGCTGTCCCAGCATCGCCGCTTCGGCCTCTATGCCCCCGACGCCCCAGGACAGAACGGCGAGGCCGTTGACCATCGTGGTGTGGCTGTCGGTGCCTACAACGGTGTCGGGATAGGCAATCTGCTTTCCGGATGCGTCTTCGGTTACCCAGACGGTCTGCGACAAATATTCCAGGTTGACCTGGTGACAGATACCGGTGCCGGGCGGCACGACGCGGAAATTGTTGAACGCCTTGGAACCCCAGCTGAGGAATTCGTAGCGTTCCTTGTTACGTTCGAATTCCAATTCGACGTTCTTGTCGAACGCGCCCGCGGTGCCGTGCTCGTCAATCATCACGGAGTGATCGATCACCAGATCAACCGAGTTAAGCGGGTTGATCTTCTGCGGGTCGCCGCCGAGCTGCACCATCGCGTCACGCATCGCGGCCAGGTCGACGACCGCAGGCACACCGGTAAAGTCCTGCAGCAGGATACGCGCCGGGCGATAAGCGATTTCCAGATCGGATTTCTGTGTGTCGACCCACTTGGCAGCGCGCTCGATATCACCGACCGATACCGATCGGCCGTCTTCATACCGGAGCAAGTTTTCCAGCAGAACTTTCAGCGAGAATGGCAGCCGGGAAATATCACCGAAACCGGCGTCAGATAACGCATCCAGGCTATAGTAGTCATAGGATTTACCGCCGGCTTCCAGCGTGCGGCGGGCCTTCAGCGTATCCTGTCCGGTTGCGCTCACTTTCGTTCTCCTCAAGAAATGATCGGGCGGGAAATTAGCCGCAAACGCTACTGAATCCAATAGTCATCAAGACAGCGCCCGCGGCGGCACTCGCGGAATACCCCCCCACCGCGCGGGATACCTGTATCGATCCGATGCCGTCAAAGCCCCAGATGACTAATCGTTATTTATAGTCTATCCCGTCTGCATGGATGGATTTACCGGCACGGGCCTTGCCTGCATCAGGAGCGAACGGATCGTTTTCGCCGGGCTCGACTTTTCCGTGACGCCGGGCGAAGCACTGGTGCTATCCGGTCCCAACGGGTCCGGCAAATCCAGCCTACTGCGATTGATGGCAGGTATCGCACGCCCGGCGGCCGGCCGGATCGACTGGCAGGGTGCACCCATTGCCGACGACCCCGAAAGTTTTTACGCCGACATGCATTACGTCGGTCACCGGGATGCGGTGAAGCAGGCATTGTCGGTCCGGGAAAACCTTGCCTTTCATTGCGCACTGCGGGTGGCTGCGCCGGATATCGAGGTTGCGCTGGAGCTGACAGGTTTGGATGCGCTGGCCGATTTGCCGGCGCGAATGCTATCTGCCGGCCAGACCCGACGCCTGGCACTTGCGCGGATGCTTGCATCACCGGCCCCTCTCTGGCTGCTGGACGAGCCGACCGTGGCACTCGATACGCGCTCGGTCGAAAGACTGCGCACAGCGATCGCCGCCCATAGGGAAACCGGCGGCATAGTGGTCGCTTCAACCAACGTGCCGCTGGGGATCGAGGATGCAGCATCGATCGACGTTTCGGCATTCTCCCGGTACGACGAAACCCTGTGGGGCGACGCGGTCGGAGAAGGCCCGGCCGCGGGTGATTGGGCATGACCGCTTTTTTCGCCCTTATCGGACGCGACATCCGCATCGCGCTCCGCCAGCTTAGCGACACCTTTATAGTGATCATTTTTTTCGTGATTGCCGCTGCCCTGTTCCCCTTTGGCGTGGGCGCGGAACCGAACCTGCTGGCCCGCATGGCGCCCGGTATTCTCTGGGTTACAGCGCTTTTATCGGCGATGCTCTCGTTCGACCGGTTGTTCCAGAACGACTACGAGGACGGCACGCTGGATCTGCTGGTGATCGCCCCCCAGCCACTGTGGATGACCGCCCTTGCCAAGATCGCCGCGCATTGGATTACCACCGGTGTTCCCCTGTTGGTGGCGGCACCGCTGATCGGTGTCATGCTCAATCTCGGGCCGGACGGGTATGGAGTGTTAATGGTGGCAATGGCTCTGGGGACGGCGATTATCAGTTTGACAGGGGCACTGGGTGCGGCCCTAACGTTAGGTTCACGTAGAAGCGGTGTTTTGCTGTCTTTGCTCGTGTTGCCGCTCGTCATCCCGGTGCTGATTTTCGGCGCCGGGGCGGTCGAAGCGTCAATCGCCGGATTTCCTGCCGCGCAGCAATTACTTCTCTTGGGCGGGCTGCTGCTGGCCTGCCTTGTTTTGTGTCCTTGGGGTTGTGCAATCGCGCTGAAAATAGCCGCTGAATAGCGGCCGGGTAAGACGGGATGGATGGAAGCGACGCAATCAGTTCAGGTATTGCGCCACTGACCGGCCTCGATATTACGGGGGCGTGGGGCCTTGCCGATTGCCTTATGACCTGTGCCAGCGGCAACATCCAAGGGTATTGGGGCAGCAGCGCATCCCCCGCGCGCGCCGGCGGACCGGGATCGACGATGCAGTATATCTGGAACCAAGCGTACGGCCCTGACCCGCAATTGTCTTCAAAACCCCTTGCGTTTCCTTGAAAACGCTTCAAACCTTCGTATTTAGGCATTAGTTCTAACGCGTTTTTAACCTCAGTTACGCACAACTGCGGTAAAGGAAAACAGGTAGGCGCCGGACTGGAGATGTTCCAAAAATACGCTAATCCGACACGATTTCTGAAGCTAGCCAATGCGATACTGCCTTGGGTGGCGGGGCTGACGGTTATCCTGATCGCGACGGGTCTTTATTTTGCTTTCGCGGCGTCACCGCCCGATTACCAGCAGGGACAGACGGTGCGTATCATGTATGTGCACGTGCCGTCGGCATGGATGGCGATGTTCGCCTATGCCTTTATTGTCTTGGCTAGTGCCGTAGGCCTGATCTGGAAACACCCGGTTGCCCACGTCAGCGCCCTTGCCGCGGCACCCATCGGGGCCTGCTTCACGCTGATCTGCCTAACGACGGGTTCGCTTTGGGGCAAACCGATGTGGGGCACCTGGTGGGTGTGGGACGCACGGCTGACCTCGGTCCTGGTACTGTTTTTCCTATATCTAGGATTTATCGCGCTGGCGAACGCGTTCGACGACGCGGCACGCGGCGAGAAAGCATCTGCCATTCTTGCACTGATTGGCGGAGTCAACCTACCGATCATCAAGTTTTCCGTCGACTGGTGGAACACGCTGCACCAGCCCGCAAGCGTGACCAAGCTGGGCATGCCGGCGGTGCACAGCTCGATGCTCATTCCGCTGCTTTTGATGGCGGTTGGATTCACGACGCTGTTTTTTACGCTGGTAATCATCCGGTCGCGCGCCGAACTGGCATCACGGAGGATAAATGCACTGCGCGCCGCGCGAATTCACGCCGAAGCCGGCGGCGGCTGAGTTGGACTCTGCATCCCACAGTCCGTCATCTCCGCGCAGGCGAGGATCTGTCCGGCGACGCGCCTAGGAAGAACAGGGTTTCTGCGTACACTGAAAAGACGATGGCTGATGAAGAGTAACCGAAACGATGACTGAAATTGTCGATATGGGCGGCTATGGCGTCTACATCTGGTTGGCGTGGGGCATCGCCGTCATTTTGCTCAGCGCCCTAATTGTCGCAAGCGTCCGCACGATGAAAGCGCGGGAACGCGAACTAGCCGATATGGAAGCGGCATCGCCGCGGCGCCGCCGCCGTGACCGGACGGCCGGAGAGTCCACGTGACACGGAAACGCCGCCGCCTGATGATCGTTGTGCTGGGCGGGCTGGTGCTCGCCACCGCGGCGGCCCTGGTGCTGACCGCGTTCGAGGACAACATCGTCTTCTTCCACAGTCCGACCGACATCGCCACCAATAAGGAACTGAGCATCGACCGACGGTTGCGCGTCGGCGGTCTGGTCAAGCCGGAAACATGGAAAAAAGCACCCGACGGGCTGACCCACAACTTCGCGGTCACCGACATGACCCACGAAGTAAAGGTGGCCTACAAAGGCATCATGCCGGACCTATTCCGCGAAGGTCAGGGCGTCGTGGTCGAGGGCCGGCTGCTGCCGGATGGCAGTTTCCGCGCCGACGAAGTGCTGGCAAAGCACGATGAAAACTACATGCCGCCGGAGGTCGCTGAAGCGCTGCGCAAATCTGGAAAGTGGAAAGGCGGCGCCGACAAATGATCCCGGAAATCGGCACCAAGCCATCACGCGGGCGTTGGTGCTATCGGCGGTCCCAGGGATCAATCACTTTATCGGCGCGCCGCCGACAACCTGTTTGAACAGCGGGATTCTTTCGGGGTACGCTGGCGTATGTCCGATACCGATTTCCGACACTTTGTGCCGACCGCCAACCGCGACCCGACCACCACCGCTCGGTCTTACACCGATGTCTGAATGCAGGGCGAACGCCCGCAAGGCCTTTTCGGCAACTGGCGACGCCTGTTCGCGAAACCCTTCCGGGGTCTGACCATAGACGGTTCGCCGCAGGCCGAGCTATTCGGGCTGCAGGACGATGGCGCGCCAACAGCCGAGGTCATAGCCGCCGTCGATGCGTTGATGGCGCGCCTGTCTCCTGACCTGAAATCCGACATGCATTTTCCGGTCGAATCCGACCAGTGGCGCAACTGGCAGAACACGGAACTATTAGTGGAGAGCCACGGCCTGCGGTTGGACGAACAGCCGTTGGAAATTCGAGACGCTGTCATGGCTGTGGTGCGCGCCAGTCTCGCCCCGAAAGGTTTCGAAATGTCGCGCGACGTAATGCGGCTGAACGGGTTTCTGGGCGAAGTAATCGGGTTGCCCCTGGTGCTGGGGGAGTGGAGCTATATCTTTTGCCTGTTCGGCGACCCGTCCCGCGACGCACCGTGGGGCTGGCAGCTTTTCGGGCATCATCTCTGCCTGAACTGTTTCATGCGGGGTGGGCAAATGGTTTTGACCCCGGCATTCATGGGCGCCGAGCCGGCCTATGGCGACGAGGGTCGATGTAATGGCATCCGGGTGTTCGAGGATTAGGAACGGTTAGGCCTCGACCTGATGCAGTCGTTGACTGGCGCTGAACAGGCGCGGGCGACGGTCGCGAAATCGATGATGGGCGGAGATCTGCCGGAAGGACGCCGTCATTTCGCTGACAACCTGCATCTCGGCGGCGCCTATCAGGACAACCGTATCGTTCCCTACGAAGGGCTTCGCGCCGAACCGATGTCGAAATGGTGGCAGCGCGACCTGCTGGACCTGGCGGAGGCTTATCTGGTCACGCTTCCAGACGGGCCGCGCGCCGCAAAAATGACGGAGATCGACCGCCATCTGGCGGAGACCCATTTCTGCTGGATCGGCGGCACCGCGGAGGACAGCGCATTCTATTACCGGATACAAAGCCCGGTGACCTTCATCGAGTTCGATCATCACACCGGC
>DKQG01000001.1 GCA_002471575.1 Alphaproteobacteria bacterium UBA7314 | reverse complement strand
TCGAGTTGACCGGCGCTCCGGTTGTGTCGCCAGACACGCCAATTGTTTTCCGAAACACGCGTTTGCCGTTCTCGAAGATAACCGAAACAATGCCGGAGCTAACCAACCGGACATCGCAAGTTCTGTGTTGGCCGAAATATTCGGACTGGTGAAGGCCTGCGAAATGCTGCGAAAACCGGTCAGCCGGATAAGTACGGCAGGTATGCGGCCAAATATCGCCGAATGCGCATGAACCCATGAATGTCGCCTGCTAAGGAGGGGATTTGTTCAGTTGATACATATAAATAATTTAGCTATGTCTCTGATATAAATGTCTGATCAGAGCTAACGCCAGATGACCTCAACTACTGAACTTCCCGACACGGGCTGGACGCTCCCGCCCTCCACGACGTTGGATGCAATGCTGGATCAGTCAGGCGGGGATGCTGACTTCCGGAAGCTGATCTATGGCATCTTTACTATGACGGTGAATTTCGACCGGATCCGCGAACGTATGGCAACGGCGCTCGGCCTGTCCGGGATCCAGTATCACATCCTCATGGTCGTAGCGGAATTGACGCCCAGCTATCGTGTTACTGTTTCGCTGATCGCTGACCGGCTTCACACGTCCGGAGCTTATGTCACCATGGAGTCGAAAAAACTGATGCGGCGCGGTTTTCTCGATAAACGACCAAACCCCGAAGATGGGCGCAGCGTGATCCTTGAACTGACTGCGGAAGGTCAGGCCGCGATCGACTCCTTTACGCCTCATCTGCAGGCCATCAATGGCGAACTGTTCGACGGGATGGGGCCGGAGACTTTTGCCCGGTTCCGCGAAATCGTCGAACACATGGCCAAGACCAGCGCGCGTGCCGCCGACACGGCGGAAACGCTGGCCCGGGAACACGCCGAAATTGGAGACATAGCGGTAGGCGCAGTCTGGCGCTGACCGGCTTACATTATATTTAGGAGATACTTGATGCTAAAGACAGGCGATCAGCACCTCGACTCTTTGCGCGATGGACGAAGAGTTTATATCGGCGACGAACTTGTGGAGGACGTTACCACGCATCCGGCATTTCGAAACGCCGCCCAGTCCTTCGCAATGATCTACGATCGCAAGCGCGATCCGGAGAATATCGATGTGATGGCGTATGAGGACGAGGACGGTGAGCTCAGCACGTCCTGGTATCTCAAACCGAAGTCGAAGGAAGATCTCCGTCGACGTCGAGAAACCCACCGTCGCGTCGCGGAGTGGACCTGCGGGCTCATCGGCAGGTCGCCGGACCATGTCGCGAGCTTCGTCACCGGTCTGCTGTGGAAGCCAGAATTGTTCGAAGAAAATCTTAAGGGCTCGGCCGCACACCTGCGGGGCTATTACGATTACATGCGCAAAAACGACACCTTCGCCTGCTACACGGTGCTGCCGCCTCAGGGTGCCCGTCAGCCAGAGCTGTATCAGCGTGAAGGTCTGACCGTCCCGACATTACGCGTCACCGCGGCAGACAAGGAAGGCGTGACGCTAAATGGCATGAAAATGCTGGGCACGTCGGCGGTGTTTTCGAACGAGACCTGGGTCGGAAATCTGCTGCCACTTGGTGAAGAGCAGGCGGCTGAGAGCATTACTTGCGCCGTGCCGCTGAACTGGGACGGGGTAACAATCTGGACGCGGAAACCGTTCGAGAGATTTGCCGTGTCGGAATTTGATGCACCGTTTGCTTGGAAATTCGATGAGACGGATTCGATGGTGATCTTCGAAGATGTGAAGGTGCCGTGGGAGCGTGTTTTTACCCATAACAATGCCGCACTGTCGCGGAACATCTATTTTCAGACCCCCAGCCACGCCATGGGCAATCATCAGTCCAATGTTCGCTTTTCAGAGAAGCTGAAGCTCATCCTCGGCATCGCCCGCAAATCTGCGGAACTCAACAATGTTCTTCAGGTGCCCGCCGTACGCGACACACTTGGCCGCCTGGCTGCAGCTGAGGCTGGTCTTAACGCTATGATCGCCGGTCAGATAGAGGATGCGGAGGAAATGGTCCCCGGACGTTACAACGTGAACCGGCGGCACATGTATGGTGCGCTACACTGGTGTACCCAGAACTACGCCACGATTTGCGAAACCGTACGTGAGCTGATGGGGGGCGGGCCGTTCCAGATGCCGGCCGATGTTTCGGTGATTAACAATCCAGAGTTGAAGGACAAATTCGAAACCTACTGGTCGGTGCCTGGGCAGTCGGCAATAGAACGGATGAAGTTCCTAAAAATGGGTTGGGACCTCCTGGGTAGCGATTTCGCTGGACGGCATCAGCAATACGAGCGCTTTTATGCAGGTCCCGCCTTCATCAACACGCTGTACAGCTTCATCGAATGCCCGTGGGACGAAATGACGGGCACGGTCGACCGCGTGCTGGCCGAATACGATTTGCCGGAAGCTGACCAACTGCGCCGCCCCGTCGCCGCGGAATAGCCTTCACGGCCTGAGAGGCTTAAAAATCCGCAGACACACTCATTGCTGCGGATTTTTTATGATCGAAGAACTACTTTCCCAACTCGTACCGACCGGCACGCTGCGTGCCGGGATTAACATGGCGAACAAGTTGCTGGTGACGGGGGAAACCTCATCCGGCGACCCCGATGGGGTTGGACCGGAATTCGCAGCGAAAATCGCGGGGTATCTTGGCGTTCCAATAGCCTACGTAACGTTCTCTACCCCTGGCGAACTGGCCGATGCGGTAGAGGACGACGTCTGGGATATTGGTCTGATTGGCGCGGAGCCAACTCGAGCCGAGAAAATCGCTTTCACTGCCGCCTATGTGGAGATCGAGGCGACCTACATGTTACCTGCCGGGTCGGTGCTACAATCGATCGAAGAGGTCGATCAGCCCGGTATCCGTATTGCCGTGTCGGAACGTAGTGCCTACGATCTATTCCTTACCAGCAACCTTAAACACGCGGAACTGGTGAGGGCGAAGGGCCTGCCTGGCGCGACGAAGCTGTTCCTCGACGAAAAGCTAGATGCACTAGCCGGTCTGCGTCCGCTGATGACCCAAGGCCTGCCTAATATTCCCGGTGCGCGTATACTGGACGGCCGGTTCACCGCGGTGCAACAAGCGGTAGGTACGGCAAAGGCAAACGACGCGGCAGCGGTGTTCCTGTCAGACTTCGTTGAGGAGTCGAAGGAGGGTGGGTTGGTGGCCGGATTAATCGAAAAGCACGGCGTGACAGGCAAGTTGTCGGTGGCGCAGGCGGGTTAACGCAACAAAATCGGGCTCAAGAATTTCTGGGTTCGTTCGGGTTCCGGTTATGCGGTTGCATCAACGAGTTTTCCGTCCACGGGGAGTAATGCTGGCCCACCCGATGGGGCCTGCCTCGCCGAAGGTACCGGCTTTTATTATCAGCCCCCGAAACGCCGCCGCCTGAAGCACTAGTTTTCCGGCTCGTCGATCTTATAACGGTTTAGCGTTGGAACCTGCGTCATGCTGAAGGCCAGTGTCAGCGCAATGCTTCCAAACACCTTGAAATTGACCCAGAACTCTTCTGACTGAGTACGCCAGACAATTTCGTTCACCACCGCCATCGCGGCGAAGAACAGACCAAAATTGCGGGTCAGGATGCGCCAGCCAGAGTCTGTCATAGGCCAGGCCGAGCCCATGACCGGTTTCAACAGCGTTTTTCCAAAGAGGAGGCCGCCCAAAAGGATCGCGCAGAGTAGCGCCTGAACGATCGTGGGTTTCATCTTGATGAAGGTGTCGTCGTTGAAGATCAGCGTCAGCGCACCGAATATCCCCACGATAACAGCCGTAATCACCGGCATAATAGGGACCCGACGATTCTTGACCAAGGAAACTGCCAAGGCAACGGCGGTAGCGGCCATCAGCGCAGCAGTCGCTGCATACAAATCCTCTATGTAGTAGGTAACCAAAAATATGGCCAGAGGACCGTATTCGGTGACTGGCTTAACCCAACCGCTTTCGGTTTTTTTTTGCTCGGAAGTGTTTTGATTCATCTAAAGGATCTACTACGCCTGATATGGGTCCCACACAACCTGATATTGGATAACATTAATAGAGTATACCCAATCAATATATGGTGGGCGGTTCTGAAGACATAGGTCGGTGCGTCAGAGGGAAAGTCGAATGCAATTTTTTCTAACCGGCGCCGCGACCGCTGAGGATTACGACAGAAGTCTGCAATCTTTACAAGATATCTACACGATGGGACCGGTTGCCGTATTACGTTTACAGTTTGTGGCGAAAGCGACCCTTCGGATTAATTCGATATCAGCAGCACCAGCGAAATCGCTTGTCCGTTAGTCGGCGAAACGCTGACGGTTCACTGAGTTCGTAATTGCGCAATGGGCGGGTGTCGGCTATGTCCGCTAAATGAACAAGAACATCTCTGAAATCAATGACGTCGAGCCGGGACCGGTAGTCGAGCTGTTTCTTGAAGATATTCAGATCGGCCAGGTCTGTGAAGCCGGGCCGATTACCGTTACGGCCGATGAAATCATCAGTTTTGCCACCCGCTACGACCCATTGCCGATGCATATCAGCGATGCAGGGGGCGAAGCCACGGTTCACGACAGCCTAATCGCGTCCGGCGTTCTGACGATCGCCCTCAAACAGCGCATGATCATGAGCGTCGAACGCAATGTTGCGATTATTGGCGCGGCTAAGATCGAGGATCAGAATTTCCTGAAGCCGGTGCGCGTCGGCGACGAACTCTTCATGCGTCAAGAGTGCGTCGGCAAACGCGACTCCAAAACACGACCCGATCGAGGTCTCGCGATCTGGGAATTCGTGCTGACCAACCAGCGTGGCGAAAACGTCTTTTCGTCGCGCGATATCGTGATGATCCGGCGGCGCCCGGATTGATCCTGTTAAATATCAAAACCGGACGGGATTGATGGGTGTTCGTCGTCTGCTCCTGCTGATCCTGATCGGGATAGTGGTTGCCGTTGTGGTGCGTTTTCAATCGGGTCCGATGTAAGTCAATGAGCAAATTTCTGTTCAACGGTCCTGATAATGCGACATACACCGTCGTTCTGGCCCACGGCGCCGGCGCGCCGATGGACTCGGTATTCATGGAAAGAACCGCAATCGGCATTGCGGGACGGGAACTGCGGGTTGCCCGGTTCGAATTTCCCTACATGGTTAAACGGCGCGAGGACGGTAAACGGCGTCCGCCGGACCGGGTATCGGTTCTAATCGAAGCTTACCTGCAGGTCGCAACGGAACTCGGACCGAAGAATCTTGTGATCGGTGGTAAGTCCATGGGCGGACGTATTGCCAGCATGATAGCCGACGAGGCGGGTGTCGCCGGGTTGATCTGCCTGGGTTACCCGTTTCATCCGCCCGGCAAACCCGAAAAACCGCGCACGACACACCTCGAATCACTGGAAACGCCGACGCTAATCCTACAGGGCGAACGCGACCCTTTCGGGAAGAAGGAAGAAGTCACCAGCTACAGCCTGTCGCCGTCGATCCAAGTTGAGTATTTACCCGACGGTGATCATGATCTGAAGCCCCGAAAAGCATCGGGGCGGACTCATGAAGACAACAGGAATGCAGCGATCGCGGCCGCCCATGCATTCGTTGAAGACCTCTAAAACTTTACAGATTTTAGCGGCCTCGATACCCTTAGATAGCTAATCATTAATTAGGTATCGGGAAGCGAAATGTCCGACAGGGTGAAGAACCGCGTCTGCATTGTGACCGGGGCGGCACAGGGCATAGGAGCGACTTACGCAAAAGCGCTGGCGGCCGAAGGGGCGAAGCTGGTCGTATCAGATATAGACGATGCTAGCGCGGTCGTCAGTGAAATTGCCTCGGTCGGCGGAGCGGCCATCGCGTTGCAGAATGATGTTTCGGACTGGCAGTCCTGTCAGGATATGGCATCTGCTGCGATGGACGCCTTTGGGCGCATCGACGTGCTGATCAACAATGCCGCGATTTTCGGCAAGCTCGATCGCGCCTCGATTGATGAAATTTCGCCCGAACTGTTTCAGCAGGTCATGTCCGTCAATGTGGGCGGTACATTTTTGTGTTCCAAGGCCGTCGTACCGGTCATGCGGGAACAGGGCTACGGCAAGATCATCAATATCTCGACCAGCCGGATTTTCACCGGGCTTCCGTTTTATCTGCACTACGATGCATCGAAAGGCGCGGTATTCGGCATGACGCGGGCGATGGCAAAGGAATTGGGTGAAGATGGTATCCGCGTTAATGCGATCGCGCCCGGTTCCACAATGTCGGAAAACGTGAAAGCCCGCTCCGACTGGCGCGACGGGGGCCCCGCGGCGAAACTGGCGGGTCGGTCGCTAAAACGTCTGCAGGATCCGGAAGACCTAATCGGCGCCTGTCTGTATTTCGCGTCGGCTGAAAGCGATTTTACCACCGGTCAGACCCTGGTGATTGATGGCGGTGGAGCGATGTGGTGATGCTTGCCGGGCCTTCGCCCGATTGATACAAGTTTTGCGAGGAAGAGGACGACCGATGGCGCAGACCGCCGAAAATATTCATGAAAAATACCCGCTTGATGGTGCCGCGTTGAGGCTGGCGACGGACGGGACGCCAACGCTAATCGGGCTAGAATGCGCCGACTGCGGCACGAGAGCTTTTCCACCCGCGCCCGTCTGTCCCGAATGCATGTCGGAGAATGTCAGAGATTTCGAACTTCCCGATAGCGGATCTCTCTATACTTGGTCTGTAGTGCACGTTGCGCCGAAGGGTTGGAACGTGCCGTATATTGCGGGTTACGTGGATCTGCCACAAAGCGTTCGCGTTTTTGCTCACATTGTTGGCGTCGATGCGGCGGATCTGGAAATGGACATGGCGGTAACTCTGACGACGACCGTTGTCGGTGAGGGTGAGAATGGTACGGTGGAAAGTTACGCATTCACCCCGGCGAAGGGGTAGAGGAGCGAATATGCGAGAAGTTTCCGTAATTGGTGTCGGAATGATTCCCTTTGCTAAATATCGGGAAAAAACGCTGGCTGAAATCGGCTGGCCGGCGGTTAAGGCAGCAATTGAGGATGCAGGCGTCGACAAGAAGGATATCGAGGCTGCCTACTGCGGGTCGGCGCTGGGGGGCATGATGTCTGGCCAGCGGGTACTTAAACAACTCGGCATTACCGGTTTGCCCATCACCAACGTGGAGAATGCCTGTTCCTCGTCGTCTTCAGCGTTCCGTCAGGCCTATATCGCGGTTGCGGCCGGTGTATACGACGTCGTGCTGGTCCTTGGCGTTGAGAAGCTTACAAAGTTCGGTGGTGGGACGCTGCCGCTGGAAAAAGAGGATTTCGAGGTCACACACGGATTAGTCATGCCGGCACTCTACGGCATGCGCGCGCGCCGCTACATGCACGACCACGGTCTGACGAAAGAGCAGCTTGCCTCGGTGGCTGTCAAGGCGCACAAGCACGGCGCAAAGAACGAAGATGCCCAGTACCGCAACGAAGTGACGCTGGAAGAAGTACTGGGCGCGCGCGAGATAGCCGATCCGTTTACCCTGCTGCACTGTTGTCCCTCGGGCGACGGCGCTTCGGCTGTGGTGATCGCGTCCGCAGAAAAAGCGAAGCAGTTCACGACCAAGCCGGTGCGTGTTGCATGTTCGGAGGTGAATTCCGGGAAATACATGACCGGTTTCCGCGACATGACCACGCCGGAAATCACAGTACGGGGTGCCAAGCAGGCTTATGAAGAAGCTGCGATCGGGCCTGATGACGTCGATGTCGCGGAAGTCCACGATGCGTTTACAATTGCCGAGCTTCTATATTATGAAGCTCTTGGATTCTGCGACAAGGGCGAGTCCGCGAAGCTGCTGGAGGATGGGGACACATCCATCGGCGGTCGTATTCCGATTAATCCCTCAGGCGGACTACTGTCGAAAGGGCATCCGATCGGCGCGACAGGTACCGCCCAAATCGTCGAAGTCGTCCGACAGCTCCGCGGACAGTCTGGAAACCGTCAGGTTGAAGGCGCGAAGGTCGGGCTGACCCATTGCACAGGCGGCGGAATATCCGGCTTCGATCACGGCGCCTGCTCCATTCACATGTTCTCGGTGTAATATGAAACCACCTCCTTTTACCTACCACGATCCGCGCAGCGTCGATGATGCCGTTGCCTTGCTTTCCGAAAAAGACAACGCCAAGCTTCTGGCCGGCGGACAGTCGTTGATGCCGATGCTGAATATGCGCTTTGTCTTGCCCGACGACGTAATCGACATCAACAGGATTGAAGACCTGTCCTATATCCGCGATGACGGTGACGCGCTCGTGTTCGGTGGTATGGTCCGTCAACGCGACATTGAGTTTTCAGGCCTTGTCTCGCAGAAGATTCCCTTGATGAAGGAAGCGATCTTGAATGTCGGCCACCGGCAGACCCGTACCCGCGGCACCTACGGCGGCTCGATGTCACATCTCGATCCTAGTGCCGAACTTCCAACCGTGTCCATGGCCCAAGATGCTATCGTTAGCGTGCGTAAAAAAGGCGGTGAGCGTGATATTGCGATGGCGGATTTTCCGATGGGGTACATGACGCCGTCCTTTGATCTGGACGAGATGGTGACGGAAATCCGGGTCCCGATCTGGCCAGAAGGTCATGGCTACGCCTTTGTCGAATTTGCCCGCCGCCATGGTGATTACGCGATTACGTCGTCGGCGGTACTACTTGACGTGGCAGACGGTGGAAAGATTACGAAAGCCAGCATAACGGTTGGCGGTGTCGGGCCGTCGCCGCTGCGGGTTACCGCGGCGGAAGAGGGGCTCGCTGGGGAAACCGGTTCGGCGGATCTTTTCACCGAGATCGCAGAAAAATGCCGCGAGATCGATGCGATGGAAGATGTATACGCGCCGGCGTGGTATCGGCAGCACCTTGCGGCGGTGCTTACTCGGCGTGCGCTCGCCAAGGCTTACAGCCGCGCAGTCAACGGAACGGAGATGAACCTTAGATGAGCGACCGTAGAACAATTTCCGTTACGATTAACGGCGAAACTTTCGAGCGTGAAGTTGAAACACGCCTAACACTTTCCGATTTCATTCGTCATGAATGTCTACTGACCGGAACCCATGTCGGCTGCGAACATGGCGTGTGCGGAGCCTGCACAATCCTGCTGAACGGCCAGACTGCGCGGTCATGCCTTATGTTGGCGGTGCAGGCGGACGGGCAGGAAATCAGAACCGTGGAAGGCATCGCGCCCAACGATCAGGAACTGCACCCTCTGCAACAGGCATTCCAAGATAATCACGGTTTGCAATGCGGGTACTGCACGCCGGGCATGCTTACAACGCTGTTGGAATTCCTAGAAGAAAATCCAGACCCGACCGAGCGCGAGGTCCGTGAGGCAATCAGCGGCAACCTGTGCCGCTGCACTGGGTACCAGGGTATCGTGGCCGCCGCCCTCGACGCGGCAAAGAGGCTACAGGCAGGAGCCTAGCCCGATGGGCGCCAAGATGTTCGGCGCGCGGGTGCCGCGGCTGGAAGATCCGCGGCTGCTGACGGGACGGGGCAGCTATACTGACGATTTTCATCTCCCCGGTATGTTGGAAGCAGCGTTCGTCCGCAGTCCACATAGCCATGCCAAGATCAATGGGATCGACACGTCTGCGGCGTTGGCGCATGACGGTGTGGTCGCGGTTTACACGAGCGCAGATCTGCCGGAATACCTACGCGATAAGACGGTGCCGTTTCAGGTGCCCAACCCAGCAATTTCCCAACCCTTTCAGCAGCGGCTGCTGGAGGGCCGGGAGGTTTGCTTCGCGGGCGAGCCCATCGCGCTGGTTGTGGCCGACACCCGATACAACGCCGAGGATGCCGCGACGTTGGTGGAGATCGACTACGATATCCTTCCCGGCGCGGCGGATTGCAAATCGGCGCTCGAAGATGGAGCGCCAATGTGTCATTCGACGTCGTCGAACAACGAAGGAGCCAAGTACATCGTTGGATACGGCGACGTGGAAAAGGCTTTTGCCGAGGCTCATCTGAAGCATCGGGAGGAATACTGGATCCACCGGGGAGGCGGCTTCGCGATCGAAAACCGTGCCGTCGTGGCGGAATACGACGAAATAGACGATATGCTAACCATCTGGTCGGCAACCCAGTCTCCATTCCTGGTGAAACAGAACGTCGTCGATATGTTGGGCTGGGAATCAGATAAGGTACGCGTGATTGCACCCGATGTTGGCGGCGGGTTCGGACCGAAGACCGTTTACTATGTCGAGGAGGCGCTGATCCCCGTGATCGCCAAGGATCTCGGTCGGCCAGTCAAGTGGATCGAGGACAGACGTGAAAATTTTCTCGCAACCAATATGGAACGCGACCAGTATTGGGAGATGGAAATCGCCGTGGATGCCGACGGCAAGTTATTGGGCGTCCGGGGAAAGATGATCCACGATACGGGGGCCTATATGCCGTGGGGCATTATCTCTCCCTACATATCGGCGACGACACTGCCCGGGCCGTATGTGCTGCCGACCTACGAACTTGAAACCCGCGTTGCGCTGACCAACAAGGTTGCCGTCACGCCGGTTCGCGGGGCGGGGCGGCCGCAGGCCGTATTCGCGATGGAGCGCCTGATGGATCGCGCTGCCGATAAGCTCGGACTCGACCGCGCGGAAATTCGGCGTCGCAACCTGATCCCGACGGAGGAGATGCCCTATGCGTTGGGCCTGATCTTCCGCGACGGTAAGCCGATGACATACGACTCTGGCGATTACCCGAAATGCCAGGCAGAAGCATTGCGCATCGCCGACTACGATGGGTTCCGTGCGCGGCAGGAAACCGCCCGCGCTGAGGGCCGCCATATCGGAATCGGCGTAGCGAACTATGTTGAAGGCACGGGTTTGGGGCCCTTCGAAGGGGCCACCGTTCGCATTCAACCGTCCGGGCGTATTTGCATCTACACCGGCGGCGGCGATTCCGGCCAGGGTCACTGGACAACGCTGGCCCAGGTCTGCGCCGACAAGTTCGGCGTCGGGGTAGAGGATATTGATGTCCAGAAGGGTGATACCGGCAAGATAGCGTCGGGCGTCGGCACCTTCGCCAGCCGGATCGCGGTCAATGCTGGCTCGTCCGTGCACCTGGCATCCAACGAGGTTCGCGAGAAGGCTATCAAGGTTGCAGCCCATATGCTGGAAGCCGCCGAAGAAGACATGGACATCGAAGACGGCCGGGTTTTCGTCAAGGGCTCTGACCTGTCCGTCCCGTTATCGGACGTCGCGCGTGCGGTGCAGGGCATGCCCGGATTCTCTCTGCCCGGCGGGGTCGAACCCGGCTTGGAGGCGACACATTATTTTTCACCCTCACAATCATCCTACTGCAACGGCACTGCCGTCGTAGAAGTCGAGGTCGACCCCGATACCGGCTACGTGGATATTTTAAACTATTCTATGGCCCATGATTCGGGAACTTTGATTAATCCGTTCGTGGTTGACGGGCAAGTACAGGGGGCGGTGGCTCAGGGGGTTGGTAACGCACTTCTGGAATGGATGATCTACGACGACAACGCCAACCCGGTGTCCGCCACATTCGCCGAATACCTGCTGCCGTCGGCACCAGAGACACCCAACGTCGACGTAACCCATGTGGAATCGCCAACACCGATCAATCCACTAGGCGTGAAGGGCGCTGGCGAGGGCGGCACGATCCCCGCTGCGGCCGCGATCATCGCCGCAATCGAGGACGCGTTGTCGCCTTGGGACGTTCAGATTTCCGGTGCGCCGCTCACCCCGTCCATGATCGTCCAAAAAGTGCATTCGGGGCGTTAATCGATAGGGACCTCAGGAAGACCTAAACGCAGCACGGATTCGCGAAAAGCAAGTTTGTTACATAGCGCTATTGCGGTTTCGTATTCGTGACTTGGCTGAACTAAAATTACGTGAGCGTCGATCGAAGCGGCAATATTCGGTACCTCGCGAATAAGGTCCGTCGCTTTCCTCTGCCGACGGTTCGCTGCGAGTATGGCAAAATCGTAGACGTATCTCTCACTGCGTTGCTGCTCGTATTTCGGAGATACATACGCGGTTAACCTGCGATGACCTTGCTGCTTCCGGTCTCGGCTAGTGCGATAAAATGGTCACACTTCAGAAAGCACATTCCGTAGCTTTCGTCCGGTTGATGGGTAGTGAGGCTTTTTGATTTGACGAATGCCTCGCCGAACATAGATAGCTTCGAATTCATCTCGAGATGTCTTCGACCCGAGGGCCGATTGCGTGTGGTTTGGCGGTAGTTACGTCAACCGGGAGCGGAAATCAGTTGTAGTAGGGATTTTCACCAGCCGAATGATCCGTGACGTCGATCACGTGGGCAATGGAAGGGACAAGCTTTTTGATCTCTACCTCGACGCCCTGGCGTAGGGTGGCGGACGATGCCGAACAACCCTGGCAGCCCCCTTCGAGACGGACGAATGCCGTATCTTCTTTGACGTCGATTAGAGAGATATGCCCGCCATGCGCAGAGACCTGTGGGTTGATGTGATCGTCGAGAAGCTGAAGGATTGCCTTGCCTTCGTCGGTCTGCAAACCCGGGCGGTCTTCGAGATCGATCGCGTCGCACACGTCTTCCACCTCTGGCACGTAATGCTTCAGCATGTTCTGGATCGGCTGCATTAGGCCGTAGGCTGCGCCCTCAAACCGCAAATAGGCTATGCCGTCTTTGAATGCCTTGAACGTGATATCGCCGCCGCCATCCTTGGCAGCCGGTCGGATGCGGCTGTCGACAATTTCCTTAATCTCGGCTGCCGGACCGGTTAGTTCCTCTTCGGATTCCTCGTTGGCCGGTGCCGCGCTTTCGTCTATCACCTCCACGCCGGACATATAATGATCCATCACCGCGGCAAGAACCTGCGGGCGCAGAACGTGCCATTCGGCACCGTCGGACTTAGTAACCCGGATATCGTCGGCACCGAGTGATACCTTTACTACGCTGCCAAGGTCGAAAATGCGTTTAGCCAGCGGGGATTTCGCGGCGTCGGCTTGGGTCAGGTCGGCACCCGGTGCGTAGACATCCCGTCCAGGTAGGAACCGGAGCGTATCCGAGTGGATTGTTTCTTCTGTCTGGATGAACATCGAAGTATCCGGAGAATGTGTTTGTTTCAAATAGTGAATATAGGCTGTTTGCGGCGAAAGCAAAGCGAGAAGGTCAAGCCGCCAAGGCAGAGAATTTTTCCGCTACATCGATCACAAGAACCCTCGACGGGGTATCCTGAGCCACAATCCGTATCGCGCTTACGCCGCTTATTTCGGCGCCGCCGCGTGCCGGTAGGCCCGCATCATTGATTGCCAGGGGCCCATCAACCGCGAAGACATATGCTCGACGTTCTGGCGTGGAGAGGATTGAGCCGCCGCGCTGAAGCTCCCCGCCGGAAACAATTGCGTCCTGACGAATTCGGATAAGGCCGTCAACGCCGGGTGCGCCCGAAGCAAATACCGTGAGACTTCCGGGTGACGTAGCGGGGGGTGCGTTCAGGTTGGTGTAGTCGGGCGGAAGAACGGCTTCTTCGGTATGGAACCACATCTAATAGACGCGCGTCGGCCTGGAGCACGGATTCGCCTCGCTGTGCATAACGCCGCTGCCGGTCGTCATGGCTTGTACGTCGCCCATGCGCAGCAATCCCTTTGCGCCGGTTGTGTCCTCGTGCACAATCTCGCCTTCGCAGACATAGGTGATGATCTCAAATTCTCGGTGTCCGTGCATCGGGAAACCGGTTTGCGGTGCGATCCGGGTGTCGGTAAGAACCCGCATGGCGCCAAGACCGTATATCGGTGTTCCCGCATTCTCTGGTGAGCCACGGAAATGGTCGCGGATGCGGATACCGGGGGCGTCCACCCCTCTCAGCTTTTCATATGGTGCGATTCTGATCATGGTCGGTTCAATATGCGCTAAAACGTGGGAATATCAAATCCGTTCGGGAAATCTATTTGGGGGCGCCGTGAAGGAATTCGTCAGCGAGATAAGAGTGGAGTGGGCCCACTGCGATGCGGCTGGCATCGTGTTCTATCCCAACTTCTATAAATGGTTCGACCAGGGAACGGAGCGCCTGTTTACCGAGAATCAATTGTCTTATGTGGAGCTCGACCGAGATTTAGGTGTCAGTGGAATGCCGCTGGTGGAAAACGGCACAACCTACAAGAACGCCTGCAAACTCGGGGCGGATCTGAAGATGACAAGCTGGGTTGAAGAATGGTCCGGCAAAACCTTTGTCGTCAAGCATCGTATAGACCACGCGGATGGGCGTGTTGCGCTTGAAGGTTTTGAGCGTCGAGTGATGGTGGTGGAAGACAAAGAGGCCGAAAGGGGCATGAAAGCAATAGAAGTACCGCAATATATTCGCGATCGCTTTGACTGACGTTTGATGGAATGCGGTGGCGTAAAAAAATATCAATTAACACTAACAAGATTGCGCTAGGACACAGCAGAACACCGAAAACCGCCTCAACCATAGAAGTTGGTATATTTGTCCCTTGTGCTGAGAGAGGGTTTCCGGCCGCTGATCATCGGGGCAGTGGCCAGGACCGTCGCGCGTGATTTTGATCTTCAGTGTGTCGATGGGGTCGCCGTTACGTTTAACGATGCAGTGGTAGGCCCCCTCAGCAGGCAAGGACTCTGCTGAGCGGTCCGGAAACGGTGCCGAAACGAACACGAGCAGTAACAGTAAACGTCAAAGATGCGGGACGAGAGCGTCAGTTCGGAGTCTTGAATTGCTTGGCCAGCTTAAGCCCCTGTCCCTGATAATGAGACCCGATACCCGAGCCATATATTTTCTCTGGCCGCGCCGTCAATCGTTCGTATCGTAACCTTCCGATCACCTGCTCGTGTTCCAGCAGGAAGGGTACGTCGTGGGATCGCACCTCCAGCACGCCGCGCGAACCGACGGCGACATTTTTCGGGTCCCAACCGAAGCCCGGGTCGAAGAATCCGGCGTAATGCACACGGAATTCGCCGACCAGCGTATCATAGGCTACCATTTCAGCGGCGTAATCGGGCGGCACGGTCACGGCTTCCCGGGTCGCAAGAATATAAAAATCGTCAGGGTTGAGAATAATGCCGCCACCGCGAGCTGAAACGGGCTCCCAGAAATCCGCAGGATCGTAGTTATCGGGTTTGTCGACATCAATGATTCCCGCATGATGGCGCGCACGCCAGCCGACGACATCATTCATATCGTTGCCGGCAAGGTCGAGACGGAGGCTCAGGCTCTGGTGCTCGGCGATTTCAATCGGATCGACTGATCCATCGATCAACCGGCTTTCTTCGTGAAGGCGCAATAGATCATCCGGCGCGACTTCCGACCGGCCGCGCCGCAACCGGAGTTGCGTCAGGCGCGATCCGGTCTGCACGGCGATCGAAAATGTCTTTGGGGACACCTCTGCATATAGTGGGCCAGTGTAGCCGGCACGGATCAGGTCGAAGCGGGTCCCGCGGTCGGAGATGACACGTGTGAAGATATCGAGCCGTCCGGTTGAGCTCTTCGGGTTGGCAAAGGCGGAAACGTCGTCGGGCAGGTCAAGGCTTTCCAGCAGCGGTACAATGTAAACGCAGCCCTTTTCGAGAACCGCGCCACCCGTGAGGTCGATCCGGTGCATTTCGAATGCGCGGACTTTCTCCTCGACTGTGGCGTCGGGACCGGTCAAGAAACTTGCTTGTACCCGCCAAGCGAACTCGCCCAGCCGAAGGTCTATACTGGCTGGCTGCACAAGATCCGGCGTGATCGGCTGGGTTGTTTTGATCGCGTCCTCTTCAATCAGTTCCCGGAGTATCTGACTTGGAAAGATGCCTGTCGCGGGAGTTTCGACGGCTTGAAGTGGGGCGGACGATGTCATGGCGTGATAGTACGCGAATCCTGCCCGGTTTTGGGAGGATGGAATTCTCGGATGTGGATAAGTGGCGCCCAGGATTGTTACAAGTGTAATGTGATTTAGATCTTGAACAAAAATATTTTAAACTTAAAATAATTTGATCGGGCCACAGGTGAACAGAGCAAAACAATGAAGATTGAGGTTATCGGCGGCGGGCCGGCGGGGCTTTATTTTTCGCTTTTAATGAAAAAGGCGGATCCGTCTCATCAGATAAAAATCTATGAACAGAATCAGCCGGACGACACGTTCGGCTTCGGTGTCGTGTTCTCTGCCGAAACACTTAGTCATTTCCGCGACTACGACCAAGTGTCTTATGACCGGATCCGTGAAACGTTCGCCTACTGGGACGATATCGTCACCTATTTCAAGGGGTCGGAAGTCGCGATTGCAGGCAACGGTTTTTGCGGCATGTCGCGCAAGGATCTGCTGCTGATCCTGCAGAAATGTTGCCAGGAAGTCGGCGTCGAGATGGAATTTCAGCGCGAGATCAAGGCTTTGGATGACCTGGAATCAGACGCGGACCTAGTTCTTGCCGCCAACGGTATCAATTCCTGGGTACGCGACGAATTCGCTGATCATTTCAAACCCAGCTTCGACTGGCGGCCGAACAAGTTCGTCTGGCTGGGTTCGACCAAGCCCTTGCCTGCCTTTACGTTTGATTTTCGCGAGAATGATGCGGGTATCTGGAACCTACACGCTTATCAGTACAATAGTGAAATGAGCACCATGATCGTCGAAACAACGGACGATGCATGGCACAAGGCCGGGATGGAAAACGCGACGGAAGAGGAAACCGTCGCGTACATTACAGAACTCTACAAAGATTTGCTGGATGGACACCCAATTATCACTAACCGATCGATGTGGCGTAGCTTCCCTATGATCCGCTGCGAAACGTGGGTCATGGACAACGTCGTAATCATGGGGGACTGCGCACACACGGCTCATTATTCCATCGGGTCGGGGACCAAGCTTGCAATGGAAGACGCCATTGCGTTGTTCGAGTGCTGCCAAGCGGAGCCTGACGCCCGGGCTGCGTTGAATATGTATGATAAAAACCGTCGTGACGAGGTCGAACGCATCCAGCATGCGGCCGAAGTGTCTCTGTCATGGTTTGAACATGTTAAACGGTATTGGGACATGGACCCCATCCAGTTTAACTTCAGCCTGATGTCGCGTTCCAAGGCGATCACGTATGATAATTTACGCCTTCGCGACCGGGAGTTCGTTGAGGCCATTGACAAGTCGTTCTCAGCGGACGCTGCAAAAAAGTACGATGCTCCGCAGTTGCTAGAGAACCCGGTGCCCCCAATGTTCGCGCCTATACAGCTGCGGGGAATGCGGTTGTCCAACCGGGTCGTAGTCTCGCCCATGTGCCAATACTGTGCGACCGACGGAAACCCGGACGACTGGCACTTCAGTCATTACACCAGCCGCGCCATGGGCGGAGCGGGTCTGGTTTTTACCGAAATGACCTGTGTGTCGCCTGGTGCACGTATAACTCCTGGATGTGTTGGAATCTGGACGGACGAACAAGAAGCTGAGTGGAAGCGTATCGTCGATTTTGCCCATCAACGCACCGATGCCAAAATGGCAATGCAAATCGGCCATGCCGGCCGAAAAGGCGCGACCAAACTCGCTTGGGAGGGGATCGACCAGCCGCTCGAAGAGGGGGCGTGGGAAATCATCGCTGCGTCGCCGTTGCCGTATCTGCCCAATTCTGTTGTGCCCAAGGAAATGACCCGTGATGACATGGACCGGGTGAAAGCCGATTTCGTCTCCGCCTTCCGACGAGCAGCGCGCGCCGGGTTCGATATAGCGGAGCTGCATTGTGCCCACGGCTATGTGCTGGCGACGTTCCTGTCGCCGTTCACCAACAAGCGTACGGATGAATACGGTGGATCGATCGATAACCGGATGCGTTTCCCGCTGGAGGTGTTCGATGCCTGCCGCGCAGTATGGCCGAAAGAACGTCCGATGTCGGTTCGAATTTCCGCCACCGACTGGGTCGAGGGCGGCACCACCGCGGATGACGCGGTCCAATTCGCAAAGGCGTTCAAGGCGCATGGCTGCGATTTAATCAATGTGTCGACGGGTCAGACGGATGCCACGGAGAAGCCCGTGTATGGTCGTATGTTTCAGGCACCGTTCTCCGAACAGATCCGTATCGAGGCCGATATCCCGACGCTGGTTGCCGGCAATATTTTCGATTGGGACCAGGTCAATACGATCGTCGGCGCGGGTCGCAGCGACCTTGTCGCCCTGGCACGGACGCATCTGTACAACCCCTACTTTACGCAACAGGCTGCCGCCTATTACGGGGTGCAGGATATCGTTTGGCCGGACCAGTATATGTCTGCCAAGTTTGCGGCGTTCCGCCAATATGAACGGTCGCGTTCCCAGATGGAAGAGCTCCGCGAACAGGCCAAACCCAACAACCAGGACGGCCACACGGGCAGTTCCATGCTGAACAAGGTCTCCGAATGGGAGATGAAGGGTGCGGCCGTTGGCGCCGCTGCCGGGTCACGCGAAGAAGCAGCGGAATAACCCACTGCTTCATGCGCGTTTGTGGCTATTTATCGCATCGTTAGCCGATCCAGCGAATATTTGGTCCTGCACTGTCGCGAGCGTTTTCGTCCAGCAATCACGGGCAACTTCGTATTCGCTTCCGTCTTTCTGCCGGCTTTACCATAGCCATCGTTACTGACGCTCTTACAGTTGCGGCGTAGGACGATTACAAGAAAAACGTTGCCAAGACAGGCTCGGAGGAGGCTGACAATCCGGTCCTGCCGCGGTTGCATGTCTAGACGATCTTTGGCTTGACGGATCAGTATGGATAGATCTTAGGCCGAGACGATTTCCGTGGCCCTTTTACACTGATGAACTTTGGATGTAAGGGGTGTCCGGAATTGTGCCCCAAATCGATGATGCGTGTCGCATCGGTGATGAAAACACCGGCTGACCCCGCGAAGTTTGCAAAACCTGTCTTCGACACTTTGGATCCCGCCCGCGACACCAAGACTTGCTGGGCGAGTTTATATTACATTTCGACGAATGCACGAACACCCGGACGGGCACGCCCGACCAGCCCCTATGGGTGTGTCATGCATCCAGCATTCTTGTCATTCCGGGACCGAGATAGCTTGGCGGAACATATTTCATTGCGCACTCGGCCGGGAAATATCTTCTTTTTCTAGACGACAAGAATCTCCGGAGCTTCAGTCACGACCTCGCACCGGAGAAAATCTTTTCCCATCTGGGGATATACTTCCTGTCGCGCACTTGACCTGACGCCGGCACGGGGTTAGCGAACGCCCGAAAATGGAGATCGCCAAATGACCATTAAATTATACGAACTGCTGGGCCACGAAGACCGCCGCTATAGCCAGTTTTCATGGCGGGCCAAGATGGCACTGAAACACAAGGGGTTGGAATTCGAACAGATCCCGCTGCTTCTTACTGATAAAGAATCCATTGCTTTCGCCAATACCAAAAGCGTGCCGGTGATGGTTGACGGTGATGTCGTGAAGACCGATTCCTGGGATATCGCCGTTCACCTCGACGAGATATACGCCGATACCCCCAGTCTGCTGGGCGGGTCCATCGGGCAGGGCGTGACGCGGGTCATCAACTCGTGGTGCGACCGTGCGGTAAACGTTGCTCTGGGACCGCTGATCGCGCGTGACGTGCTCGACGCTGCGCACCCGGACGATCGAGACTACTTCCGGGAATCGATGGAGAAAATGTACAAGCGCACACTGGAAGAGGTTCAGGAAGGCCGAAACGATAGGGTAATCAACCTATACCGGACGATGGATCCGATTCGAACGTCTTTCCGGAAGGGCCAGGGTTTCATCTGCGGCGATAGTGCCGGTTACGCTGATTACGTGGTCTTTTCGCAGTTTCAGTGGGCTCGAATAACCAGCCCGTTCCAGTTACTGGCAAAGGACGATCCGGTTTATGCGTGGCGCGAGCGCATGCTTGATCTGCACGGCGGGTTTGCACGCGACACTGCGTGTTATGAAGTCTCCGGCCGGGAGAACTAGGCGCTAGAGACCACCGCGGAGAAAACAAGGCTCTGGCGACCCTCCGAGATTTAGCATCAAAGGAATCTTCGGGTAGAACCTGGTCGTAATGGCTCTCGGGAAGCTGGCGGCTATTCCAGCGGCAACATTTGCTGTGCCGGCTCTTCGGTTTTCCACTGGACGCACCCATGAAAAAACGGACATGGGACAACGTTTCTATGTAGATGGATAGCACGTCAGACTGATTTCTCCCGAAATGCTCACGGCCCTCTCGAACGGGATCAATTCTATCAATGGCCAAGACCGCAGCGGCGTCGGCGAATCTGGCCGCGGTGCCTCAGTGGAAGGTCAAAAGGGCCTGAACCGGAAATCCGGCTAAACGAGCCGAAAGAAGGTGGGGTTTCTTCCCTTTATTTGGCGGCTATCTGTCCGCCCGTTCCTTGTCACGCAGCCGGAAACGCTGCAGTTTGCCCGTCTCCGTTTTCGGCAGTTCACTGACGAAATCGATCTCCCGTGGATACTTGTAGGGTGCGATTTCATTTTTTACGTAATTCTGCAGTGTTTTTAAGGTTTGGTCTTCGGCTACATATCCGTCGCGCAGCACGACAAAGGCTTTGACGATATTCGTGCGCTTTTCGTCCGGTTTCCCAATCACCGCACATTCGGCAACCGCCTCGTGGTCAAGTAGCGCGTTTTCAACCTCCGGGCCGGAGATATTGTAACCTGCTGAAATGATCATATCGTCGGCCCGCGCCACGTATTTGAAATATCCGTCTTCGTTCATCTCGTAGACATCGCCGGGGTAGTTCCAACCGTCCTTGACGTAGACGCCCTGACGCTCGTCGGCAAGATACCGGCAGCCGGTCGGGCCCTGAACTGCCAAAAGACCGGGCGTATTAAGCGGCAAATCGTTGCCGTCTTCATCGACGATCTTTGCCCGGTAACCCGGGATTGCCTTACCTGTGAAACCGGGTCGCATTTCCTCGCGGCTCGCGGCGACGAAGATGTGGATCATTTCGGTCGAGCCCAGCCCATCAACAATGCGAATGCCGGTCGCGTCATGGAACGCTTCCCACGTCGCCTTCGGCAGGGTTTCGCCGGCGGAGACGCACTTTTCAAGGCTGGAGATATCGTATTTGTCTGCTAGATCGGCAAGCTGTCGGTACATCGTTGGCGCCGTATAAAGCCCCGTGATCCGGTATTTCTCGATCGCGACCATCATCTCCTCCGGCCCCATTGGCCCTGGGAAGAACCGTGTAGACGCGCCGAACCTCATCGGAAAACACGTCAGTCCGCCAAGACCAAACGTGAAAGCCAGTGGTGGGGTGCCCGTAAAAACGTCATGCGGTTCCGCCATCTGGAAGGACCTAGGGAAGCAATCGGTCATCGCGACTACATCCCGATGGAAATGCATCGTGGCCTTCGGAGAACCAGTGGTGCCGGAGGTGAAGGCGATTAGCGCGGTGTCGTCCGCCGCCGTGTCGCAGTTGGCAAAACCGCTGGACTTGGTTTCGATCGCCCGATCAAGCGTCGCATCGGCGTTCCCGGTGGCGGAAAAATAGAGCGTGTCCGTGATTTCTGGCTTGAGCTGACAGGTTTTTTCCATCTCGTCGGCAAGCGAAATATCGCAAAGAACGTGACGTATTTCTGCCTTTTCGGCGATGTAGACGAGTTCACGCGCTCGCAGCAACTGCATCGTGGTGACGCAGATTCCACCTGCTTTCAGAACCGCACACCAGCATGCGACCAACATCGGATTGTTTGCGGCCCGCAGCAAAACCCGGTTGCCGGGGACGAGGCCGTGATCTTCGACGAGTACTTTGGCGATCCGGTCCGCGATATCTCGGAGTTCGTTGTAGGTCCAGGTCGTGTCTTCATAGTGCAGCACCGCGTTGTCGCTGAAGCCGGTTTCGCACATCTTGTCGAGCAGTACGACGCCGGCATTAATTCTGTCGGGATAGGCCTTCAAGACGGGCAGGGTGTCGAAGTCGAACACCGGCCATTGATCTTTCGGAGGCAGATTGTCCGCCGAAAAAGTATCGACGTGGGCGCTCGGTCCGCCGGGGAGATGCTCGGTCATGCTTATTACTCCGCCGCTTTCGCAGTTTCCTCTGCTTCCGTCGCGGAGAGAGCTTCGCCGGCGATGATTAATTTTTGGATCTCGCTCGTGCCTTCGTAAATCCGCAGAGCCCGAATTTCCCGGTAAAGCCGTTCCACTGTCGACCCGACGACCACGCCCATACCGCCCCATACCTGCACTGCCTGATCGATAACTTCCTGAGCCATCTCGGTCGCATATAGCTTCGCCATGGCGGCTTCCCGAGTTAAACGGCCGCCCTGAGTATCCTTTGTCCATGCGGACCGGTATACCAGCAACGCGGCAGCGTCGATTTTCATTGCGGCATCTGCCAGTTTCTCCTGGATGAGCTGGTAATCCGCGATCGGTTTACCGAACGATATTCGTCTGCGGGCCTGTGCCAGGGCTTCGTCATGGGCCCGACGGGCGAAACCTAGCGCGGCGGCACCCACGGTCGACCGAAACACATCCAGCGACGACATCGCGATTTTGAAACCGTCTCCTGGGTTACCGAGGAGATTGGCTGTCGGTACCCGGCAATCCGTGAATTGAAGCCGCCCGAGGGGGTGGGGAGCGATCACGTCAAAACGTTCAGTCACATCGAAACCGACTGTATCGGCATCGACAACCAACGCGGATAGGCCTCTCGCGCCAGGCGCGTCCTCGGTGCGGCAAAATACGACGTATTGGTCGGCAAGTCCGCCGTTCGAAATAAGCGTTTTCGCACCGTTGAGCACGTAATGGTCGCCGTCCAGGCGCGCATTCGTCGTCATCGCGGCGACGTCGGAACCGGAATCGATTTCCGAAAGAGCAAAGGCGGCTATGCGTTTGCCTGCTGCGACGTCTGGTAGGTATTTTCTGCGGATTTCCTCCGACCCGAAAAGAGAGATCGGTCCGCTGCCGAGACCCTGCATAACGAAGGAAAAATCAGCCATGCCCGAGTACTGGGCCAAGGTTTCGCGCATCAGGCACAGTGCCCGCACGTCCAGCGTCTCGTATTTTCCGCCCCAAGGCGAAGGCACCGAATACTGAAGCCAGTCACCGGCGGCCAAGCGTTTAACCAGCTCGCGGGCGAGATCGTCCAGGCCTGCATCGTCTTTAGGTTCTTTCTCCGACAGCGGTGCGATCTCGCGATCCGCCCAACACCGGAATTCAACAGCCAGTTCGCGGTGCCGGTCTTCCAGAAACGGCCAGTTTAGATAGGTCTGTTCTGGCACGGTTCAATCTCCTTGGAATACGGGTTTATGCTTTGCGACGAAGGCATCATAGGCCCGCTGAAAATCCTGGGTCTGCATGCAGATCGCCTGAGCTTCAGCTTCGATTGTGATGGCGTCTTCCACGCTCATGTTCCATTCAATGTGAAGCTGACGCTTGGTGATCCCGTGGGCGAATGTCGGGCCGTCGGCCAAGCGTGCGGCCTGTTTCTGCGCATCGGAAATGGTCTGTCCGGCTTCGGATAATCCGTTAAAAAAGCCCCAGTTATAAGCTTCCTCGCCCGACATGGATCGACCGGTATAGAGCAGTTCCGAAGCCCTCCCCTGGCCGATAATCCGGGGCAGGATAGAGCAAGCGCCCATGTCACATCCGGCCAAGCCGACACGGGTGAAAAGGAATGCGATCTTTGCATCCGCGGTGCCGTAGCGGAGGTCGGACCCCATGGCCAGTATCGCGCCCGCACCGGCACACACGCCTTCCACGGCGGCGATGACCGGTTGCGGGCAGGTGCGCATCGCCTTGACTACATCACCGGTCATTTCAGTGAACTGCAGGAGCTCTTTCATGTCCATGTCAAGAAGCGGGCCGATGATTTCATGCACATCGCCGCCGGAACAGAAATTGCCTCCCGCACCGGTGATGACGACGGTCTTGACATCATCTACATGCTGTAGCGTTCGAAACGTATCTCGAAGTTCGGCATAGGACTCAAATGTCAGCGGATTTTTGCGTTCCGGGCGGTTGATCGTGATCGTGGCAACCTTGCCGTCGATGTTCCACGCGAAGTGTTCGGGGGCGAGATCCGCCCCGCTGATGATTTTCATTCGGCTGCCTCCAGGCTGTTTTTATCTTCGGCGGCGAGGATCGACGCTTTCAGGCGCGCCAGCAACTCGTATAGGCCGTTCATTTCATCGGGTGAGAGGTCCGCCATCATGTCGCCCACCCAGGTTCGATGGTTTTCCGCGATGTTGGAGAAGGATTTGGCGCCCTTTTTCGTCAGGCTGACCATCTGCACGCGGCGATCGTTGGGGGATGGCTTTCGATCCACCAGACCTTCGCCGGCCAGTCGGTCGATCAGTCCGGTAACGTTGCCGTTGGACACCATCAGGCGTTTCGACAATTCGCCCATCGACATCGGTCCAACGTGGCGTTCGAGCTGAGCGAGGATGTCGAAGCGGGGTAGGGTGGTGTCTGCCGTCTGTTTCAGCCGTGTGCGAACTTCGGTATCCAGCAGGTTGGTGCAGGTCAGTAGACGAAGCCACACCCGCAGTTCCATGCCGTCTTGCGTCTGGACGCCTGATTCGTAGTCCTTCCGCTCGAAATGGCCGCCTTCCACCATCACATGACCTCGCCGCCGTCGATGGGGATTGCCTGCCCGGTGATCGACGCCGACGCTGGCAGCGCAAGCCAGCCCACCGTTTCCGCCACTTCCCAGGGCTGTACCAAGCGCCCCTGCGGATTTGACGATGCAAGTTCCGCCCTTGCGTCTTCCTCTGTCCGTCCGGTTTTCGAGACAATATTGTCGATTGTCTCGCGGACCAGATCGGTTTCTGTGTAACCGGGACAGACCGCGTTAACTGTCACGCCCTTCGTCGCTGTTTCGAGCGCAAGAGACCGTGTGAGGCCGACCACACCGTGCTTGGCGGCGCAATATGCGGAAACGTATCCATACCCGGTCAGTCCGGCGGTTGAGGCAACATTGATGATGCGGCCATATCCGGCTTCCAGCATGTCGGCTAGAGCGGCCTGCGAGCAGATAAAGGTGCCAGTCAGGTTAACGCCGATCATGAAATCCCACAGTTCTTGGTCCATTTTATGGAACGGTGCACTCTTGGCGGACCCTGCATTGTTCACGAGCACGGAAACCGGCCCGTTGGCGGCTGAAGCGTTGGCGAAAGCCGCACCGACAATTTTCGGATCCGACACGTCTGCGGTTTCGACATGGACTTTTACCGCCGATGCACTGGCGATTTTAGCAGCGCGCTCGTTCAGTCCCTCCCGGTTTCGGCCGATTAGGGTGAGGTCTGCGCCAAGGCGGCCGAGGGTTTCTGCGATGGCAGCGCCGATACCACGGGTAGCGCCGGTCACCAGCGCATGTTGTCCGTTTAGTGCGTTGCCGGTGATCTTGCCTTCTGGCGCATTTCGAAAAGAGGTGTCGATAGTGTTCATCCTTCACGGAGACATTGATCAGACAATGTTTTAAGCTTAAAACAATTAGTTATATCTCGCAAGCGAAGTTCTGAGGAAAGGTCCCCTATGCAGCAACTGAATCCCCCTGGTTGGAACCGTCCGAAAGGTTATTCCAACGGCATTGCAGCGGAAGGCCGCTTTGTCTTCGTTGCCGGAATGGTTGGCTGGACGGGTGACGAGAAATTTGAATCTAACGACTTTGTCGGTCAGTTCCGGCTGGCGCTTGAAAACACTGTCGCTGTGCTGGCTGAAGGTGGTGCCGGGCCCGAACATATCTGCCGTATGACTATGTATTTTACGGACAAAGAGGAATATCTCTCGCGGCTGTCAGAAGTGGGGCAGGCTTATCGCGATGTAATCGGAAAGAACTTTCCAGCAATGGCAGCCGTACAGGTGGTTGCGCTGATGGAAGACGAGGCAAAGGTCGAGATCGAAACGACAGCGATCGTGCCAATCTGATTGTTTCGTTTGTTGCCATGCGAGGGTGACAGGCGCCGGCCATCCTGAAACACTCTCGTAGCATTTTCCGCAGGAGAGTTACATGGAAATCTGGTTTTCCAAGTCCATTCTGGCGACGCTTTGCATAGTGCCGTCGTTTATCGCGATCCCTTTTATGAAATTCCGTTACGGGTTGGATCCACTGGTTTTTCTGTCATGGTATTTCGGAGCGACCGCAATCAGTATCGCCGTATACTTGTCACTCAGTGGGCGTGGGGGAGAAATCATGCCGCCAATGCCCGTGCTTGCGGTCATTCTGCTTATAGGGGCCGTGTTCGGTGCCCTTGCGAATGGCGCGCTGTTTCAGGCGATCGGGCTGGCGCCTAATCCCGGCTTGCCGCCGGTTATGTATGCGACATCCAGCATGCTGGTCTTCTTTCTGTCAGTGGCGCTGGCGAGCAGTTTTCCGGCGCTGTTTAAGCCGGTCGTTGCCGATCCCGGGCGAGTTATAGGTATTGTGTTGGTTCTAGCCGGGTTGTTCCTGCTCGCCGGTGGAAAAGTTTCCATGCTTTTCAGGTCGGGTGGATAGTGGACAAATCGTTCGATAGATCACATGTTCACAACTCACTAGTGTTTCAACCAGCGCGCTAACGCTGAGTCCTGTTCAGGAGAATTCTCGATGACAACCGAACGTGCCGTACTCGCGGGGGGCTGCTTCTGGGGAATGCAGGACCTGATACGCAAATTGCCGGGCGTGGACGCGACCCGGGTGGGATATACCGGCGGCGACGTGCCGAACGCGACATATCGCAATCACGGCATGCACGCAGAAGGCATCGAAATTTTTTACGATTCCTCGCAGATTGCATTCCGGGAGCTGTTGGAGTTTTTTTTCCAGATTCACGATCCGACGACGCTGAACCGGCAGGGTAACGATATGGGTCCGAGCTACCGGTCCGCAATTTACTATGTCAATGATGCCCAGAAACGGGTAGCAGAAGATACCATTGCAGATGTCAACGAGTCCGGTCTGTGGCCAGGCAAGGTAGTGACCGAGCTCAAACCGGTCGGGGATTTTTGGGAAGCGGAACCGGAGCACCAGGATTACCTTGAACGCATTCCCAACGGGTACACCTGCCATTTCATCCGGCCGAACTGGAAACTGCCACGGCGCGAAGCAGCGGAATAACTGGGTTAAGCTTAAATTAAGGTTTTTACCGCGTCGACCACGCGCTCGGTGAATAAACCGCATACTACTCGAATTAATATTGTACGCTGCCGACTAACGCCGGGACTTTTTAGGCCATTCGGCTAGGTTAAATATTAGCATATACCAATACTGTCAGAACCAAAGTCTTTGCTATAGCTCTCGGAGCTGCGGTCAGAGAATTTCCGACTTTAGAGGGAGAATCGGGGTCCACTTGAAATACTCTGAAGGGAGTGGAGAAACCCGTCTTAATCATAGCAATCGCCGCGGTGTCTGCATTTTCTCAGCCAATTTTTTCTATATCTTTCAATTATTCTAGATTCGCCTTGACTATAATCTCTTCGACACTCTGATCCGATGTTTCGGTACAACAATTTTGCAAAGCGAGCATAGTCTGAGATGGACGCTTTTCTCACTTTCCGGCAAAATCCGGACTATGAATAAACAGCCTTACATTATAGATAATCCGGCGGAGAACGATTTCCGCCTGAACCGTCAGGCCCTAGTTGATCCGGACGTTCTGACGCTCGAAAAATCATGTATCTTCGATACCTGCTGGGTCTATGCCGGGCACGATTCGGAGGTCACCAAGCCGGGGGATTTCGTCACCCGCACCGTCGCCGGTCGCCCCGTCATCATGGCACGCGACAGCAATAGTGAGATGCGCCTGTTTCTGAATACGTGCCGGCATCGGGGCGCGAAGGTGTGTCGCGAACGGTCCGGTAATACGAAACGGTTCTACTGTTTTTATCACGGCTGGTCCTACGACAATGACGGAGCTCTTGCTGCGGTGCCGGGCGATGACGCCTATCCTGACAGCTTTGACCGGTCTGAGCTCGGTCTGACGGAGGCGCCGCGTTTCGAGCAGTATCAGGGGTTCTGGTTTGCCTGTTTCGATCCGTCGGTGCCAGACCTCGAAACCTATCTGGCAGGCGCAAAGGAATATATAGACTTGGTGGTCGATCAGTCTCCATCCGGAACCATGGAGATCATCACTGGTGTGCAGGAATACGATGTGGAGGCCAACTGGAAGCTTCTGGTAGAAAATTCGTTTGACGACTACCACCTGCATTCGACCCATTCGACATGGCTCGAATATATGAAAGACGCCGGCGTCAACATCAGAGTGCCGAATGGCAAGGGACTGGTGCTTCCGAAACGCGGGATCGGCAGGAACCTCGGCAACGGGCACGCGGTGATCGACAATCTGAATTTCCGTGGCAGGCCTGTCGCCACGTGGATTTCGATTTACGGCGAGGACGCTAAACCGATTGTCGAGTCGGCAAAGGCTGAGCTCGTTGAACGGCTGGGGGAGGAACGCGCCGAGCGAGTGGCCAACACTAACCGCAATTTATTCGTTTTTCCCAACCTTATGATCAATGATGGGTCATCGGTGACGGTACGGACATTCTGGCCGGCGGCAGCGGATCGGATGGAAGTAACGGCTTGGGCGGTAGGCCCGGTGGAAGAGAGCCCAGAGATGCGCAAAGTGCGTCTGGATGCGTTTCTGACCTTTTACGGTCCGGGCGGTTTCGCTACGCCGGATGACGTCGAGGCATTGATGCAGGTCCAGCAGGGGATTGCCGAAACCGTCAGCGAGGTTCCTTGGTCCGTGATGACGCGCGGCATCGCGAAGGAAGGCGAGCAGTTGAATTCGGACGAATTGCACCTTCGAACATTCTGGCGGCGCTGGAACGAGTTGATGACGGGTGCCGAGAACAGTGCGCAGGCGTCGGAATAATGGCGTCTGCTCAGACGTATGCGGGCGCTGCTGCAGTGACACGGTCTGAAGTAGAGGATTTCCTGTATGAGGAAGCTGCGTTACTAGATGCTTGGAATCTTGATGGCTGGCTTGAAATACTAAGCGACGATGCGCGCTATTTGGTGCCCCCTAATGAGGCTCCCGATGCAGACCCCGACGATACACTATTTATTATCGCAGACGACATTCACCGGATCCGAAGCCGGGTGAAACGACTGAAAAGCCCTGACGCGCATGCAGAGTATCCGCCGTCCCGCACGCGCCGCCTGATCACTAACGTGCGTATCTTGGACAGCTCAGATTCCCACCTGACGGCCACGTCAAACTTCTCCGTCCACCGGTTCCGCCGCGGTGGCAGAGGCGGTGTCTATGTCGGTCGCTATATCCATCGCTTAGTCCGTGACTCCGGCGTTCTCAAAATCGCTGAACGCCGTGTGATCCTCGATGCGGAAGAACTGGGTGCGCTTGGGGCGGTGAGTTTCATTCTCTGACGGGAGGGCGTTTGTTTCCGGCGCGAACACTTGGCGGTTATATTCAGTTTCTATCCCTGACCTGCTACTTGTTCGCGAGCGAACGATTTTATGCGAAAGCACAACAGTATGAACGATACCCCAGAGGCCGGCTCGGGTCCGCTTTCCGGGTTAAGGATCCTCGATCTGACCCAGTTCTTAGCAGGTCCGTATGCGACGATGATTTTCGCCGACCTTGGTGCCGAGGTGATCAAGCTCGAAGCCCCGGTGGGTGACTGGTCGCGTGTGTTGCCGCCCAATTTCGTAGGCGAAGATAGTTGTTACTATTTGTCGATAAACCGTAATAAGCAAAGCATCGTCGTTGACATGAAGAACGACGAAGGGTTGGAGATCGTCCGACGCCTCGCCGACGAGAGCGATATTCTAGTTGAGAATTTCCGACCCGGGGTGCTCGACCGACTGGGACTGACTTATGAAGGTTTGTCGAAACGGAACCCGGGACTGATCTGGGCATCGGTCAGTGGCTTCGGTCAGACCGGCAAAGACCGCGACCGCCCCGCCTATGACATGATCGTTCAGGCTATCTCCGGTGGGATGGGAATGACCGGCGAGCCCGGAAGGTCTGCGGTGCGGTCGGGCATACCGCTCGGTGACCTGAGCGCGGGAATGTACGCGGTCATCGGCGCCCTCGCAGCCCTGGAAGAACGGCGGTCGTCCGGCAAGGGGCAGTACATCGACATTTCGATGCTCGACTGCCAGGTGTCGATGCTATGCTATCAGGCCGCTTATTACCTGCATTCGGGTAACAATCCCGGCCGTCAGGGTTGGGGGCATGACTCCATTCCGACGTACCGCGGTTTCAATTGCGCCAATGGCAGCTCGCTGGTCATTACTGCAAATACCGAACGCATGTGGCAGGCACTTTGCGATGTGCTGGCTATTTCCGAACTGAAAGAAGACACGCGGTTTACGCTGAACGAAGACCGGTATGAGAACCGTCATGAGCTTTGGCCGATCCTTGAAGGCGCGTTCATGATACATGAAGCGGATCACTGGGTGCCGTTGCTTCTGGCCGCGGGAATTCCTGTCGGTGAGATCAACAACCTTGAAAAGTCACTCGCCAATCCACAAATCGTCGAACGCGATATGGTGTTGCCGCTGATAAATGAAGACGGCGACGTCATCAGGGTTGCGGGTAATCCGATCAAGATGTCGCGGACAGCGAAGACGAGCCACGAATACCCACCGAAACTAGGTGCTCAGACTGCAGAAATCCTGGGGCATGTGCTTGGCGCTGATGCAGATGAGATTTCAAAACTCATCGAATCCGGTGCTGTTAAAGAACACGCCCCAAAAAATGCAAAGGGAGACTGACATGGAAGATGCGCTGAAACTGGAGCAGGACGGGGAAATAGCGCGGCTGACGATCGACCGGCCCGAAAAGGGCAACATGCTGACGCTGGAAATGCTGGATTACCTCTCGGCCCTGATCATCGATGCGGGCTGCGATCCGGATATCAAGGCGATTTCGCTCACCAGTATCGGCGATAATTTCTGTCTGGGCCGAGATCCCGACGGTGCGCCGGAAACCGCCCCGAAGAATGCGTTAGAGATGCGCGAAGCGCTTACCGCTCCTATCCTTGGATTTTATGATGCTGTGCGCGGTGCGGAAATTCCCGTCGTTGCAACCGTGCAGGGCCGGGCGGCAGGTTTCGGGTGCGCGGCAGCCGCGGTTTGCGACGTAACAATCGCGGCCGACGATGCACAATTTTCGCTTCCGGAGATGAAACATAATCTGCCGCCGACAGCCGCTATCTCGGCTCATATCGACCGGTCGATGCCCAAATCGGTGGCGTGGATGGTGTATTCGACCGACGAGATTGATGCCCGGACCGCCCGAGATGCTGGGTTTGTCAGTCACGTCGTACCGGCGGGCAAACTTTACGACCGGGCAGAAGATGTTCTGGCGACGATTACGTCGCGCAACCGAACGTCTTTGGAAACCTGCAAAACGTATCTTAGTAATGCGCGACTGATGGAAACACCGCAGGCTTCGGACTACGCGGCCAATCTGTTGGCGTTGGTTATGTCCTCGAAGTAACAGCGGGCGAAAAAGGGGCGGTGAAAATTGTCCAAGATTTTGCGTGCTTGGACCAGCAATCCATCAAACTGACTGCGCAATGTCTCAGCTTACAGCTCCCACCATAGGAGAACGGGTCAAGCAGATTCAATTTTCTCGAACAAATCCAGGTATTGCGTATCTCTGCGGGAAGGATTTAGCTTTTTTGGTGCGCGCCTCGATTCGGTGCAGGACATGCAAGCCTTACAAAGCGGCGTGTGTGGCAGCAGTTCCAGCCTCTTTTCGGCGATTTCTTCATCGCACTGGATACAGTAACCGAACGTGCCGTCCTTGCTGCGGCGCAGTGCCGCTTTTATCTGCTGGGCTTCGAGTAATCCCTGAACGCCCAATGCTTTCCTGGTAATTGATTTAATTGGTTTAATTTCAGCGAGAGCTATACGGCCGTCCATCCACCGTCGATCGGCAGGGTGACACCGGTGACCATCGATGAGGCGCGGGTAGCCAGATACAACAAGCCGCCAGCGAGTTCCCATGGTTCGCCGAACCTGCCTATTGGGGTGTCGGCTTCGATAGCGGCTAATAGATCCGGATTGGATTGCATACGTGCGGCGCCGAAATTGGTTCGGAAGAAAGTGGGCGCCACTGCATTAACCCGGATACCCTGATCTGCCCATTCCACTGCGAGCCCTCGGGTAATGTTCACGATGGCGCCCTTGGCGGCCTGATAGCCGATATGTGCAAAGTGCCGGTTACCAACTAGGCCGACAATTGAAGCCAGGTTGATGATCTTTCCGTCGCCGTGAACAAGCATGTGAGGAACCGCCGCCTTGCTGCCCAGCACCACAGCGGTTTGATTGATCTCGATCACTGAATCCCAATCATCGTCCGTCATGTCGAGGGTAGGGCCGCGCCGGGTGATCCCGGCGTTATTTACAAGAATATGCAGCCCGCCGAACACCGACGCAGCCTCGTCGATTGTGGACTTCAGGGCTGTTCGGTCTGACACGTCGAGTTCCAGAGCCACTGCATGCCCGCCGCCATCGATGATCTCCGCAACAACGGCGTCGGCTTTGGTCTTGTCGATATCCGTGACCGCGACAGAGGCGCCAGCATTGGCGTATGTCATCGAGGCTATACGCCCAAAGCCGTCGCCGCCGCCGGTAACGAGGGCGACTTCACCGTCGAGGCGAAAGAGCTTGTCTATGGATAGCTCATGATATGTGGTCATGCAGTGTCTCCCTCAGCGTCTTTTTGGTTCTTGAGAACCCGGACGAGAACGACTCCCATCAATCCTGTTATTGCGATAATACACCCGCCGGTTATGAAAAACCCCGTTGCCAGCGTCGTTGCGCTGACGATGGCACCCATAGCGATGGGAACGATCAGGGAAGCGGTTCGGTTCATCGTGGCGCGCAGACCGACGCTTAACCCCTGTTGTTCGGTTCCGGCGCCGCGGGTGAGTACCGACAGGATCATCGGAAATGCAGTGCCCGAGCAGACACCGGTGGCGCACGCGACCGCCATCAGCGACCAGAACCCACTGAACAACGGGGCAACGCTAAACGTGGCGGTCGCCATCGCGGTGCCGATCAGAACCAGCCATTGGGGCGCCATCCAGCGAGACAGACGGCCTACGGTCAAACCGGCGACGCTGCCGGCGAGGGCGATACATCCAACGATCAAACCGATCTCGTCGCGCGTAAATTCGATACTTTCCATGTAGACGGCGAAGAACGTGTGGCGCATCGCATAGGTGCCGGCGAGGACTGCGGAGACGACGATTACGTAGGCGACGATGGGGACCCGCAGCAGTCCAAATCCCGCGGCATAATGCGTCCACTGTGGCAGGACATCGAGCATCGTAATCTTTGTCTCCGAGCCCGCATCCATGCTGCGGGGGACCGCGAATGTGATGGTCACAAACGCCAGTGACCAGATAGATACCATTCCGAACGCCCCCCAGGCGCCTAGATGATGGAATGCCAGCCCGGCGAGGAAAGGGCCGAGGAAATTACCCAGTGTGGCTAGAAAACTGAATCTGCCCATCAGAGCTGGTTCGCCGTTGGTCATCCGGCCAACAAGTGCCTGCGCGCCGATCCAGCAGGTCAGATGCAAAAACCCGACGATTACCTGAAGGGCCAGCATGCCGGTAACGGATGGTATCAGCGGGTATAACAACACCAGCACAGTGCCGAGTGTCCCAAGTGTCAACGTCACGCGCCGGGTACCGAGCCGGTCCATGATCGCGCCGGTCTGAATGGAGAAAAACATGGCCAGGACCGCCCGCATGGCGATCGCCATGCCGATCCAGAATGCACTGGCACCGATATCGAGGGCCCAGAGCGGGATAATGAGCGTCATCATCGGAATCTGGCTCAGACTGAAGAAACCTGTCCCGAACACGGCTGCACGTCCCAGGCGGTTTTCTACAGCGGGGCCAGCAGCCGATGTACTCAAAATTTTCCTCTCAATTGCGTATGGCGGAGGTCAGGAATATAGTTCGCATCCTAAGTATTGATACGAGAAAGAGCGAGCCATGGCGACGGCTATTGCAGATATTGAAGTTATTCCCCTGTCGGACGCGTGCGGCGCTGAAATTCGCGGCGTCGATCTGACCAAGCCGCTTGATGGGAAAACCCTAAAATCGATCGAGCAGGCGTGGTACGATCATCTGGTGATCGTGTTCCGCGATCAGGATATATCCAACGAAGATCAGGTCCGTTTTTGCCGCTATTTCGGTGACCTGGAAGATGTGCGCACGGGCAAGTTTGCCAATGAAGAGATGCGCCACACGATGATGATCACCAACGTCACCGATACCGGCTTTCAGACCGCGCTCGAAAACGGGGACATGTGGTTTCATTCCGACCAGTGCTACTACGAGTTTCCTTGCCGGGCCTCCACGCTATATGCCATTGAGATTCCCAAGGTTGGCGGTAACACGCTGTTCGCAAATTGCTATGCCGCATGGGAAACGCTACCTGCCAGCTTGCGGGAAAAACTGGATGGTCTGAAAGCCCGTAACATTTACGACTATGCCGGCAATCCTTTGAAGCGCGGCGACAACATCGATCCCGACGCGCCACAATACGATCACCCGGTGGCCCGGACGCATCCGGAAACGGGACGCAAGGCGCTCTATGTCAACCGCCTGATGACGGACATCATCCACGAACTGTCGGAGCAGGAGAGCGACGAGACCCTGCAGAAGCTGTTTGAGCACAGTGAAAAGCCAGAATTCACCTACGAACATGTCTGGCAGGTCGGCGATCTGGTGATGTGGGACAATCGGTGTAGCATGCACGCCCGCACTGATTTTGACCCCGGTGAACGCCGCATGATGCGGCGGATTACGGTCAAGGGAGAAGACGTCCGGTAGATTACTCCGCCGCGATTGGCTGCTTTTTTTTTCAGGCTCCGGTTGATCTAGCAGGCTTCACCCCAGCTCATAACTTTGAAGGATTTCACCAGCTCGCTGACACGGTGTGTCTTTGTGCAGAGCTGGCCAAGTTCGACGGTCTCTTCTTACAAGAACGCTTCCTTCAGATCTTTGTAGACTTCGTTGCGGTCTATCCAGTGTTAGCCTTGTTTGAACAGGCGGGCCCAGCGCAAGGTTGTGCGTTCTTGGTCGGCGAACATCTCGTAAGTCTCGATCTCCGGCAGCGACATGAGCTTCTCTTTGGTCAGGTCTTGTTGCTGCGGCACCTCCGATATTACGAGCGAACAATAACCGCATTCGTTTTCCATCCAAATGAAGATACCGCTCATTTCCCTGACCGTTTGCGACGGTGGTGTTTCGGATAGCAGTCAATTCCAGTACTTCACTCAGCCTGTGCCGCAAGTAGGATGTTGGGTCATGGCGCCTAGCTAGTGCGCGCCGCGCGAACGCGTTCGGTGGATTAGATCAGTTGACCGGCTTAGTCAGCGTTTTCGTTCTCGTCTATGTAGCTATTTCTGGGGATGTGGTTGCTCCTCTTTGGCCAAGGGTGCCAGTGTCTTTCAGAAATGTCTTTGGGGTATAGAAAGAAGATGTAGTATAACGAAAACATATATGAGATCGAGAGCATGGATATTCGCCAGTTAAGATATTTCTCCGAAATAGTTGAGGCTAAAAGCTTCACGCGGGCGGCCAATCGGGTTCGCATTGCCCAGCCGGCGCTTGGTTTGCAGATACGCAAGCTTGAGGACGAGCTTGGTGCCGAATTGCTGCGTCGTCATTCCCGCGGCGTGGAGGCGACCGAGGCAGGGACGGTATTGCTTCGTCATGCGAATGCGATCCTGAAACAGGTCGAACAAGCCCGTCAGGAAGTTATGGACCTGTCCGGCCCGCCACGTGGCGAAATCGTTCTCGGTATAACGCCGACGGCCCGCGCTTTGCTTGCTATCCCGCTTATTCGTGCCTGCCGGGACGCTTACCCGAATATCTCGTTAAACCTGTTCGAGGGTCTAAGCGAGGAAATTATGCGCCGGCTCGACGACAATTCCCTGGACATGGCGTTCACCTACAATCCGGGCGCTGTGACGGGTATTCCGACAGAACCTTTGATGGGCGAGGATCTCTATCTCGTCGGTGCAGTAGGGGACCAAGATCCCGGAGAAACTGTGTCTTTTGCCACTGTTTGCCAACGCAGCCTGATCCTTCCAAGCCGGGGGTTCGGCCTTCGTGACTGGGTTGAGGATATGGCCCGCAAGAAGGACGCTACAATTAACGTTTCGTTCGAAATCGATTCCGTCGCCACGATGCGTGATCTCGTCTTGGGTGGGCTGGGGTGGACTATCCTGCCTTATGCGGTAGTGCAGCAGGCGGTTCAGGCGAATCAGCTGTTTGCCTCGCAGATCGTTGGTCCCAAGGTCCGGCGGACACTGCATTTCGCATACGCGGCCTCGCATGTGGAAAACAACGCAACCCGAGCGGTACGCGGGATCATCGATCAGGTAATCGCCGACAGTATTGCGTCAAGCGATGGCCGACTTCGAAGGTCTTAGTTATTTCACCCATCAAAGAGCCATTGAAATTCGGCATGGAAGCTATTGGGGGAGTGTTTTTAACAGGTTACGCCCAACATAGTAAAAGAGCGTCGATAACATGAAAGGATATTCAGATATGAGCACCAAAACGGTAATCGCCGGCATCGACAAGGTGGTGGACAATTTTTCGAAAAACAATCGCATGCTAAACGAACCGATGACGAAGGGGCGAGCATACACCTTTGTGATGCAGCACCGGTTGAATACGCGGCAGCGCAACTCGGTACTCAAACTTCGGGTGGCGACTAATACGCCTGACTGGGATGTGAAAATGGATATCCTGGAAGCCTGTCATGAAGAGCTTATCTCGGATGCGGAGCATGGCGACGGCCGGCCGCACTGGAAGGTCCTCGAAGATCTTGGGGTCGATTGCGGGATGAGACGCGCGCAGATTAGGAACACGAAACCGTTGCCGTCGACGCGTATGTGCTGGCGCGCGTGGGAAGGTTTGATGAGCAACCGTCACTGGCTGTTGGGTCTTATGGCAAACACCTGTGCCGAACGGGCCAATATCCCAGGCTACGGCAAGGGCGAGGTAAAGAAAAAGGGTTGGTTCGGCAATGAAAACAGGCGTTGGGGCAAGCTGTTTGACCTTACTCCGGAACAGCGTCTGTTCTTCGGCATGCATTCCGAAGCCGATATCAAGCATTCTGATCTCGGCTGGAAGACCGTGGCACAGCATGCTGCAAAACTTCATATGGAAGACGATGTTATCGATGCGTGTGAGGAAAATCTGATCGTGTGGGATTATTACCTCAACGGGATCGCGGATGCTGGTGACGCGCTGGACAAGAAGATGGGCTGGCGTAAGAAGGTCGCCTAGGCCAAAATCAATTTAGTGAGGTCGGGCGGGAGCATGCTTCCGCCCGAACTGCATTTGGGAGCTTGATGTTATGTCGAAACTGACCGTTACCTTTGCTGCCAGCGATTATGAGCATATGCGTGATCTGACGCGCGGGGATATCGAGGCTGAGGGGATCGATCTCAGGTATCTGAATCTTCAGATCGAGGAGACATTCTTCCGGTTCATCAAGTTCCGTGAATGGGATGTCTCCGAGATGTCTTTTGGTAAGTACATCGCGCTTAAATCTCAGGATGACGACAGCGTTACCGGCATTCCGGTCTTTCCTTCGCGTGTTTTTCGCCAGTCTTCATTATTTGTGCTGCCGAACAGCGAAATCACGGAAGCATCCGATCTGCGCGGCAAACGCATTGGTATTCCCGAATGGGCGCAGACCGCTTCGATTTACACGCGTGGGTGGCTCGTCCACAACATTGGTGTATCACTACAGGAAATCGAATGGGTGCAGGGCGGGGTTAATTCCGCGGGTCGTAAGGAGAAGGTCGATCTTAAAATACCGGAAGGCGTTTCCTATACCCCGCGGCAGGACAAATCCCTGACCGATATGCTGTTCGATGGCGAAATCGACTGCATCATGTCGGCGCATCCGCCAACCCCGGTGGAGGAAGGCGAAGACACGATCGTCCATCTCTATCCGAATTACCGAGAGGTCGAAGAACAGTATTATCGCGATACAGGTATCTTCCCGATCATGCATGTGATCGCGATGCGCGGTGATTTCTTCCGTGCAAATCCTTGGGTGGCTACGAATTTGTACAAAGCGTTTGAAGAAGCCAAGAACCGCGCAATGTTCCGCGCGACTGAAATGACGGCGACTCGAATGCCGTTTGCTTGGTGCTATGCAGCCGCGCAAAAGGCGAAAGATCTTTTCGGTGACGATTTTTTTCCCTACGGGATCGAGAAAAACCGCACCACGCTCGAGGCCTTTCTGCAGTACGGTTTCGAACAGGGTGTCTGCCAGCGCAAGGTCGGGATCGAGGAACTGTTTCCCGAGGAAGTTACTCGGGTCCTGACGGAGTTTCACGTCTGAAAGCCGGACAGAGTAACTGCCGGTATAACCCAGGCATGGAAAAACCTCTGGTTCTTGTCTCTCATGCGCCGCCAGATGAAATTCGCGATGCGCTTGCCAAGCACATCGGTGACGAGGCGAGCGTTCGGTTTCTTCCCGATCTAAGCGGACCGGAACGCGATACCGCGCTGCGCAGCGCTCGAGCAGTTATTACCTATCACCCGATCCGCGATCTTGGCATTGATGCAATTGCATTGCTGGATAATTGCCAACTGATCCAGTGCTTGACCGCCGGCATCGATTATTTGCCGCTAAGCGAGATACCGCCGCACATCCCCGTTGCCTATAACGCCGGTGCCTACGCCGAACCGATGTCGGAACACGTCGTCGCAATGGCGCTGGCGGCTTCCAAACGGCTGACTGTTGAACATAACAATATGAGGGCGGGCGATTTTAACCAGTTTCTGCCGACGAAGAAGATCCGCGGCGCGACATGCGGCGTTCTGGGGTTTGGAGAGACCGGGCGGGAGGTCGCGCGCCTGATGCGTGACCTAGGTATGCGAATTGAGGCACTCAACCGCTCCGGAACGACCGACGAAGAGGTCGATTTTATCGGCAAGCTGGACGATCTCGACCGCGTAATGGCAGCGGCGGACGTCCTCGTGATCACGCTGGCGCTGACCCGCAATACGGACCGATTAATACGGTCTGAGCATCTCGACCGGCTGAAGCCCGATGCCGTGCTTGTAAACGTGGCGCGGGGGGAGATCGTAGATGAGGACGATTTGTATCGCCACCTTATTGAAAACCCCTCTTTTACCGCTTGCCTTGAGGCTTGGTGGATCGAACCGGTCCGTCACGGAAAATTCGAGACCAAACATTCGTTTCTCGATCTGCCCAACGTGATTGCGTCACCCCACAATTCGGCTATGACCGATGGCGCGCTTGTGGTTGCGGCAAAGCGGGGTGCTGAAAATGTTTTGCGGATGCTGCGCGGCGAGGGCGCCCGCTTTCTGGCGGGCGACGATGTGAGGATGCTCTAAAAAGCGCCAGCTAACGAGAAACTCCTGATAGCTCTAATTGCCGCCCCCCCCCAAGGTAGCTCGTGCGTAAACCATCCTGTTGCAGCTGATAACATTTATCGGCAATCTGCGCTCAAGTAATCACAAAAAATATACATCTGACTACCAAAACGGGATCACAACCTATGCCTTCACTAGTCCAAATGGCCAGCCCCGTCGGCGCCCTGCTGAGGGAACGCGGCCAGACCGTGTCGGTTTCCGAGTCCGCGGCGGGTGGTCTCATTTCTGCGGCGTTGTTGTCTGTGCCGGGCGCTTCCGCTTATTTCATCGGCGGCGGGTCTGTCTACACCCAGACGGCGCGGCGAGGTATTCTACGCTTCAATGACGCCAAGGCCGAAATGCCGGGATCGACCGAGGAATACGCTACGCTGGCGGCCAGTGCTATCCGCGATATTCTCGATACTGACTGGGCAATCGGCGAGTCTGGCGCGGCAGGACCTGGCGGTAACCGCTACGGTAACCCGGCAGGCTATGTTGCTCTGGCGGTCGTTGGCCCATCGTCGGCTACCCGCGTTGTGCAAACGGGAAATGACGACAGGGAAGATAATATGTGGACTTTCGCCTGCACTGCGCTGGATTTGCTCTACGACACCTTAAAGGGGAGTTGATATGATCACCGTCTATGGTATCAGGAACTGCGATACCTGCCGCAAGGCCCTGAAATGGCTGGAGGCGGGCGGAATAGAGCATCGCTTTCACGATTTCAGAAAAGATGGCCTTACCGCGACGCAGGTCGCCGTCTGGCTGGAGGATGTGGGAGCAGCTGTGTTGCTGAACAAGCGCGGCAAGACCTGGCGCAATTTCTCCAACGCCGAAAAGGAAAGCGTCGATGCAGGCAAAGCCGAAGCGCTGATTGTCGCCAATCCCACCCTTGTAAAACGGCCCGTATTCGAGGGCGCGGGCACCCTGCTGGTCGGTTTTGGTAACGCACAGCGGGATGCGCTGAAGGGTTGATTTTCTAGGATACTCCCCCCAGCGTCGTCGTCACGTCAACGATCGCAACCCGGCCTTTTTCCACTTCCGCGACGGCGCGGCCGAGGATATCTGCGAGCTGGTCCGGCGTCCGTGCTGGGCCTTCCGCCCACGCGCCGAAACCGCGCGCGACCTGCGCGAAATCGATTATGGGATCTCGCATAGCCTGACCGATCCAGGCATTTTCCCGAGGCCGGTTTCGGTTGTGAGCGACCTCCACCTGGTGAACCTCATCGTTTCCCCATGTCGAATTGTTGTTAACAATGTGCAACATCGGAATTCCATAATGGACCGCGGACCAGAGGCAGCCGGGCGCCATTAAGAAATCGCCGTCGCCGCCGATCGAGACGCAGAAACGGCCCTTGTCGCGCAGCGCCAGACCCGCGCCTATCGCGGCCGATGCGTTGTATCCGACGCCGCCGCCACCATCAGCACCGAGATAGGCACCCGCGCCGGGAAAATTCCAGACGACTTCGTTGAAACTGCGGTGGTTGGCTGCAGTCAGTGTCCATGGCTTGTCTTTCACTGCCTGGAATACCTCATAGATCATACGTTCCAACTTGATCGGTGACTGATCCCAGCCTTCCCTTGCCTTTTCCGTTTGTGTGGCACGCAGTTTCTCGTGCCGTTCGGCTAGCATTTTCTTACGCGCCTCGATGTGGTCATGGCTCCCGTTGTCTCGCTCAAGCGCTTTACGCACGGCGGCGGTCAGGCATTCAAGGCCGTATTCAGGCTCGCAGACGATCTGCAGATCGACAGGTGGCGTTGGTCCCCCGAAAGCAGTCCATGAATTGTTGTCCATAGCGTTCAACGACATATCGATGATCTTCGGTGGGGCTTTTTCTCGTGCTTCACGAATGTCGGCCCTTCGCCGGATGGCATAGGTGCCCATGACATTGTTGATGTCGATCGTGTCCATACACACGATGACGTCAGCATCACGAAGCGCATCTTTATCCCCGGACAGGTTTTGCGGGTGATCGCTCGGCCAGCAATAGACGGCACGGTCGTTCATTCCGGCGGCGCCACTGATATTCAGAAGCTCGATCAACGGTTCGCGCATGCGTTCATAAACACCGAAACGACCGCCCACCAGCACCGGAAACTTTGCGTTGACGATCATTTCCGCCGCTTCGGTCAAGGCATCTTCATTGGGCCCCATTGGCGGTGGTGCTTTATGGCGCGGCAGGTCGGGGTCTATCGGCTCCAGCGTTTCGTCTACGGGCTGTTCCTGTATGTGGGTATCAATGGATACGTACACTGGGCCCGGTGGATAGGTTTCGCAGATGGTCTTGCCACGGACGATTGATTTCAGCGTTGCATTGCCGGTCGGCGGCTCATCCGTCCATTTCACCCAGTCCTTGATGATGTCGGCCTGCGTGCTGGCGGAATGGTTCCATTCGATGAAGCGTCGCTGATCCGGGTCCAACGGTCCTGCTCCGCCGAGGAACAATACCGGTGTTCGGTCGCAATATGCATTGTATAAGCCCATTGAACCGTTCATTAGGCCGACAAGATCGTGCAGGATACACAGAGCAGGTTTGTCGGCGGCCTTGGCGTATCCGTGCGCCATAGAAGCCGCTGAGAGTTCGCTGGTCGCAAGGACGATTTTCGGATCGAGATTCCGGTTATGATTTACGAGTGAGTCGTGAAGCCCGCGATAGCTTGCGCCAGGCAGTAGGAACACGTAGTCGAAATCCATCTTGCCAAGCAGTTCGGCCATAGCATCGGATACGTATTCCGGTTCTGACTGGTTGGCAGGAAGGTTAATGGGTGTTTCATGGTGCGAAAAATCTGTCAGTGTGTCGTTCATTCTTTTTCTGAATCCCATCTCTGAGGTAAGTTTCTTTTATCCAATACGAATGCTGACGCTTTGGCCAGCGGGCAGTGGAAAATAGGAGGGGACAGTATGTCAGTCTCACTTGATGGACGTGTTGCTTTGATTACCGGGGCAGGCAGTGGCATTGGTCGAAGTCATGCCGTCCTTATGGCGGAGCGCGGCGCAGACCTGATCGTTAACGATTTAAATTCAGAAGGACTGGCAGAAACCGCGGAGTGCGCCGCGTCATCCGGCGGCAAAGTTATCCAGTTCGTGCATGATGTCAGCGATGTTGCGGGCATGGCCCGAAAGACGCAGGCCGCGGAAGTGGAGCTCGGAAAGATCGATATCCTCGTCAACAACGCAGGTGTCAGTGGAGAGCGACTGGCGTTCGAGGATGTTACCGAATACGCCTACGACAGGATGGTCGATATCAACCTCAAGGGATCGTTCTTTCTAACGCAGGCGGTGGTTCCAGGGATGAAGAAACGCCGTTACGGTAAGATCATTAATACATCCTCGATGTATGCGCTTGGCGGCAACAACGTTGCCGCGCACTATTCGGCGGCAAAATCGGCGCTTTCTGGACTGACCAATTCGCTGGCCCGCGAGCTGGCGGAATGGAACATAATGGTCAACGCCGTGGCGCCGGGCTTTGTCCTGACTGGCATGACGTCGCGCGGCCGCGACCGGGAAGGTTTGAAAAAACGGGTCGAGCAGGTGCCGTTGAAGCGCATGTCCGGCGAATTCGACATGGCTTATACGGTTGCGTTCTTGGCATCCGACGAGGCGGATTTCATCACCGGCCAGATTATCAGTCCAAATGGTGGTGAGCGGATTGTGGGAATTTGATCGTCAGGTCCCGTCGGTCGGTATTTCATTGTGGTCTCGCAGATATACCGTGACGAGATTTGCGAGTAATCGACTGCCCGGATAGGGTTTGTTCACGGCGAGCGTCGTGGAAAAACGTGCCGAAACGTCGATAAACGAACTGTACCGAACTATGAAGGATATGTCCGATGGCTGATGGCAAGGCTAACACTAGCAATTCTTCGGGGACACTGCCCAATGTCCGGAACATACCCTATACGAATATGCGCGACTGGCTGGAAGAAGCCGATAAGCTGGGCGAAGTGAAGCATGTGTCCGGCGCAAGCTGGGAGCGAGATATTGGCATGGCCACTGAGGTCGTCCAGCATAGCGAGACCGCGCCATGCGTAGTTTTTGAGGACATACCCGGCACGACGCTCGGCTCGCGCGTTCTAGTGAACTTCTTTGGTGGAAAGCGCATGAATATGACGCTGGGCTTTCCACTTGAATATTCGAAGATCGATCTGTCTGATGCGTTTCGAGAGCACTATACCGAGGACATGCGCGAAATTCCGCATGAAATCGTTTCCGACGGTCCGGTGCTGGAAAACGTGATAGAAGGTGTCGATGTCGATATCGAAGCTTTCCCCGCGCCGATTTGGCACGAAGGTGACGGCGGACGCTACATCGGTACGGGGTCTTATAACGTAACGCGAGATCCGGAGTCCGGCTGGATCAATGTCGGCACATATCGGGTGATGATCCATAGCAGGAACGAAGTGGGGTTTTACATCTCGCCCGGCAAACACGGCCGTGTACACCGCGACAAATGGGTAGAGAACGGCGAGCCGATGCCGACGGTGATTGTGTTGGGGGGAGATCCGATGACGTTCCTGATGGGTACGTCCGATATCCCGCACAACGTCTGCGAATATGACGTTGTTGGCGGAATACGTGGCGAGGCCATGCAATTGATTGAAGGGAAGCATACTGGCTTGCCTTTCCCGGCTGACGCCGAAATCGTTATCGAGGGCTTTGTCTCTCCGACTGACCGGCGTCCCGAGGGACCATTCGGCGAATGGACAGGTTATTACGGTTCGAAAATGCGGGCCGAACCTGTGATGGAGATCAAGGCCATTTACCATCGCAACAACCCGATCCTGTTAGGCTGCCCGGCTCAGCGACCACCCTATGAAGTCGCCCGCTACAGATCGATCATTCGCTCGGCGATGCTTAAAGAAAATCTTGCGCGAGCCGGCGTGCCGGACGTCACAGCCACCTGGCTCCATGAAGTCGGTACCGCCAGGATGTTGATGGGTGTCGCCATCAAGCAGCGTTATCCCGGTCATGCAAAACAGGCCGGCCACGTTGCCTGCCAGTGTCAGATCGGCGCCTATGCCGGCAAATACGTGGTTGTCACTGATGAGGACGTTGACGTTTCTAACCTTGAAGAGCTGATCTGGGCGATGCTAACGCGGTCGGACCCTGCGACGTCTATCGACATAATCAATGGTGCCTGGTCGACGCATCTCGATCCTCGTATTTCACCCGAAGACAAGGAAGCGGGAAACCTGACCAACAGCCGCGCTATAATCGACGCCTGCCGCCCATTCCATTGGAAGGACGAGTTTCCACCGGTAAACTCCCCTTCCTTGGAACTGGCGCGGGAGTCGAGAGAGAAGTGGGGCTATCTGCTCGACTGAATAACGCTGCTGCCAGCCGTGAAACGCATAAACGATGATACGGAGAACGAGACCGATGGATGGATCCATTGCAAATCAATACGTGCAGACTGACCTGCGTGATTTTCTCGCGGCGGTGGACGAAGGTGGCGAGCTTAAAAACGTTGCTGGCGCTCACTGGGACAAGGAGATTGGCGCCGTCACCGAAGTGCTGTACCGAGAAAAAGTGGATCGGTCGCCGTTGCTGCTCTTCGATGAGGTCCCAGGATACGAAAAGGGCTTCCGCTGTCTATACGGAATGTTGGGATCGCCGCTTCGTCTGGCGCTGGGGATGGGGATCGACCCTGCGACTTCCGGCGACCGGCGGGCCATGCTCGATGCTTATCGCAGCCGCATCAAGCAGTACCAGCCTGTTCCGCCACGGATGGTGAGTGAAGGGCCAGTTCTGCAAAACATCGACCGTGATGACGACGTCGATCTGATGAAGTTTCCCGTTCCGGTTCATCATGAAAAGGACGGCGGGCGTTATATCGGCACGGCGTGCGGCGTGATCACCAAGGACCCGGATACAGGTCGTGTGAATGTCGGTACGTATCGCGTCATGCTCAATGGTAGAAATATCGCTACCTCATATATTTCAAACGGTAAGCAGGGGCGAATTCAGCGCGATAAATATCTGAGCGCGGGCAAAAAGTGCCCGATGGTCATCGTTGTCGGTATCGACCCCGCTACATATATCGCCGCCCGTTACACACTAGCCGACAATATTCCGGAGCTTGACTGGGCGGGTGGCCTTTCAGGGCAGCCGATGGAATGCATCGAAGGCGAGGTTACGGGTCTGCCGTTTCCTGCGCGATCCGAGTTGGTTCTGGAAGGCTGGGTATCGCCCGATGAAACTGCGTTAGAGGGACCGTTCGGCGAATGGACCGGGTACTACGCCGGCGACGCCAAGGAAGAGCCGGTCATCCATATCGAGCGCGTTTATTACCGCGACAACCCTATTCTAACCTGCGCCGCCAGCCAGAAACCGCCGCACAGTCACCTGTTCGAGAGGTGCTTCATTCGTTCGGCCGGTTTGCTGGACTCACTGGAAGGGGCCGGTATTCCTGATGTGAAAGGTGTGTGGGTGCATCAGGCCGGGTCGGGACGAACCTTCGTTGCGGTGTCGATAAAACAGCGTTATTTCGGGCATGCAAACCAGGTGGGACTGGTTGCGTCACAGGTGAACCCTGTGGGCTATGTCGGCCGTTACATAGTGGTGGTTGACGATGATATCGATCCGACCGACATCAATGATGTTATATGGGCGATGGGGACGCGATCTGATCCCAAGCGCGATATGACTGTTCTGGACAGGACTTGGTCTTCACGCTTGGATACTATGGTGTTCGACGAGAAGCTCTATAACAGCCGAGTAGTCATCGATGCGTGTATTCCCTATGAGCATATCGACGATTTCCCTGAAGTCGCGATGACTTCGCCAGAGTTGGCGCAGGAAGTGCGGGCCAAATTTCCTGACGTGTTCGACTGAGATCCGTCAGGTCTGAGAAACGCGATATGCCGGATCCTTAGTGGCTCTGGTTCGCGCCGCCTCCAGTCCTGCTTCCGTTTGAGCATGAATACGATAGAGCGGCTGGCTGCTCTGCACAGCGTCGCCGGCCCGAGCGAATAAATCGAGGCCAGCGCCTTTGTCCACCGGAGCACCGGCGGCCCGGGCAATAGTGGCAAGCTCGAAACAGTCGATAAAGTCGACGGTGCCGTCGGTGTCTGCGAGGATCGTAAAGGTATGACGCCCGATTTCCGTTTCTTCTGGCGGCGGTCCCTGCTGGGTACACATGCGCTCGAACGTTTCCCACGCAGCCCCGCTGTCCAGTAGTTCGCATGCCCGGATGGCTGCTTCGGCGTCGGATACAGACGGGTCGAAGGCAAGAATAGAAGAGGCGAATGATAGCGCTTTATCGCGCAAATCCCCCGGTGCGCCCTCTTCGTTTTGCAATACGGAAACTACGTCGCGGGCTTCCAACGCTGGTCCTATGCCGTTCCCTATGGGTGCACTTCCGTCCGTAAGACGGACTTCTACATGCAATCCCAAGGCCTCACCGACATAAATAAAGAGATCGTTAAGATTTTTGGCGTCTGTGCCGCTACGGACTTTCGCGCTCGGACCCAGCGGCACGTCGATGATGCAGTGGGTCGCTCCGGCTGCAAGTTTTTTCGACAAGATCGACGAAACCGACCAATGAAGGGTGTCGAGCTTTAACGGCCGGGTGATCCGGTTCATTATTTCGTCGACGCGGGAATGATTCAGCCGCCCGTTCCAGGCGATACAGCCATTGGTCTCCTTCACCGTCCTCCGCACGTCGTCGGCATCCAGATCGACCCGGGCCAGAACTTCCATCGCGTCTGCTGTTCCCGCTGGGGATGTAATCGCGCGCGAGGATGTTTTGGGGATCGTCATGCCGTGCGCGGCGACGATCGGGATCACCACCATCGTGATACGGCTGCCGGGTATGCCGCCCATGGAATGTTTGTCGACGACGAGATCGGAACCCCATTCGATAGAAGTCGAGAAATCGGCGCGTGCGCGTGCAAGGTCGACGGTCTCGTCGCGATCCAGAGACTCCGAGACCGCCACCAGAAAATCCGAAATTTGCTGGTCTTCGAAACGTCCCACGACGATATCACCAATGATCGATCGGTATGCGCTTTCGTCGAGGGCTCTACCGTCGATCTTGCGGGATAAAAGCATAGCGCTTTCTGGCGCTGCGCGTGTCAGAGCGGCAATGAACTTGTCGATACCTTCTTTGGGGGAGCCGTCGTTCAGCACCGTCACCCTCACCGCTTCTGCCGGAATTCGGGCAGCTTCACGGTTCAAGCGGGTACGAATATCTGTGTCGGTTTCACGACCGCGGTTGGCGAGACGGCGGGCGAGGACGTCGGGTGATGCCGACACCTCCAGCACGATAGCCGGCGAATAACGTGCAATCGCCTCTTCGATAATACCTCGCGATACGTTGGCTATCACGGTTCTGCCAGCGGCGAGTTCGTCGGCGTAGACTGCCGGTATCGCGTATTTCAACCCGTGGGCCTGCCAGTCCAGCATGAACGCGCCTTGGCGGTGACGGTTATCAAATAAGGCTTCCGTTAGCGCCTCGTGATCCTCGCCGCCTGCGTCTGCCGAACGGGTGATGACACGACGTGCAAACACGATATCCGCGTCATTGGCTAGCGCCGCGCGGGCGCCATCCATAAGCGTATCCTTGCCGGCGCCGCTCGGCCCGACTACGAGGAAGAGCGTTCCCCGCATTCAGATCTTAATTCGAGATCGTCACGTCGAGGCCGATATCTACGGCAGGCGCGGACTGCGTCATCCGGCCTACGGAAATAAAATCGACGCCGGATTCTGCCTTTTCCTTAATTGTATCCATGCGGATACCGCCGGAGGCTTCGGTGCGGGCGCGCCCGGCGATGATTCCGATGCCTTTTTTCATCATCGCGGCAGACATGTTGTCGAACATGATGACGTCGGCACCGGCTTTGGCCGCTTCCTCGACCTGTTTCAGCGTATCGCACTCGACCTCTACCTTGGTAAGGGTAGGGGTCAGTGCGCGAGCTTGGGCTACAGCCCTTGTGATCGATCCGTGTACGGCGATATGGTTGTCCTTGATCATCACGCCGTCGTGCAGGCCCAAGCGATGCGGCCGACAGCCGCCGACGCAGGCCGAATATTTGGACAGCATGCGAAGACCCGGAATGGTTTTCCGGGTGTCGATTAGCTGCGCGGCGGTATGTTCAATCTGCGAGACGTATTCGCGAACCAGCGTCGCTATCCCGCACATGAACTGCAGAATGTTCAGCGATGTGCGTTCTGCGGTCAGCAGGCCACGGCCTGGTCCGGTGATACGCATAAGAGGCGTTCCTTTTTTGGCAAGCGTACCGTCCTTGATGAGGGTCTTCACCTTCGCGTCTGGTACGATGTGACGAAATACCTCGGCGGCTACTTCGATTCCTGCGATGACGATGTCTTCACGGGTGTTCATGACGAAGTCTGCCTTCGCCTCGGAGGGAATCATGACGTTCGTCGTCAAATCCTGCAGGCCAACATCTTCCGCTACCCATTCCTCTATCATCAGATGAAGTTCGTCCTTGGGCGGCAGCAGGAATGTCGCGTCTAAGTTGGTTGGACGGCGTTTGGCGGCGGGTTTCGGGGTGGATTTCTTGGTGGATTTACGGGCGGCCATGATGGTCCTCGTTTCTGAATA